>CAIVKC010000024.1 GCA_903906365.1 uncultured Bacteroidota bacterium | reverse complement strand
TCGCAAGGTAGTGCAGGTTCAATTCCTGTTCCGGGCACCAAAACTGAAACCCGCTCTCAGAGCGGGTTTCAGTTTTGGTGATTATTTGTAATTTCATTTAAGCTATTAAATTCCAGACCAATAAGTGTTCGATTCCAGAAGAGTCAATGTATAATAATAGCTGATGTGCAGACTTATTTTTGATCGATGAATTCTCCCAACTGGAGGGTCCTTTCTTTTGTCAGCAAAGTTTTTAAAGATGATGCGGTTACTTCTGGACATCGGACTGCGCCAAATATTACCCAGGCATCCCTATATCTAAGCCATGCTCTTTGCGTGGCCCGGATGCGCTGTTTTGTCACAGTCCCCCATATCGGATCTTTTGCGTTCATTACTTTACTATAGACGTTATTGAGCTCTTTATCTGCATCATTCAACTGACCGTCCTTGTATAGAGTAAAGCCGCATTTGTCGGCGGTTACAATTTTTTCTTTAAAGGATTCTTCCAGGGTCTCCTGTTCACCTACCTCCTCAGCAGCCCGCGCCGTTCCCGACATATCCACTTCCGAGAACACTCTTTCTTTAAAGTAATCAGAGGCAGCTTTGCGAAGGGTCGCGTAAGCCTCACTGTCTTTTTTCGGCCAGCCTTTCATCACGGAATCGATTGTCTTCTGTCTTCTTATACTATCCATTTCCGAATGCACGCCTGCACAAAAACCCATCATATATCCGCTGGTAATATCATCACATAGATCAAATACCTCTTTGAACTCCCCTGAACTTAATTTCTTTAAGTGTTCGACACGCCCCTCTATTTCAGCTTCGGCAAACCCCACGTTGGCGCAAGCCAACCGAATACTGAGATTCAGATCGCGCTTTACTCCGAATCCATTCGCATATAGCATCATCAAAATGGAGGCTCCGGCGAATGGATCATCCTCTTCCCTATTAAGGGCCATTTCAAAAAAGGCCAGATGACGGGCTTTTACATAATCAACAGGAACTCCTATGCCATAATAAAATTTATAAGCTCCCCAATTCTTCCATTTTTCTTGTTCTGCGCCGGAAGTGTCAAATTTTGAAGGAAGATCGCTTGGGGGGAAATCGGCAAGCCTCACTTTTTCACAATTTTGCGAATGCAAGGTCAATGGCCCGATAAAAATCAATGCCGTAACTAAAGAGGTCAATGTCCTGTAAAAGTATCGATTATACATATCGGCTAAATAACAAAATTTCACTGAAAAGATTTAACAGTCACCAAAAATAATACGCTCCGCTAGGCTGAACAACGCGGGCCACTTGCCTATAAAGCAATCTACCCAACCCAAATAACAGAAGTCCCATCACTAACTCCGGTGACCTCTCCCAAATTCCTTAAAATCCGGTTCGATAAATTTCATGTTTGGAACACGATTTCACCTCTTGTACCCAAAACCCGCTGTACCTGAGGGTTCATATATTGATACAGGCCTGAAACCAATTACGTCAAACGCTTAACTCGTTTATTATTTAGAGAATAAGTGTTTGATTCCTGAATGGTCGACAAACCAGGCAATTGATGTTTCCATCTTATGGGCGCTACGTACCACCAATAAAAGGGAGCATACTGGCAAGATTTAACTCTGCCTTCCGGACTTAGGAGGACCGGCAGTTTTCAAAATGTTTTCCGCCGTATCTAACTTATCGTTAAAAAGTATCTTATCCCGGTATTTCTCAAGAGAGTTGTCGATTCGTATAGCAGGCAATTTGCATCTATTTTTGTCTTTTACCTTCGTTATTACGAATTTAGCTTTTCTCCACTGAACAAGAAATGCTTCATGTTCCACTCCTTTTTCAAAACGCTCCCATTTACTAGCCCATTGGCCATAGGGTTAAAATCTTCCTCTATTTCTCTCCGATATTTAGCTAATCGCATCCAGAACATACGGGTCATTGATGTTGCGCTGCCAGTCATATAAATCCTGGCCTTCTGGTATTTGTCCGTGAATGCCCATACCGTTGCAAACACTTTTACTATAGATTGTCAATGTAGTTGTTATTGGATACCACTGAATCACTCATCAGTACGGTTATTAAACCATTATCGACAAAAGCCAAATTAAAAAGGTCTTAAAAAGAGTATTTCTAAACTGTATCAACTTATGGATGCTACCTTGAGATCCTTCATTCAAAAACCGAAAAATCATCACCCGTTTTTCGGCCTTTTAAACGTATCGTTCCGACTTCAGTATAATTGTAATCTTAGCGTAAATAGGATATTAGCCATTGGGATACGGAAATTATAAAAAGCGTTAAATAATTGACAATAAAAACCTAACAATATCAGCAGCAGGATAAGACCTCCTGCACCCGGTTTAAAACCTTTAGAAACTGGTTTGGAAAATCTCCACTCAGGTCAACTTGGATTTAAATTGATTAGCATGGTCCCGGGTTTCCGACTTTTTCAATGGAACCCTTATTCTTGGAGGAGGTAAAAAAAGGATGAATGAATATAAATTTTTGATAACGCATTCCTAATACCAGTTCCTTCGGGATGAATTCCGGATATCAAATTAATGGTGGATCCAGTATTACAAAGGCATATATTTCCTATGACTATCAGGCACATGGCCGACTATGGCTACCGCAGCCATGTCTGCTCTTTGTATCACTGATTTTTTTTTAAAGAAATTGAGTATTTTAGATGGCAATGACCGTTCAGCCAATTAAAGAAAGAATTCGCGGGATCGATACCCTGCGCGGCCTGATTATGGTGATCATGACCCTTGACCATAGCCGGGATTTCCTGCATTTCCAGGGTGCGCAATATGCGCCGACCAATATGGCTACCACTACGGTCATCTTGTTTTTCACCCGTTGGGTCACGCATTTCTGTGCGCCAACCTTTGTGCTGCTAAGCGGTATTTCTGCCTTCCTGACGGGATTTAAAAAAACGGGGCCAGCACTCACAGGTTTACTATTCAAGCGGGGGCTTTGGCTGATTACCACCGACCTGCTGGTGATTACCCTACTCTTTACCTTCGATCCGGGGTATCATGTATTCGTATTGGAAGTACTCTGGGCCATTGGCCTGGGAATGATGCTGCTGGGATTACTGATACGGCTAAAGGCCCCGATAGTGCTGATAGGTACCATTGGCTGTATGCTGGTCTTCGGTCATAACCTGCTGGACTACACCACTGTTCCCGACAAGGGGGTTGCCGGAAATTTGCTGACGCTGCTACTGACAGGCCGGGGTGCCGTAATCCCTCTGGGTGGGGATCGCATCATCGTCCTGCTCTATTCTGCACTGCCATGGAGTGGTGTATTGTTAATTGGATATATTCTTGGCGCCCTTTTTGACCCATCCTATGATCCGGCCAGCCGCAGAAAAGTGCTATTGAAAATAGGAGCCGGGATGATCGCCCTGTTTGTCCTGTTGCGGTGGAACAATGGCTACGGTGACCCTGCGCCCTGGTCTTTGCAGCGCAATATGGCCCATTCGCTGCTTTCCTTTTTAAATACAACCAAACAGCCGCCTTCTCTTGATTTTTTGGGTATGACGCTGGGCCCGGTGCTGATCCTGCTGGCTCTGTTGGAAAAGGCCGTAAACCGTTTTACCAGCTTTTGTGGAGTGTATGGCCATGTCCCCTATTTCTATTTCCTGGCTCACCTGTTGCTGCTCAGGGTGCTGAACATCCTGCTCATATTTTGTGCCGGATTACCATTTACAACAGAGGGTTCACCCCTGGTGTGGCAGGCGCGTGGATTTGGATATCCGCTTTGGATTGTTTACCTGTTTTGGATGCTCATTATATGCGTGATGTATTTGCCTTGTAAGTGGTATGGAAACTATAAGAGAACGCATAGGCAGTGGTGGCTTTCCTATCTTTAATCCACCCTCCTTTCATTATTCGCCCCACAGCGTGTAAGACCTGAGAAATTGGGTAGTAAAAACTTATTCATCGATTCAAGGATAAAAACCAAACAATGAATTCAAGCTCTTTTAAAGTAACCATACATATGGTTTCAAGCCTGGATGGAATTATTGCCAAAAAAGACAACAGCGTTTCCTGGTTTGAGACTACGGACTACTTTGAACAAGGAATGGCTGAGCCGGACCCTGGTTCATTTCTTAAAACAATAGATTGCTACCTCATGGGGGCCAGGACCTACGAGCACGCCCTGGAACTGTCAAAAAATTATGGATGGGTTTATGGAGAGATACCTGCCATTGTGGTCACTCACCAAAACCTTCCCTTAGACAGACCAAATATTGAACTGTATGCGGGCGATCTCAACAAGTTGGTGAATGAAAGGCTTAAACCTGCCTACCGGAATGTCTGGCTTGTAGGGGGAGCGATGCTCGCCAAAGAATTCATTGGCTTAAAACTGGCGGATGAAATAAGGCTATCTGTCTTACCCATTATTCTGGGTGATGGGAAACGCCTTTTTGATCACCTGGGAATTGAACAGGCGCTGCACCTAAAGGACCTGAGAGCCTATAAAAGCGGCTTGGTCGAACTGTGTTACGAAATTAAAAAAACCTAAGGGTATTGAATGCTGCCGGAAGGCAGCAACACCATTTACCCCTACTCACCAAGAATGAATTCATTTCATGGCCCTGATGGGGGCTATCAGGGTAAAAATTATGTTCGATAGACCTTCGCGCAGCCCAATGGTGAAAAACCCGTCGCATCCTCTGGTGGGTTACCCAAAGGACAGCGGAGGGGCTGTGATTGGACAAAAAAGGCAGATGCCAGGCTGTCTAACGGTCATTTAATCCCTTTCCCTGTAAAATTTGCTTGATGCATTTTTCAACCCTAGACGACCTGGTTTTGGATTGTTTGGGAGCAGAAAAAAACAGGTTATACGCCCTTTGCCGCCCAGGGGTCAATGACTCAAAAGCGTTTTTCAGTGCGGGTTGTTTGGCTAAATGATCTATGAATTCCTCAGCCAGGATGAGTTCGCCGTGCTTTTTCGGCTCCACCTTCAAACCGGCCTTTTCCACTTCAATGGCCTGATAAATATAAGTTTTCAGAACCGGTTCCATCTCCACTATTTCCCGAACATGGGTGAAACGGATCTGCCGGCCCACCCGGGTATTCTCCCCGGTTTTTAGGAGAATGCCATGGGGGTCATTCAAGAGGACCCCCTTGAAGAACAACAGTGCACAGTATTCTTTAAATCCCTGAATGACAATGATATTATTTTCCTGAAACATATAACAGGGTTTACCCCATTTCAATGTTTCGGTTAGCCCACAATCAAGCAGTATCTTTCTCAATTTTTTGCTTTCAGGCTGCCATTTTTGGGCCTTACTTATATAAGTATCAACAGCACTATTCATATCCTGTAATTTTAAGGGCTTAAAGATAAAATGAGTCTATTTTATAATAAATGTCTCCAACCAGGTGGTTTTATACCGTTGGTTTGGCCTGCCCGATATACAATATTTCCAACCGGATGCATGGGTCCTTCCATTCCCGGGCACAGGTAATTTAATAAATCCTTCTATTGCAAAAAAAAATATACGGGTGAACATTTAAAACACGCAGCAAAGAACTGCCAAAAACGGGCTAATCCGTTTAAATAGTTTCCCGTAAAGAGGCGCATCAACCGGCCCATAGTGGGATGCCCCTACCCGGCCGGGATGAGCGGGCATAAATCCCACTGGAAATTTATTGCTGTTAAACCTTGATCAAATAATTGATTAACATTACCTTATGAGGCGAAATGGGCAACATATCCTCACTGCATAAGGGATTATCAGTTTTGTATTGCCTTCAAAGAGCATCCGTCCTTGCGATGGCCAGGCTGGAATGTCCGTGTTTCACAAATCATTAAACCTTCTATCCCGCGCATGAAAAGTGCAATTGTATTATTCCTCCTCCTATCGCCTTTGCCGAAAAAGTCGCATTCGCAAAATATCATTCGCGCATTTGGCAAAGTAAGCCCCGAAGAGCTGAACATGAAAGATTGCCCCTTTGAAAAAGGGGCAGATGCGATGCAATTACTGAAAACCCAAAAAATCAGTTTTGACCTCAATGAGTTTTCCGGTTACCCGACCACGTTCCCCGATTTCAGGGCCCGCATTAAAATTTTCACAGAGGCAGGTTTTAAATCTGCTGTCATCAAAGTCCCCTATTTTTTTAAAAAGCATTTCCTCAAAAATAACTGATATTGAGGCATATGTTTTTTATCCGGATCCATCGGGCAAACTGATCCGAGAAAAAGTTGAAAGAAAACAAATTTTTGATCAAAAGTCTGTTGAAACCAACAACCTGAACTATGTTTCTTTTACCTTCCCAAACCTGAAAAAGGGTTCGGTCATCGAATACACTTATACCCAGACCAATAAAAAATCCATCTATCTGGAGCCATGGATCTTTCAGGATGTCCTGCCCACCGCCCTCTCGAGGATTACGGCTGTTATCCCATCATACATGAAAATAAATTACCATACCCTTCTGGTTGATTCCGTTGAAAAAGACTCCTCGCTCAAAAAATACTATAATACCCAATTCAATGAGACGACCAGGTCTTTTACCATGCGGAATATCCGATCTTTCAAAACAGAACCGCTGATGGGTTCTCTCAAAGACACCCTCAGCTGCTGGAATTTGATATGGCCCCACCCTGCTTTGTCTCCAGCATGCTTAATAAATTTGGGACCAACTGGAGTGTATATAATTTCTATTTGCTCAGGGCCAGACATTTTGGGCACCTTTTCCGGGAAAAAGTTGGGATAGCTGCTTCTTTTACGGATTCCCTAAAAAAGATGGCCCGGACTGAGGATAAGATTTCCGCCGCCTATCGATATGTCCAAAAAAATGTGGAATGGAACGGTGAACAGGTTTTTTACTTTAATTCGGTGGAAGAATGCCTGAAAACTAAAACCCCTTCGAGTGCTGAGATGAATTTCCTGCTGCTGAACCTGCTGCGCATGGCCGGGGTCAGCTGCTACCCGCTGCTGGTCAGCACGCATGAAAATGGAAATCCGGATGAATCCTTTTCCATTTTAAGCCAGTTTAACGGCCTGGACCTGATTGTGTATGACAGCCTGCTTTTTTATGACGTTGACTGTACACAAAAGGATCTGTCATTCAAAATTCCCCCTTACAATATATTAAATACCTATGCCTACCTGGTAGATTTTGACAAATACGGCTGGATATTTATCACCGACAACAGGATTTCGATGATAAAGGAAACCAGCATCCAGGCAGAAATGGATAGCCAGGGGGGGATTAAAGGGTTATCCCAAAGCCGAATGATCGGATATGCCAAGTCATCGGAAATGGAAAAAATAAGGAATCAGGGGAAAAGTAAGGACCGATCAGCACCCGGGGAAAACATGACTGATCTGGTGATGGATTCCGTCAGCTACATCCATAACCTGGATGATAATGATACCCTGATTGGAAAGATGTCATTTCGTTTTAAACCGTCGAATACGGACAAAATCTATTTTATCAACCCATTGCTCTTTGCTGTTCAGGAGGAAAACCCATTTAGGGACAGCATTCGGCTTTCTGATATTGATTTTGGTGTCAAACAATCCTATCGGGTCAATGTCGAGCTGAAATTGCCAGATAATTTTCCCCCGCCAGTTTGCCTGCAGATATCCTGCTGGAAAAACAGGATTCCACCATCCGGTTTGAAAGAAAAATAACCTTTCATCATAAGGTCATCGAGATCCAAACTTCCTATACGCTCAAAACCGAAATCTTTTTCAAGGAAGATTATGGAGAGATCCGGCGGTTTTTTTCCCAATATTACAGGTTCGTCAATGACCCTGTCCTGATAATCCGGAATAAATAAAAGCCATCTTCCCGGGTAGCATCGATCAGGGCATCAGTTGAACACCCATCCAACCAACAGGAGAACAGGTGGGCTGAATCCCCGGGGCTGTTAACAGAAAGATCGCAATACCGCATTTAATAAACAAGCCCCCCTGATTGTCTGACAAATCAGCCGGGTCCGCAGAAACTGTCCGTAAACCACAAGGACCTTTTAAAAAGGTCCTTGTGGTGCAAACAGGTTGGAATAATAAATAATTATGGGATGGCGACGTATAAGTTACCACTACCTACCACCGATGAATTCCTCAGGACCGAATAAGGCAGGTAGAAATGACCATAATAGCCCCAGGGTACACCCCAGGAATTCTGGGCTATGAAATAACCGCCGCCGGTCGCACTGGTGGAAGGGGTACCGTCATTGACAAAACCGATCAGTGGCACGGCATGTCCACCCAGCAGGGAAAGCTGCGAATTCAGCACATAGGAGGTTACTCCTTTGGAGGTTTTTGCAATAAGGGGGTTGTATACATAACTGGTGGTGTTGAGCCCTTCAAATACAGCATAAGTCGATTTATTGTCATAGACATTGAACCCCATCATAACAGGCTTATTATTGAGCAAGGCAATTTTTACATTGTTTACTTCATTGGTATCCCCTGTGCTGCTGATCAGGTAGTATCCATGGGCGGTTATTCCCGAACTGCCTGTAGTACCCGATTGGATGGATATGCCAAAATTCAGTGCATCGGAAATAGCCGAGGAACCAGGCGCTGTTTTAAACTGGGTGGAAGCAGCGGTGGCCAGGTTATACGGACTGTCGGCAGTGATATGGGTAGTGGGGTAAGGATACAGATCTTCTGTTGGCTGGCCCTTAAAAGTATGGCCATTCAGGGTGAGGGCCGTTCCCGATCCGGTATTGCTCTTGAGACCCTGAAGGGCTTCCCCGATATTGACCATATTGGCCCCGTTATCAGTGCTGATGGACTGTTTATTGATGACACATCTTTCCACATAATATAAAAACAGGGGGGACAGTTCACCGTTGGGCCCGAAATAACTGACCGGGCTGGTGAATTTGGTATTGGCTGCTGTTGATATACCACTGGATACCGTGAGACTGGGGGGCGCTGGAACGGTATTATAGGTATAATAATGGATGATTTCATTGGCTTCCGATCCGCAAAAGCCTGTACAGGAGCCAATTTGTCCCTGGTCCCTGATGGCCGGGGAGGTTAACAGATAACTGCCAGGCAGTGACCCCGAATAAGTCAGACCCAATTCTTCTTTGTTTGACCTGAAAAGATCCGGTGTAAATACCGGCACATTTTTCCATTGTTCCGGCGTCATGGGAACCAGTCCATATTTATGAACAAGGACCGTGGAACTGACTGTGGAGGAAGCCGAAGGGCTCTTTACATTTGTTTTGGCACAACTAAACAGCAAAACAGAAGCGGCAAGACCTAAAAAGGCATTTTTGCGTAGGGTTACAATCATATTGATTTATTTTATATAAAAATAAGGTTCCATGTTATAGTATCATTTATGCCTTCCTTTATTTTTGAAAAATTACCCATTCCCCGTAACCACACCTACTTACCCCCGTGGATACTCCGCAGACTCCCTAAACCCCTGATGCTGGCCGTCCGCAAACCAACAGGATGCCTCCCCTAAAAAAAGAAAAAGAGGGTGATTTACAACATATTTAATAAATTTATCAAATTAAACCTCCTGTCATGGTTATCAGATCCCTGCCTTACTTCAGCCTCTGTTTATTAATGGCTATTCTCATCACCGGCTGCGCAAAGAAGGCCTTGGAAAACAAACAGGATCCTGTCATTTCATCCATAGTCCCCATGATTTCCCATGGAGGTGATACGATCGTAGCGCATGGCTCGAATTTTCCGGCTGACCGCTCCCAGATTTCCCTCTCCCTTAATAATAAACCGCTGTCTATTCTCAACGCTTCCCCTGATAGTGTTCAGGCGGTGGTACCCATGAAGGCTGGTTCAGGCAAAATCGTCATGAGCGTAAGCGGTAAAACCTTTGTAGGTCCTGAGTTTACCTATGACCCCAAGGTGGTTGTCACGACCATTGCCGGAAACGGCCAGGTGGGAACAGCCGATGGAGCGGGGCTGGGCGCTTCTTTCAATTGCCCCTGGGGCATTGCTTGTGCCAAAAACGGGGACCTGTTTGTAGCAGACTGCTATAACAGGCTGATCCGGAAGATTTCCGCTGCTGATTTCACCGTTTCCAGCTTTTCCATTCCAACCCTGGTCAACGGGCAAAATTTTTATTCTCCCTATAACCTCGCCATTGATTCCAACACGAATAATCTTTTTGTCACGGATTTCAATTTGCACCTCATGCGGATGGACCCTGCCGGCAACATGACAGTCATATATACGGACAGTATGCCCCTGACCGGAATAGCTGTAAGCCCCGACGGTATGAATCTTTATATAAGCAACAATACGGCCGGCACGATTGTCCGTACCGATATCAATGGAAACAACAAAACCGTTTTCACAGCCGGTCTCACCACACCGCGTAACCTGATTTTTGATTCCCAGGGTCAGCTTTTTGTAGCTGCCTACCCTGCCTCCGTATACAGCATTTCCAACACGGGAATCGCCTCCCCCTATTCAACTGATCCTGAATTCCAGGGCTGGGAAATGGCAAAGGATACCTCCGGCAATATCTACCTGGCCGATCATTTCAAGAACAGGATCCGAAAGATTGACCCTTCAGGAAACGTCACCACCATTGCCGGCAGCGGCAACGCGGCCGATATAGATGGTATTGGGCTGGATGCCTCCTTTGACGGGCCCCAGGGGATCACCATGGATGCATTCGGAAACCTGTATATTACCACCTTCAATTATAACACCAACACCGGTAACAGGGTAAGGAAGGTCTCCTTCCAGTGATGGGTTCCCTACAAAATGCCGCCCCCGGAAGTACCGGAGCCAATAGTGTACAATTACCCTTTGGTCGTATCTCTGAAGGATCCTGATGGCTGTAACCTTTGATTGGAAAGCCCCATGGAGGCGCCGGAGGAAACCACCTAAGGGTTAAGGAAAAAGAACGAACCCGGCAGATCACTTATCAGTTAAATTACCCTATATGGACCATGCATTGATTATAAGAAATTTCATAACAGCCATCTGGAATAATCAGGATTTCTCAAGCATTCCCCTTTTTGTTGGTCCTGCCTATCGCATTGACCTGGACCGGGGGGATCCTTGGGAAGGGAAAACCCTGGATCATCGCGAGTTTGAAAAAAGACTTCATTATACCTTTGATTCATTTCCCGATATGCATTTTGATATTCTCAGCACCCTGTCCGATGGCGACCTGGTCGCCATTACCTGGTCGATGACAGGCACGAACCTGGGTAAGATAGGAAATTTTCCACCCACCTTTCAAAAAATCCAAACCAGCGGTGTTACTATATATCGTGTCTGCAATGGCCTGGTCTGCGGACATTCCCAGGTTTTTGACAGGACAACGGTCATGCGCCAGCTGGGCTTCCTGGCTCAGTAAGGGGCGAATGTTCCTCAAAATCGGCATGTTGCTGTATTTAACATAAACCTTATTTTCCCCCGCCTGCCCCACCCCAGACCTTTTCTCCTCAGGAGGTCTTCCTGCTGGCCGGGTCTTTAAAATTTCCATTATAATGCGAAAACAAAATAAAGGAATCATTCAAATGTCACTGGAGCGCAAGCTTTAAGGATACTTTTATACATATTCCGGGGAAATGACCGCTTGAAGGCCCCATTGGCATCCCCACCCATGCTACCCCTACACATCAACGTTAAAGCCGAATACCCCCTTTGGGCAAGATTTATTTTTACGCTATAAAAAATCAACTTAACTTGATGTAGTTAATTCATCAGACTGCACTTATATATTAAACCAAATCCTATAAGTATGCATATGAACAGAGCCTTTATCATCGATGATGAATTACAGAGCCGTAATATCCTGAAAACAATGCTTCATCAGCATTTCCCGGATTTGCTGCTGCTTGGTCAGGCTTCCAGCGTGGAAGAGGGGCTGGCTGGTATCAGGCAGCACCAACCCAATTTGGTTTTTTTGGATATACAAATGCAGGGTGAAAGCGGGTTTGACCTGCTCAACAAACTAGACAGGATTGATTTTGCACTTATATTTACCACAGCCTTCGACCACTACGCCATTAAGGCTTTCCGCTTCAATGCCATTGACTACCTGCTCAAACCCATAGTGGCAGCGGAACTGGTTGATGCTGTTAATAAGGTAAAAGGAAGGGAAGCCCCGCTGAAGTCCGCCTCCAAAATGCAAGTCGACCAGTTGTACCAGGATATTAAAAACCCCCAGAAAACCCCGGATAAACTGGCCATTCCCACCCTGGAGGGATTCATATTCCTTTCTGTTCATGATATCCTGTACTGCCGGGCCAGTAATAACTACACGGAATTTCACCTGCTTTCAGGGAAAATAGTGATATCGAGTCACACCCTGAAGCAATATGATGAAATGCTCTCTAATCAATCCTTTTTCAGGGCCAACCGCTCCTACCTCATCAATCTGTCTCACATTAAATTATACCGTAAAGGCGATGGCGGGGAAATAGTCATGAGCAATGGCCATGAAATTGAACTATCCAGGTCCCATAAGGAAGAATTACTGGTCATGTTAAACATCCGGAGTTGAAACCCCTTTTCATACATAGACTGCTGCTGTCATTGATGTTAAAGATTATCCTGCTGATTCCACTCCTAGCAGGAGCACAACAGGCCATCAGAACCTATAATGTAAATGATGGTTTACCGAGTTCCGGAACTACGGTATTATATCCCGACAAATATGGGTATATCTGGATAGGATCAAGGGGGGGATTGAGCCGTTTTGACGGGCGGGAATTCGTAAAATACGGTATGGAAGACGGGCTTCCCTCCTTGAATTGTGACAAGGTGTTTCAGGACAGCCGCGATAGACTCTGGATTGGTAACAATGTAACCATAGCCCAATACAAAAATTACAGATTCATCACCTATCCAACCAGTGACCACCTGACCAATACCGGTGTGTTCAGTTTTATCGAAAACAAAGACAGCAGTATCTGGGCACTCACCACCAAAGGAATCTACCATTTTGCCGATACCATTTGGAATAAGATTTCACTGGTTCCTGGCTACGATAATGTAAACTGCAGAAACCTGGTGGAATACCAGGGTGAACTCTACGTCAATTACTCAACATCGATCTATTGTAAAACAAGGTTGGGTAATTGGATGCTGATTGATTCCATGGCTGGAAATGACAACGCTTTCAATGTCATGTCTATACAGGCCGGGGTGCTTTGGGTGAGTACCAAATCTGCTTTGCTGAAGATTCATAACCACCAGCTGGTACCATTTCTGATAAGAGAAACCCCGGTTGTCGACTACTTTTCCTATCTTATCGATTCAAAAAATCGGCTTTGGCTGGCAGGAACCAATTTGCTGAAATACTCTGAGCCAGGCCGCTGGAATCATTTTCTTCATACGCTGGACCAGTCAGGGTTTCATTATTTCATCAGTGAGGATTTAAAGCAAAATATCTGGACAGGCACCAATCACGGCCTGTTACGGATCAATGATATTTCTTTTACCATCATGGATAATATAGGAAACAAACCCATGAACGGGATTTACAACGCCCTTGTTCTGCCGGATAACAGTCTGCTATTGTCTTCGGGGATCCAGGATGGGATGCAGTTATTGTCCAAGGGGAAATTCAGACAAATTAAGGCCCCCCCAGGTCCTGGCAACATTAATTACTTCAGGGATCCAGCCGATGTATTTTGCTTTGACCGGGAAAACAGACTTTGGATTTTCACCCGCTTTTTTAGATTCTTACTCTTTAACAAAGGTTCCCTGGCGGATTTTTCCTCCTCCTTGCATTTAAAGCCAAATGAGTATATCTATGATGGAACCTACATCAAGAGACTGAACCGGTTTTTAATTTGCGCAGACTCGACTCTGTTGATCGGTAACGCACAGGGTTTTAAACCTTTTCTGCCGGCCAATACCGGTATGCCCATTATTAAGCCTACCCGGGTACATGAATTAAAAAACGGCCTGATCCTGCTTTATCTGAATAATCTGGGCGTTTTTTGCATCGACAAGGCAAACAACCTGCATTCTCTGGTAAGCCAAACCGGTATTGATGGCAGTAATAAGGGAGCTTTTTTCAGCATCAATTATTTTTTCGAAGGCGCCGACAGCACCTGCTGGATAGATTATCCTGGTTCCGGCTTATTACAATACGATTTTAAAGATAACCTAAGGCCCCGGCTGATCAATCATTTGACTGTTTCCGACGGTTTGCAAAGTAACCACGTAATAGGTATTACCTCCGATCCCCAGCAACGAATCTGGGTGGCATCCAGTCCGGGCCTGGATATATTACAAAAGAACGATCAGGGCAAATGGGAAATATTCAACTACCTTAAAAGTGAAAACCTGACCATTGACCAGGTCGAAAACGAGAAAATCCTTTCGGACAAAAATGGGACCATTTGGTTAACTACAGCCAACAAGATCATCCGTTTCAATTCCAACGGAATCACTCTGAAAAAGGCCCCGCCCCGGATTACGATTGAAAAAGTATATCTTGATTTCAAAGAAACGGACTGGAGTAAATTATCGGATTCGCTGTACAATTACAGCCAGCTGCCTTTTAACCCCAGGCTGAATTACCGCCAAAATTCTTTGGCCATTTATTTTAATGCCCTGGATATTTCCTCCTCCAACACCGTATACTCCTATAAGTTAATTCCGCTGGATACGGCCTGGAGTAACCCGTCCAAAATCAAATCGGTCTCCTTTGCCCAATTACACCCGGGGGTCTACACCTTTATGGTTAAGGCCAATGATCTCAGTTCAGGATGGAGCAGGCCGGCTGTTTTTACTTTTACCATTACCCCACCTTTTTGGGAAAAATGGTGGTTCCGACTGCTGGTATTTCTGATCTTGTTCTGCCTGATCCTGGGATTTTTCCGGTCCAGAATTGCGAAAATCAGGCGGCAATCCGCTATAGAAAACCAACTTAAGGAACTGGAAATGAAAGCCCTCAAGGCGCAAATGAACCCCCATTTCATCTATAATGCCCTTAATTCCATCCAGGCCCTGGTAGCCACTGACAGAAAGGAAGAAGGAATAAGATATATAGGCTCCTTTTCCAAATTGCTCCGCCAGGTACTCTATAATTCCGAATATGCGGTAATCACCCTGGATAAGGAGCTGGAAACCATCGGACTGTATATACAACTCGAGGCATTGCGCCTGGATATGGAGCTGAATTATAAAATCGAGATCCCCGATCACATAGTCACTGAATTTGAAAAAATACCCCCGCTCATCCTGCAGCCATTTGTTGAAAATGCACTCTGGCATGGGTTAAGCCGTAAGGAAGGGCAAAGGTCAATAACCATCAGCCTGGAGGCGGACAATGCCTGGCTGGTCTGCAAAATCACCGATAATGGGGTGGGCCGGGAAAAGGCTGCGGAATGGAAAAATAACTTCCTCGATATTCATCCATCCAAAGGCCTGGAAATTACAGGTAAGAGACTGGCTGATTTTAACGATGATCACCTTCATCCCCCCTTTGAGTTCCAGGACCTCTATGACCATGAACATAGGCCGGCCGGAACCACTGTAATTGTTTACATCAGGCGAAAAAACAATAAATCCCCGCTTTCCTTCCCTCATCCAAGTCAGGGTTTCAGGAGTTGAAAACCACCGCTCACTCAACGGTGGCAAAGGGCCTCCGTTATCTGATCTAAATTCAGGAATTAATTAGAGTTTGCCTCACTGCGGGATGATGGCAGAAAATGCCCTGCCTTCCAAAAGAGAACCCATTAAGAAACCCTGCCAGGGGAAGGTCTGTTTGCTGCCCATTGGGAAGGTCCATGTAAGGGATTGGTGGAAAATTTAATTATACAAAATGAAATACCATGAAAAATAGCATCCTATTTTCCACAGTATTGCTGAAATCAATTGGCCTGAAGACAAACTATATATTTCCGATTGGGGAATCGGACCTCCCGGACTCGGGCAGATTGTACAGGTTGGGTTCAAATGTGAAGAAGTAACCGGGGATGTTGCGCAACATTAAAAACAAGGGAAGGGTGCAGGATGGTGTTGGACTGCATTTCCAATCTGTTTTATCCAAAGGCCTGACCTATCCTTGAATAAAAATTAAAATTGTAAAAAATGAAAAAATTAACAGCCATCTCCGCTTTTAGCATCATGTTGCTTGGCACCCATGTCCAGGCACAGATTACTGAGTATGCCTTTGCGGGTAATAGTAACAGTCGCCCGAAAACATCGGTCGGAGCCGCCATCAGCAGCCGGGCCGTCAATGACTTTTCAAAAATGTATGGTTCCGCCGCCGATGTCCAGTGGTCACAGCTAAAAGACAAGGGCTTCATGTGCATTTTTCAGCTAAAGGGCGTCGACTGCAGGGCCTATTTTAACCCCAACGGCACCTGGCATTTCACCGTTGCTGGCTACCTTGAGGACCATTTACCCGGAAATATACGGGAAACGGTACATCGCAACTATTATGGTTACTCGATCAGTTATGCCCAGGAAATCACCATGGCCATGGACAAAACTGTCTATATGGTACAGCTTACCCGGGGTAATACCCTGAAGATTCTGCGCGTAACCTCCGAAGACCTCGAAGAACTGGAAGAATGGACCAACTAATCATAAACGCTGTCATCATGCAATCATGGTGATCATAATCAATGCCGGAGCTCTTTTCTAGGAGCTCCTTTTTTATTTTCAGCCCATTTTTACCCGGATGGATATTCCTTTTTGCCAGGGAAAGGTTCGGCAACATCCCCTTTTGGGGCATTGAAGCGGTTTTGACCAAAAAATTAGACGGGTCAGGCAATTGATCCGCCTAAGTACCAAACTCCCCTGGCTGCATCCTGCAATGGATCTGACGAACACAATTTTTTAGCCCTGTTTTTTTGAAGGCTGCCTGACTAAGTCCAGAAGCCCTTTACCCCCAAGGACTTGATAGGGCTGTTGACTTTTTCATTCAGCGCCTGCTGTGAATACCAATTATGAATCCCATGAATAAACCACTTTTTACTATACTCCCAATTATTACACCGGTAACACGGTAAGGGTATTATCAGGCAGTAGCAGGTTGGCCGGCCTGTTTATAATTTCCGATTTTTGGAGGCGGTTAGGAGGGGTATAAAAAATGCTTACATACTCCCTCTCGGAAAGGCCTGGAAATAATCAGGTGAAAATCCCGGTACAATGAAGGGGCTTAAGGAAAAGGAAGCAGGTCGGGAAAGTCCATTTTTATCTTATCTTTCCAAAAAATCAGCCAAAAGATGTCAGGCAGTGACAGGGAGCTATTGCTCCGGAAATTTGATCTCTGGTCCTCCCTTTCCCACGAGGAATACAAAGAATTACAGGTTCTGGATAATTATAAGGAATTCAGGCGTGATGAATTCATTTATTTCGAAGCATTCCAGCATAATCAGATCTATTTTATTAAAAATGGTCATATTAAAATCGGCCAGCTAGATGAAAGGGGCAATCGGATCATTACCGATATCCTGAAACCGGGGGATTTTTTTGGCCAGGTTGGACTGGATCGCCAAAATTTACACGGGGAATTTGCACAGTGCATTAAGTCAGACATCAGTCTTTGCTCATTTACTGTGGATCACTTTACCAACCTGCTGTTCAAAAAGCCGCAAATGGCCATTAAATACAGCAAGCTGGCGGGAATCCGGCTCAAACGTTTTGAAAACCGGCTGATCAATATTTTACAAAAGGATGTGCGCACCCGGATCCTGCTTTTCCTGGAACAGCTGCTGCGGGAACATCCCCATCCCAAAGGTGACCTCCAAAACGGTATGACCATCCCCAATTACCTCACCCATGATGAACTGGCGCAACTGACGGGTACCAGCCGGCAGACGGCGACCACCCTGCTCAATAGTCTAAAGGAGGAAGGAATCCTGGAATTCAGCAGAAAGGAAATTCGTTTTAAAAACCTGGGAGATAAATTCCGTTGGCTTACCGGGGACTTAAGCGGATCCTTCCGCTAACAGACAGGCCGGCGATAGAGAACATGAACGGGACCTTCTTTCTTTAAAAAGGGTTCCAGTCAATGAATATGCCTTCTTTTCATAATTCCGCCGGAAGTTTCTTTGATGATACTGGCAAATACAAAGGCCTTTGGATCAATCTCACTGACCAGGTTGCGTAGTTTGCGCAGTTCAAGCCGGGTGATCACGGTGAAAATGATATCGCAGTCCTCGTGCACTTCAAATCGCCCGGGCAGGTAACCCCGTTCTCCTTTATAAATGGAAATGCCGCGGCCCAGCTCATTGACCAGACGGTATTTGATGATTTCACTCTTGCCTGAAATGATCGTAACACCGGTGTAGGCTTCAATACCCTCTACCACATAATCCACGGTCTTGGAAGCGGTAAAATAGGTCAGCATGGAGTACAGGGCCGTCTGGATGCCAAACTGAAAGGCCGCTATGGAAAAGATGATGATGTTAAGCGCCAGTATGATCTCACTGATGGTGAAACTTGTTTTACGCCAGGCATATAAGGCCAGTACTTCAATGCCATCCACCGCGCAGCCGGCCCGCATGGTCAGTCCAATACCAACCCCCAGGAAGAAGCCCCCAAAAATGGAAACCAGCAGTTTATCGGAGGTTATTACCGGGTAAGGTATATACAACAGGCATAAACCCAGTAGCACGATACAGACGAAGGTTTTAAAAGCAAAACTATAATTGATGGCCCTCATGGAAAGGATGATAAAGGGCAGGTTGGTTAGCAGGATAACAGTGGCCAGATTAAATTTATAGATTTCATGGATCAGCAGCGATATGCCGGTTACACCGCCATCAAAAAAGTTATTGGGTACCAGAAAGCCCTTCAATGCAAATGCCGCAGTAACCACCCCGACACCAATAAACAGGAGGTCCAGCAGGAAGGTAAGGTCAAAATGGACATGCTTTCTTTTCTTTTCCTCATGAGCCCTGGTCTTAATCAGATGCAGGTTTTGCTCCTTGCGGATTTGAAGTTCTTCCCTGGCCGTCCTGGTGAAGAACTGATGCCCTTCGATAAATTCAACCTGGAAGTTTACCCACTCCTCATACTTTTTGATAATGACCATATTCCTCAATTCCCGGTAAAGCAATTTGGCATGGTCAAAATATTTTTCAGTACCCAGGTAAAAGAGGTCAGCATCACAAAGGATCTGCTCCAACAGGTTGGTAGCCTGCTGTGGAATCCGGGTAGACATAATCAGCGCACAAATCCTTGCCACCTGGTCTTGGGTATAGCCGAACTGGGGCAGATGCTTCCTGGCAAATTCACAGGAATATTCTTCATGATCCTTGTAGCTTTCGATAAAACCGGTGTCGTGAAAAAGAGCCCCGGCCAGCAGTATATTCATGTCTTCTTCGGGCACCCCTTCCTTTTCAGCCAGGTATCTGGCGTGCTGAACCACTTCCTTGGTATGGTGAACATTATGATAAGCAAGGTACTTTGGTAAATCCTTTTCTAATTTCCCCGTAACAAACGAATAAACCTTCTGGAATTGCATTGGAACTGATGCTTTTGGCGCTTAAATGTACTGTTTTATATGAAAGAAAAAAATTTAAAGCCCCCGCCGCCCCTGACAAGACAACCCCGTAGAAATTTTGATCATGCCATCCAAGGATCGCAGCATTACTGCAAACAGATCCATACTCCTTAAAAACAGGGCTGGTGTTCTACCTTTCGGGGAACTTGCCGGTCGGTCACTGGCCTCTGGCCAGGGTAGCCCTTTATTTGGTTGTGCCACGCCCAGGAGCAATCGGGCTGTCCCAAGACAGGGCCTCCCCAAGGAACCTTTTAAGAATTAGTTGAGCATTTTCTGATAAAGATTTAATTTAAGAGCCTGAACCTTCCTATTTGTCTCAGGTTTATTATAATTTGATGCCATGCTTATAGAACTGATTCTGGTTGTTTTCTTTGTCAGGTACCTGCGAAAAAACCTTGACATGGCACAGTCCATGCCTAGGTGGGACGGCATTTTGAAAATCATACTGCTTATTTCTGTAATCATGATAGGCTTGGAGTTCAGTGTGGCACCTCTGAGGCCCTATATTTCCTGGGCCGCCCATCTGATGATGTTGTACCTGATTTATGTGCTGTATAGTCAACGGGAATTTCATACTGCCCGGCCCATCATGCTGGCCTTTGCACCCTATATTATTATTGCGGTGGCGACCGATGTAGCTAAACTGACTCCCGAAGATTATACTTCTTCTTTCCGGAGCATGCTGAAATCGGCCTCGACCTTTTCCGTGATCTGGATGGTGGCTATGTGGATCATTACCAACCGTCAGAGAAAGGCACTGGAAAAAGAAAAACAGAAAACCCGGGAGCAGCACGAACAAAACCAGGTAACCAGTTCCCTCAAAGCCCAGTTGGAAGTACAGGTGGCAGAGCGGACCGCAGAACTCACCCGGCAAAAGGAAGAGCTGGAACAGGCGCTCTCGGAGCTTAAAGCCACCCAGGCCCAGCTCATCCAGGCAGAAAAGATGGCTTCCCTGGGAGAACTGACCGCCGGCATCGCCCACGAAATCCAGAATCCGCTGAATTTTGTGAATAATTTTTCTGAGGTAAGCGTGGAACTGACCGAGGAGCTCAGGGAAGAAATAGCCAAATTACCAATCAATGCCGACCAGAAAGCAAACCTAAACGAGCTTTCTGATGACCTGATACAGAACCAGCAGAAAATCAATACGCACGGAAAAAGGGCGGATGCCATTGTCAAAGGCATGTTGCAGCATTCCAGAAGCAGTTCCGGACTCAAAGAACCTACGGACCTCAACGGGCTGGCCGATGAATACCTGCGACTTACCTACCATGGGCTCAGGGCCAAGGACAAGTCCTTCAATGCCTCCATGAAAACGGATTTCGACCCTACCATCGGCCAGATATCCGTCGTTCCCCAGGAAATAGGAAGGGTACTGCTCAATTTGCTTACAAATGCCTTCTATGCAGTGGCTGAAAAAAAGAAGCTATCCCCAGACAATTACGAACCCACCGTATGGGTGGTTACCCGGAAAATGGATAAAAAAGTGGAAATCCGCATACGCGATAACGGCAACGGAATTCCTGCAGCGGTAAAGGAAAAAATATTCCAGCCTTTTTTTACAACCAAGCCCTCCGGCGAGGGAACAGGACTGGGCCTCTCGCTGAGTTATGATATCATTACCAAAGGGCATGGCGGATCCATCCGCGCCGAAACAGCGGAGGGATCATTTACGGAATTTATTATAATCTTACCTATTTGATGGCGAAGACTTATTTTAGCCTTTTATATATTTAAATACCATGAAAATTCTGGTGGTCGATGACGAAAGAGATATTCAGGCGCTTTTTGAACAGCGTTTCAGAAAAGAAATCAGAAACGGTGAGATGGAATTCGAATTTGCCTTTTCCGGCGAGGAAGCCCTGGTATACCTCAACAACCCGGAGCACGAAGCGGTACTGATTCTCTCAGATATCAATATGCCTGGCATGAGTGGCCTGGAACTGCTTCGGCAGATCAAGCATAAATTCGAGGCGCCCCCTCCGCCCGCTCCCGTAGTTATGATGGTAACCGCCTATGGGGATTCAGAAAACTATAATCAGGCCATTTCCCTGGGGGCGGATGATTTTTTGACCAAGCCCATCGACTTTAATTTGCTTAAGGAAAAATTAAAAAACAAAGCCTGATGGCCAAAATATTAGTAGCAGACGATGAAACGGATTTGGAAATTCTGATCAAACAGAAATTCCGCAAACAGATAAGGGAAAATCAATATGAATTTATTTTTGCCATAAATGGCCATGAAGCCCTGGAAAAAATCCAGCAAAATCCGGATGTGGATATTGTCCTGAGTGATATCAACATGCCTGTGATGGACGGACTCACCCTGCTCACTAAACTCAGCGAACTCTCTCCGCTGATCAAGTCGGTCATTGTTTCGGCCTATGGAGACATGGAAAACATTCGAACTGCGATGAACCGGGGTGCATTCGACTTTTTAACAAAGCCGATTAATTTTGATGACCTGGAACTAACCATGAAAAAGACCATTCATCATGTAGCCCAGCTTCGTGAAACCCTGAAAGCCATAAAGGAAAACAATATCCTTCGTATGTACGTGGATGAAACCGTGCTCAAATTCATGAATCGCAGGGAGTATGAATCCTCCCTGATGCTCAACGAGACGGTGGAAGGCACCGTGGTTTTCATGGATATCTGCGGTTTTACCTCTTTGAGCGAAAAAGCCTCACCGGATGTGGTGGTAAGCCTTCTCAATAAATATTTTGACGTCATGGTCAAGGAAATCATTTCCCAGAATGGTTATGTAGATAAATTCATGGGAGATGCCATTATGGCGGTATTTCGGGGCCAATATCATCTGGACCGCGCGATCGAAGCCAGTCTGGGGGTCAAGGCCCAGATAGAAAAACTCCCCAATGAGTCCGGTGATCTGTTTTTTTCTCCCAATGTGGCTATCGGTATCAACACCGGAGAAATGATTTCAGGCAATATTGGCTCAGCCAACCTGAGACGTCTGGATTATACCGTCATTGGCGATGTGGTCAATACCGCCCAAAGGCTGCAGAGTGCCGCATCACCGGGGCAGATTATCATCAGCGAAGCCGCCTATTTGCAGGTCAAAGAATCATTTCATTGTGTCAGGGTTGGCGAGGTCAGCCTCAAGCACAAAGCCAACCCGGTTACTTTATATGAAGTAAAGGACTAGGGTAAACAAAAGAATTGTATCGGCGGAGCCGACCTGTTTTCTAAAATTCGCTTCCCCCCGCATGCAAGGCGTCCTACGCCTTTTCGTGCAAATTGCGCAACGCCATGTTTATTTTGCATGGAAAGATCTATCCATGTCAATCAGGCCCCCGTCCATTTTTGACTGCAAGCTTTATTTTTAAGAGCACCTATTAACCAAATGGCACGGCCCCCGCTCTATCGGGCAGGATTACCCAAAACCTTCCACCAGGAATGCTCCGATCTGCAACCCACCTATGAAGGGAGCGGATTGGCAAATGACCTTTCCTGGAATTTGGAAAACAGCTTAACTTGCCGTTCCTGATGAAAAATAATACCAAATAAAAATCTTAAAAATGTATAAAGCCATTTTTATTGACCTGGATGGAACCCTTTTAAGAAAAGACCACACGGTTGGAGAGCTGACCAAATCAGCCATACGAAGAGTCATGTCCAAAGGGGTGCCGGTTATCCTGGTTTCAGCCAGGCCCCTGGATGCCATCATCCCGGTGGGCAGAATGGTTGGGACCATGGACTATCCAATAGCAAGCCTCAACGGAGGTTATATTGTCTCAGGGGAAAAAATCCTGTTCAAGTCCAATATCGATCTTCCCACAACAGCCGCCATTACCCAGGAAATAAAAAGTATTACTCCCACCATCATCTATTATGTGGACCGGGTATGGTTTTCCGAATCCAATAATAAATGGGTAGAACATGAACAAAAAATCCTGGATGTTCAAATCAGTATACAGCCTTTTAAAGAAATTGCCGCTTACCTCACCGAACACCAGACCGGCCCCAATAAAATACTCATTATGAATGAGCCTACTCCCATACAGGCCGCCGAGCAGCTGGCAAAATCCCTGTATCCTGCCTTGAATATCTATACATCACAGCCGACCAACCTGGAGGTCATGAATACAGATGCCTCCAAATCCAGGGCAGTCCAACTGCTTATTAAGGAGTTCGGAATGGACAGATCGGAAATAATAGCCATCGGCGATAATTACAATGACAAAGAAATGATTGCATTTGCCGGTAAAGGCATTGCCATGGGTAACGCACCCCAGGAAGTAAAAGACGCAGCGGATTATATTACGGACACCAACAATGCAGACGGGGTAGGCAAAGCACTCAATCATTTCTTTGGATAATATGGCTGCAGCCATCAGGTAAATCCGAGGGGCGTACTCGCCCCTGTTGACCACTTTAAAGAGCGGGCTATGGCCCGTAATGTCCTTTAGGGATCAATCATGCTTGGTAATGGCAGAGCCTATGGCCGTACGGTGATCTATAGAAAACGATAGTATGCAGATCCGGACAGGAGAACGGAAATCCCATTCCCGTTTAATGGCGTTTGGTAATGCATTTGAGCCAGATAATATTATTGAGACCGTCCATCAGCTTTTTATTACCGGGTTCCGGAAAATGAAGCTTTATCTTCTTGTTATAATAGGCTTTACTGGCTTCACACTCTGTGAGAAATCCGTTGCCCGTAAAATCATTTTTTTGCCAGGTATAGGAGTTATCAGGTCGGATTTTCAACACAGAAAAAAGCCCTCCCATTTCATTTTCTTTATGGGCCATCCGGATATAGGCTTTCATCGCAGCCTCGGCCGTATCAGCAACCGGTTTACACCTGCTCAAAACCGATGAACCAAACAGGTGCAGGGAATCCAGTTCGGAGCTAAGATTGGAAGTCCAGTTCTTGTCGGAAATTACATAGGTTTCATTGTGCACCAGGACGGCCAGTGTGGCGGCGGGTGAATATCCGGCAGCCAGGACGATGTTCTTATCAAGGCTCTTGAAATAATTGGGATATTTATCCCTGGTGAAAAGTCCGAATTTATAAAGGCATTCATCCGGTGTACTGTAGGTTGCTCCTGATCTGTCGAAATCCGTGACAATCTTCTGGATTCTTGTTTCACCATCTGACATATCCCCGGCGATGGCCAGCGCAAACTTCTTTAAGGGAAATATTTTTGGCAGTCCGTCCTCATAGGCTAGCAGGGTATTGTCGGGCGGGGGTGCCTGGTAAAAAACCCTGGAATCGGCAACCATGATGATGCCGTCACTACATTTGACGGCCATAATAATGGAGCCATGATACCTAAACACAGCTTGAAGGGGTTCGGGTACCGGTGTAGGGCAGCCTGCCGACTGCAGGCAGCCGGCCAATATCATTAAAAGTATATACCTCATAGGATTGCTCTAATTCAAAAAGTTACCTAAATTAAAATTATTTATTTGTTCACCCAACTGCTACATATCATTATATAGTATTAAAATATGTAATAAATAGGCCAACAGTTTGAATGCCAGCCCGTAAGTGAGGTAAATGATTTTAATAACGGCAATTTCTATCCGGAAGGTACACCCGATAAAAACAACCTGGCTTTCGGGCATCGCGGATTTATCCTGGAAGGAAAGGAATGGCGGCGGGTATGGAGCCGGCAAAGCAACAAGCGGGGCACCCTGCTTATTTAATGCTTCTGAAAAGCCGGTCCCATCGGATACTGTTTTGACCCAGACTCATGAAAATGAAGGCTGCCTTACCTACAATATGGTCTTCCGGAACAAGGCCCCAATAACGGGAATCCTGGGAATTATGGCGGTTATCACCCATCATCCAATAGTAGTCCATGTGAAAAGTGTAATGCTCCGTTACCACCCCGTTAATCAGGAACTTATCTCCTCTTCTTTCCAAAGAATTGCCTTCATAGGTTCTGATAGCCCGCTGGTAAAGACTGTAGTTTTCCGGAGTCAGTTTCAGGGTCGCGCCCTTCCGGGGTATCCACAGTGGCCCGAAATCATCCAGTGTCCAGTGGTGCAGCTGATCGTAGGGAAATACCTGTTCCTGCCCGGTCAGATCGCTGGGTTCAGGGGATATGCTTTTTGCCAGCCCGCTTGTCTTCATGGCTTCCACGGCCTGTGCACTGAGTAACACACGATACAGGTTTAGACTGTTTGTCAGCTGGAACTCTTCGGGGTTATGTATATCCACATCATATTGTTCCTTCATCTCGTTGTCATCCAGGGGCTGTCCGGCCGTTTGAACATAATAATAGGTCTGGGCATGCGGCGGCATCTTTTCGGCAACGCCATTGACAGAAACGACCCCTTTGGTGATCAGGATGGTATCGCCGGGAAGGGCAGTGTACCGCTTGATGTAATTGTCCTGCTTATCAACCGGCCTTACAATAATGGGGTAATCCTGGGGGTTTTGTAAAACCATCTTTCTTCCCTGGTCCGGGTTGCCACCACCCGCCCTCCGTATGACATCATAGTAAAGGTCCTTGGTGCCATACTCTTCCAGAATAATGGTACTGTCCCCTACCGGGAGGTTAAATACCACCACGTCCTGTCGGCGGACCGGACTTGAAAACCACCTGACATAGGGTATCTTGATCCAGGTAAGATAGGAAGGGGAACTACTCAAAGGCAATGTATTATGAACAAATGGAAGTGCAAGTGGTGTATTG
Source organism: uncultured Bacteroidota bacterium (assembly GCA_903906365.1). Classification (GTDB taxonomy): domain Bacteria; phylum Bacteroidota; class Bacteroidia; order Chitinophagales; family Chitinophagaceae; genus Puia. Next base: position 159,909 of record CAIVKC010000024.1, on the reverse strand, counting down.
GGAAGTCTGGTCCCGTAACTGAATTTACTCACAAATAAATAATCCTTAACCAGCAGGGTTTTTTCCATGGATCCGGTAGGAATGGCATACGCCTCAAATACGAATGTCCTGATCAGGGTAGCAGCAATGACTGCAAATACGGCTGCATCCGCCCATTCCCTGTACCATGTTTTTCGGTGCGACCGGATGGCCCCCGCTCCGCGAAAATGTTCGCTGTCATTAAAGCCCAGATAGGAAAAATAGAAAACCGGCAAAAGGGCTGCCAGGGTATGCTGGTAAAAACGGAACTTACCAAATGACTTAACAAATTCCACGAACAGGGCCAGTGTGGCAAACCATCCGGCAATGGGAATAAATTGTAAAAAAAACAAATGCCGCGGACCCTTGCATATAGAAACCATCATCCATGTATTATACCATGGTACCAAAGCTTTCCATCCGGGTACGCCTGCCTTTACAAACATCTTATATAACCCAGGGCAAGGAAGCATGATGAGCAATAACTGGATCAGTAAAATCCAGCCCGCATGTAGGATTGGCATGGTGAATAATTTTGCATTAAATATTCAAATAATTATGCGTTCCTAATAATTAGGACATCCAATTTTTTGTTAAACTGCCCGTCCATGTTTGATACATTCCCCCTCCCACTGACCCATATAACACAACAGCCTTTTCCATGATGGACAATATGAGAGCCGGAAAATGCTAACTTGCCATTTCATTAGTCAAAAACCCATGTCGAACTCTTTTTGCGCTCCGCCTTCCACCATCGTAATTGGTGATTCCTCCCCATCTCCCCTAAAGGTTCGCAGACTGGGTTATGGCACCATGAGACTGACCGGTACAGACATATGGGGAGAGCCGGCAGACCGCTCCATGGCCAAAAAAGTCCTGATAAGAGCCCTGGAGATGGGTGTTAACTTTCTGGATACCGCCAATTACTATGGTCCCTACGTGACTAACCAACTGATTGTGGAGACCCTCTACCCATATCCGACGGATCTTGTCATTTGTACCAAAGTGGGTGCAAAAAGAGGAGATGACAAAAGCTGGATCCCTTATGCGACTCCCAGGGAGCTCCGCTTAAGTGTGGAAGATAATCTGAAACATTTAAAGCTTGAGCAGCTGCCATTGGTACATTTCAGGGTCATGCCCCACGATCATGGGACTCCTTTCGCCGCTTCACTGGATGCCATGTTTGCCATGCAGAAAGAGGGGAAGATCCTCCATGTTGGCCTGAGCAATGTGACCCCTGATCAATTAAAGGAGGCTATGAGGATGGGACCGGTAGCCACGGTGCAGAACCTGTTTGGCTATCACCAGCGGCAAACACTCAAAGGCCCTCATGGGGAAACCAAGGGTGGCGCAGAGGTACTCAGACTATGCGAAACCCATCATATCCCATTGACCCCCTTCTTTTCCCTGGTAACCTCCCTTACAGTGGAAGATGACAGGATTGCAAGCCTGGCCTCCCGTTATGGCATTACTCCGGCTCAACTGCACATTGCCTGGCTATTGCATTATTCACCCTGGATTCTTCCTATTCCGGGGACTTCTTCTCTGGTCCACATGGAGGAAAACCTGCAATCGGCCAGCATCCCATTATCCGCCGAGGACATGACCTTTTTGGGTTAGCGGGACCTTTTTGGGGCCAAATTCCCCTTTCCAAACCCGGCCATCTCAGGATACCTCACCCTATCCCATTGGTATTTAGCCAATTAAAGAATTATTTTACCGCTTTTAAACTTTAACCCTTTAAAAGCATCTTATATAAAAATCAACTCAAGTATTTATGAAAACAATCAACATTTTTCGCCTGGCTCTGGGTATTTCCTTTTTTACCCTGGTCTTTGCCTGCAGTAAAAACAGCGGCAGCTCTGGTTCCAACTCAACCATTACCTCCCAATTGCAGACCCAAGCCGATGATCAGGCGATGGTGTCCAATGAATCTGATGCGGTTACAACCGATGCCAATACGGCCATGTACGGTTCCACAGCAATTGCTGGCAACAGTATTTCCGGCAGCGGAGATGTGACTACCAATGGATTTGGGACTTCCGGGGGTTCAAACAATAACCTCGGAGGGCTGATTTGTGACGCAACCGTTACCGTGCAGGATACCCTTGGCGTACGGTCTGTGACCATAAATTACAACGGCTCCAACTGCTGGGGCAACCGCACCCGCACTGGCGTGGTGGTGATATCCATTCCCACCGGAGTTTATTGGAAGGATGCCGGCGCACAGGTAACCTTATCCATTCAAAACCTAAAGATTACCAGGGTACGTGACAATAAGAGTATTGTGATCAACGGTTCAAAGACACTTACCAACGTGAGTGGAGGCCGTCTGGCTGACCTGGCAACGCTCGGTGGCATTACCCATACTATTACAGGCAACCTGGTTGTTACCTTTGACAACGGTTCACAGCGCAGCTGGAATGTGTCCAAGCAGCGTGTATATTCCTATTCCAATGGTGTGGTGATAACAACCACCGGAACGCACACCGATTCCCTGGGCAACAGCGATGTGGCCGAATGGGGGACAAACCGGTTCGGTGTAGAATTCGAATCACTGATTTCCCAGCCCAAAGTTATCCGCCAGGATTGTGATTTCAGGCTGGTCAGTGGTCAGAATCAGGTTCTGAGGTCAGATAACATCACCACTACCGTGACCTATGGCCTTGATGCCAACGGCGATGTGACCACCTGCCCTGGATCAGGCACCTATTACTTCAAAGTAGTCCGGGTGAATGCTGGCGGGCTGTCATTTACCAAGATTCTTCCATACTGATAAAACTTCCTGATATTACCAAAAGCGGGTAGTCCTTAGCAAAAGGGCTACCCGCTTTGATTTTCACCAACTTTTATATCCTCAGACTTACTTCAGGAACGCAGTATACTTTCAATTTCCTGTAGTTCCCCGCTTTCATAACGGGTGTTCTGAAGACAGGCCAGGTTGTCATCCAGTTGCTCCACACTGCTTACTCCTATCAGTACGGAAGTAACCCGTTGGTCCTTGAGTAGCCAGGTCAGGGCCATCTGGGCCAGAGACTGTCCGCGTTTGCCGGCCAGCTGGTTCAGCTGCTGAATGGTATTTATTTTTTCCGGGGTTATTTCCGCTGCTTTCAGGAACCCATGGGCTTTACCAGCCCGTGATCCTTCGGGTATCCCTCCCAGGTATTTGTTGGTCAGCAGTCCCTGGGCAAGCGGGGAAAATGGAATGCAGCCAACCCCATATTGCTGCAGGGCATCCAGCAGGCCGTCTTCTTCAACCCACCTGTCAAACATCGAATATTTGGGCTGGTGTATGATACAGGGCGTTCCCAGGCTTTTTAAAATCTCGAACGCACGCACGGCTTCTGAAGTCCTGTAATTGGACAATCCTACATAGAGGGCCTTCCCCTGCTGCACGATGCTTGCCAGGGCATGCATGGTTTCTTCCAGGGGCGTCACCGGATCCGGCCTGTGGGAATAAAAAATATCCACATAATCAAGCTGCAGGCGCTTGAGGCTCTGGTCAAGACTGGAAATCAGGTATTTTCTTGAACCCCATTCCCCGTAGGGGCCAGGCCACATAAGGTATCCGGCCTTGGTGGAAATAACCAGTTCATCCCGGAGATTGCCGCCGAAGTCCTTTTTGAGAATCTCTCCAAATTGCTGTTCTGCAGAACCGGGAGGGGGACCATAATTATTTGCCAGGTCAAAATGGGTAATCCCTTTGTCGAAGGCGTGACGGATAATTTTGCGGCCGTTTTCGAACACATCGACACCGCCGAAATTATGCCATAACCCCAGGGAAAGCAGGGGCAAATGGAGGCCGCTGTTCCCGCAACGGTTGTATTTCATGGATTCATAGCGTCGGGAATCTGGTAAATATGTCATCTTGTACAGTTTTTTAGCATTTTCTTCCCCCAAGGCCTGCTCAACTATCAGCCCGGGTTCGCAGCTCAGGGCCATTCCGTCCTTTCATGCGTCGCGCTGATAAAATTAAATGTAATCTTTGAAATTTGTGACTGCTTTTTCCATGGCTCGCCTCAGTACCTATTCTCAGCAGCAGGGACGCTGATTTGGCCACTGGCATCGGTCATGGCTATCCCATGGACATACATCCCTTGACGGCTCTGGCACTCCGCAGACAGTCTCCCACTCCCCCGATTCCCCTGCATTCAGGTCTGCCTGGCCAGCCAACTCAATTTATCCTATACATTTTCCCCAGCTCCGGGCAGCGTGGAAATCATGAAAGTTTGCAGGTACCGGCAGATATTCCCGGTTTTATGGAATCAGACTGACCTGGTACCTGGTTATTGAATGAAATTTCCCGCCGGGTTTAAGAATAGTTGATGGAAAGGCCGGTTTGTTGGGAGAGTCCGGAAAATGCTGTGTTTCCATGCACAGGGCCGTCCTGAAATTAATGGGTTTACCATCCTGGCTTTTGAACCTTCCATCCAGGAAATTGCCCGTGTAAAACTGCAGTCCCGGCTCGGTGGTAAAGACTTGCAGTTTCCTGCCGCTGACGGAATCTACCAGGGTGGCAACCGGTTTGGTAAAGTCCCCCGGGTGGTTTAGGACAAAATTATGGTCATAACCTCCCGGCACCTGACCGATGTCCGCCCCAATCCTTTTGGGACTTGTGAAATCAAAGGGAGTGCCCGCCACCGACTTAATTTCCCCGGTCGGAATCAGGCTGGTATCCACGGGCGTATAATGAGCCGCATCGAGCTGCAGTACCAGGTTTTCAATGGGCGTGCCGGCCTGGCCGGTCAGGTTAAAATAGCTGTGGTTGGTAAGGTTCACAGGGGTCGGCTTGTCGGTCTGGGCCTGGTATTCAATATCCAGGGCCCCTTCGTCATTCAACCTGTAATTGACTTCCACCTGCAAATTACCGGGATACCCCTCCTCCCCGTCCTTACTGGTATAAGTAAGTGTAAGTGCTGGAACGGTATCACTGGAAAAGGCAGCATTCCATACCACTTTGTCAAACCCCTTCAGGCCGCCGTGAAGGGCATTTTTGCCGTTGTTGGCAGCCAGTTGGTATTTTTTCCCTTCGAGTTCGAAGGAGGCATTTCCTATTCTGTTGCCATAGCGGCCTACAAGTGCGCCGAAATAAGGGGGTTTTTGTAAATAGTCCTGCAGACTGTCCATTCCAACGACTATGCTTGCCCGCTGGCCGTTTTTATCCGGGGTCTTCCAGGAAATCACCGTACCGCCGTAATCACTGATCTGCACCTGATCTCCCTTGGAATTGGTGAGTGTATATAAGGATACCTCCCTGCCATCTGTATGTCCCCAGGGGGTCTTGACAATACCGGCCGGATGGATACCCGACGGCTTGGACACGGGTACCTCGGTAGGGTTATTGCCGCAGGACATTCCCATGAGCGAAACACCGGACATCAGCGCAGAATACAAAGTCAATCGTTTCATATTTTTTTGTTTTATATACAAATTGCCTGTCAGGGTCTGCCTCCATGCAGTTTCAGAACAACCACCGAACCCGGAGGAAGTGAGACATGCAGAGTCCCACCCTTTTCCTGAACCTGGTTAAAGGCCACCGGCTTCACATGCTCAGGGGAATCAAATGTATTGCAGTCCTGTATCTTCTTTGAAACCAGGATACGCCCGCTGATGAAATGAACCTGTAATCCCTTTAAATCAATATCCAACTCCTGTGTGGCATGAATATCTATGTTGACCATTGAAATATGGACAAACCCATTGCTGTCTCGGGAAGCCGAGGTGGATACGGCTGGCAGTTTCTGATTACCGACGATATAGTTATTGACCGCCGCCCTCAGGGGTATTAGGGTAGCATCCTGATGAACCTTGTACATTTCCATGACATGATAGGTTGGAGTCAGCAGGATTTTTTCACCCCTGGTCAGAATAACAGCCTGCAGCACATTGACGGTCTGGGCAAGATTGGCCATCCGGACCCGGTCCGCATGATTGTTGAAAATATTCAGCGTGGTGCCTGCAATCATGGCATCGCGCATGGTATTTTGCTGAAACAGAAAACCCGGATTGGTGCCGGTTTCCACATCATACCACCCACCCCATTCGTCGACGACCAGGGCCACCTTTTTAGCGGAATCATATTTATCCATGATCGCGGTATGCTTGCCGATGAGTTCTTCCATCCGTATAGCCTGCTGCATGGTCAGGAAATACTCCTGTTCCGTAAAGCGGGTGGCTGAACTTTTTTTATCCCAGTCAATGACAGAATAATGGTGGAGGGCAATGCCGTCGACCATATCCAAGGGAATCTGCTTCAGGAGCGTTTCGGTCCATTTATAGTCTGCTGAACTGGCCCCGGAGGCTATTTTGAATACACCCTCCCCCATGAATGTAGTGTACTTGCGAAATTCGTCCGCATAATATTCCGGGCGCATGTTGCCACCACATCCCCAGGCCTCATTGCCAATGCCCCAGAATTTTACACCCCAGGGTTTATCCCGTCCATTTTTGCGCCGCAATTCACTCATCGGGCTTTTGCCGTCAAAATTCACGTACTGCACCCAGTCGGATAACTCCTGCACCGTTCCGCTGCCGACGTTTCCGGAGAGATAGGGAGCTGCCCCCAGGAGCTCACACATATTCAGAAAATCATGGGTGCCAAAACTGTTATCTTCGGTAACCCCTCCCCACCATTTATTGACCATCGAAGGCCGCTCCCCCTTGGGTCCGATACCGTCCTTCCAGTGGTAGGTATCCGCGAAACACCCGCCCGGCCAGCGCAGGTTAGGTATCTGCAGGTTCTTCAGGGCTGCGATGACATCGTTTCTGACCCCTTGCGTATTGGGGATCTCCCGATTGGTATCCCCTACATAAAAGCCGTTATAAATGCAATGGCCTAGATGTTCGGCGAAATGACCATAAATATTACGGCTGATCACAGCGCCCGCCGAGTCGGAAAGCAGTGTAATCCGGTTTTGTGAATACCCTTTCAGAGTAATGCAAAGGAGCACCAGGAGATGAAGTATTCTCATTTGGAAGCCGTTGATTTTGGGATGATTGAACCGATTCGCCGTGACAGCTTTCAGAACCGGTCACATACCGGTTTGCGTAACGCCGGAATTTATGGCCGCACGGATACCGAATGTATAGAAAAAAAACATTTTATTGTCGATATCACATTTATTTCTTTGTCTTCCGATCCGGTTTGGCTGCATAGAAAAGGTCGGCCAGGCTGTTGCCCCTTGAGCGTTCACTCCGATTATTTGGGTGAATAATTTTTTGTATTCCGGAAATAAATGTTATTTTGACAGTAATTGTCATATGAAAATAAAAAACTACGTCATCGGAGTGGACTTTGGAACGGATTCCGTCCGTTCAGTCATTGTTGATGCTTCCGACGGCTCACAGATCAGTGCCGCTGTTTATTATTATCCCAGATGGAAAGACGGCCTCTACTGCAATCCCGAGCTTAACCAGTTTCGGCAACACCCGCTGGACTATATAGAAGGACTGGAATCCACCATCTGGGAATGCCTGTCCATGGCCGGGCCGGGGACGGCTGATGTCATCCGCGCCATTTCCATTGATACGACCGGCTCCTCTCCGGCCCCGGTGGACCGAAGTGGAACGCCCCTGGCACTGCTGCCTGGTTTCGGGCAGAACCCCAACGCCATGTTTGTCTTATGGAAAGACCATACCGCTGTCCAGGAGGCGGCCGAGATCAACCGCCATGCCGCTGGCTTTAAGGTGAATTACCTACAGTTTGTGGGCGGAATTTATTCCTCGGAATGGTTCTGGGCCAAACTGCTCAAATTGCTCCGGTCAGATCATGAGATCCGGAAACACTGTTACTCATTTGTTGAGCATTGTGACTGGATCCCCTTTTTACTCACCGGTGGCCAGGATGTCATGAAAATGAGAAGGGGAGTATGCTCTGCCGGACATAAAGCCCTATGGGCGGAAGCCTTCGGCGGCTTGCCCCCCAATGAATTTTTCGCATCCCTAGATCCCCTGCTGGATGGTTTTACGGACCGTTTATTCCGACAGACCCATACTGCTGACCAGCAGGCTGGAACCCTGAGCCCCGAATGGGCCTCCAGACTTGGGCTGGGTACAGGCGTTATTGTCGGGATTGGTGCTTTTGATGCCCATATGGGTGCCGTAGGCGGCCAGATTGAACCCTATCATTTAAGCAGGGTGATGGGAACCTCCACCTGCGATATGCTGGTAGCACCTATGGAGGAAGTGAAAGGAAAGCTGGTCAGGGGTATCTGCGGACAGGTACCCGGCTCTGTTATACCAGGCATGATGGGCTTGGAAGCCGGTCAGTCTGCTTTTGGTGATGCTTATGCCTGGTTCCGCGAGTTACTTTCCTGGCCCATCAAACATATGTTACCCGATTCCCCTTTTATCTCCCCCGGAGACCTGAAATCATTCAGCTCCGATCTGTCCGCCCGTATGATAGGGGCCCTGAGCGACCAGGCCGCTCTTTTGCCTTTGGAAGAGGAGGATGAACTGGCCCTGGACTGGTTCAATGGAAGGCGAACCCCTGATTCCAATCAGCTGCTGAAGGGTGCCGTACTGGGACTAAGCCTGGGAACGGATGCCCCGAAATTTTTCAGGGCCATTGCAGAGGCCACCTGTTTTGGGGCGAGGTCCATTGTGGAGAGGTTTGAATCGGAGGGCATCCCGGTCAGGGGGCTGATCGGATTGGGAGGCGTTGCCAGAAAATCACCCTTCATCATGCAGATGCTGGCCAACGCCATCAATATGCCCATCCGCATTCACCGTTCGGAACAAACCTGTGCCATGGGCGCTGCCATGTTCGCCGCTACAGCGGCGGGCATCTATCCCAGGGTGGAGGATGCCATGCTGCATATGGGACAAGGTTTTGATAAAACCTATTCGCCGGTTCCGGGGCATGCAGCAATCCTGAACCGCAGATATAATAAATATAAACAATTCGGTCATTTCATAGAATCAGGATGGGGCGGATCAAAATAAAAATATGCTGGCATCCCTTGTTGGAAGGGTGCGCAGTCCATTATGAAACAAGATAGTACTATGAGTAAATATGAACATATCCAGGAAGCTGCATATAAGGCCAATCTGGAGCTTCCCAAATTGGACCTGGTCATCCTCACTTTCGGCAATGTGAGCCAGGCCGACCATGACCTGGGGGTCTTTGCCATTAAGCCCAGCGGGGTGCCCTACAAAGAACTCTCACCATCCAAGATGGTCATTGTGGATTTTGAAGGTACAGTCGTAAAAGGAAAGCTTCGTCCTTCTTCGGACAGTAAAACGCATGCCTTGCTCTATAAAACATGGGAAAAGACGGGGGGGATTGCTCATACCCATTCTGCCTATGCCACAGCATGGGCCCAATCCCAGCGGGACATCCCCATTTACGGAACCACGCATGCTGACCATACCACCCATGACATACCCTGCGCCCCGCCCATGGAGGATTACAGGATTGAAGGCGATTATGAATACCAGACGGGACTGCAGATAATCGATTGCCTGCGTGAAAAAAACATCAGTTATGAACACCTGGAAATGATACTGGTGGGCAATCATGCCCCCTTTACATGGGGCATCGATGCGCAAAAAGCCGTTCACAACAGCGCAGTTTTGGAATATCTGGCAAAAATGGCATTTATAACCGAACAGGTTAAACCCTTTGCACCCAGGCTCAAAGAATCGCTCATCCAAAAGCATTTCCAAAGAAAGCATGGACCGGATGCCTATTACGGCCAGTGAATAGCCGCTTTTTTTGGCCATTCCGTCGGGGACCAGGCAGACAACCCCAAATCCACAAGGCTCCATCCCCCGGCTGTTCTGATGAGGGTCTTCGGGAACGAATTTACCAATAGAATTGATCCCAGCATTCACTAAATATTTAATAAACTAAGATGATTATACTCAAAGATTTGGAAGTCTGGTTTGTAACCGGAAGTCAGCACTTATATGGACCGGAAACACTGAACCAGGTGGCGGCCCATGCACAGGAAATTGCCGCATCGCTCCATGATTCACCGCGCATCCCGGTAAGCATTGTATTTAAGCCTACCGTCAAGACTGCCGAAGAAATCACGGCGGTCTGCCAGGAGGCCAACAACCGCAGCAGCTGCATTGGTATCATGGTATGGATGCATACTTTTTCACCGGCTAAAATGTGGATCCGTGGGCTGAAGCTGCTGCAGAAGCCACTCCTTCATTTTCATACCCAGTACAACCGGGATATACCCTGGGGAACGATCGACATGGATTTCATGAACCTCAACCAGAGCGCGCACGGAGACCGGGAATTCGGTTTTATGACCAGCCGCATGAGAATGGGCCGAAAGGTAGTGGCAGGGCACTGGCAGGATATACAGTCACTCGAACAGATCGACCAGTGGACAAGGGCTGCGGCGGGTTGGCATGACTGGCAGAATGCCCGGTTCGCCAGGTTTGGGGATAATATGCGAAATGTAGCCGTAACCGAAGGTGATAAAGTGGAAGCTGAAATGAAATTCGGGTATTCGGTGAATACTTACGGGATAGGGGACCTGGTCCGTATCATCAATCAGGTTAGTGATGCAGAGGCAGAACGTCTGGCGGCAGAATACGCAGACACCTATATCCTGTCCCCTGCCCTGCACAAGGGCGGAGAGAAACATTCATCCCTGCTGGAAGCCGCAAAAATTGAACTGGGCCTGGAATTTTTCCTCAGGGATGGGAATTTTAAGGGGTTCACAGACACATTTGAGGACCTGCACGGTATGACACAGTTGCCCGGCATTGCCGCACAAAGACTGATGAATAAAGGCTATGGTTTTGCCGGGGAAGGCGACTGGAAAACCGCTGCCCTGGTAAGGGCCATGAAGGTAATGGGCAGTGGCCTGAAGGGCGGGAATTCCTTTATGGAAGACTATACCTATCATTTTGATCCCAATAACCAGCTCGTGCTGGGCTCCCATATGCTGGAGATCTGTGAGAGTATTGCAGATGGCCGGCCTTCCTGTGAAATTCATCCCTTGGGGATCGGCGGCAAAGCCGATCCGGTTCGCCTTGTTTTCAATACGGCGGCCGGTCCGGCCATCAACGCATCGGTGATTGACATGGGAAACCGTTTTCGTCTACTGGTCAATGAGGTGGTGGCCGTAGCACCCGTATATGCGCTGCCCAAATTGCCGGTGGCCAGGGTGTTGTGGAAGCCTTACCCGGATATGAAAACAGGGTGCGCAGCCTGGATACTGGCCGGAGGGGCCCATCATACCTGCTATAGTCAGAATCTGCAGGCCGAACATCTGCAGGATTTCGCTGATATGGCAGGGGTCGAATGTTTGGTCATCGGGAAAAAGACGGACATCTATCAATTTAGGAATGAAATACGATGGAATGAAGTATATTACCAACTCAATTCATAAACATGTACGCGCTGTCCTGCGCTTCATAGAAAACCAAAAACTTTAACATTTAACGATTCGATTGCTATGCACAACAAACTGGTAAGCGCCGATTATCTTGTTTTCATTATTTATTTTTTCATCGTTGCCGGCTACGGCTATTGGATATACCAGCGAAAGAAAAAAAAGGTTACAGACACACATGACTTCTTCCTGGCTGAAGGCTCACTCACCTGGTGGGCCATTGGCGCCTCCCTGATCGCCTCCAATATTTCTGCCGAACAGTTCATCGGAATGAGCGGTAATGGCTTTTTTGTAGGTATTGCCGTGGCAGCCTATGAATGGATTGCCGCACTGGCCCTGATCATTGTGGCCGTCTGGTTCATGCCGGTTTATCTGAAAAACAAGATATTCACCATGCCCCAGTTTCTCAAGACGCGCTATAATGAAACAGTCAGCATGATCATGACAATTTTCTGGCTTTTTCTGTATATCTGTGTAAATATCACTTCCATCATGTACCTGGGCGCGCTGGCCATCAATAACCTCACAGGCGGCCATTACCTGCATGAGATCATGGTTTGCCTGGCTATTTTTGCCGTCTTCATTACCCTGGGCGGAATGAAGGTGATCGGTTATACTGATGTGATCCAGGTACTGGTTCTCATCATTGGCGGATTGGTTACCACCTACGTGGCTCTTACCATGGTCAGTGAAAAGTTCGGGCTGGGCAGCAATGCGCTGGCGGGGTTCAACCAGTTGCTAAAGGATGCTCCCGACCATTTCCACATGATACTGGCCAAACCTGATATTCATACCCCGCAAAACGATGTCAATAAATACCTCATATTACCGGGCATTGCCATGTATTTTGCCGGACAGTGGATTGTCAACCTGAATTACTGGGGATGTAATCAATACATAACCCAGCGCGCCCTGGGAGCCAATCTCCAGACCGCCCGAAACGGCATCCTCTTTGCTGCACTCCTGAAACTGATGATGCCCATCATCGTCATGCTTCCGGGCATTGCCGCTTTCGTCCTGTTTAAGAACGGTTCCCTTCAGGCCGAAATGTCCACTGGTGGTAAATTCAACCCGGACAATGCCTATTCCTCTATACTGGGCTTTCTGCCAAATGGATTGAAAGGTTTGTCACTGGCTGCCCTGACAGCCGCCATTGTAGCCTCCCTTGCCGGAAAAGCCAACAGCATATCCACCATATTTACCCTGGATATCTATAAAAAGTATATCAGGAAGGATGCTACCGAAAAGCAAATGGTCTGGATCGGGCGTGCCACCATAATGGCAGCCATGTTCTTTTCGCTGGCCTTTACCTGGAATGATCTGCTGGGCATCAGCAGTGAAGGCGGTTTTACGTTTATACAGAAATATACCAGCCTGATCAGCCCCGGCATATTTGCCATGTTCATCCTGGGGATGTTCTGGAAGCGCACCACCGGTGCAGCTGCCATTGCAGGACTGGTAACCGGGTTTTTTGTGGCACTTGTTTTTAATAATTACGCGCCCCAGTGGTTCGGTAACGAGACCCTCCTGTATACGGCTTTCCGCAACGCTAAAGGAGCCTATGAAATACCCTTTTTGATCGGTATGGGATGGTCCTTCCTCTTTGCGGTCCTGGTCATGATTGGTGTGAGTATGGCTGGTCCGAAGGTGAACCCCAATTCATTTGTACTGGACAAGGAGATGTTCAAATTGAAGCCCTCTACCCTGTTTTTAATAATCATTATTTTGCTGGTGTTAATGGCTTTGTATGTGAAATTCTGGTAGCCATCTGATTTAGGCCACGGTCCCTTTAATAGGGGTCCGTGGCCTATTACCTGTTGCCAAATTCCCCATTTCCGACCCGGCAAAAAACAAGTTGTGTTACCCGGTTTTGCAAATAATCCCGTATCCCGCTGGGCAACCCGTCATTGCAAACCAGCAGAGACAGAATTAAGGGCTCTAATCTAAAAAACCGTATGCGTTATTCAGGACAGACTCATATCCTTACTGCCATTGACTGTATCATATTTGGTTTTGATGGCAATGACATCAAACTCCTGCTGGTTCAAAGGGCCCTTAAACCTGAAAAAGGCAAATGGAGCCTGATGGGAGGTTTTCTCCAGCAGGATGAAAGCCTGGAGCAGGCCGCCGACCGCATCCTCAAGCAGCTCACCGGCCTGGAAGGTGTTTACCTGGAACAACTAAAGACCTTTGGGGATCCGCACCGGGATCCCGTCGAACGGACCCTGTCGGTGGTGTATTTTGCCCTCATTGATATCCATCAATACGAAAAACAGATCAACGATGAATACCATGCGGAATGGTTCCTGCTAAAGGATAAACCCAGGCTCATTTTTGATCACGAGGACATGCTTGCCCTGGCCCAGCAAAAACTGCGATATAAAGCCGCCCTCCATCCCATACTCTTTGAACTGCTACCTCCCAAATTTACCATTCCACAGCTCCAGAGCCTTTATGAAGGAGTATATGATACAACCTTTGACAACCGGAATTTCAGCAGGAAGATCCTGTCTACCGGGCTGCTGGTGAAACAAAAGGAAAAAGACAAGGTCAATTCGAAAAAAGGGGCTTTTTATTATAAACTGGACAAAAAAAAATACAAGGCCAAACTGGGCGCTTTTCTCAATTTCATACCCAACCCTGACAAATTCCTCCAATAAAGTGAAGGTAATAACAGCAATGGACGCTTACAGGTCTCCGATCAGGAAGGGCCTGACGGAGTGATTTATATGGAATGTATTGGGGCAGGCAAAGCCCCTGTCCCCATATGGAAAGGGACTACCGGAGCAACAACACCGTGCCCTGGCGGGTAGTTGTTGGATCCCCCTGAAACTGGTATGTGCACTTCCATACATAAGCCCCTGCCCCTGCTGGTTTACCACCCATATTGCCATCCCAGCCATGGCCCGCCTGGTTGCTATGGAAGACCAACTGGCCGTAACGGTTGTAGATGTTGAATTCATAAGATTCCACCCTGCCCAGCAGTATGGGTCTGAATACATCATTGCGGCCATCTGCATTGGGGCTGAAGGCATCCGGGGCGTAAAATCCGCTCAGGCATTGGCGGACGGATATGACGATGCTATCACGTCCGGTGCAATGGTTCAAATCTGTTGCATCCAGCCAGTAAGTCCCCGGCTGACTGACCCGGATAGCAGGTGTAGTCTGGCCGTCATTCCACCCATACTGTTCGAAGGTCATCAATGGGGTTATGACAAGGTCGCTGTAAATACATACAGCCGTATCTGCAGGCAAAAAACGGGCGGGAGGGGGCCTCAGGGAACTGATATGCACGGAATCGTAACCTATGCAGTGATGTTGGTCGGTAACCGCCACACGATAGTAGCCCGTATCCCGCACCACAAGGGTTTGCATAAAACTGCCGGTATTCCATAAATAGCTGCTGAAATTGCCCGCATCCAGGATCCTTTCAGAACCGGCACAAAGAATGCTATCCTGATCCAGATGAACCTGCGGAATTTCAAATAGGCTTCGCACCCGCAGGGTATCTGCGACCCGGCATCCCTGGGTGGTGGTGGCCACCACCACATATACTCCTGCCCGGGAAACGGTGATATCGCTGGATTGGAGACCATTGTTCCACTGATAGGATGAAAATCCGGGGCCTGCGTGCAGCATGATACTGTCTCCGCTGCATAGGCTGGTATCCTGACCCAGGTAAATAGAAGGCGCAGCAAGCACTTCAACCCGGATGCTGTCTGTAGACAGGCAACCGGCAGGACCCTGCACCGTCAGGAAATAGGTTGTATCCCTGTGGGGACGAATGATTACAGTCTGGGCGGTATCGTTGTCTATATTATAATCAGGCTGCCATCTGTACCCAATCATGCCTTCCGGGGCCGCCAGGCGGATGGAATCTCCCTGGCAGATGACCTGCTGGGATGCCAGGTTGAGCGCAACTCCATGGCCGGTGACAATGTGCACGGTATCGGCAATCACATTGTTGCAAGAATCCACTACGCTGACCCAATACAGGCCTGCCGCATTTACCCTTAACGTGGAATCTGTGCTGCCATCGTTCCACCGGTATTGAAGGAACCGGTTTCCTGCATGCAGGGTGATCGCCTGGCCCGGGCAAAGGCTGGTATCGGGCCCAAGATTCAGCAGTCCACCGGAAGAGGAAGCATTTACCAATACAGAATCTTTGACCGGTGAGCAGGCATAAGGCAGGATAGCGGCAATGGTATAGTTTCCAAAGGAAGGAAACTTCACCGTGATGGCAGTATCTGATTGCTCCAGGATGATGGTCCCCGGGGAAACCGACCATTGCAGGATTTCCTTACAGCCGTAATTGCGATGAACCAGGTAGGTATAGCTCTGGCCAAGATTGCACACAGAAGCCGCTCCGGATAATTTCATAAATGCGCAGGAATCGATAAATTCCCTGGGGCAGGTATAGCGCACCTGGGGATAGGCTGATCTCAGGACATAGAGCGTATCGTAGTGCTTGATGGAAATCACTGAATCGGTTGTCCATGAGAAGGTCAGGGGGGTGGCTGTAACGGGGGTCACCCGGACAGGGATGGACGAAAAATTACAGGTACTTCCCGCCGGATCCCGGCCGGTGGAGTCCATTTTTTGAAACAGGAATTTATAGGAATTTGAACTTCCAAACGCAATGGTGGTTCCCAGCTCGGAACCCAGTCCGGCGAAGGTTCCCTCTGGTCCAAGGGCCGGATACTGTATGCCTCCCCCCGAATAATGGCCGTATTCTTTGGCCCATTTTACCAAACCGGAAGAATCAATCTTTATAAACAGCGTGTGATTGGCTATATATGGCTGCTGGTTAAGTATTTCAAAGCCCGCATTCAGGAAATAAAGGTCCCCGTTGGATTGGGGGATAACCTGGGAACCGGGGTAAAATTTCAGCGAGGGGGTGGAGAGCGTATAGGTTTGAAGCATCCGGCCTGCCGTATCCAGCAAACTGTAGATATTGTTGGGGTTTTCAATTCCCGGATTGCCCTCCGCAGCATTCATCAGGATGCGGCTTCCATACCAATGGAGATCGGTGGGATACAGGGCTACCCCCTGCTGTTCATATTTTTGGGTCCATAGGGTCTGGCCGGTGGCATCATTGATTTTTAGGATAATACCGGAGGCCTGCTGTATGGTATGGCTGATGGTTCCTTCTGCCTGATCCACCTGACCGGTAATATAAATATCATTGCCCTTAAGCAAAATATCGTTGGGTGAATAGGATGTGCCCATGGCACTGGATTTGGCATAAAAACGGCTCCAACGGATATTGCCAAAACCATCGGTTCGCAGGACAACCATGCCCGTGGTAAGGCCCATAAGCCCGTATTCAGGGCCAGCCATGACAAAACCACCGTCCGGAGACTGGCGAATGCGGGTAAAGCCGAAGGGCATGCCCTGGATGGAATAGTTTTTGGCCCAGAGTTGATTTCCGCGGGCATCCAGCCGAAGCAGATACTGGCTAAGGTCACTATAACCCAGCAGGGCAAATCCCTGGTCCTGGAGTTCGGTCATGGTCCTGATTTTTCCGTCCCCCTGGGATTGAATGATCCTTGACCATTGTATGCATCCGGATTCATCGGTCTTGATAAGGTAACCGTTATCTGCATTGGTTGTGTAGGAGGATCCGCTGTTGACATATCCACCCATCAGGTACCCGCCGCCGCTAGTACTAAGCAGACAGGTTGCATTGTCATCAATGGCGGGTGGCCCGTAATATCCCCTCAGGTTATGGCGGTCCCCGGGATAGCTGCCCGGATAAAAATAATAGCAAACTGCCGTATCCCAACAGGACCCGTTGGAAGCGACCAGTTTGAATTCATAGAGACCGGGTATGTTGTTTGCCCACTGCAGGTCACTATTGTTGGAAGCCAGGGCACCGTTGATAAACCAGGAAAAAGAAGTGGCATGCAGGCTGGTACTGGTGAAATGAACCTGAAAACTGCCAGAGACCACCGAATCATGGCCTGGTGAAAAAGAGGCCTTTACGCCACAGAAATTGGGGGACAGGTTAGCCGGACCGCTTTGCAATTGGGCAAAGCAGGGAACCATGGCTACAACCATGCAGACAATCAGGCCTGGTATTTTGGCAATCCACATGGGAAATAACGTTCCTAATAGCCACGTAATATACCAAAAAAGAAAGCTATTCCTGGTCATGGGGACCCGCCTTATTGGTACCGCCACCTGTCAACATCCGTTGCTGCGGGCTAAGGGTTTTTAAAGGGGTCCCGGAGGGATAAATTTTCCGGGTTTCCCCCATATCTTGCCTGCATTCCTTATCTTTTCAGTCCATTTTACCAACTCTGTATGAAAAAGTCAGCCCACCTCCCAGCCCTGGCCCTGTTTTTTATCCTGTTTCTGTCCCAGTCTCCCGCCAGGGCCCAGCAAACGGCCCGGAAATTTATCCGGGAAACGGATTTTCTGCTGTCCCTGCCCGAAGGTTATAACCAGGATACCCTCAAGAGATGGCCCCTGTTGCTATTCCTGCATGGAAGTGGGGAGAGCGGCAGTGATCTGGAAAAGGTGAAAACACATGGTCCCCCCATGCTGGTGGCATCGGGCAGGAAACTGCCTTTTATTATTGTGTCGCCGCAGGCCCCGGCCCCAGTTGGCTGGGAACCGGAAAACCTCTATCTGTTGCTGCAATATGTCAAAAATAATTACCGTGCGGACCCGGAACGCATTTACCTGACGGGGCTGAGTATGGGAGGGTTTGGCACATGGACCCTGGCCATGAAACACCCCGAGGAATTTGCAGCCATCATTCCCATTTGCGGCGGCGGGGATACAAGCGAGGCATGGAAGCTTCGCAATACGCCTATATGGTGCTTTCACGGAGCCCTGGATAATTCGGTGCCTGTCGAAATGGATCAGCAAATGGTCAATGCCGTGAAACCTTTTAATGCATCAGTTTATTTTACGGTTTACCCGGATGCCAATCACAACAGCTGGGAAAGAACTTATAATAACGACAGTATTTACCAATGGCTGCTTTCCAAAACCTTATTCAGGTACAGGCAGGTCCCTGTAAATCCCCGCGATCTGAGGCCTCTGGAGGGAAACTATCTGGGAAGTTTTGGTGATTCAGTAAATATATCACTGCGCCATGATTCCCTGATGGTTAAAACCCCGCATGGGGTCTTCCCCCTGAAAATGGGGGCAGGCAATATTTTTTTTATAAATGAGCATATGGCTATAGATGTCCACTTTATTAAAAACCAGGCGGGGAAAACTGCGGGTTTCTGGCTTTTTGAACAAAACAGGGCTTATTACCGAAAATTGGAATAATCTGGTTCCGGTAAAAAAGAAGGCTGGCATCCGGTGCCATGGGCCAAAAGAAAAATTATTCCTGGTCTTCGGTATACATTATAGAAATCAGGAGGAGTTTTTGAAAACCTGGCATTTATAAGAAAACAACTTTGGGTACCGGCTCAGGCGAATGCTTCCTGCTGTGATGCTGGTTAAAAAAGTGGGCGGAAGGCCTGGCCAGTCTGAAGCGGAATTAAGGGGGATGCCCACTTCATTGATTTTGATTTTATTATAAAAAGAACCCATTTTGATTATAAACGAATCTGGGTCTTCCATAACCCGGAGCCTTGGCTCCAAACACATTCAAACCATGCAAACTCCACTTGAAATTGTAAATACCATCCGGGTAAACGCTCCGGCATCCCGGCTATGGACTGTCCTGACCAGCCCGGATCAGACCAGGAAATATATGTTCGGCTGCGAAACGGTTTCGGACTGGAAACCGGGCAGCCCCCTGCTGTGGAAAGGCAGCCACGAAGGCAGGGAAATGGTTTTCGTAAAAGGAATCATCACCCGCATCGAACCGGGGCGTTTCCTTTCCTATACGGTCATTGACCCCCATTCGGGCATGGAGGACGTACCCGAAAATTACCTGACGGTGACCTACCAATTACTGCAGGACAATGATCAGACGCTGCTTACCGTTACCCAGGGCGATTATAACCAGGTGGCCGAGGGGGAAAAAAGATACCGGGAGGCCTATAATGAAGGACAGGGCTGAAATCCCATTCTTGTCCAGATAAAACAAATTGCCGAATCTTTGTAAACTACAGCCCGAAGAACCTCCTGTCTGATAATTTCCGGGCGGGCGCCTGAAAACTTTTTAATCCATTGAGCAAGGGATTTTTTATTTTGCGTTATGAATGATACATCCATCAAAGTTGGACTGGCCGGTTTTGGAGTGGCAGCTCAGGTAATGCATGCCCCTTTTCTGACTACCATGAAAGAATACCAGCTGATCAGCGTGCTGGAAAGGCATCATGAGTACTCCAGGGAAAAGTATCCACAGGTGCAGGTGGTAAGAACCATTGAAGAACTTATTGCTGACCCCGTAATTGATCTCATCGTAATCACCACCCCCAATGATACCCATGTGGACTATGCCAGTAAGGCCATGCTTGCCGGTAAGCATGTGGTACTGGAAAAACCCTTTACCATAAACAGCGCGGAGGCACTCCACCTCATTGAACTGTCCAAACAAACCAACAGGGTCCTTTCAGTATTTCAGAACCGCCGCTATGTGTGCGATTTTTTGACTGTTAGAAAAATACTGGCAGAAAACCTGCTGGGTGACATCGTGGAGTTTGAAGGCCATTATGACCGATACAGGCCCGGACCAAAGCCCGGGGCCTGGAGAGAGGAAAACAAACCAGGCAGTGGCATTCTCTATGACCTGGGCGCGCACCTGATCGACCAGGCGCTCGTGCTGTTCGGTTTCCCTAAAACCATTACAGCCGATATAAGACTGCAGCGCCCGCATTCCCGCATCGACGATTATTTTGACCTCCGGCTGGATTATGGATTTACCAAGGTTATTTTGGAATCCGGAATGCTTGTCCGCGAACCCGGCCCCCGATATATGATTCATGGTACCCTCGGTTCCTATATCAAAATGGGGGAAGAACCCCAGGAAGTGCTGCTGAAGGCGGGAATCCTTCCCAACATTGCCCACTGGGGTGAAGAACCTGAGGAACAGTGGGGCCTGCTGCATACGGAGATCAATGGTAAGATCATCAAAGAAAAATATCCTTCCCTGCCGGGAAGTTTTGGGATGTATTACCAGCATTTATACGAAACCCTGGTCCATGGCGCCGAACTCAGGGAGAAACCCGAACATGGATACAATACCATCCGAACCATAGAACTGGCCCTGGAAAGTAACCGGCAAAAACGTACGGTGGACTGCTCAGGCTATATCCCCTCACATTACCAGTAGGCTGCATCCGCGGATGTCACTGTTATCAATCCTGCCGGAAACCTCAAAACTCCCGTTCTCATGGAGGTAACCGGCGTCTTCTGTGGCAATGAAGGCGCAGGAATACAGGTTGCCCAGGTCAATTACATTGATAATACCGCTGCCCTTCTGCAGGATTTCAAGGGGATCGTCCTCGTTTCGAACCAGGACACGCATCCAGGGAACGCACCTGAAAATCCCGCCTCCGGATGAATAGGCCTGTGACATCATTTCGGTCATACCGTATTCGGAGTGAATGGCTGAAAGACCCAGGCGGCTTTGGAGAATATCATGCAACTCTTTTCTGGTCAGCTCCTTACGTCTCCCTTTCATGCCTCCGGTTTCCATGACGATGGTATGGTTGAGCTGCATGGGAAATCTTTCGGCAAAATCAAGCAGGGCAAAAGTAACTCCGATCAGCAGCGTTTTTTGCCCCTGCTTTTCCAGGGTAAGCAGCAGATCGTGGAGCTTTTCATATTCATATAGGTAAAAACCGCTTCTCGGGTGTCCGCTAAGCCGGATCAGTTCGTCTACCATGGCCACCAGGGAGGAAGAGGACCGTTCCAGGTAGCTGGGCAGCAGACCTATAATGCACCATTGGTTAACCTCCCCGTAAAACTTGTCAAAACCCTTCAGAAAATCATTTCGGTAAAGTTCAGCGGATTTTACCAGGTGATGGCTGTTGCCAGTCCGGGTGGTGCCGCTGCTTTCAAAAACCACTTCCGGTTCAAAACTGGTGGTCTGTATGTCATGGGTCTTGAAAAAGCCGATGGGCAGAAAGGGAATGCGTCCGATCTCTGTAACAAAAGAGGGATCCCTGCCCAACAGATCGGCATAACGCCTGTAGAGGGGATTATTCTCATATTGAAAATGGAAAACATCCATGGCCAGATTGCCAAACTGGTCGTCTTGGATATTGAAAATGTTGTCTGGAGTCAATGTAAACATCTTAATTCAGCCCAGTCCCGTATTTATTCCTGTTCCGCCAGGAAAAAAAATGGAAACCGAATAGCAAATGAAATGTAAAAAATCATACAATAGTAACCCTTTTCAGCAAAATCATGTAGGTTTGTTCAATTAAATTGGCATCATGAAGCGCATTGTTATCCTGTCACCGGTTTTATTTTTGCTGTACGTATCCTGCAGCAAAAACAGCTACACCACCAAACCGCAGATCAGCATAGAGTCAATTAATACGACCATCGCCCATGACGGACAATTGAACGCCATGCTAAAATTTACCGATAAGCAGGGAGACCTCGGCGGAGGGACCTTTACGGCCATCATTGTCAGCCTAAACCAGCAGCCTCCCATCAACGCCCTGATCGATACATTGCCCGAAACAGTTCCCTCTTTTCCCAACCATTCACTTGGGGAATTCCAATATACACTGGATGCATCGAGACTGGAACAGCATACGACCCAAAACGACACCCTTAAAATGAGGTTTTGTGTAGTAGACAGGGCAGGGAATGCCAGTGATACGATCACCAGCCCCCTTATTGTGGTATTAAATCCTTAAAAAAATACCGGCCTTTACTTGCGCGCATTCAGAAAAGTGTTTGATTTCTTCCTGTTCAGCAGCCTATATATTGCTGTGTGTGCCCTGTTGATGATCATACAAACCTATCAGATGGTGATTCACCAGGCGGTTTCCACCCGGCTGCTGGTTTTTGTGTTTTTCTCCACCATGTGCAGCTATAATTTTCACTGGTACCTCACGCAGACTTCCCTGAACCGGTCAATACGAATCCAATGGACCCATCATCACAAGGGATGGCACCTGCTGCTGACCATCGTTTCAATGGTTGGCGCGGGTATTTCTTTTATAACCCTGTCCCAATACTGGTTAGCCATGCTTTTTGGCGCCTTTGTCACTTTCTTGTATTCTGCGCCCAAACTGCCCCACCCCTTCTTTAAGGAGCTGAAAAGAATTGCCATTGGCAAGACCCTTTTCCTGGCCTTTGTCTGGATGTATGTCACGACCCTACTGCCAGTGGTGGTGGCGGGCGCCGGTTGGGGATCGGAACTGGTGCTGTATGCCCTGGGTCGGTTTTTCCTCATTTACGCCATTTGTATCCTTTTTGATTACCGGGACCGCCAAGATGACAAGCATGATGGAATCAAAAGCCTTGTTACCCTCTTGGGTGAAAAGGGTATCAACCTGCTTTTCACTTCCTCCCTGTTGCTCTTCGCCCTGACAACGACGCTGCTTTTCAGAAAACATTTTGCATGGTTTCCACTGACCATTCAGTTGTTACCAGGCGTTATAACGGGTGCATTGTACCCTTATGCCAAGAGGAACTTTTCGGATTATCTATACTATTTTGTCCTTGATGGCCTGATGATGTTTTCCGGGCTGCTGATGCTGGTTTGCAGGATTTAGCTATTTTTGGACTCTTAACACAGGAACAATATGGCAAAAAGCACGAAAAGTGAACCTAAGAAAAAAACAGTCCTTACTGACAAATCCCTTGAATTCCTTAAAAACTACATCAACAATGCTTCTCCGGTAGGTTTTGAAAGCCGTGGTCAACAGTTATGGCTCGATTACCTGAAGCCCTATATTGACAGTCATTTTTCTGACCCCTATGGAACGGCGGTGGGTGTCATTAACCCGGACGCTTCTTTTAAAGTGGTTATTGAGGCCCATGCCGATGAGATCAGCTGGTTTGTTAATTACATTACCCCCGAAGGGCTTATATATTTAAAAAGGAATGGCGGAGTGGACCACCAGATAGCGCCTGCCCAACGGGTTTTCATACATGGGAAAAAAGGGCCTGTTAAGGCAGTATTCGGGTGGCCGGCCATTCATACCCGAATGGCTAATGCGGACGCCAAGGAACCCCAGCCCAAAGTGGAAAACCTGTTCCTGGATTGCGGGGCCAGGGATAAAAAACAGGTAGAGGAACTGGGTATTCATATAGGAGCCGTGGTCACCTATCAGGACGGCTACGAACAGCTTGCTTATGGAAATCTCATCGGGCGGGCTTTTGATAACCGCATCGGAGGTTTCATGATCGCGGAGGTTGCCCGTTTATTAAAGGAGAACAAAAAGAAACTGTCCTTTGGATTATACATTGTAAATGCCGTGCAGGAAGAAATAGGGCTTCGTGGCGCTGAAATGATTGCCCGTCGCATCAAACCGCATGTGGCGATCATAACCGATGTAACCCATGATACATCCACCCCCATGGTCAATAAAATCATTGAAGGGGATGTCGTATGCGGAAAAGGGCCTTCTCTGGCCTATGGACCGGCCGTACACAATAAACTCCTGGAACTGGTGCAGCAGACTGCCCAAGACAGGAAGATTCCCGTGCAACTCCGGGCAGTTTCACGCAGTACGGGAACTGATACGGAATCCTTTGCCTACGCCAATGACGGATGTCCGTCCGTTCTCATTTCCATACCCCTGCGGTATATGCACACTACCGTTGAAATGCTTCATACCAGTGATATTGAACAAACCATAGAGCTTATGTATGAAACTTTGCTTAACTTAACTCCCAAAACAAATCTGAGTTACCTGTGATACATTCCCATCTACTCTATATTGATCCCGGAAGTGGCAGTTACCTGGTTCAAATGATTATTGCAGGCATTTTAGGAGCCCTTTTTTATTTTAAGAATTTATGGTGGAAGATTAAAGCCTTTTTTACACGCAATAAAAAAGATGAGGAGCCAAAGAACGACCATTGACATGGAAGCCATTACCCATGATCCGGCATCTTTCAGAGATCCCTCGGGATTTGTGTTCCGGTCCGATGGCCTGTATTACAGGCAGGTTAACCAACAATATGCGGGCCATTACGATTTGCTGATGCAATCCGGTCTTTATCAAGCGCTTACGGAAAAAAGACTTTTGATACCCCATGTTGAAATTCCTCCAGGGTCCGCTCAGGGCCCCGACTGCTATAAAACCCTGCTGCCCGAACAGCTGCCTGCCATCAGTTATGCCTATGAGTGGTGTTTTGACCAGTTGAAAGATGCCGCACTTCTGACATTGAAGGTAATGAAGATTGCCGTTGAGTATGGGATGATTCTCAAGGATGCAACCCCTTTCAACATTCAATTTGTAAAGGGCAAACCTATTTTCATTGATACCCTTTCTTTTGAAAAACATGATACAACCCAGCCTTGGATTGCCTACAGGCAGTTTTGTGAATGCTTTCTTTTCCCCCTTTATCTCGAGCATTACCTGAAAACCGATATCCAGAAATTGATGGCAGTTTACCTGGAAGGTATTCCGGTAGATGTCACTGCGCGACTCCTGCCTATGAAAAGCAGCCTCAATATGGGAGTCTGGCTGCACGTTTACCTGCAAAATAACGTCAAAGAGGATAAACCCGGGCAGACAAAGGCAGGGGGATTCGATCTGAAAAAACTAAACCACCTGACCGAACACCTCCAGGGCATCATTACCAAATTCAGCGTCAGGGATTCTGCCCCGTCTGTCTGGAGCAACTATTACCGTGAAACCATTCTGAGCAAAAACTACCTGGAGGAAAAAGAAAAGGTATTCCGCCTGTTCACCGAGCAGATATCCTGTGAATGCGCCCTGGATGCCGGGGCCAACGACGGGTATTTTTCAAGGATACTGGCAGAGACCAAGCCTTTTGTCATGGCCATTGATTTTGATGCCCAATGTATCAATAATCTCTACCGGAGTAACAAAAAAAGCAATATCCATAACATACTTCCGCTTTGCATTGACCTTACCAACCCCTCCCCTGCTGTTGGCTTCGCCAACAAGGAAAGACCGGCCTTCCTGCAAAGGGTAAAACCTGACCTGGTTACCGCACTGGCCCTGGTCCATCACCTGGTTCTGGGCAAAAATATTCCGCTGGCCGACGTGGCGGCTTTCCTGCACCGGCTGACTGCCAGGGACCTGGTGATCGAGTTTGTACCCTTGTCCGACCCCAAAGCCCAGGAGCTTGTAAAAAGCAAGCACAGCTATCATCATTATGACCAGGAAAGCTTTGAAAACGCATTTACTGCCCTTTTCCAAATCACCAGGCAGCAAACCATACCCGGTACCGGAAGAATACTGTATGCCATGAAGAAATCCTAACCCCCCCAGATGAAAAAAGTATTACAACACACGCCACTTTTTCTTTTTCTATTACCCGTATTTTTCGTCCTGCATGGGTATGCAGAAAATTATGGATATATCACCCTGGCCAATTGCCTGCTGTTGACCGTTACCTATACGGGAGCAGCTGCGCTGATCTATTTTTTATTTTCCCTTTTCTACAAAAATTACCTCAAAGCAGCCTTACTGGCCACTTACCTGATGGCTTTCTTTTGTTTTTATGGTGCCGTGCACGATTTCCTGAAGCAATACTCCGGCTTCCTGTACAAATACTCCGTGCTGTTGCCCGCTTTCCTTTTGGGGGCGGTTTGGCTGGGAATCTACCTGCGGAAGACCAAACACCTGTTTTTCAAAGCGACCCTGTTCATAAATGTTCTGTTGCTGATTTATATACTTGTGGACGGAGGTAGTGTGATCTGGAAGGCTTTGAACCCGGGTCCGAACAGGCTTTCAGTCTATTCCTTTGCCAAGGACAACCATTACGACACCTGCAAGGAATGCCCGAAACCGGATATTTATTTTCTGCTTTTCGATGAATATTCCAGTTCGGTTTCCCTGAAAGAGAAATACCATTATGATAACAGCGATCTGGACAGTTTCCTGATCGGAAATGGTTTCCATATCCAGGCACTCAGCAGGGGCAATTACAACTTCACCCCATTTTCCATGTCCTCCATCCTGAATATGTCCTACCTGCAGGGGATTGGTAACCCGGAGGCATGCACGGCTGAAGACTATGCCTATTGCACTAACCTCATCCGGGACAATGAAGTCATTAAATTTCTTTCCTTCCAGGGATATGATATCATCAATTATTCTGTTTTTGACCTTGCCGGCAACCCCTCCAGGGTCGAGCAGTCCTTTCTTCCCCTGAAGACAAAACTCATTACGGACCGGACATTGTTTTCCAGGGTAAAAAAGGATATTGGCTGGATGTTATACACCGGGAAGTTCAGGATCAAATGGCTGACCGAACATACGCTGTTCCAGCAGATTGAAAATAACAACAAATTCATTTCCCTGACCGAAAGGGAAAGCGAGGTCAAGGCCGCCAGACCGCGCTTTGTGTATATGCATGTATATATGCCCCATGAGCCTTTTTATTTTGACAGGAATGGCAGGCCAAAAGACGAGGCGACGGTTTACCGTGAAAATACAGAGACGGTCATCCAGCCTTACCTGGATTATATTCCATATACCAATGGGAGGATCAGGGAACTCATCTCTACCATCCGAAAAAACACGGATGGAAACGCTGTCATAGTTTTTATGGGAGATCACGGTTATCGCTACACCTCCTACGAAAAACACCCCAATCATCATTTCCAGAACCAGAATGCGGTTTATTTTCCCGACAGAGATTATCATCTGTTCTATGACAGCATAACCGGGGTCAATCAGTTCCGGGTCGTATTCAACAAATTGTTTAATCAGAAAATTCCATTATTAAAGGACTCTACCATATTTTTGCGTGACCGGAAATAATAAAAAATAAAATCATCAACATGATTCGAAATAACTGGACGCTCAGTGAAATTGAGCAGATATACAATACCCCCCTGCTTGAGTTAATTTACCAGGCAGCAACCGTTCACAGGACCTATAATGATACCGCGGAGGTTCAGGTATGTACCCTGCTTTCCATCAAGACCGGGGGCTGTTCCGAAGACTGTGCCTATTGCCCGCAGGCGGCCCGTTATTCCACCGGCGTGGATGTGCAATCATTGATGAAGACGGGGGAGGTACTGGAATATGCCAAAAAGGCCAAACAAGCTGGTTCCACCCGGTTTTGTATGGGTGCGGCATGGAGGGAAGTGAGGGATAACCGGGACTTTGACCGGGTGATAGAAATGGTGAAGGAAGTCAATGAACTCGGCATGGAGGTTTGCTGCACACTTGGCATGCTAACAGCAGGTCAGGCCCAAAAACTGGCCGACGCAGGCCTGTATGCCTATAACCACAACCTGGATACTTCCTCCGAGTATTATGGGGAAATCATTACTACCAGGACCTATGAGGATCGTCTGCAAACGCTGGACAATGTAAGGAAGGCCGGTGTAACGGTTTGTTGCGGCGGAATCATCGGATTGGGAGAAACACATGAGGATAGAATAAATATGTTGCATACCCTTTCCACCATGCCCGAGCACCCGGAAAGCGTGCCCATCAATGCACTGGTAAGGGTGAAAGGCACTCCGCTGGAAAATCAGCCCAAAGTGGATGTATGGGATATGGTTCGAATGATTGCCACTGCCCGGATCCTGATGCCTGCCACCATGGTCAGGCTGAGTGCCGGAAGAACCGAAATGAGCGTGGCTGAACAGGCCATGTGTTTTTTGGCCGGCGCCAATTCTATTTTTGCCGGCGAGAAATTGCTGACCACCCCCAATCCCACTTTTGAGGAGGACCACCAAATGTTTGAATTACTGGGGCTTAAAGCAAGGGAAGCCTTCAAAGCCGAGCGGGAAACCAGCGAGGTATAGGAAAAAAAATTCCTCCATGGACATGGAGGAATCATAACCCTTAAAACAACCAACATGAAAGTCTTGTTGATTGATTAAATAACATTTCCCGCGCTGAAATGGTTCATAATCTGCTGTGAAAATGATCATGGAACCAGGGCAATATCGAGGACCTGCTGCATGGTCTTAACGTAGTGGAATTTCACCCCTTTGATAAAGGCAGAATCAATTTCCTCGATATCCTTTTCATTTTGCCAGCACAGAATGATCTCTTTTAATCCGGCCCTTTTGGCGGCCAGGATCTTCTCCTTTATACCACCCACGGGCAACACCTGACCACGGAGGGTAATTTCCCCCGTCATGGCCAGATAAGGCTTGACGCGCTTGGCCGTGAGCGCAGAAGCTATGGAGGTCATCATGGTGATGCCTGCACTGGGACCGTCTTTGGGTACGGCGCCTTCTGGAACGTGGATATGAAGGGTTTTCTTGTTGAAGATATCGGGATCAATATCGTATTTCCTGGCATTGCTCTGCAGATAACTCAGGGCCGTTATGGCGCTTTCCTTCATGACATTTCCCAGATTACCGGTCAGTTTCAAATCCCCTTTCCCGTCACTCAGACTGGTCTCTATGAACAAAATATCCCCTCCCACATAGGTCCAGGCCAGGCCTACGGCAACCCCGGGCATGTTTGCCACTTTATATATGTCATTGCTGTAACGGGACCTGCCCAGTATTTTTCCGACATCCGCTATGGACAGGGTTGGTTTGAGCTTCCCTTTCAGGGCATACTCTTTGGCCTGGTAACGCATAATGGAGGCCAGTTGCCTGTCGAGTTCCCGGACACCGCTTTCCCGGGTATAATCCTCAATGATTTTATCGAGCACCTTATCGCTCATCTTGAAATGGAGCTTGGAGAGGCCATGGGCTTCCTTTTGTTTGGGAATAAGGTGCCTTTTGGCTATTTCCGCCTTTTCTTCAATGGCGTATCCACTCAGGTCAATGATTTCCAGCCTGTCGCGCAGGGCGGGCTGGATATGGTTGATATCATTGGCCGTGGCCACAAATAAGACCTTGCTCAGGTCGTATTCGAGTTCCAGGTAGTTGTCGTAGAATGTGTGGTTTTGCTCAGGATCAAGTACCTCGAGCAAAGCCGAAGACGGATCTCCCCTGAAATCACTGCCCACCTTGTCAATCTCATCGAGGATCATCACCGGATTGGAAGACTTTACCTTGCGCAGCGACTGTAAAACCCGGCCGGGCATGGCACCAATATAGGTTTTACGGTGTCCCCTGATTTCGCCCTCATCGTGGAGGCCGCCCAGGCTGAACCGGACATACCTGCGTCCAATGGCATTGGCAATACTCTTACCCAGGGATGTTTTCCCTATCCCGGGAGGCCCCACAAAGCAAAGTATGGGACTCTTCATGTCCCCTTTCAATTTCAGGACGGCCAGGTATTCCAGAATCCTTTCCTTGACTTTATTCATGCCATAATGATCATGGTCCAGTACTTTTTTGGCCTTCTTCAGATCATAAGAATCCTCTGTATATTCTTCCCAGGGAAGATCCAGCATCAGGTCAAGGTGATTATAGACGATGGAATAGTCCGGAGTGCTGGGATGCATTCGCTCCAGTTTTTCGATCCCCTTTTTAAACAAATCCCTGGCTGCGGCAGGCCATTTCTTGCCTTCCGCCTTTTTTTGCATTTCCTTTACTTCCCTTTCATTGGTATCGCCGCCCAGTTCGTCTTTGATGCTTTTGAGCTGTTGCTGCAGGAAATAATCCCGTTGCTGTTTATCCAGCTCCGTTTTTGTTTTATTGGTGAGCTTGTTTTTGAGTTCGGCAAACTGCAGTTCGCGCTGTAGCAGCTGCATCAAAAGGTCCGCGCGGGCGCGGATGTGCTGTAATTCCAGCACCTGTTGTTTTTCCCGCAAATCTGCGTTTAAATTACTGGAAATGAAATGAATAAGAAAAGAGGGGTTTTCTATATTCTTCAAGATGATCCCGGCTTCGGAGGGAATATTGGGGGAAAGCTGGATTATCTGGGTTGCCAGGTCCTTGATATTGGAGATATACGCTTCAAAGTCTTGGTCTTTGGGAGCGTCTTCTTCCTGCAGCAATACCACCTGTGCCTTAAAATAGGGATCATCGGCGGTAATGGCCCCGATTTTAAAACGTCTTTTCCCCTGAATGATGACGGTAGTCCCCCCGTCGGGCATTTTAATGAGTTTTACGATCCGCGCTACCGTTCCGACATTTTCCAGGTCCCCGATGGAGGGATCCTCCACATTACTGTCTTTTTGTGCAAGTACGCCTATCAATTTGTCAGTCTTGTAAGCGTCATTGACCGCCTTAATGCTCTTATCCCTGCCCACCGTTATGGGCAATACAACCCCGGGAAACAATACGGTATTGCGCAGGGGAAGTATGGGCAATTCCTTGGGAATCTCAATATCACTAAGGGTTTCATTATCACTTTCATTGAGTGGAATAATCGGCATAAAATCCAGGTCATCCTCGGCACGCAGCAAAAAATTCGTTTCTTTCATATTGTAAATATCGGTGACAAAATAACACCTGCCTCTGAATAAATCTATTCTTTTAGGGTGAAAGGTTTAAAGGTCAAGATTAGTGCCAATGATGGCGGTCCCGGCGGGAATCTACCTGAAGGCAGACCGGGATATCTTGTACCCGGGTTGGGCAAGTCCCGGCAAAAAAAAGCCAGTGCCTGCAGGCAACTGGCTGTAAATGACATGTACCGGGCGCAGGCCGCCGCTAATGGCGCGGGCGATGCCCCCTGTGGTGATGGCCATGGTGTCCGTGATGACCCGGGTGGCCATGGTGCATCTGGTGACGGTGATGCCGGTATCCATGGTGGCGGATGCCATGATGGGTACTCTGTGCCTGTGTCATAGCAACCAATCCAACCAACAGGGCAAGAACCAATGTTAAATGTTTCATTTTTGGATTTTTTGAGGCAAATAAAGATTGTTTACAAACACAGGGCAGGCCCATGGTGCCTGCCCTGCGTTAAAAATGTGCTTTTCCGGAGAGTAAACGGGAAATTGCTGGTCCCGTTTTTATGGCTCAAACCTCCCGGCAATCTCCCTTATCCCTTCTTGGCTGGAGTAGTCTTGTTTTCCTTAAAGCGCTTGTCAGCAGTTCCATCCTTTTTAGTGTGAACAGGAGGCGTCTTGGCGGCTTCTTTATTGGCTTTATAGCGCATGTCAGCAGTTCCATCCTTTTTGGTAGGACCCGCTGTTTTTGCAGTAGCCGCCTTCTTATCTGCGGGTTTGGCAGGAGCTGTCTGGGCAAAGGAAAAACCGGCAAAGGCAAGCAGCATACCTGCAATCAGGATAATTTTTTTCATACTAGGCATAATTTTTTGTTATGAGTAAATAAATTTCACTATAAATTTATCCAAATACCCTCCCCTTGCAAAAAATATTTTTTGGACTGAGCCCGAAATCCAAGCCTCAGTGCGGGAATCGGGGGGGACGGAGCCCTGGCTGTTTTAACCACTACTTAACCATATATGTCCCATTGGGAAGATAAACCGCAGCAACTTTGCATTTTAAGTAACTACTTTTGACCAAATGCGATCCTCCACACTCAAATGGATACTGCTTTCGACTTCGGTCCTCATCGCTTTGATTGTGATGGTGCAGCTGTATTGGCTTAAAAAAGTGTACTCCTTTGAAGAAAAACAATTCAATAACAATGTTGTAAAAAGCATCCGCGGTGTATTTGAAGACCTTGAGATGAATGACAATCCGGCCCTGAATTTGCAACAGCTCATTGACAATCCAGGCCTCAATTATTATTTATTCAAGGCTGATACCATTCCCCAAAAAGATTCGCTGATCTTTTATCTGCAGCGTGAATTCGAGGACTTTGACGTTTTGACCGATTGCAAACTGGGTGCGTACAGCAGCGATTCAAACCGCTATATTTACGCAGAATATATTCCCTCCCCGGCCTCCCGCTACCCGGTTCAGCAGGCAACCGACCTCCCTGTTTTTTCACAGCGATATGACCATATCCTCCTTTATTTCCCGCACCGCAGCAACTACATCCTCCAGCAGATGAATTTCTGGATCATCAGCAGTGTGACGCTCTTTATTGCGCTTATAGGACTGGCAGTCAGTCTGTTCTATTTTTATCGCCAGAAATTCCTGGCCGAGATCCAGAAGGATTTTGTCAACAATTTCACCCACGAATTCAAGACACCCCTGGCTGTCATGAAGATCGCGGCGGATGTATTGGCCCAGGATGCCATCATGCAGCATCCCAACCGGCTGGAAAGGTACACCGCCATTATCAAGAACCAGACCGAACATCTCCAAAACCAGGTCTCCCGGCTGTTGAGGGCTGCTGCCTCCGAAAACAGGAAGCTGCCCATCGAAAAAGAGGATCTCAACACCCAGACGCTCATTGAGCAGGCGCTCAGCAAGGTGCAGCCCCTTATTGACCAAACCGGTGCGAAAATTGAAGTTAAGCTGGAAGGCAATCAGCATGAGATTCATGCGGACAAAGCGCACCTTGAACTGGCTGTGGTTAACCTGCTGGAAAATGCTTTGAAATATTCCACAGATCCTCATATTGTTATACAGACCGGCCTGGAAGATCATGACTTTTACATTTCAGTCAAGGACAACGGTATTGGCATTGAAAAAAAGTATCAAAAGAATATTTTCAAAAAATTTTACCGCGTACCAACCGGGGACGTGCATAACGTCAAAGGGTTCGGTTTGGGTTTGAACTTTGTAAAGAAAATAATTGACGCCCATGATGGAAAAATAAAAGTATACAGCATACCGGGAATTGGTACTGAGTTCCGATTATTCATACCCACTAAATTTTAATTATGCCTACACCAAAAGCAAAAGTTTTACTGGCAGAAGATGATCTTGCCCTGGGATATGTGATCAAAGACAACCTCTTAGATGCAGGCTATGAAGTCGTATTATGCCCCGACGGCCAGACGGCCATAGACAAATTTGACAAAAACGAATATGACATTTGCTTGCTGGATATCATGATGCCCAATAAGGATGGCTTTGCCGTAGCCAAAAAAATCAGGCAGCACAGTGATGTGGTCCCCATTCTCTTCATTACGGCCAAATCCCTGGAGGAGGACCGAATCAAAGGATTTACATCCGGGGCAGATGATTATATCATCAAGCCCTTCAGCATGCAGGAACTGCTCATGCGCATGGAAGTATTTCTGCGCAGAAGCAAAAAAATGCACTCAGACCAGGCCGTATTTTTTACCATCGGCAACCTTAAATTTTCCTATACGGACCTTAAACTTACCATTGGGGAAGAAGTCTTCAACCTGACACAAAAGGAAGCCGACCTCCTAAAATTCCTCTGTGAGCATTCCAACTGCATTCTAAAAAGGGAGGAGGTCCTGCTCAATGTATGGGGAAAGGACGATTACTTCCTGGGAAGAAGCATGGACGTATTCATTACCAAACTCCGGAAGTACTTCAAATCGGATCCCCAGGTAAACCTGGAAACCATCCATGGGGTTGGATTTCGGTTCAATGTTCCTTAATGGATCCTTTCCATTTATGAATAGGAATCTTGCGGGCTGCAATAAAATTATTTTTCTGCACCTGCATTCATGGGCACCGATGTTCAATCTCCTTTCACTGATGCAGTATTCGTATAGTAAACCAAAATGAAGGTAAGATGCCGGATCAGGTTTTGGGGTTGTTTTATAATCAATTGTTTGCCAGTATAAAACGATGCGTTCATAACCAATTTCTATTTTTTTGGAATAACGCATATATAATAAACATTAACTGAGGGTTAACCTCCCTGCATAGCTATAATATCGAAGCTATTAGATAGATTTGCAGCCTCAAAAGCAATAAATAACCTATGTTTAAGAGATTGATTGTATTTTTTACTGTTATTTACCTTACCCATGGTTATCTGAGGGCGCAGCCGGTCATGGATACCGTTAGGCTGAAGCTGGTGGATGCGGAGAAAATGTTTCTGGACAGCAATTTCCTGCTGCTTGCCCAAAAATACAATGTGGACGCTCAAAAAGCGCTCATCCTGCAGGCAAAACTCTGGCCTAACCCCAATTTCAGTATATCGCACGGACTATATTCCGGTACATTGAACCGGTTTTTCCCCCTGGGCATAAACGATGAGACTTCTGCCGGACTTTCCCAACTGATTTTGCTGGCGGGAAAAAGAAACAAACAGGTAAAAATTGCCCAGGCCAATGCGAGATTGAGTGAATACCAGTTTTTCGATCTGCTCAGAACCCTGAAATATACTCTCAGGACCGATTTTTTCAATATTTATTACTTAAGGCAGTCAGCAGGCGTATATGATGAGGAAATCTCAGCCCTGCGGCAGGTCGTGGATGCCTTTGCCCAGCAGCAGGGAAAAGGCTATATCGCAGAAAAAGAAGTGGTCCGTATCCGGGCCCAGCTATACAGCCTTCAAAGTGAATATAATGACCTGGTCAACCAGGTTAACGACCTGGAAAGCGAGCTCAAACTGTTATTGCAGGTAAAACCGGGAATATTTGTAGTACCCCAGGTAGATTCGGCGGCCACCGCCTCCCTGAAACCCGGAACCTACCCGCTCACCACCCTGATGGATTCCGCCTACAGGAACAGAACCGATCTTCAGATAGCCCGGGCAAATACGGATATCAACAAACTGACCTACAGCTACCAGAAAGCCCTGGCCGTGCCGGATCTCACCCTTTCGCTGGGGTATGACGAGCAGGGCAGTTTCCTTACCAATTTTGTCGGCATCGGCGCCTCTATAGACCTGCCCTTCTTTAACCGAAACCAGGGTAATATCAAATCGGCCAAGGCCATGATCAACTTCAGCGAAGCGACACAGAAAAGTACGGAAGCCACCGTTGAACAGAATGTGAACCGATCCCTGCAGAAGGCATTCGCTCAGGACAAAATGCTGCAGACCATAGATCCAAAGTTTTCCGGGGATTTTGACAGGCTTATGCATGAAATGCTTGTAAATTATCAGAAACGAAATATCAGCATACTGGATTTCCTGGATTTCTATGACTCTTATAAACAGAATATTCTCCAGTTGAATTCTATACAATTCAATAGAATAAGTGCCTTTGAGGATATCAACTTTTATACAGGCACCAACTTTTTTAACTAATCCTGTAAAATATTCAACCGATCATATGCAAGCATCATATAAAAAACAAATCCTGACCTTTTGTATTTTCCTGCTTACGGGTCCGCTTTTGTTTCATTCATGTAAAACGGAGGCAGATAAAAAGCCGGAAGAAAAGCAGCGTTATGTGATCCCCGATTCCATTATAAAAACAATCCAGATTGATACCGTCCAAAAATGCCAGCTCGTTAATTCCATTACCCTGACCGGGCAGGTGGATTTTAACCAGGATAATGTCAGAAAAATATACCCGCTAGTCAGCGGTAATATCCAAGATATAAAAGTGGTGCTTGGGGATTATGTGAAGCAGGGGCAGGTACTGGGTGTCATTAAGAGCTCAGAAATGGCAGGATACAGCAATGACCTGGTGAACGCAG
The DNA here is from genome assembly GCA_903906365.1 of uncultured Bacteroidota bacterium. GTDB lineage: Bacteria > Bacteroidota > Bacteroidia > Chitinophagales > Chitinophagaceae > Puia. The sequence goes on along the minus strand of CAIVKC010000024.1, from coordinate 124,153 downwards.
AAAGCAATTTGAGAATAGCGCAGACCAACCTGCAAAAGACAAAAGACATGTATAGCAGCGGACTTGCCTCCAAAACAGATTCCCTTAATGCTGAAGTGGCGGTCCAGCAGTCTCAATCAGAACTCAACCGTGTCAACAGGGTGTTAAAGATAAACGGCGGAAATACGCAGGGGGAATATGCTGTGACTGCGCCTATCAGTGGCTTCCTGGTTGAAAAACTGGTCAATAACAATACCACCATCCGGGCAGACAACAGCAATAACCTCTTTACCATTTCGGATCTGAAAAATGTTTGGGTATGGGCCAATGTCTATGAATCCAATATCACGGCCATCAAAATGGGCGACAATGTCAATGTCACCACACTTTCCTATCCCGGAAAAGTATTTAAAGGCAGGGTGGATAAAATCATGAATGTGCTGGACCCAACCAATAAGGTGATGAAGGTAAGGATTGCCCTGGATAATGCTGATTACAGCCTGAAACCCCAGATGTTTGCCAGCGTAACGGTAACCAACCCGGAGAACGTGCAGTCACTTTGTATCCCTAAAACCGCATTGATATTTGATCATAGTCAATATTATGTACTTGTCTTCAAAAATCGTACGGACGTCCGGATAACGCCTGTCCAGATTCTGAGTACCAATGGAGACAAAACTTTTATTGCCTCTGGAATAAACGAAGGAGACCTCATCATATCCTCACAAGCCATACTGATATATGACGCGTTAAACAGTTAGTTGCACCCAATTCTATTGGAAGATGAATAAGTTACTTAAGAAAATAATTGCCTTTTCACTAAAGAATAAGTACTTCATTTTATTTGCGTCACTGGCACTGCTGATCTGGGGAGTCATTACTTTCAAGAACATGCCCATAGAGGCTTTTCCTGATGTAACCAATACTGAAATTACCATCATTACCCAATGGCCCGGCAGAAGCGCCGAAGAGGTGGAGAAATTCGTTACGATCCCCATCGAGATTGCCATGAACCCGGTGCAGAACAAGATCAGCCTGCGGTCAACGACCATCTTCGGCTTATCCTTTGTCAAATTGATATTTGATGACGAAGTAAAAGACCCCCAGGCCAGGCAGCAGGTGATGAACCTGCTCAGTAATGCAAGCCTTCCGGCCAGCGTAGTGCCCGCCGTGCAGCCTCCAACCGGCCCCACCGGGGAGATCTTCCGGTATTCCATACGAAGCAGTGTGCGAGACGTAAGGGAACTTAAGACGATTCAGGACTGGGTTATCGACCGTCAGCTGAGATCTGTTCCCGGAGTTGGTGACATCAATAGTTTTGGAGGCAAAACCAAGACCTATGAAATTCAGGTGGATCCGGGCAAACTCACCTCCCTGGGTATCACCCCCCTGGATGTTTTCACAGCGGTTCAGAAAACCAATATTAATATCGGGGGTGATATGATCATTGAAAATAACCAGGCCTATGTAGTGAGGGGTATCGGCCTGCTCAATGACATCAACGAAATCAAAAACATAGTTGTTACAAATACCAACGGGGTTCCCGTCCTGGTTAAGGATGTAGCCCAGGTAGAAATTTCCAACCTGCCCAGACTGGGATGGGTAGCCAGATCGGACGGCCTGCGGGATTCCTCCGGCAAAAGGGTTGTCACCGACGAACCTGATGTGGTTGAAGCCATCATTGTTATGAGGAAAGGGGAAAATCCCACCGAAGTGGTCAAGGCCATCAAGGCAAAAGTGGACAAACTCAACAATTATATCCTCCCCGGAGATACCCGTATTGTCCCTTACTATGACCGGTCTGATCTCATAGAATATGCTACCCACACCGTGTTACATAATCTCATAGAGGGCATTCTTCTGGTAACCCTGCTGGTATCGCTATTCATGTTCAATTGGCGTACTACCCTGATCGTGTCCATAATCATACCCATGGCCCTGTTATTTGCATTTATATGCCTGCACCTGATGGGCATGTCGGCCAACCTGCTTTCGCTGGGAGCGGTGGATTTTGGGATCATTATAGATGGAGCCGTCGTGATGGTAGAGGGCATGTTTGTGGTACTGGACCACAAGGCCATGGAAATAGGCATGAGCCGATTTAACAAGATCGCCAAACTCGGAATTATAAAAAACAATGGTGCGCAGCTCGGAAAAGCCATTTTTTTCGCCAAACTCATTATTATCACGGGTCTGCTTCCTATCTTTTCTTTCCAGAAAGTGGAAGGCAAGATGTTCTCCCCTTTAGCCTATACGCTCGGGTTTGCCCTGCTGGGAGCCCTGATCACCACGCTTACACTGGTGCCCGTGCTGATCAGCCTGCTGCTGAACAAGAATGTGCATGAAAAGCACAATCCCTTTGTACACCGCCTGACCGGTTTTATGCTGGGTGGCTTTTCAAAGGCATTTAAAAAAAAGGAAATCGTTGTTACCCTTTCTTTCATAGCCATGGCTATAGGACTATATTCCTTCAGGTTGCTGGGCAGCGAATTTCTTCCGGAACTCGATGAGGGATCTATCTGGCTGCGCGTTCAAACGCCCTACAGTATCTCACTTGATAAATCGGTGGAAATCTCCAAAAAAATCAGAAATATCATCATGACCTTCCCCCAGGTCAAATATGCGGTCTCCCAAACCGGAAGGCCAGATGACGGTACGGATGTAGCGGGTTTCTATAATAACGAGTTTTCCATTATGTTATATCCTGAATCGGAATGGGAGCCCCATATCTCCAAAGAGGAACTCATCAGCCGTATGAATAAAGAATTGTCCGTGATACCGGGAACTGACCTCAACTTTTCCCAGCCCATAATGGATAATGTGGAAGAGGCTGTTTCCGGGGTAAAGGGATCCATTTGCGTTAAGGTATACGGAGACTCTCTTGATTATATGGAAGAAAAGGTCAATGCGGTATTTAATATCCTAAAAGACGTTCGGGGAATAGAGGACCTGGGAATCATCCATAATGTGGGACAACCTGAGCTGGATGTGAACCTGGACCAGCAGAAAATGGCGCTATACGGGGTGGCCACCGCGGATGCCAATGCGGTTGTGGCCATGGCCATTGGCGGGCAGGCGGCCTCCGTGCTTTATGAGAATATACGCATATTTGATATACGCGTCAGGCTGCCAGAGCAGTTCCGCAAGACCCCGGAGGATATTGGTAATTTGCTGGTGCCCACACAAAGCGGCTCCAAAGTTCCTATCAAGGAAATTGCCAAGATTGAAAGGAAGACAGGCCCCTGCCTTATTTTCCGGGATGATAACCAAAGATATTCCGCCCTCAAGTTCTCGGTACGGGGCCGGGACATGGGAAGTACCATCGCAGAGGCACAGGAAAAAGTGGATAAATCGGTGACCCTCAAAAGGGGATACAGTATGGAATGGCAGGGTGATTTTGAAAACCAGCAGCGTGCTACCAAGCGGCTTTCCCAGGTAGTACCCATCAGCCTCATCCTAATTTTCCTGCTCCTGTTTGTCATGTTTGGTAATCTCAAGGATGCGGCGCTTGTATTTTTGAATGTACCCTTTGCCATTGTCGGGGGCCTGTTGGCCTTACATCTGACCGGCACCAATTTCAGCATTTCCGCGGGTATAGGATTTATCGCCCTTTTCGGTATCTGCATCCAGGACGGGGTACTGCTGATAACCATCTTCAAGCAGAACCTGGAAAAGATAAAAGGCCAGCAGGCCTCATTGTATACAGCCATTAAACTGGGAGTAAATTCCAGGATCAGGCCGGTGATGATGACCGCCATGATGGCCGCTATCGGGCTTTTCCCGGCAGCCATTTCCCATGGAATAGGTTCGGAGAGTTCCAGGCCCCTGGCCAGGGTGGTAATCGGAGGAATTCTCTGCGCCATGCTTTTTTCCCTTTGGGTCTTCCCGCTGATATTTGGCTGGGCCTATCGCAAAATTGACAAAAAGCCATTCGGACCTGGAAATGAAGAAAATCCAGCCTAGGTCTAGGGGGCTGTTTAAGATGATTAAGTCAGACACCTCTTTCCAAATAATTATATATAAACAATTGGTTAAATGTTTATAAAATAGAATATTGTTCCTCTTTGTTTGGCTTCTTTCCTGATCCTTTCCGATCCCATGTGTTTGAAATCAGATTTTATAAGTACTTTTAAACACTCCTGACTGAAAAGATGATTACCAAATCCGCCCCTTGGATGAAGGGCGGATTTGGTAATTAATTCCTGCAACCGTGACCTATTGGATATAATCCAATCAATATTAGGTTGGAACCGTGTTAACTCAACAGGCAGGATGTAACAGATTATGAATAAAATTATTAAGTCAGTTTTAGCCTTTTCCCTTAAGAACAAATATTTCGTTTTGTTTGCCACCCTTATTTTGTTGGTTGGAGGGGTGGTAACCTTTAAGGTTATGCCCATCGAGGCATTTCCCGACGTGACCAATACGGAAGTCACCATTATTACCCAATGGCCTGGAAGGAGTGCCGAAGAAATTGAAAAGTTCGTGACGATTCCCATTGAAATCGCCTTAAACCCGGTCCAAAACAAAATCAGCCTCCGGTCAACCAGTATCTTTGGACTTTCCTACATCAAGCTGGTTTTTGAAGATCATGTCACCAATATGGAAGCCCGGCTCCAGGTAAATAATTTACTGGGAGACGCCGATCTACCCCAATTGGTCGTTCCCTCCGTACAGCCCCCCACCGGTCCTACCGGCGAAATTTTCCGGTATACGCTGAAAAGCAGCTTCCGGGACGTACGGGAGTTGAAAACCATTCAGGACTGGGTTGTTGACAGGCAAATACGCGCAGTTCCCGGGGTGGCAGACCTGGTAAGTTTCGGGGGCATGACCAAGATCTATGAAATCAAGGTGGATCCGGGTAAAATCACCAACCTGGGCATCAGCGCACTCGATGTTTTTTCTGCCGTACAGAAGAGTAATATAAATATAGGCGGTGATATCATCGTAAAAAACAACCAGGCCTACGTTGTCAGGGGCGTGGGACTGCTTAACGACATCAACGAAATCCGCAATATCATTATTCAAAATATCAATGGAGTTCCCATCCTGGTAAAAAATGTCGCAGAGGTGAGTATTTCCAATGTACCCAGGCTTGGACTGGTGGGAAGATCCGACGCAATCATCGACTCCCTGGGAAAAAGAACCATAACCGATGAAACCGATGTGGTGGAGGGGATCGTTGTTATGCGAAAGGGTGAAAACCCCACCAAGGTGATCGAGGGCCTGAAATCGAAAATTGAAAAACTCAACAATACCGTTCTTCCGGCTGATACCAAGATAGTTGCATTCTATGACAGGGATGACCTTATCCATTTTGCGACCCATACGGTACTTCATAATATGATTGAAGGCATTCTCTTTGTCACCATACTGGTCTCCTTGTTCATGTTCAATTGGAGAACAACGCTGATCGTTTCCATTGTCATTCCCCTTTCCCTGTTGTTTTCTTTTATCTGTCTGAGGCTGATGGGTATGTCCGCCAATTTGCTTTCACTGGGTGCCATTGATTTTGGCATCATCATCGACGGAGCAGTTGTCATGGTGGAGGGAATATTTGTAATTCTGGACAAAAAGGCCCGGGATATGGGCATGGAACGCTTCAATAAGGTGGCTAAGATGGGCCTGATAAAAAAACACGGGGGAGAACTGGGTAAGGCCATATTCTTCGCCAAACTGATTATTATTGCGGCCCTTCTCCCCATTTTTGCTTTTGAAAAAGTAGAAGGCAAAATGTTCTCCCCTTTGGCCTATACTCTGGGGTTTGCCCTCTTAGGTGCACTGATCACCACCCTGACCCTGGTACCGGTTTTGATACACCTGTTATTAAACAAAAATGTAAAGGAGAAACATAATCCCATTGTCAACTTCCTGGTCAGGTTGATGACAAAGGGATTCTCCTATACTTATCGAAACAAATTTGCCACTGTGTTTGTATCAACGGCGATCATCGTAGCCGGGCTGTTTTCCTTCAAATTCCTGGGAAGTGAATTTTTGCCTGAACTGGACGAAGGTTCCATTTGGCTGAGGGTTCAGCTGCCCTATAGTATTTCGCTGGAGAAATCCGTGGAGATTTCCAAACAGATCAAAGCGTCCCTGATGGGTTTTCCCCAGGTTAAAAACATTATTTCCCAAACCGGCCGGCCTGATGATGGCACGGATGTCGCGGGATTTTACAACAACGAATTTGACATCATGCTTTACCCGGAGGACGATTGGAAGCCCCTGATAACAAAGGACCAGCTGGTAGACCAGATGAGCAGCACCCTTTCGGTTATTCCCGGGGCTGAACTCAATTTTTCCCAGCCGATTACGGACAATATTGAAGAGGCCGTTTCCGGCGTAAAAGGTTCGATATGCGTTAAGATCTTCGGAGATTCACTGGACTATATGGAAGGCCAGTCCACCAAAGTGTATAATATTTTGAAATCGGTTCGCGGTATTGAAGACCTGGGGGTAATAAAAAACATAGGTCAGCCTGAAATGGATATTGACCTGGACCAGCAAAAAATGGCATTATACGGGGTGGCAACCGCTGATGCAAATGCGGTTATCGAAATGGCCATTGGCGGCAAAGCCGCTTCCACCCTTTATGAGGGTATCAGAAAGTTTGAGATCAGGCTGCGTTTCCCGGAGGAATACCGAAAAACGCCGGAAGACATAGGAAACCTGATGGTACCTACCCAGGGAGGATCCAAAGTGCCCGTTAAGGAAATTTCCACCATCAAGGTAAAAACCGGACCCTGCCTGATATTCAGGGATGATAACGAGAGATACTCGGCCGTCAAGTTTTCCGTGCGGGGCCGGGATATGGGAAGCGCCATTGCGGAGGCGCAGGAAAAAGTGGACAAGGCGATATCCCTTAAAAAAGGATATAATATGATCTGGCAGGGCGATTTCGAAAATCAGCAGCGCGCTACCAAAAGACTGGCCCAGGTTGTTCCCATCAGCCTGCTGCTTATTTTCCTGCTGCTTTTCACCATGTTTGGCAACCTAAAAGATGCCGGCCTGGTCTTTATCAATGTTCCATTTGCCATTGTCGGAGGCATTGCGGCCCTTTTTATTACCGGAACCAACTTTAGTATATCTGCAGGTATTGGATTCATCGCCCTTTTTGGGATTTGTATTCTTTTCGGGGTCCTGTTGATTACGGTGTTTAAAGAAAACCTGGAAAAGGTAAAGGGCCGCAAAAACATACTCTACAGAGCCATTAGGGAGGGGGTGGAATCCAGGGTGAGACCTGTAATGATGACGGCCCTGATGGCAGCCATTGGCCTGCTTCCTGCCGCTGTTTCCCATGGAATAGGCTCTGAAAGTTCAAGGCCCCTTGCCAGGGTGGTGATTGGCGGAATCCTTTGCGCCATGGTGTTTTCCCTGCTGGTATTCCCGCTTATTTTTGCAACAGCCTACAGAAAATTTGACGCCGTCTACGGAGATACCATGGCTGAAAAGGACCTGCCACAGTCCCCCCAACAAACATAATACCAGGAAGGTTAATACAGTCTCTGACTACTCTTGAGATACTTAGGCAAAGGGAAAAAATAAGGAACTATTATTCAAGCATAAAGCCACAACGTAGAATTGTGGCTTTACTATTTATTTATTCCTGTTGACAAAGGCAATGGCCTCCAGGTAGAAGGGAATCCAGCAAATCAGACGGCAAAGGAAGTCCCGCAGCCACAGGTCTTGGAGGCATTGGGATTTTTAAAAGTAAAGCCCCTGGCATTTAATCCGTCCTGCCAGTCAATTTCCATACCCATCAGGTAAATACCGTGGGCAGGATTCATTATAAAATTCAGCCCTTTAAATTGGTATTGTTCATCTTCGGGAAGCTTCTGGTCAAAACCAAGTACATAGGTCAGCCCGGAGCAACCGCCGCCCTTGACACCTATACGCAGGGTGGCAGACTGATCAAAACCCGGTTCCTTAGTCAGCCGGTTGATTTCTTCCAAGGCATGCTTTGTAAACTGAACGGGAGAAGTTACCAATGTTTCCATATTTGCAGGTTTGTATATGCAAAGGTAAGCATAATAACGACAGACCAAATAGCGTCGGATGAATTGACAAAACAGTGACTTAAGCCAAAACCAACCTATTGGTAACAAACTTCATATGCATTCGCTATTTTTGCCTCACCATAAACTGTTATTCATGCTATCGACCACTGAATTAATCTGGGGAATTACCATTGCGGTCTTGCTGGCGGGAACACTTGCCCTGCTATTCTGGAAACAAAGGAAGGAGGCCAAATCCGGCGCCAGGGTCCAGGAGGAACCCAAAACCGGGGACTTCAATACCAGGCAGCTGCAATTGCAGGCCTATGAGCGGCTGACCCTGCTAACAGACCGGATTGCCCTGCCCAATCTGGTAAACAGGGTTAATCAGCCGGGGCTGAATGCCAGGGACATGCAGTCCCTGCTGCTGCAGTCCATCCGCCAGGAATTTGAGCATAATATCACCCAGTCCATATATGTTTCTGCGGAAGCCTGGGACGCAGTCAGAAACCTGAAGGAACAAAATATGCTGATCATAAACCAGGTGGCCTCCTTTCTTCCTCCGGATGCCAGCGGCATGGACCTGAACAAAAGCCTCCTTGAGGTACTGGTTCAGAACCCGAAAGCCTCCCTGCACAATGTGGTTTCTGACGCGCTGAGCTATGAGGCCAAGAAACTGATGAAATAATCTGCCAGGAAATGGTTCCATTTCCTATAATTGATGCTTAAATTTAAGGATGGAGGAAAAGAAAGTATTCACCGATTCTGGTATCGAAGTCAAAACGCTCTATACCCGGGCCGATTTGCCCAAAACCCAGGCTGAGGAAGTCCCGGGAGAATACCCCTTTTCCAGGGGCGTTCAGGCTGACATGTACAGGGGCAAATTATGGACGATGCGGCAGTATGCCGGATTCAGCACGGCAGAAGAAAGCAATAAAAGATACCATTACCTGCTCTCGCAGGGAGTGATGGGTCTGAGTGTGGCTTTTGATCTGCCCACCCAGATCGGATATGACTCAGACCATCCCCTTTCGGAAGGAGAAGTCGGAAAAGTGGGCGTGGCCATTGATTCGCTCGAGGATATCCAGGCCCTGTTCAGGGGGATACAATTGGAAAAGGTATCCACCTCGATGACCATCAATTCCACCGCCTATATACTGCTGGCCTTCTATGTAGCCCTGGCAAAACAACAGGGCTCCGATCTAAAAAAAATCACCGGTACCATCCAGAATGACATTTTAAAGGAATATGCAGCGAGGGGAACCTATATATATCCCCCCAAGCCTTCCATGAGAATCATCACTGATATTTTTGAATGGTGCAGCAGGGAACTTCCAAAATGGAATACCATTTCCATTTCCGGGTACCATATCAGGGAGGCGGGAAGTACTGCGGTACAGGAAATTGCCTTTACCTTAAGTAATGGCAAGGCCTATGTCCAGGCTGCCATTGAAAAAGGATTGGATATCAATGTATTTGGCAAGAGGCTGTCCTTTTTTTTCAATGCCCACAATAACCTCTTTGAAGAAGCCGCGAAATTCCGGGCAGCCCGCAGGATGTGGGCCAGGATAATGCGTGACCTCGGTGCCACTGATCCCAAGGCACTCATGTTAAGGTTCCACACCCAGACCGGAGGCAGTACACTCACCGCCCAGCAACCGCTCAATAATATTTCAAGGGTAACCATACAGACACTGGCCGCCGTTTTGGGAGGCACCCAGTCACTGCATACCAACGGATACGATGAAGCGCTGAGCCTGCCCACAGAGGAAGCGGCCAGGATCGCCCTGCGTACTCAACAGATAGTCGCCCATGAAAGTGGTATTGCTGATACCGCTGATCCCCTGGCCGGCAGCTATTATGTGGAATCACTGACAGCTGAGGTAGAATCTGCAGCCTGGAAACTGATTGAAAAAATTGAGGCGATGGGTGGCAGCGTACCGGCCATAGAAGCAGGTTTTATCCAGGATGAAATAGCGAGGAGCGCCTATGAATACCAGCGCCAGATAGAAGATGGCACTAAGATAATCGTTGGGGTTAACCATTTCCAAAATACAGATGCCGGCACCATTCCAAGCTTTAGAATTGATGACTCCATCAGGGCTGTTCAGATTTCCAAAATACAGGCCCTCAAACAAAGAAGGGACCCTGCCAAATGTGACCAGTTGCTTCAGATTATCAATGATAAGGCATCAGGCGGGGAAAATCTGATGCCAGCCGTCATCGAAGCGGTAGAAAACTACTGTACCCTGGGTGAAATTGCCGATACACTCCGAGAGGTTTTCGGGGAATATAAATAAAGACCTTCCCCTTCACCCTTTAACCCGCGACCTACCCTTTGAGGCCGCATCAGGAACTTCTCAAAGAGAGGATGGCCGGCTTTCCTGCGATGGAAGTAGCAAAAAAAGGGGTATCTAAAGTAGCCAGGGTTTTGCTGAAATCAGGATAAATTGTTAAAATTCAAGCTGCCCTACCGGTCAGAAAAAAAAGCATTTATCTTAGATGCCTCATGGCAAAGTGGCCGAATTCTTGCAGAGAAAAAAACAAATTTTTTTCAGGCAACTTTTTGTTGAATCTATTGGTCATAGTGTTAATAAAATAAACGTGTTATAAGATGAAAAAATTACTCCTGGCAGCGGCCTTCATGGTGGGTATAGTGTATTTTTTGAGTTGCAATAAGTCCAGCACGACCGGTTTTTATTCCTGCACACCCGAACCGGTTACAGCCGATACAGCGGCAATGAATGCCTTTGTCAAAGCCGACAGCCTTACCATCACCAAAGATTCTTCCGGTATTTATTACCAGATTGTAGATACCGGTAACGGAGCCAGCCCGCTACTTACCTCCAAAGTTTATGTTTCCTATGTAGGCAGGCTAATGACCGGGTATATTTTTGATTCAACCACCAATGTGGCCAATACAGGTTTTGTACTCAATCAACTCATACAGGGCTGGCAGGTCGGGCTTCCCAAGATCAAAGCAGGAGGGCGTATAAAGCTGCTGATTCCGTCTGCACTGGCCTATGGCTGCCAGGGGTCCGGCACTACGGTTCCTCCCAATTCGGCTATTTTCTTTGATATCACCCTGGCCTACATTCAATAGTTGGGAGAAATCTCTGTAAGTCCCAACCCCCCAAAGGAATCCCAGTCAGGGTCCTTTTGGGGGGTATTCATCTGTCCTGGACGATCAAAATTGGTGCTTAACCGGCCATATTGCGGGGGACAATGATGCTTTTTATCCGGTTCTCCCCCATTATTTACCGTTTAAATGAAATTTGCAGGCTGTGAGGTTCTGGCATCATTTTGGTTTATAATGTATTGAATAAAGGCCTGTTACATCACATCTCTCCACCCGTAAAATGGATAAAATGAAAAAGATTATTGCTTTTGCCATCGTTGTTCTATCGCTGTCTACGGCTTCCAGCTTATTTGCCCAGCAGGGAAGAATGGATCCTGCTGCAAGAAAAGAAGCCTTAAAACAAAAATTGAAGGATGAATTGAAATTTTCCGATGTCCAGGCCGATTCTGTGGCCACCATACAGCAGGAATTCAGGCCCAAAATGAGGGAAATTTTTATGAATCAGGCCCTAAGCCAGGATGAAAAAATGGCAAAAATCAGTGAACTGAATGAAGCTGCCGATAAGAGGATTCAACCGGTACTCGGGGAGGACCTTTTCAAAAAATACAAGGAATGGCAGGAAAAGATGCGTGCACAGCGCAGTGGTCCCGGAGGAGGAAATCAGTAGGAAAAATTACTGGTCATACTGATATTAAAAAAGAGGCTTAAGGCCTCTTTTTTTGTTCTGCTGACATTTTCAGTATCCAAAACGCTTTATTAATTTAATTCCTCCCTATCCTTTGTTCTGTACTTTAGCCCATGCATCCTTAAGGGTAACGGTCCTGTTAAAAATCATATTATCACCGGAACTGTCCCGATCCAGGCAAAAGTATCCCTTCCGCATGAACTGGTAAGGCTTTCCTCCGACGGCTTCCCTTAATCCGGGTTCAGCATATACCTGTTTGATAACCTGCAGGGAATCCGGATTGATGTATTCCTTGAAATTACCATCTTCATTGGAGGGGTCTTCCACACGGAACAGCCGGTCATAAAGACGGACTTCCGCTGTTACGGCATGGGCCACGCTTACCCAATGAAGGGTCCCCTGTACCTTCATGCCCGACTGATCCCCTCCGCTCCTGCTTTCCGGCAGGTAACTACACCTCAGTTCTGTTACTTTACCCTGCTGGTCCTTTACCACTTCGTCGCATTGAATGATATAGGCGCTTTTTAACCTTACCTTTTGCCCTGGGGCCAGCCGGAAAAACTTCTTAGGCGGGTGCTCCATAAAATCTTCCTGTTCAATATATAATTCGCTGCTAAAGGGTATTTCGCGGAATCCGCCTTCCGGGTCTTCCGGATTATTTTCCGATTGTAGCATCTCCACCTCCCCATTGTGGTTGGTGAGTACAATTTTTAAGGGATCAAATACGACCATCTTCCGGTCTGCAATGCGGTTCAGGTGCTCACGGATACAGAATTCCAGCAGCGATAAATCAATGAGATTATCCCGCTTTTGAACACCGATTTTTTCCGTAAAAAATCGGATGCTCTCCGGAGTATAGCCGCGCCGGCGAAGCCCTGAAATGGAAGGCATTCTGGGGTCGTCCCAGCCTGTGACATAGCCCTCATTGACCAATTGCAGCAGCTTCCGCTTGCTCATGACGGTATAATTCAGATTCAGTCTCGCAAATTCATATTGTTTGGATGGGTATATCCCCAATTGCTCAATAAACCATTCGTACAAGGGTCGGTGACTTACAAATTCAAGGGTGCAAATGGAATGGGTAATATGCTCAATAGAATCGCTTTGCCCATGGGCAAAATCATACATTGGGTAAATACACCATTTATCCCCGGTCCGGTGATGATGGGCATGTTTAATACGGTAGATGAGCGGATCCCGCATCTGCATGTTGGGAGAGGCCATATCGACTTTGGCCCTGAGTACCTTTTCGCCGTCTTTATATCTGCCCTCCTTCATTTCTTGGAATAATAAAAGGTTCTCCTCGATACTACGGTCGGCAAACTGGTTGCGTTTACCCGGCTCTGTGGGAGTTCCTTTTTGCGCCGCAATTTCCTCACTGGAGCTGTCATCCACGTATGCCAGGCCCATTTTGATCAGTTGAACGGCAAGCTGGTATAGTTGTTCAAAGTAATCAGAAGCATACAATTCCCTTGCCCAGGAAAATCCCAGCCATTTGATATCTTCCTTGATGCTTTCAACATATTCGGTTTCTTCTGTCACAGGATTGGTATCGTCAAAACGCAGGTTGGTCTCCCCCCCATATTTTGAGGCAAGTCCAAAATTCAGGCAAATGGATTTGGCATGACCGATGTGCAGGTACCCATTGGGTTCCGGGGGGAACCGGGTCAGGATGCTTTTATGCTTGCCGGAACGCAGGTCCTCTTCAACGATTTCTTCAATAAAATTCAGGGACTTCTCTTCTTCTCTCTTGATTTCAGCCATAAACAATACTTTATAATACTAACCGCGGTTCAAAATCGTGGCATAGGCACAAATTTACGTTATGTTGGGGAGCCAGCCAAGGGAAGGTATCAGGAACCGGTCTGACCGAGCAAATAAGATTGGTGAATCAGGCAACCAATTTTTTCGACCAGCCCAAATTTGAAGGTGTCGCTTTCCCAGGTATTGCCTGTATAGGTAATGATGCCAAAATAAACATCGTTGAGGGTGATTTGGAAGGTCCTGGGTATATCATCCCATTGTTTACGAAGCGGGCTTACTTCACAGATATAGTTTTTGCCGTTATATTCAAACGGGATGTTAAAGGGTACGGGATTCATGGAAATTAAAATACAAACTGTATACCACTTTTAAAAGTAAAAGGGGTAAAATTTGTGGAAGTCTCGTAAAATTACCGGTTGGCCAGGGTAAACTACTTCTGGTGGATTCGCACAATTACCCGCATTGCATTATCCGGTCTTTACAGGATAGACCCTTTTCCCGAAAATCATACTTCCAATTCTAACCATATTGCTGCCTTCCCTGAGCGCAATGGGGTAATCGCTGCTCATTCCCATGGAGAGTATGGAAAATTTGAAATTAACGAGTGGCAGCCGGGAAAGGCTATCATAGCGTTTCTTCAGAGACAGGTATTCGGCCGCAACCTTTTCCTTGTCTTCCGTAAACGAGGCCATTCCCATAAGTCCCCTGATAATAATATGCTCCAAGGGTGCTGCTGCCAGCTGGTTGGCCAGGCTTTCCAATTCCGCATCGTCAAAACCAAACTTTGTTTCCTCCTGCGCAATATGCACCTGGAGCAGACAATCAATGACCCTGTTATTGCGCGCGGCCTGCTTATCAATCTCTTTGAGCAGCTTGTAACTATCGACTCCCTGTATCAGGTGAACAAATCCCGCAATGTACTTTACCTTGTTGGTTTGCAGGTGGCCTATAAAATGCCACCTGATATCAGAAGGAAGCTGAGGTTGTTTTTCGACCAGTTCCTGTACATAATTTTCGCCAAAATCACGCTGACCAAGGTCGTAGAGTTCCCGAATATCCTCAGCCGGTTTTATTTTTGAAACGGCCACCAGGGTGTTAGCCTCCCCGAGTTCACTCAGTATCTGTTTGTATCTCTGCTCGTCTACAGGCATGTGCATTCTTTTATTGTACAAAGATATTGCAAATAAGATGTGTTTATTTACCAGTGGCCATTCGGGTGAAGAGGGCCGGACTATTTCAATATTGAGCGGCCGATTACAATCCGCTGAACTTCACTGGTCCCTTCGTAGATCTGGGTTATCTTAGCATCCCGCATCATTCTTTCCACATGGTACTCTTTGACGAATCCATACCCTCCGTGGATTTGCACAGCTTCGGTAGCTACCCACATGGCCGTTTCTGAAGAAAAAACCTTGGCCATGGAGGAACTCAACGTAAAATCCATACCATGATCCTTTTCCCAGGCAGATCTCAGGCAAAGAAGACGCGCCGCCTCTATGCGGGTGGCCATATCTGCCAGTTTAAACTGAATGGCCTGATGATGCATAATTTCCTTTCCAAAGGCCTTTCTTTCCTTGGAATATTTCAAGGCCAGTTCATAGGCCCCGCTGGCAATACCCAGGGCCTGGGCTGCGATTCCGATCCTGCCACCCGCGAGGGTCTTCATCGCAAACGTGAAGCCAAAACCGTCCTCACCAATCCGGTTTTCCTTGGGGACCCTGACCTCATTAAATATGATACTGTGGGTGTCGCTGCCCCTGATTCCCAATTTGTTTTCCTTGGCGCCTACCACGACCCCCGGCCAGTTCTTTTCAACAATGAAGGTATTGATGCCATGACTGCCTTTTGAGGCATCGGTTTGCGCCATTACCAGATATACACTGGCAGAATTTCCATTTGTAATCCAGTTTTTAACTCCATTGAGCACATAATGGTCACCTTTGTCTATGGCAGTTGTTTTTTGTGAGGTCGCATCGCTACCTGCTTCCGGTTCACTGAGCAGGAAAGCCCCAATATAAAGTTCTCCGTTCTTTTTTCCCTGTGCCAGATACCGGAGGTATTTTTCTTTTTGTTCCCTGCTGGAATATTTATTTAGCCCCCAGCATACCAGGCTGTTGTTTACACTCATGCAAACACTTGTACTGGCATCAATTTTAGAAATTTCCTCCATGGCCAGCACGTAGCTGATGGTGTCCATACCGCCGCCGCCATAATCCGGGTCAACCATCATACCCATAAATCCCAGATCCGCGAGTTTCTCGATCTGTTCTTTGGGAAATTTCTGATGTTCATCCCGTTCAATTACTCCGGGCAGGCATTCAGTCCTGGCAAAATCCCTTGCAGCCTGCCGAATCATAAGGTGTTCTTCAGTTAACTGGAATTCCATACGGTTCAAACTTTTAAAGTGAGGCAAAAATAAGCGAAATACGCTCAAAAACTAACAGTTGTTAGGTTTTTTAATAGGCAATTATCACTAATTTGGGACAAGGGGATATGAAGGGGTAAATTATCAAAATTGAAGTTTTTATTTTTTCTTTTTGACCGCTTTTTTAGCTACGGGCTTCTTTTCTTTCTTCTTTTCGGGAATAGGAAATAGAACGTCCATAAGATCATCGAAGGAAACATTTACGTTTAACTTCTCCTGATACTTATTCTCCCGTTTCTTTGGTTTCGATGTCTTGGCCATTTGCTCGTATATTATTTTTAGCCGTAAGTTGTTTATACGTAAGCTCCCCAGTAAGTTGACCTAAAATTATTTCAAATCTTTCATTATCAGGGATTTTTCTACTATTAAACCTGTATGCAAATTCATCGCAATACCTTTGAAGGTGGCCTTCGCTCACTTGGTGGTAAATTCCATATATGCCACGTTTCAGGATTGACCAATAATTCTCTATACCATTGGTTGTAAACCCGTTAAGCGTATATTGCCCGGCACTATGGTTAATTACAATATGCTCATACCTTTTACCAATCTTCATATAGGCTGAACTGCCATCCGTAACCAACTTGGCTTTCTTGTCAACAATCTTTTCAATAAACTCGCTTACGTTCTTTTTAGATACCCACGGCGTAACTTGGGTTACAACCCTACCTCCGGTCTCAATAGCGCCTACAACGGCTATTTTATCGTCCCTGGTCTTAATACGCTTAGATAAGTGTTTATTGATTTCCTCCCCGCCAATGTATGTTTCATCGGCCTGTACCTCTGTAGTTAAAAGTAAGCCCTTCTTTTCCCGAAGGGCTTCTCTAATCCTATGTAACATGAACCAGGCGGTTTTTTGGGCTATTCCTAGGTCTTTACCTAGCTGTACGCTGCTTATACCCTTTTTATGGGAGGCAATCAAATAGACGGCCCCAAACCACGTTGATAACGGAATATTTGTATCTTGGGCTACGGTTCCGATAGTAACGCTATACTTCTTATAGCAGTCTTTATTTGCGCATTTAAAGCGTTTTCCGTTCTCTATTTTGTATGACTTATTACAGCCGCAATAGGGGCAAATGGGCGTTCCATTCCACCTGCGTTGAACCAGAAAATCCCTGCACGTTTGTTCGTCAGAAAACTTGGTTAATAAGTCCTTTAAATTCTTAAACTGTGCCATAAAACTAAAATTGAAAAACAAAGATAATGCTTGTCCCTAATATAACCTAATATATTTAAACACTATGCCCTATGCGAAAGGAAATATTAGCTTTTCTACGTGACCATCAATATGATATAAACATCGATATAATTCAGTTCATTAAAATATCTTATTCAAAAGTTCTTGTTAGTAAACTAAAAGACATTTTGATTGAAATGCAGAATGATAGTGTTATTACAGAAGGAATAAATTGGCAAATTTTCAACTTATTACCTGAATCACTAGGATTATTAGAAAATTTTGCACATAAAATCGTTATTGGCATTACTGAAAAGGGATTGAAAGAATTAGAGGAATATGAATTAAGGCAACGAGTTGAAAAATTAAATTCTTCAGTAATAGAAACCAATATTTCAATTAAGAAAATGAATGATACAGTCTTGCCGGACAATTTTAGAATCCAGAAGAAGCTGACATTAGCATCTATCATAGTTTCAGCGTCATCTGCCTTATTTGTGCTTGCCTCTATCTTTGTAAGCATAATATTATCAGACAGCAAGACACCGAAAATATTGCAAATGCAAGCGCAAGAATTAGACAGCTTAAAGCAAATTCAGCGACAAATTGACTCTTCGATTCAGAGGTTAATAAAACCCTCAAAGAAGAAATAATTTTTTTCATATATAAATTTATTAAGTATGTTAACTAATGGACAGGCGTTTTGGCTTCAATTTTCCACCATTATTGTTGCTTTAGTAAGCCCTATTATTGCGGTATTAATTTCCCTATGGTATCAAAAGATCAGTTCAAAGAAGGCGGCCAAAATGCAACTGTTCATGGATTTGGTTTCCTTTCGTGATTATCTTCCCTTCCCCTGGCAATATTCTGTTGCATTGAATAGGATTGATGTAGTTTTTCACGGAGAGCATCGGATTCTTCAGCTATGGCATGAATATTACGATTCTCTTCAGCATGAGTTAATTGGTAGTGCTCTTGTTCTTGCGAACGAAAGAAAGGTTGCTCTGATTTCAGAAATTGCAAATCATTTGGGGTATAATAATTTAAGCCAGATCTTTCTTCAGCGGTATTATCAGCCAAAGGGGAGTTTTGAGGGGATGATGAACGATTTTGACATAAAAACAGAGCTTTTACGGGTTTTAAAAAGCACCGAAACACTGTTAGTACTTGGTAAATATGAGGAAACGCCATTAGAAAAAGATTTGAAAGAGGGTAAAATAAAAGGCAAAAAACTTAATGAAGATTCAAGTGGGGCCTGAAATAATTGGCTAAAAATGCGGAGGTGGGAGTTTGTCCCTAATTCGCTTTAATTGCCTTTTAATACCCGGTTCCTACCATGCATTTGCCTGTTCCCGGGACCGGTTTTCGTACTAAAGCCAGAATTACCTACCTTAGTGCAGCCCATTTACCCGATGTGTTCCCCGATAAAACCATATAATTCCTGTTCAATCGCGCTGAAGGTTCTGCCGGTGAATTATTATATTCCGGATTAGCGCGCTCGGCCATAGTTTCTCCGCCTGTTTTCCCAGCCCAGGACCGATTTATTTATGTATCAAACTTATTTTCTATGTCAAAACATCATACGAGTCAGTTGCAGGTAACCTCTGAAGTAGGCCGTCTTCGGCGTCTGCTGGTGCACAGCCCAGACAGCGGACTTGGAAAAGTAGTGCCTTCAAAGGCCCAGGACTGGCTTTTCGAGGATATTGTACACCTGGAGACCATCCGCAGGAAAGAATATGATTTCTATACCAAGATCCTGCTTTATTTCCTGGATCCGCCAAAAATCAAAGGTCACCTCAAAGATATTGACGCCGAAAAATCCAACCGTGATTTTTATAAACCCGACAACGATTCCTTTTTCAAATCGGAAAAGGTCATTGAACTTCAATGGCTTCTCGGTGAAATCCTAGGCGACCATGATATTAAGATAAAACTGGTTGCTTCGGTTTGTGCCATTGAAGGTTGTTCTTACAACACCCAGAAGAAACTGCTGGCCCTGGACGGGGTTTCACTGGCAAAGACGTTTATCAGTGGAACACTGAGCAATGATGAGATGCTATTTGCACCGATCCCTAATTTTATTTTTACCCGAGATATAGGAATAGTCATCAATAATCATATTCTATTAAATAAGCCGGCCAAAAAAGCCCGGACAAGGGAAGCACTGATCGTAAAATACATATTTTTTAATCACCGGCTTTTCAAGGATTACCAGGAAAACGTCATAGAACTGCCCGAAACTTCCCATCATTTCCTGCTGCCCAGGGACGGGGATGATAAAAAAGTAACGCTGGAAGGGGGGGATGTCATGGTAGTAAGCAGGGACCATATCCTTATCGGAGTAAGCGAAAGGACCTCCTGGGAAGCTGCCCACCAGGCAATCAATATTCTGTTTGAAAAAAACGTGGTCAAGAAAATATCCATCGTAAAGATCCCCAAGAAAAGAGATTATATGCACATCGACACCGTCTTTACCCAGGTGAAAAGAAATGTCTGGGTAATGCTCGGGATTTTTTCGAAGAAATCCATGAAGCATGAGGACAGCGATGCTGTGCAACGGATTTTGGATGGTGGCAAAAAAGAGGACAAATTAAAAATCATTCAATTCCGGAAAAAGGATATAGACAATCCCAAATACTTCGATAACCTGGAAGATCTTCTGCAGGATATCAGCGAAAAAGATCTCAATTGCCAGGAAAAGGTCCGATTTATTTATTCAGGTAACAACCAGTTCCCATACGATGCGCGCGAACAGTGGACAGACTCCTGCAACCTGCTAGCCCTCAAAGAAGGTGTGGTACTGGGTTATGACCGCAATGATAAAACCATTGAAGCATTCAAGGAATCAGGCTTTCAGGTTATTGATGCACACCTGCTGATTGAAAGGTTAGAGAACGGAAAAATGCATCCTGACAAAATAGAAGATACGGTTATCCTGATGCCATCAGCAGAATTATCCAGGGCAAGGGGTGGATTTCATTGCATGAGCATGCCCCTGCTGCGGGATGAATTGGATTAGATTTTTTTTAGAAAGCCCGTTGGGCTATGCCGGCAGGGCAGGGTTTTATTATTTACAGTATTAAAGTTTTTACATGCAAACTACCTCCCATTTACTGATGATCCGCCCGGTCAATTTTGGATTCAATACCGAAACGGCCGTTAATAATGCCTTCCAGGTTCCTGGTGCGGACGAAAATGCTCAACAAAAAGCCTCTGAAGAATTCAATGGTTTTGTTCAAAAGCTGCGTGAAGCAGGCGTCGATGTAACTGTGGTCGATGATACCCCGGATCCCTATACGCCGGATTCGATCTTTCCCAATAACTGGATTTCTTTCCATCAGGACGGAACCATCTGCCTTTACCCCATGTACGCACCCAACAGGCGGCTGGAGAGAAAGGAACAGGTATTAAACACAATCGCCGCTGCTTTTAAAATAAACAGGACACTCGATTTCAGTCACTATGAATCCAGCCATCTTTTTTTGGAAGGTACGGGAAGCATGGTGCTTGACCGTGATTACAATGTGGCCTATGCGTGCCTTTCCCCCAGAACGGACAAAAAGGTCCTGGATGATTTCTGCTGGCAAATGAATTTCAGGGAAGTCTCCTTCCTGGCCGAAGATCGCAATCACCAGGCCATATATCATACCAATGTAATGATGTGCGTGGCTGACAGGTATGTCGTCATCTGCCTGGAATGCCTGCCGGTTCCCGAACAAAGAAAGCAGGTTGTGGATACCATCCTTAGCACGGGTAAGGAAATCATCGACATTTCCCTGGATCAGATGAATCATTTTGCGGGTAATATGCTCCAGGTCGAAAATGCCGGAAAAGAAAAGCTACTGGTCATGTCTTCCCAGGCATTTGAATCCCTGACAAAAGAACAATTGGTCAAGCTGGAATCCTTTAATCCAATTGTCCATGCTGATTTACAAACCATCGAAACCAACGGAGGCGGAAGTGCCAGGTGCATGATGGCTGAAATCCACCTTCCCAAAAAATAATCCGGTTCACAGGCCAGAAAGCCCCATATCCTTATTCCATCTTGAGGGCGCCTACGGGATTTCTCAGCGCAGCCTTGGCAGTTAGCCAACTGATGGTGATCAAAGCCAGCAGCAAAAGGACAATCACAGGAAATACAAACTGCTGCCAGCTCAATTGACAACGGAATGCATAGGACTGAAGCCATTTTTGAATAACCAGATAAGATAAAGGCAAAGCGATGAGACTGGAAAGCAGGATTAATTTCAAGGATTCACCGATCAGCAATACAACCACATTTTGGGTAGAAGCTCCCAGGACTTTACGAACCGCTATTTCCCTGTTTTTCCGCGTGGTGGAATACGCTGTCAATCCAAACAATCCCATACAGGCAATGCAGATGGCAAGGCCTGAAAATGACAGGAATATGCTTCCGAATTGGTTATCCTGCTGGTACTGGCGCTGGTAGGAAGGCTCCAGAAAAAAGTAATCAAAGGAAGACTGGGGAAAATTATCATTCCAGTAATTTCGTATCCTGGAAAGGGTATTTGTCAAATCCCCCACCCTGACCCTAACAGAGCAATAGTTTGCCGGTATCCATGGATAATGAGGATCCATAAATAAAATAATCGGCGTAAATTTTTGTTGAAGGGATTGCTGGTGGTAATCCCGTATGACCCCTATAACCTCGTTTGGGGCACCCTTATTTACTTCCAGCCATACCTTGGAACCTACGGCCAGCTGCGGAGACTTAAATCCAAACTGGCGGACAGCAGATTCATTGAGTACCAGTCCCGTCGAATCGGCCGGTCTATCTCTGTCAAAAGCCCGTCCGGCCAATAGCTGGAGATGATAAGCAGGAATGAAATCATGATCCACTTTTAGCATTTCGTAGGTTCGTTCTTCCTGCTTGGAGGCCCCAAACCGGCGGTTTGCGAGAAATTCACCCACTTCCCTGCCAGGTACTGAACCGGAGAAGGAAACGTCCCCTACGATATTTATGGAATGAAGGGAATTTCTGAAATTTTCAATACGCCGGACATAATCGGTTTCATTTACCGGCGCCTTCATGACCAATACCTGATCTATATTTACCCCGAGGTTCTGGCTGGCCATGAACCGTATCTGCTTATAAATGGCCAAAGTTCCCGCTATTAATATCAGGGATGAACCAAATTGTAATATAACCAGGTACTTGCGCAAAATTACTCCAGCCTTTGAGAAGCTAAACCTGCCTTTTAGAACGGCAGCCGGTTTCAACCTCGAAAGAATCAAAGCAGGATATATTCCTGACAGAAGCACCCCGGTAAAAAATGCCATGGCCACTTCCCTATAAAAACCGGGGTCGAACAATAGCCCATATGAAAATCCCCCTGCCAGGTACGTAACCAGAAAATAGCCTGCAATACGGCAAAGCAGAACAGCCAGTAAAAGAGCGATCAGATGTAAGATGAATGATTCCAGCAGGAACTGGGCAATTAACTGCGAGGGCCGGGCGCCACTTACCTTTCTGATTCCGACTTCTTTGGCGCGGTCGATGGCCTTGGCCGTGGAAAGATTTACATAATTGATCCAGGCTATGACCAGAATAACATAGGCCAGTATATTGAGAAAATGAACGGCACTCCGGTTCCCTTTCACTTCGATTTCATAGGGTTTGGCGACATTGAGGTGAATTTGGGCGAGAGGAACCAACCGGATCGCCCATTTAAGGTCCTTTAGTGCAGGTCCTGTCTTAAATTTTTCGGCCAGATCGGGAAAAGCCTGCTCTACTTCGTAGGCAGCCTGCTGGGAAGGTAATTTCAGGAAGGTATAGCTTTCATGCAGGTACCAGAAATCCTTTTGCCATTCGGGCATGGTAGCCCATGACATTAAAAAATTAAACTGCATGGTGGAATTGGCGGGTAAATCCTTGAATATTCCGGAAACCATACAATGGTAATGGTCTCCTAAGGTGCTTATATCCAGGAATTTTCCGACCGGATCAGCATGGCCAAAATATTTTTTGGCCGCTGAAGCGGATATGACCACCGTATTTACTTTCATCAATACCTCTGAGGGGACTCCCCTTAACAGCGGATAAGAAAAGAAAGTGAAGAAATTTGAATCGGCAAAACAAACATGCTCTTCCCGGAATTTTATCTCGCCGTATTTTACAACCCGCTCCGAGTTATGCCAGTTTATTCTTGTAAAGGACTGAACCTGGGAGAGGTTGTCACGAAGCGCCCTTGCATAACCATTGGTACTTGTAGGCCAGTGATCCGTCATATCCTGTCCCCTGTAAAACATGCTTTCCACCCGGTAAATATGGTCGGCGTCCAGGTGGAGTTTATCATAACTATACTCATAATGAACATAGGAGACCAGCAGGATAAAAGCTGTTAGACCAAGGGAGAGTCCCAGTATATTGATGGTTGCATAAATCTTATTTTTCCAAAGATTCCGGTATATCGACCGAAGAATATTACGCACCATGGTCCTGCAAATTTATAAATACCGGTTTTGAGGACATACTATGCAGGTTGTTTGATTTGTGGTGATGATATCATTTCTGGTACATTTTAAGCAAGGCTGCTTCAAATCCCATCGGTGCGAAGCCCAATTCGTTTTTGGCCTTGGTAATCCTTAACCCGGTCCTTGATGGTCTGCGGGCTGGCTGGCTGAAACTGGACGCATCTACCTGCTCAATGAGGCTGCTGTCCAGGCCAAAAACAGCTGCGGTGCGCAGGGCCATCTGGTATGGGGTCAAAACATCCTCCCCTGATAAATGATAAATACCTGTTGCACTTTTTTGAATCATGCGTATTATCCCCTTTGCCAGATCTTCCACATGAGTGGGGGTCCTGACCTGGTCATCCACGACCTTTATTGGCTCGCCTTTCTCCAGCTTTTCCTTTACCCAGCTTACGATGTTGTTTCTGGTTTCGCCCAAACCGTGTCCGTAGACAAGACATGTCCTGGCAATAGCCCAGGCAACAGAACTGTCAGCCATCAGTTTTTCTGCCTGCGCCTTGGTGGAACCATACCAGTTCACCGGCCCGGGTGGATGGCCTTCCTCATACAATCCATCCACACCGTCAAAGATGAAATCAGTGGAGACATATATAAAACGACTCTGCGATTTTTCTGCGGCCTTGAGCATATTTTCCGTACCGCCTACGTTTACCTCGAAACACAGGTCCCTGTTTTGCTCACAAAAATCAACCTGGGTCATGGCAGCTGCGTGTACAACCCAGTCGGGACCCTGGGCATCCACCAGGGCTTCCACCGCATAGCCATCCGTTATATCGGTGTTATAATATTTGAATCCCTCAGCGAGTTCTGCAGGCAGGCGAGACGGCCCCCTGCCCACTGCCAGCAGTTGATGACCGCCCTCTTCCACGAGGCCCTTAACCAGATACTGGCCCAATAATCCATTTGCCCCGGTAATTAGTATTTTCATAATTCAAAAATAAGCGTCTGCGCCCTATTTTCAGTCCACCTGATAAATCAAATAAATGGCATCAGCGGACATCCATTCCCTGAAAGGGTAAAATGGCGGAGGCGGGGCCGGGGGGGAGGCGTGACGGTCTTAATAGTCCCTTTGCATCAGAAAATCAGCCAGTTCCTTCAGAGGAGTCTTGCGCACTGAAAGGACCGCAATATCATCGAGATGCTGAAAAGCGCTTGAAATATACTTTTCCTTCAATTCGTTGGCCCAGGCATCCACGCCGCATTGCCTGAAAAGGGAAAGCATTTGGGAAACCTTATCAGCCGGATTGGTTTCCAGGAGCTCCCTGATGTCGCGCCGCTGGGATGGATTGGCCACTTCCAGGGCCTTTATAAGCAGGAAAGTCTTCTTGTTGGATAAAATGTCCCCTCCAACCTGCTTGCCAAATTTGGCCGGGTCTCCGAAGGCATCCAGGTAATCATCCTGCACCTGAAATGCAAGCCCAAGGCAACGTCCGAACTGATAAAGGTGTTGCTGGTTGCCGTCACCGGCGCCCCCAAGAATGGAGCCGATCTGTAAACTGGCGGCCAGCAGGACCGAGGTCTTCAGTTCAATCATTCGGAGATAATCCTCCAGAGAAACCTGTTCCACCTTTTCAAAATCCATATCAATTTGCTGTCCCTCACAGACCTCGCGGGCAGTGCGGTTGAAAATATGAAGGATCTTCTGGAGGTGGGGCCCCTTGATCTTATTGAGATAATCGTAGGCTACTACAAAAATAACATCACCGGTCAGCAGAGCTGTGGAACTGCCGAACTTTTCATGGACGGTGGGCATACCCCGTCTTAAAGGTGCTTTATCCATGATATCGTCATGGATCAGGGTGAAGTTATGGAACATTTCTATGGCAGTCGCCGCATAAAAGGCATCGGGCTGAAGTTCATCGAACAACTCATTTCCCATAAGACACATGACCGGCCTTATCCGTTTGCCACCCAGACCCAGAAAATAATCGGCCGGCTGATAAAGGGAAGCTGGTTCTGCCGGAAAATGCCCGGTATTGAATTGGGTTAAAAAAGCATTGGATAACTCTTCAAAACTTCTCATACGTTTAATTACAGTATTAACCGTTACTTAAAATAAAAGTTGGTTCTGGCGGTAAAAACAACAACGGATCAGTGTTTCTTTTTGTGCCTGGCTTTTTCATGCATCTCGGCCTCCGTTTCCGTGACATCTTCCTTGATGCTGCTTTTAATAACCCATTCATAATCCAGTTGTCGTTTGGCCAGGTTGGCAGCAACCACCTTGATGACCACCTTATCTCCCATTCTGAACTGGCGCCCGCTGCGGCGTCCTGCCAGGCAGTATTCGCCTTCCACCAGCCGGAAATCATCATAATCAGCCAGGCTGTTTACGCCTACCAGCCCTTCACATTTATGAAGTACTGTTTCCACCCAAAAACCAAATGAGGATACCCCGCTGATGACTCCTTCAAATTCATCGCCCAGAAAATCCTGCATATATTCAACCTGTTTGTATTTATTGGCTGCCCGCTCACTGTCCATGGCTGCCCGCTCTCTTTCACTGGAATGCTTGCATTTGCCTTCCAGCTTCTTATCGGGTTCAATATTTTCATTAAGGCATTCCTGCAAAATCCGGTGAACCAATACATCGGGATACCTCCGTATCGGGGAAGTAAAATGGCAGTAATGTTCAAAGCCCAGTCCATAGTGGCCGATATTTTCTGTGGTATATATGGCTTTGGCCATAGTACGTATACCCAGCTGTTCCAGTACATGCTGTTCCGGCTTGCCCTTGACATCTTCAAGCATCTGGTTGAATGAAGAAGCGATTCCTTCAGGTGTCTTGGTATCAAAACTGTGTCCGTATTTTTTGGCAAACTCTATAAACGGCAGCAATTTCTCCTTATCCGGGGTATCGTGGATACGATAGGGGAATGGCACCGGCTTCTTATTAAGTTTGATTTCACCCACGAATTCTGCTACCGCCCGGTTAGCCAGCAGCATGAATTCCTCAATCAGCTGATGGGATTCCTTGCTTTCTTTAACCACAATTCCGACGGGTTTGCCTTTCTCATCGAGTTTAAACCGAACCTCAGTGGAAGAAAAGTTGATGGCCCCCCTTTTGAACCGCTGTTTGCGGAACCGCTGGGCAAGTTCATTGAGAATTAACACTTGTTCACGGTGGGGCCCTTCCCGTCCTTCAATAATCTCCTGGACATCCTCATAGGTAAAGCGGTGGTCGGAATGTATGGCTGATCTCCCCAGCCATTTATCCTTTATCTCGCATTTTGAATTGATATGGAATATGGCAGAAAAGGTCAGTTTGTCCTCATGGGGGCGGAGGGAACACAATTCATTGGAAATACGTTCCGGAAGCATGGGGTTAACCCTGTCGGGCAGATATACGGAAGTAGCCCTGGTGTAGGCTTCCTTGTCAAGCGCTGTTTCAGGTTCAACATAATGACTGACATCAGCGATATGAACGCCGATTTCATATAAATCTTCCTTTATCTTCTGGAATGAAATGGCATCATCAAAGTCCTTGGCATCGGCAGGGTCGATGGTGAAGGTCAGGACTTGGCGCATATCGCGCCGCTTGGCGATCTCAGCCTCCGAAATAAGGTCAGGCAGGCGCCCTGATTCCTCCAGGACTTCTTCAGGAAAAAATATGGGAAACCCGTTTTCCAGCAATATTTCCTTCATGACACGGTCGTTTTCGTCGGAACTGTCCAGTACCTGTACGACCTCGCCCTGTGGTTTTTTATTTTTCTCCCATTCGATGATCCTGACAATGACCCTGTCGTTGTCTGTTGCACCGTTCAATTTATCCAGCGGAATATATATATCAGGCATGGGCTTGTCTGTATCTGCCATAAAAAAGGCGAAATTTCTGCTCAGTTCAACGCGCCCCATGAATTCCATCTGTTTGCGTTCGACCACCTCGGCTACCTCTCCTTGCATTCGGCCACTTTTTGCCCCGTTATTGACTACCCTGACCCTGACCGTATCCCCGTGGAGGGCGGTGTTGAAATCGTTGGGGCGGACCAGGATATCCTTATCCATATTATCAACAATCACAAACCCGATGCCCGACCTCGTCACATCCAGACGACCTTTGTATAAATGGGGGTTTGATGATTTCTTCTTTCGTTTCTTTTCGTTCTTGTGTCCCATAATATGTTATGGTTGTTTTTTAAAATTTTTAATAAATCCTGTCACTTTCTCCTGGAAAAGGCCTGCTTCCCCAAAGAGTATCCTGGATTGGATAGGCAATACATAAAACGGAAGCCCGGCTAGTTCCATCTGGAACTTTACTAACCTGACTGCATCCTTTTCCGTGGTAAGGATGATCTTATTGCGGGACTGAATGGATTGAAACCGCTTGATGATTTCCTTCAGGTCGTCGATACTGAAAATATAATGGTCATTGTAGGAAAGCTGGTAATAGGTTTTTGAATTGTCCTGCAGGTACTTTTTCAAGGGCCTCGGGTTGGCAATACCTGTAACCAGCAATACTTCCATGGAATTTTTGATGGTTGTTTCGCTTTTTGTGACCAGATGATAGGGTTGCCCATACTGGATACAGGAAAAGAACACGTGCTGGCCGGGCAAGGGGTTAATCTCCCTTATTGTTTCTTCCCTGTCCCCGATGGAAAGATCTTCGGGGCATTTGGTAACCATAATTATTTCGCCGCGACGGTAACTTCTTTTTTCATCCCGCAAATCCCCCGTTGGCAAATACCAGTCTCTGGTAAAAAGGTTATTATATTCGGTCAGGATCAGGTTAAGCCCGGCTTTTACGCTTCGGTGCTGAAAGGCATCGTCAAGAATAATGGCCTCTGTGTTTGGCCGGTCATGCAAGAGTTGTGGAATAGCGACAATTCTTTCTTCTCCTACTGCTACGGCTACATCAGGAAATTTTCGGTGAAACTCCATGGGTTCATCGCCAATGTCGAGTGCCGTGGAAGACGCTTCAGCCAGGGCATAACCCCTTGTCTTTCTTTTATACCCCCTGCTCAAAACAGCCAGTTCAAAATGATCTTTCAGCAACTTGACCAGGTATTCCACCATGGGTGATTTACCCGTTCCACCTACCGCCAGATTGCCAACGCATATAATTGGAAGATTAAATGAAGTGGAGGTAATGATTCCTTTGTCATAGCAGGTGTTTCTTACCCATATTACCAATGCATATAAAACAGAAAAAGGAAATAACAGAATACGAACTGGTCTCAGCAATGGGAAATTAAAATTCATAAACTCGATTAGGAGTAATACCAATGGGTAAAGGTACGCTAAAATCAGTATCCCGGCCTCATGGCTCCCAAACAATAAAAAGCGGCTATTTTACAGTAGACGGAGTAATTCTGGACGTATTCTTTCAGCCTGTTCCCGGATGAACTCCTTATCCACCAGCGGGGTATATGGGATGGAGGCAATTTTAGGAAACCCGCTCCACCTGACAATTTCATCTTCATACTGCATATACTGATCATTAAATATCCAGCCCGCGACCGGAAGTCCATATTGCCTGCAAACAAGGGCCGTGAGCAGGGAATGATTAATGCTCCCCAGGTAATTCCTGCTGACCAGTATTACCCTGACCCCAAGCCTGCTGATCAAATCAGCCACAAATTCTTGATCGTTGAGCGGCACCATCAGGCCCCCTGCTCCTTCAATAACCAGGAAATGCTCCGAAGGTACCCGGACACCTTGCTTTGGCCATTGGTCTTCAGCAGGCTCTCTGCCCTCTTTTTTAAATGAACGGCATATTTCCAAATACTGGTCATAAATATGGCCAGTGTCAATCCAAACCCCTTCATTACGGCCGGCGATGTGGGGGGAGGCAGGTGTCTTAAGCCGGTAGGTTTCGGGATGAATTCTGCCTGCTGGTTGATCCAGCATAGTTGCAATCCAGGAACTATCCGTCCCCGGGTCAACTCCCGCCTGTACCGGTTTCCAATAATGTGCCCCAAGGGCCTGGGTAATGACAGC
Source organism: uncultured Bacteroidota bacterium (assembly GCA_903906365.1). GTDB lineage: Bacteria > Bacteroidota > Bacteroidia > Chitinophagales > Chitinophagaceae > Puia. Next base: position 94,618 of record CAIVKC010000024.1, on the reverse strand, counting down.
CGCTGCCAGTGTTTTTCCGACATCAGTCCCAATTCCGGTGATAAAGAAATGTTCCATGAAAAAAGGTGTTTTTCCCTGAGCAGTTTCTAATGCTGTTTGTTTACAAAAATAGAAAATACAGTCGTGCCGTAATTTCTTTCTGTAACGTATAGGGGATAACCCTGGTAATTATTGCGGGGAGTGTGTTCCAGAATGAACCAGCTGTTTGGAGACAATAGTTTTCGTGCAACCACCAATTTCGGCAGGTCATCGATATTTGGTAATGCATAGGGGGGGCCGGCAAAAATTAAATCATATTGTTCATTGCACTGTGCCAGAAACCTGAACACATCCATTTTGATTACTTTAAACCCGGACAGATCCAGTTCCAGGGAAGTCTTCTTAATGAACTCATACATTACCGGATCCTTTTCAACAACAGTGAGGTCTTTGACACCCCGGGACGACAATTCATAACTAATGCTTCCTGTACCCCCGAATAAGTCCAGGGTCTTCAGTTTATCTGTATCCAGGTTGTTTTGGATAATATTAAAAAGTCCTTCTTTGGCAATATCAGTTGTGGGTCTTGTGTGGGGCATTTTGGATGGCGGGGTAACTCTCCTGCCGCCAAGTTCACCTCCAATTATACGCATACGGCCTTTTTCAGAATGGTTGAAAAATAATGAAGCGGGAATTCCCTCAATTCTTCCGGGATGGTGATGGAATCATCCATGTCCTCAAAGGACAAATGAAGGAAATACTTGAGCAGTTCATTGAAAAGTACGGAATGCTTATCTATATTCCCGGTCACCTCCAGGGTCATCTCGTGTGTATCCAGATTGAATTGTTTGCAACAATTCATAATATAATAAATAACATCCTTCACATCGCTGTAAACGAAGCTTTGGATGACCTGTAGCCGGTCCTTGTCGAGAAGCATGAGGACAAATCTGTCGGGATGGAAAATCACCCTTATAAAATCAGGGATGGATTTTGCATTGAACATCTTATAACTTTTCAAAAGGAGACTATAGGAATGCCACTGACGGGCAGAACTGAATTTGTCATGAAACAAACCGTGAATATCTGAAGGAAGCCTGTAAATATTATGCAGTTCCCACCAGGGAATTTTCTCACTGATGACTACCCCCCTGTTGAGGTTGCCATATATGAGATCGGTCAATTCCACATTCAGGTCTGAATTAAAAAAAGTGTCCGGAACCAGGCTGCTTTCAGGGAGATCATAACTTAATATGACTTCATCGTACTGACCCGAGAGTACCTCGTCTGAGGAAATGATCTCCTCCAGCCATTCCCTGGCTGACCTGTCGGGACCGGCATGGTAATCGTAATATTTTATAATAGAGGGTCGCATTCGTCGGATATCCATCAGGACGTAGCCAAAAGTGGATACACCCACTTCCATGAGCAACCTGTATTGCCTGTTTTCCGATGTCAGGTCCTGGTCACATTGTATATTGAACGAGGGTTTTAGCATATTCTAAGGGTGCAATAATACTACAAATCCGGCTATAAAAATACAGCAGCTAAAACGGTTATCGCCAAGATGGCTCCGTTTTTGTACCTTGCGGTCCCCAAAAAAAAGGGCTGTTCTGACTAGAAATCATACCTATAAAGTGGACATCAGCAACCGGCAGATCCTTCAAATTGCCCTGCCAATCAGTCTTGCCATTTTGGTTCCGCAAATCAACTTCATTACCAACAATATCTTCCTGGGACATTATGGTGAAAAATATCTTGCCCTGGCCGGCATCACGGGTGTTTATTACCTGATTTTTGCGGTAGTCGGCAACGGACTCAATAACGGACTGCAGGCGCTGATTGCCAGACGGGCAGGCGAAGACCGGGTGGAAGAGATTGGCAGGCTTTTTTCCCAGGGGGTCCGCATTTCATTTTTTTGCGCGGCCATTGGCATCGCTGCCACCTACTTTATAGCCCCTTTTGTATTAAAACTTTCCCTTAATTCGGCCCCTTTAAGGCAGGAGGCTATCGGTTTTCTGAAAGTCCGGATCTGGGGTTTACCCCTACTCTACCTCTACCAGATGCGCAATGCCCTGCTGGTTGGAACCAACCAGAGCAGGTACCTTATTGTCGGCACCCTTTCGGAAACCATCGTCAACATCATACTGGATTACGCCCTGATTTTCGGCCATCTGGGGATGCCCCACCTGGGTTTTACCGGAGCTGCCGTTGCCTCCATTATTGCCGAGGGTACAGGCATGATGGCCGTACTGCTGGTAATCAGGGTTACCGGGATCGGCAAAAACCTGCACCTCCACAAAAAAAATGGTTTTGACTGGAAGACCACACGACTCATACTTGTTCAGTCATCACCGCTCATTTTTCAATATGCCATCAGTATCATAAGTTGGGAATTCTTTTATATACTGATCGAACACCATGGTGAAAGAGACCTGGCCATCAGTAATACCATGCGCAATATATTCGGACTGTTTGGAGTATTTACCTGGTCTTTTGCGGCCACTACCTCCACCATGGTAAGCAATGTTATCGGACAGGGCAGAAAAGAAGAGGTATTTCACCTGATAAACAAAATCATCCGGCTTAGTTTGGTATTTGCTGCTACAGTAGCCCTGCTGCTCAATATAGTGCCCCGGGTATTTCTGTCGGTATACGGCCAGAATCAGGCCTTCATTGAAGCGGCCATTCCGGTTATCCGTGTCATATCGTCGGCCCTGATCCTTATGTCCTTTTCCACCATCTGGCTAAATGCGGTCGCGGGTACGGGCAATACCACGGTGAACCTTTCCATTGAGCTGATCACCATTGTCTTTTACTGTCTGTATGTATATTTGGTTCTGCAGCTTTTTAACCTGCCCATCCTGTATGGATGGATGTCGGAATGGGTATACTGGACTTCGACATTCACTTTTTCCTACCTGTACATGAAAAGCGGAAGATGGAAAAAAAAGGTGATTTAATGAGGGGGGATGACCCGTGGAAAGGCTGGCAAATCAAAAGAGAACGGAATCAAAGAGACCAAGCCTCAATCATTTTTTTGCCGGTAATTTTTAAATCAATGTCGTCCAGCATGGAATTGGGCAGTTGAATCATGGTGTGTAGACATTCCACGGCCTTGTTATTTTGACCGTTTCTCCGGTAGGCCTTGGCCAGTTCCATATAATTCAGAATAAACAACGGGTTGAGCGATCTGCATTTCTCATAGTTCAATATAGATTCCTGCAGGGTGGCTTCCGGCATGCCCCCCAAAAACAACCTGGCGAAGGTTCTTTCCACGCTGTTTAGGTTACTGACCTCATAATGCCACCTGCCCAGTACAAAATACGCACGGAAATTGCCGGGATCCTGCCTGATGGCATGTTCGGCAAATTTTCTGATATCGTTTACTGCCCTGATTTTTTCCCTGCCGTTGGTAACCATCGCTGTGCATCCCATGGCAACGGCCATTTCGAAGTTTGCCAGGGAAGAATTTGGATTGACGATCAGTGCAGTAGCCGCATAGTTTCGCGCCGCTTTGAAATATTCTATTTTCCTGGCTTTATCCTTTTCCCTGTTTCCAATACGGCTGCAAAGGTCGCTGCATTTACAAAGGGCCTGCAAATGACCGGGTTGGGTGGCAAGTACCTGGGCATATCTGAGAAAGGCCTCATTTTCCTGAAAACTGGCCTCCAGCCGCTCCCCTTCCCTGAAAAGCCGTTCAGCATCCTGGCATATGCCGGACAATGGAAGCAATAAGAAAAATAAAAACCGGATAGAATACATGACTACATTTAAATATCAAAGATTTGTTCCAGGGTAACCCCGGCCTTTCCTTCAAATCCTGCAATGGGGGCCTTCAGTTTGAACAGGGACATACTTATTTTGGTAACCTGGGGATAATATTGCTTTACCTGGCTGATGACCGAATGGCATACCTGCTCAAGCAGGGGCGACGGTGTTTTCATTTGATGGCGGATAATACCAAAAAGCACCTCATAGTCAACCATCCGGCTTATATCATCCAGATCACCGGCAGGCGGCTCATAACTCACATGCAGGCTTATTTCAAAAGTATTTCCATTTTCGCGCTCCTGTTCATATATACCATGATGGGCGAATAGGAAAACCTCCTGTAAATGAACTGTAATCATCGGTTTGGCTTGGTGGTTGATTGCATGTAATCATGGTAAAAAAGGCGCCCTGTTTATCATCCGGAGGATGTGCATGCCGCCGGACCAAACCAGGAACCCCTTGCCTATTCAGGCCAGCCCTTTGGCTGACAGGTACCTTTCGGCATCGAGTGCCGCCATGCATCCGCTTCCCGCGGCGGTAACGGCCTGCCTGTAAATTTTATCCTGCACATCTCCGGCAGCAAAGACACCCTCCCTATTGGTCCTGGAAGAACCGGGAACCGTCAGTATATATCCTGCTTCATCCATATCAATCCAGCCTTTGAAGATGTCCGAATTTGGCTGATGCCCAATGGCGACAAAAAAACCACTTACCGGAATGGTCTGTGTCTCACCGGAGAGGTTGTTGCGGATGCGCAGGGCCTCCACTTTATTTTCACCCATCACTTCATCTGCCTCACTGTTCCAGTAGAGTTTAATGTTTGGCGTATGTAGCACCCTTTCCTGCATAACCTTTGAAGCCCGCATTTGTTCACGCCTGACCAGCATATGAACGGTGCTGCATAGTTTGGACAGATAGAGGGCCTCCTCAGCTGCCGTATCCCCGGCCCCTACAATGGCCACTTCCTTTCCCCGGAAAAAAAACCCGTCGCAAACCGCACAGGCACTTACCCCGTAACCATTGAGCCGCTGTTCGCTTTCCAAACCAAGCCATTTGGCGGAAGCGCCTGTGGAGATGATGACAGCATCGGCCTGGATCCATTTGTCCTCATCAATCTGCACTTTATAGGGCTGGCTGGAAAAATCCACCCGGGTAGCGATACCGTAGCGTATATCCGCACCCATCCTCTTTGCCTGTTTTTCAAAATCGACCATCATGTCAGGTCCCTGCACACCTTGGGGATAGCCCGGGTAATTTTCCACTTCCGTGGTAATAGTCAGCTGCCCCCCGGGCTGAAGTCCCTGGTAAAGTACCGGCTTCAGGTTTGCCCTTGCGGCATATACAGCAGCCGTATATCCTGCAGGCCCAGAACCAATGATGAGGCAATGTACTTTCTCACTAATTGTATAATCCATGCTTAGAGAATTTAAGGAAAACAAAAATAAAGGGAAAATGGCAAAGAATTGGTCAAAGGGTCCTCCTGCTTATCACGGTTTTACCCACCATCCGGCAAAACCAGTAAAATCCTCATTTAGGTATGGCCAGGCTTATGTATTCAGAGGCATAACCGCCAAAATAGCCCAAACCGCCCCCGGAAATATTTCCAAGCACCTGCGTGGGAGTTGAAAAGGGATTGCCAATACTCTGGTAATCATATTCCATTGTACGCCAGAAGTCATAGGTAGCCTTGTCGATATTACTGAATTTGACCATAACCGAATCTCCCCTGTTAAAAAAGGAATAATTTTTAACATCTATGGTCTGATTGCGGTCAACCCCTTTTTCCACCTCGATACTGTAGGTAGTTCCATCAGTTATCTGATCATCAAAAACCGAATTGAGCCCGGGATAAAACGGCCCGCCGTTCAGACTGGTAAAATACCGGATATAGTTGCCATAGCCTTTGGGGTCCACAATCCTTGCCATCAAAACAACCTTACTGGAATCGGGATTATCCGGGGCCTTTATCCACCAGAGGGAATCAATTTTCTTTGCCACGGAGGTGATGGTGGTATGGGCTGTATACTGTTTTCCGGAAGCTGTGATGCTGAGGGTATACCCGGTGTTGAAGGCTCCCAAAAAGGGCCCGCCCGAAAGGGTATCGATGGAGTAATAATACACGCTGTCCCCGCTTGCACCAAGTCGGGTGGCAAATTCAGTCAGCTGACGGGTTTGGTTTCCGTCGGAAATGCTTACCAATGCTCCATGGACAAAGGAACTCTCCAGAATGGCGGGTGAGATTTTCGAGAAATAATTCAAACTGGTGGACAGGATAACCTGCGGTGGCATGCCATTTTCTATGGTGGCATCCACCACTATTTGGGAAGGCGACTGGTTAAGTTTAAAGGTGATGGCCTTTTCGCAGCAACACAATCCGCATATCAGCAGGAAGGCCCAGGCATATTTTAGCAGCATATCCGCAAATTTAGAAGCTCTGCCCCGCTTTACCCCACAACCCCCTATAATTTTAATATTCTTAACATACCCCCTCAGCAGCGGTTTTTAAAAACAGAAGCCCCGGTTAAAACCGGGGCTTCTGAAAAAATGATTCAGGCAATGGGAGTTATTATCCCAGGTATGCTTTTAAGGCATTGCTGTAACGCGCTTTTTGTAACCGCTTTATGGCCCTTTCTTTGATTTGTCGGATGCGCTCCTTGGTCAGATCGTATTTCTGTCCAATTTGCTCAATGGTAACACCATTTTCCCCATCCAACCCAAAATAGGCGTTTACAATTTCTGCTTCACGGGGACTCAGTGATTTCAGCACCCGGCGAATTTCCGCCCGCAGTGAATCCTTCATCACATCGTCATCGGTATCATCCCCGCCTTCCAGGAGGTCTCCCATGGCAACATCTTCTGCCTCGTGTACCGGAGCATCCAGGGAACTGTGACGCGTGTTACTCTGAAAAATGTTGTTAATCTCCGTTTCACTCATTTCCAATAATTCGGCCAATTCTTCCGTACTGGGCTCCCTTTCGTGTTCCTGTTCGAAAGCCATGTAAGCTTTGTTTGCCTTATTATAGGTGCCAATTTTGTTTTGAGGCAGGCGGACTAATCTGCCCTGCTCTGCCAACGCCTGCAGGATGGACTGGCGAATCCACCATACGGCGTATGAGATGAATTTGAAACCTTTGGTTTCATCGAAGCGTTGTGCCGCTTTAATCAAGCCGAGGTTGCCCTCGTTAATAAGATCGCTCAACGATAATCCCTGGTGTTGATATTGCTTTGCCACGGAAACCACAAAACGCAAATTGGCCTGAACCAATTTGTCCAATGCCCGCTGGTCGCTCATTTTAATGCGCTGGGCCAAAACGGTCTCCTCTTCAGGAGTGATCATCGGAATTTTTGAAATTTCCTGCAAATACTTCTCAACCGCCTGGGAATCACGGTTGGTAATCTGTGTAGCAATCTTAAGTTGCCTCATATTTAAGTATAAAAAGTTGACAAAATATTGTCGGGTACTAAATCAACAATGGGTATACAGAGAGAGTTCGGGGAATTTTGCCAAAAAGATGTTATTTATGTCCAATCCGTCCAGAACTATATACAAAAGTATAACGCAAACCTGAAAAATCATAGCTTTTGTGGATAAAATAGAAGCCCCCCAGGCATTTTAGCAGGCCTATTCCATTACGCAATCGTTTGTGCAACAAGGCATAAATATCGCCCTAAGTATTACCCATACTGCAATTGCGCCGAATCCGGGCACTTATGGGGGTCTTCCGATTTATTTTACAGATTTTTCAAAAAAAAGAATAAAAAATTGAAATAACTAAATAAATAGTTATAGATTTGAGATATAACTAATTAATTAGTCATGCCAAAACCACTCACCAAAGCAGAAGAACAGGTCATGCAGATCCTGTGGAAACTCCAAAAGGGTTTTCTAAAGGACATCACGGAAGCCACTCCCGAACCAAAGCCACATTCCAATACCACGGCGACTATCCTGAAAATTCTGGTTGAAAAGGGGTATGTGGAATATGAGGTACAGGGGAGAAATAATCTCTATAGTCCCAGGATTACCAAGGAGGATTACGGGAAAAAAAGCATCAACCAGCTCATAAAGGGATATTTCGAAGGGTCCCCCGCCAAACTGGTATCCCATTTCGTGAGTGACAATAAGCTCAGCCTGCAGGAACTGGAGGATTTACTCCAACAAATCAGAACAGCCAAAAACAACCAGCCATGAACACGCTCATGCTATACCTGCTGAAGTCCCTGCTGATTTCCGCCATGCTGCTCTGGTTCTACTGGGTGGCACTGAGAAACAAGGGCTTTCACCTGTTTAACCGGTATTTCCTGATTGCCATCCCGCTGATTTCCATCGCCCTTCCCCTGCTCAGGGTATCTTTACCCCTTCACATTGGGCAAAGCAGCCAGCCCGGCATCAAACTCCTCAGGGTAATAGCCGCAAGCGGTTGGGAAGATGCGGTCACCATAACCAACCAGGCGGCCGGGCCCCGGACCCTTCACCCGGCGGAAACACTGGTGCTTTCGGCCTATGTAACGGGAATCCTCGTGTTTTTTCTGCCTTTGTACAGGTCCCTGGTTTACCTGTCAGGCATTTCCAGAAAATATACCGCAGACAGGATCGATAATATCCGCCTGTTTCAGACCTGTGAACCGGGCACACCGTTCTCTTTCCTGAACAGTATTTTCTGGAATAAGGACATAGACCTCTGCAGTATACAGGGGCGCCAGATATTCAGGCATGAACGCTATCACGTCAGGCATTTTCACAGCGCCGATATTCTTTACGCTGAATTCCTGTCTATCCTGTTTTGGGTGAACCCCTGCTTTCATGTGATCAAAAAGGAATTAAGGGTAATCCACGAGTTCCTGGCTGACCGTGATGCTGTTTCAGGAAACAGCCCCTATGACTATGCAGAATTGCTCATCCGCAATTCAGCCGGCCCCTCCCACCTGGGGATTATGCAACCATTTTTTCATAACCACATCAAAAGACGTATTACCATGCTTACCAAAAACGGAAATGTCCGCTGTGACCTTTTGAGCCGGCTGATGGTCCTTCCTTTCCTTTTATTCCTTTTTTGCGCTTTTTCCCTTAAACCTGCCACCCGGCATGGCCAGTGGTCCGGCCACCCGGGAGATCCTATCACCATTGTTATTGACCCCGGCCACGGAGGCACAGACCGGGGATGCAGGGCTGAAGACGGCACGCTGGAAAAGAACCTTTCCCTGCAAATTGCCCGCAAGATCAGTTCCCTGTCCGGTGAATATAATGTATCCGTCATCATGACCCGGAAAGAGGATGAACTCCCCGGCCAGGCTGCAACCATACGGGAAGGGCTGCAGCAGAGAGTCAATATGGTTAACAGGAGCGGAGCGTCCCTGTTTATATCCATTCACCTGAACGCTGAATCCGGACAGCCAACAGAGCGTAGAACCGGGGCTGAGATCATGATTCCGGGATGGAACCATGCCATCGCTGCCCGGAGTGCCCTGCTGGGTTCGGCTCTCGTTGCCGAATTGAACAGGAGCTTCCCTACCAGTGAAGACCTTAAAACCTACCGGGTCCCGGTAAGCGTGCTGGAGAAAAGCGAGATCCCTTCAGTGCTCATTGAATGCGGCTATATGACCAACAAAGCCGATCTGGCTTTCTTCAAGCAGGAAGCAAACCAGGAAAAAGTTGCCATGAATATCCTGGAAGGCGTGGTAAAATACCATGCATGGCTGAAAAACCAACCACCCACAAGCACAACCGGAGCAATGGGTGTACCGGATGTAAAGCCAGGACCAGGCGCTCCGGCAAATGACCCGCCCTTTACTGGCGATACCATACCCGCAGGTAAGGAAACCTATACCAAAGCGCAGTTGGAACCTGAATTCCCGGGAGGACAGCAGGGCTGGACCAATTATCTGGCGGAACACCTGAAATATCCGTCCGAAGCTGCCAAAAAGGAAATACAGGGGACCGTCCTGATGCAGTTTATTGTAATGGAAGATGGAACAATCAGGGACATAAGAGTCCTTAACAGTCCGGACACGATCCTCAGCAAGGCATGCCTGGCCGTCGTGCAGCAAAGCGGTCATTGGCTACCAGCTACCCGCGATGGCAAAAAGGTGATTGGTTATAAAAGACAGCCCATCATTTTCCGGCTTTAAAAAAAGGATGCCCTGACCTGGAGGTCAGGGCCCTACCGGTTCAGGTTGCTGAAGGAATCCTAACCCGGATAAATGATTTGCTCGCCGCCCGCCCGAATGATCAGTTCTTTTTTATGGGCCAGTTCCACCCGGCCGATAATGGCAGATTCAATTCCAAAGCGGTTCGCAACAGCCATGATCGAAGCGGCCTCCTGCGGGGTGGTGAAAATCTCCAGTCGGTGACCCATATTAAAGACCTGGAACATTTCCCGGCTGTCGGAACCGGAGGCCTCCCGGATAAGCTTAAAAATCAGGGGTGGCTCAAAGAGGTTGTCTTTTATGACCCGGAAATCCCCTGGCAGGTATTTCATGCATTTGGTCTGACCGCCGCCGCTGCAATGGATCAGTCCGTGAATGGACTCGAAATGTTCTGTAAGCAGCACCTTGAGCACCGGCGCATAGGTCCTGGTCGGACTCAGCAGTAATTTACCGATATTGGTCTTGATTTGCTCTCCCTTATAGAGTATGGAGGCCGGATCAGTCATATGATGCGGTCCTATATACACAACCTTCTCAGGGAGGGAATTGTCAAAAGACTCCAGAAATCTGTCCCCATAGGACTTATTCAGTACGTCATGCCTGGCACTGGTCAGGCCGTTGCTGCCAATGCCGCTGTTATACTCAGTTTCATAAGTGGCCCTTCCAAAGCTCGACAGGCCCACAATGACATCACCGGGGGCAATTTTATCATTGGTGATCAGTTTACTGCTGGGCCAGCGCGCAGCCATGGTTCCGTTTACGGCTATGGTCCTGACGACATCCCCTACATCCGCGGTTTCACCGCCCAGGTAACTGATATGTACCCCGTGACCGGCCAGTTCATCAAAGAATTCCTGGGATCCATTTATAATCATTTCCAGCACTTCGCCAGGTATCATCTGCTTGTTGCGATCAATGGTGGATGAAAAAAGCAGGTTGTCATAAATGCCCACACAGAGCAGGTCGTCCAGATTCATGGCTATGGCATCCTGAGCAATCCCCTTCCACACCGAAATATCCCCGGTCTCTTTCCAGTAGAGGTAGGCCAGGATACTTTTTGTCCCTGCCCCGTCGGCATGCATGATATTGATGTAGTTTTTATCCCCACCCAGGTAATCCGGATACATTTTACAAAAGGCATGCGCAAAGAGCCCCTGGTCCAGTTTTTCAGTAGCCTTATGAACCTCTTCCTTCTGGGCTGACACGCCGCGTTGAGAATACAATGACATGAATATCGTATGGTTTGATTTAAATGGCGAAATTAACTCTTTAAGTTGGGAATGCATAAGGAGGGGTTATGGCAGTTGTTAAATTCATTCCCCGGACAGCCGGTCACCCCCCGGCAAACCCCACAGCATCCCCAAAAGGGTATCAATTAAGCGCCTTATTTTACAGTTTGTTATTGTATTTTCGCACCATTTTTGAACCATGGATGTACACTACAATATTGAAACCCTGCCCGTTTTCCCCCGTGCTGTGATCACCATCGGCACCTTTGACGGTGTCCATACCGGACACCAGCAGATCATCACCCAGTTAAAGGACGAAGCCCTTCAGATCCGGGGCCAGAGCATCCTCATCACTTTCGATCCCCATCCCAGAAGAATTTTGGGCACTTCGGCAGGGTCCCTCAAACTCATAAACACCACCCAGGAAAAAATAGAACTGCTTTCATCCAGGCAAATTGACCACCTGGTGGTTGTACCCTTCACCGATTCATTTTCCCGGTTAACCGCTGAGGAATATATCCGGGATTTTCTGGTTGCTACCTTCAGACCTCATACCATCATCATCGGTTATGACCACCGTTTTGGCCAGGGAAGAAAGGGAGACTACCATCTGATGGAAGCCTATAGTTCAAACTACGGTTACCGTCTGGTGGAAATACCGGCGCATGTGCTCCACGAAGCATCCGTCAGTTCCACCCGTATCCGGGAAGCGGTAGCGTCGGGCGACATCCTGACCGCCAATGAATTGCTGGGATATTCTTTCTTTTTTGAAGGACTGGTCACCGAAGGCAGCAAACTGGGCAGGACCATAGGCTATCCCACGGCAAACCTGCAGGTTCAAAATGCCGAAAAACTGCTGCCTGGCCAGGGGGTATATGCCGTGGAAGTTGCCAGGCCGGGTCATGCAATGGCGGCCTGGAAAGGAATGATGAATATAGGAACCCGGCCGACTGTGCAGGGACAGCACATGACCATTGAGGTGCATATATTTGATTTTGACCAGGATATTTATGGATCCACCCTGCGGATTTATGTAAGGAAATTCCTTCGGATGGAACAAAAGTTCGATGGTCTGGAGGCCCTGACCCGGCAACTTGACCTGGACCGCACTGCAGCCAGGGCATACCTGGAACAGGCTTAATCGCCCGCTTTTTGAGCACAGGCCTGGCCGGCACTCAGGCCATTATCTTCACCACCATTTCCTTAAGCAGGGATGCGTCTTCAGCACCGACACTGTTAATGCCTATGCTCCGGAGATTATATTCATGCAACAGGAGCAAAACGGCTTCCACTCCCTCCAACTGGTAATTTCTGGCTGCTGCCGAATAATCCTTCATAAAAAACGGGTTCACCCCGATGGCTGAAGCCATGCTTTTTTCGTCCATTCCAGCCATCCCAAAGAGTACATAGGTCTTTGAAAAGAAATTATACAGCGCCGGCAGGATTTGCTGTATAGGGGCTGCTTTGGGGTTTGCCTCAAAATACTGAATGATCCGGATGGCTTTGGGCAGGTCCTTTTTTACCAGGGCATCCTGCAATTCAAATACGTTGAATTCCTTGCTTACCCCAACATACCGCTCAATATCATCCTCGGTAATGTTCCTGCGGTCTCCCAGATTCACCAGTACCTTGTCCACTTCATTATCCATGCGGCTCAGATCATTGCCAATATGGTCCACCAGCAGGGCCAGGGCCTTGGGGGAAATGGAATATCCCTTGGAGCCAACCAGTTCACTGGTCCATTCCGGCAACTGGTTATCATAGAGCTTTTTGGTGGAATATAACTCCGCTTTTTCTTTCAGCAGTTTGGCCAGGCGGCTGCGGCCATCCACCTTCTTTTCCTTGTAAGACACTACCAGGATGGTTGATGACAGGGGGTTTTCGATATATGCTTCCAGTTTATCCAGGTTGCGGAATTGCTGGGCTTCCTTGAGCAGTACGACCTGCTTTTCGGCAAACATGGGATACCGCTTACAGGCATTGATCAGGGCTACCCAGTCCGCGTCCTTTCCGTAAAAGACGCTTAGGTTAAAGGATGCCTCGCTTTCCGGAAGTATATGGTGTTCGGCATAGTCCATCAGCTTGTCTATATAGTATTCCTCCTCCCCCTCAAACCAGTAGACGGGCTTAAATTGGCGTTTTTTCCAGCTGCTAATGATCTTTTCAACAGACACTTTGGTGTAATTAAGAGGTGCAATATTACACAAATCCCCACAGACCCCTCCATCCCGGTCCAGTTTTACCCACGGCCACAGGCCGGGATAACTGCTTTGTTAAGAATAGTTTGTCATGGGGCCGTAAAAATTGGCACGGTTTTAGAATATGGGAGAACTGGAGCTCACAAATCACCAACGGGTTTCATTTAAAATTATAAATCAAAATAACAAACCATGAGTACTACCAATTATCCATCAGCTTCTCCTCAAAGCCAATCTCCCAAAAAGGACTATAAGAATCTTATTATAGGTTTATTGGCTGCAGGTTTCCTCGGAACCTGGGGTTATTTATTGTACAACAATAACAAGCAGGAGCAGATCCAGCAGACCCAGCAGACCCAAATTGCCAAGGTAACCGACGAAAAAGGCCAGATTCAGAAGAACTTCGACGATGCCCTGGTTCGCCTGGACTCTTTAACCGGGACCAATAACAAACTCCAGTCACAGCTCAATGACCGCAATTCCGAGATCGCCAAGAAAAAAAGCGAAATCCGCAGCATCTTAAATAAGAAAAACGCTACCGCCGCTGAGTTGTCTAAGGCAAAACAGCTGATCAATGACCTCAACACAAAGATCTCCGATCTTGAAAAGCAAGTTACTGAACTGACCGCTGCCAACACCCAGCTGACTGCGGAAAAAACACAGTTGACCCAGGATAAGGATAAACTCACCCAGGACCTGCAGTCCACTACCAGTGCCAAGCAGGATCTGGAAAAGAAAGTGGATATTGCTTCCACCCTGAATGCCTCCAATATTACCATTACCCCGATACACGATAAGAAAAATGGCAAGGAAAAAGTCACCACCACCGCAAGAAGGGTAGACAAACTGGTGATATCATTTGATGTCAATAACCGCATCGCACAGGCAGGACAGACTGATGTCTATGTTTGCATCCTCGGACCAGATGGCCAACCCATCTCAGTTCCGGCCCTGGGATCAGGAACATTCACCACCCGCGAAGAGGGCGACAAGATTTTCACCGCCAAAGTAGGTGTGGATATCGAAGCCGGCAAAACCAAGCCCGTTCAATTTGCCTGGAAGCAAAATGGAGATTTCCAGAAAGGTGTATATAAAATCGCCATCTACCACAATGGTTTCAAGATCGGCGAAGGAACCAAGGAGCTGAAAAAAGGCGGAATTTTTGGTTAGTCGATCCGTTGTCGCAATCTCTGAAAAACCTGATATATTTTAATGACCGGGAGCACTGCTCCCGGTTTTTTTATGCCCTTCCCTCAAAGCAGGGCCCGCAGCGAGGCCCGACCGGTATGTACTGTGCGCCCTTCGCCCGGTTTGCGGCCCTCATATTCTATGTTGAGCTCCAGGTTACCCCCGAGTTTCTTGGTCAGGTTGAGGTTCCACAAGTAATTTTTACCCGGAAGCAACCCATCCAGTATGACGTATCCGACCGGAGAGTTAATGGCGCCTGAAGTGGCAGTGGCATCCTTGGCATTAAAGGAAATATTGCTGAACACAAATTTTGCCTGGATGGATGTGCTCTGCAGGATATTATATTTTAATTCTGAATTCAGGGAACTGGATATTGATTTGAGCAATCCGAAATTGGGATCATTGGTCTTGCTGCCGTATCGGTATCCCAGCAATACCCGCAGGTTGGATTTGTGGGTATAAGTCAGGTTGGGCTCCAGGGAATACTGTTTTAGGTTATAATCATTGCTGTCAATATTGGTGCTCGAACTCAACAGCTGGTTGGTGCCAGTCTTGAAAACACCATTGAGGGATAAGGACCTGGAAAAGTTCAGGTGGCTTCGCAGGGTCCATTCAGAAAGCCGGCGGCTTTCATACCCATAGGTAAGCAGGGATTTACTGCTGTTTTGGGCGCGGTTTACATCAAATCCCCAGACGGGGTTAGATTTATTGAAAGATAGCGTATTGTTGAAGATGGAATTTCTTGTTATCAGGGAGGTATCGGTAAGGGCCACCTTCTTTAAAGGATTGAGCTGTACAAATCCGGTCGCCTGTTCCTTTTGGTTCAGCTGCAGGGAAGACTGCAGGGTAACATTGGAAATAATCCTTTTGAACCCTTTGGTTTTCAGCGGGTTGATCAGGGCCCTTGGATTGAGGCTCAGGCTGTAATTGAAGGTATTATAATTGGCCTTGATATAATCATTGGTAGGGGTGAAGATGCGTATGAAATTAGCCTGGTCTGCAAACTGGGCAAGTACAAATTCATTGAGCTGCTGAACACCGTCATGGTTCAGATCTATCCAGGTATACTGTCCGGTCCCTGCGGGAACCTGAAGATAGGAATAGGTCTTCTTCTGCTCCTGTCCCGACCCCACCTCGAAGAGTGCATTGCCCGTTAGAAGCCCCTTCCATTCGTTGACCACATACTCCACCCGGGCAAGCAGGCTCTTATCGGGTTGCTGGGTGGTTAGCTTGGTATTGGTGATTTGGAGTACCCGATAGGTAGCATTGAGGCGGATCTGTTCATTTTTTCTTTTAAGCAGGTTGGCAAATACATTGATGCTGCGGCTTTTGTCTCCCGGAGTGAGCTCTTTGCCAAGGGGATAGGAATTGATCCGCTCTTTATACACGAGCCCCCATTGGTTGGCGTTCCTGTCCGGGGATTTCAGGTAGGCCCCTAACGTCTTGTATGAAAATGAGTTGGAGTTGACCGTATCGGTCAGTTTATCACGGCTCTCATTATGATCCATGGAATAGTTGATGCCTACCAGGTAGTTACTGAGTTTCTTGATGTTTTTGGAAATATCGATGGAAGGTTTAAAATAATAACCCCGGGTAATATCGCTGTTGCTGTTTACCAGGCTGATCTGGTCATTGAAATGGAATCCGGCTATTTCCTGGACATGGTAGAGTCCGTTTCGGATCCCATTAAAGCTGCTGCCGCGGTTATAACCGGCAAATTCATACCGGACTGAACTGTTTTTCTTATCACTTAGCTCCAGGCCGGCATTAAAGAGGGCCTCATCAGACGCAGCGACTTTCAACGGCAGGCCCCAGTCCCTGGTAAATTCCACCGGACGAAGGGGCTCGATCGGCTTGAATGCGGCCTGCACGTATTCATACCCCAGGGTGGTCGTCAGTTTGAGTCCGCGGTTATCCTTTCCCAGGGGATGGATGTTTTTGAGCTGTAACTTCCCGGCGTAGCCATCATCGTTGGATTTGCCCAGGGTACTAAGCGTATTGACATCGTAGTGGCTGGCAGCAAGGTCTGCACTCAGGGTGGTATGTTTATCGAGGGTGTAGTCCGCTCCCAGGGTTACAACCCGCTGGGTCTTGGGGGCCACCAGGAACTGGGCCGCTTCAAACTGCCCCTGCTTATGGCCATTTACAGGGGCCATCCACTGGTATACCGTTCCGTTCACCCCGTTGAGATTTGGGGCATAGTCGCCATTGCCCAGACCGACATCGACAAAGGACAGGTTGAACAGGGGTATGCCGGGTGTGGTAGAATAGACATAAACCGAATCATGCACGACCAGTCCGTTGGCGGCGATATAGGTTGTATCGGCCTTTCTGTATAATACCTTTCCCGCCGAAAGGGTGTCAAGGGGGGCGGTGGGATAAAATGCTTTTTGGACTGAGTCACCTATCTGGAAGAGGAATTTTTTCTGGTCAGCATTCAGGGTCTGGTTGATGGGCGAATTGCGGGAATCACTGTTGGAGAATACCCCGAAACGGATTTTGAGTTTATTGCTGATATTGGCCTCATCATACAGATAGAGGTTGGCATTCAGGTAGTTCTGGTCGGAATACTCGAACTCAACCTGTATGCGGGAATCCTGTGTGATCATGCGCCTGGGCATAAAAGTCACTTCGGCGGTGTTGTAATTGATGACATAATCCTGGTCCGCACCGCGCTGCAGCTGCTGACCGTCCACAAATACCTTTTCGGTGCCCGCCAGTACCACAAAATACAGTTCATTGTTTGCGCCCTGCAACCGATACGGGCCCTGGTTACCTTCCTGTCCCTGGAAAATATTGCGGTTGAATTTTCCTTTTGCAATGGCAGCACTGACAAGGGTTTTATTGGTGACCGAGGAACTGATCCTATCCGTGGTTTCAAAGGATGCACCCTGCAGTCTTTTATAAAACCCCAGGAAATAGTTCTGATTCTGGCGCAAATCAATATCCCCCATGCTGAGCGCCCATGTTTTCTTTTTGAACTGCAGGAATATCTTGTCGAAATCACTGATCTGGGCCGTCGTGCCGTCAGGCTGGATGGGAATATTGTTGTCTGTCAGGGCAGCGGTGATCTGTATGCTGTCGGAAAGGTAGCCCGATATCTGCAGGTTGAGGTTGGAGGTGACCACCGCGTCCTGGCTGTTTCCAAAGGAAATCGACCGGCCAAAACTTCCATTGTAGGTGATGTTGCCGAAATTAAAGAAATTATCACTTCCTGTCCCGTAACGCTTGTCCCCCAAATAGGGGCTTACCATGAAATTATCACGTATGGAGTCGTAGTTGAGTCTTTTGGCAACGGAATTTAGCCGGAACGGGAAGGTTCGGTAGGCCACCAGGACACTGTCCAGACTGGGTTTAAGCTTCCAGGAAATCCCCGCGTTGACAAAGTCAAGCACATACGCAGAGTCACTGAATCCCAGGACTGAAAATGTCTGCGGGATGATGCTCACTGAATCCAGGATCAATATACCCTTCCTAACCGGAATGTATTTTTTGTGAAAATTGGATACCGGGAGTTTTTGCTGGACGGGTACGGGCTTTTTATCCTGCGGCCGCTGCGCCCACAAGGCAGTGGGCAGGCCACAGAAAACAAACAGAAATATAAGCAGCCCCCTGGTTAACAACGCTTGGTTTTAGTAAGAATGCTAAAAAGCGGAATTTATTGTATTAAACCTGACAAAATCAGCCAGTTATACAGTATTTAACGATTTTTCCGGTAACCCGCAGACCTTTGGGCTACCCTGGTTTTGATCATTCAAATTTAACAGGAGTTTTGCAGCATTTACTGCCATGCCCCTGTCAAGTAAAACAATGAAGAAATTAACTGCCATTAACCTGATCCTTATCCTTTGTTTTTTGGCAGGTTGCGTGCCGCAGACACAGCCTGCCTATTATGTGAGTCCCCTGGACGTCAACAGCAATTACTACCGGGCCATTCCCCTCCGTTCTGATTCTGTCAGGACAGCCCTGTATGCAAGCGCAGCCCTTACCGCTGGGGGCTCTAATGACCGGTGGCGGGACAACCTGCATTCCTTTCATGGAAGCTTCCATGTCAGCCATAATCTGGGCTGGCTGCAAGCCTTTTACGGGGCGGACCTGTCATTGGGTTCCTATCATGTTGATGATTACTACCGTTTGGATTATACCGGCGGCTTTAATACGCCCTTACATACCGATACCATCTATCACCTGCAGGGGGGGAATTATTCTTTTGGGGCTTATGGATTCAATCTGGGCCTTAATACCCTGATTTCCATGCCTTCCGGCGGGGAGATAAGATTGGGTGTGGAAGGTTCCCTGCACCGTGAATTCGGGCAATACCTGAAACTAAGGAATTCAATTACCGGCAGCGACTCAACCTTTGAAGTCCTAGCTACCGGCCGGTGGACAGAGACCCTGGGGGGTTACCTGGATTTTATTCACAAGGGACGGCGCACGGCATTTGGCTATAAGATTTCCTCCGGCGGATCCTTTGTAAGCCCGGACAATTACAAAGGCTACCACCGGCTCAATGCGCCTTTTTATTTCTCCAATACCCTGCATCTTACCAAAAGGAGGGTGACCGGATTTGCCACCCTGAATTTCGGGCCCTATACCGCCACCTTCCAGACAGGAGTCAATTACCAGCTGAGCGCTGCCGCCCGCAAAAGGCATTAGGGCAGAAATGATGGAGGAACCCCAGGATAAATGGAAAGCCAAGGGCAGGTAATGAATACTGACAGGGTGCAGCGGTTTTCTTAATGATAACCAAAGCAACCAGGTCGTATATCGCGGAAACTAAGCCGTTACATAACTGGCGCTGCCGTATAATTCCTCGCGCAATTGTTTGACCCGCTCGTTTTCCAGGTATTCATCAAAGGACATCAGCCGGTCAATGATACCCTTGGGAGTGAGTTCTATGACACGGTTGGCCACCGTCTGCAGAAATGTGTGGTCATGGGAGGTGAGCAGCACGATTCCCTTAAAATTACTCATGCTTTCATTAAATGACTGAATGGATTCCAGGTCCAGGTGATTGGTGGGCTCATCCAGGATCACTACGTTGGGATCCTGCAGCATCATGCGGCTGAGCATACAACGCACTTTTTCCCCTCCGCTCAGTACCGAAATCTTTTTCAGGACCTCATCTCCGCTAAAAAGCATTTTACCCAGGAAACCCCTCAGAAAAGGCTCGTCCACCTCTGTTACATGGGGCGGGACGAACTGGCGGAGCCAGTCCATGAGATTGGTGTCCTTTTGAAGGAAAAACTTGCTGTTATCATTGGGAAGATAGGCTGTGGTCACGGTAGAACCCCATTCAAATTTGCCACTGTCAGGCTGCATGGCCCGGTTGATGATTTCAAAAAAGCTTGTCAGGGCCGTATGATCCCGGCTGACAAAGGCAATCTTGTCCCCCTTGTTGATGCTGAAGCTTACGTCAGAAAACAGTACCCGGCCATCTTCTGCCACTTTGGAGAGTTTTTCCACGTTGAGAATCTGGTTGCCGACCTCGCGTTGCTGCTTAAATATGATGCCCGGATAACGGCGGTTGGATGGTTCGATTTCTTCGATGGTGAGCTTCTCCAGTGCCTTTTTGCGCGAAGTAGCCTGCTTGGATTTGGAAGCGTTGGCCGAGAACCGGGCGATGAATTCAAGCAGGGCCAGGCGCTTGTCCTCGGTCTTTTTGTTCTTATCCCCGATCTGGCGGGCCATCAGTTGGGAGGATTCATACCAGAATGAATAGTTACCGGTAAATATCTTAATCTTGGTGCGGTCCACATCCGCTACATGCGTGCAAACCGCGTCGAGGAAGTGACGGTCATGTGATACCACGATCACAATATTTTCATAATCGGCCAGGAAGTTCTCCAGCCAGCCGATGGTTTCCACGTCCAGGTCATTGGTAGGTTCATCCAGTATCAGGATATCGGGATTACCAAACAATGCCTGCGCCAGCAGGACCCTCACTTTGAAGGTTCCCGGTAATTCCTTAAGCAGGGCGCTGTGGTAAGATTCCTTTACGCCCAGGTCACTCAGCAGGGCAGCCGCATCGCTTTCGGCCGTATAGCCTCCCATTTCCCCAAATTCACCCTCCAGTTCCCCTGCTTTGATTCCGTCTTCCTCGGTAAAATCGGCCTTGGCATAAATAGCGTCCCGCTCCTGCATCACCTCCCACATTTTCTTATGCCCTTTCAAAACGGTGGTCAAAACGGTATTTTCATCAAATTCAAAGTGATTTTGCGTCAGTACGGCCATACGGTGTCCGGGGGTGATCTCAATATTCCCCTTGTTGGGTTCGATTTCTCCGGATAGTATTTTCAGGAAAGTGGATTTCCCTGCCCCGTTGGCACCTATCACCCCGTAACAGTTCCCTTCCGTAAACGTGAGATTTACCTCGTCAAACAACACCCTTTTCCCAAAAGAGAGGGTCACATTATTCACCTTGATCATACTGGGTCCATTTTTTGAAGCCGCAAAGGTAGCGAATCGTGCGCAACTTTCATAAAACCTCCTCATCCCCAGGCCACGCTCCTACTGTGCGGCCCGGCACCTAGCTTTCCTGCAAGTCGGCCTGGAGCCTGCTCAGGCTGCGGTACAACCCGTCGGGCAGCGAAAGCAGCTCCTGGTGGGTCCCATGCTCCCGGATGACCCCGTTTTCAAGCACAAGTATCTGGTCGGCCCCGCGGATGGTGGAAAGCCGGTGGGCAATGATGAAGGAGGTCCTTTTTTTCATCAGGTTTTCCAGGGCCTCCTGCACCAGGGATTCGGAAGCCGAATCCAGTGAGGAAGTGGCTTCATCCAATATGAGGATCACCGGATCCTTGAGGATGGCCCGGGCAATGGCCACCCGCTGGCGCTGGCCGCCTGAGAGTTTAACGCCCCTTTCCCCCACAATGGTTTGGTACCCTTCCGGGAAACCCATGATGAATTCATGTGCATGGGCCTGCCTGGCTGCCTGTTCTACCTGCTGCTGGGTCGCCTCCGGTTTTCCGTAGGCGATATTTTCCAAAATGGTCCCCCCAAACAGGAGCACATCCTGGGGAACAAGGGCCATTTGCTTGCGAAGCTGGGACAGGGGGATTGCTCCGGCCTCCCTGCCATCAAAAAGGAGCTGCCCCCCGGTAGGCTCATAGAACCGGAGCAGCAGGGCTGAAATAGTGGTTTTGCCAGCACCGCTCGGACCAACCAGGGCAATCTGCTGTCCGGAGAGTACCTCCATGTTCACGTCCCTGAGCACGGCTACGTCCTGCCTGGAAGGGTAATGGAAGGCAATATGCCGCAGGCTCACCTGTCCATGCAGGCGGTGCTGTTCTTCCACCGGCAGATTGGAGGCATCTACCGCCTCGGGGTCTGACTGCAGGATTTCCCTGACCCGCTGGGTGGCACCCAGCGTCTTTTGCAACTGGCTGTAGAGGTCTGCGAAACCGGCCATGGTGCCGCCGACAAAAGCGGTATACAGCACAAAGGCAGTCAGGTCGCCGAAAGACAGCCGGCCCGCCTGCATCAGCCCTGCCCCGTACCAGACCACCAGCACAATGGCGCCAAAGGTGCTGAACAGCAGAAAGGAAATGAACAGCCCCCTGTTGCGCCCGTTGCGGACGGCCATGCGGACCACCTGCTGGAGGCTCCTGGAATACCGGCCCATTTCATACCATTCATTGGAAAATGCCTTGACATTGGTGATTCCCTGCAGCGTCTCCTGGACAATGGTATTGGAATCTGCCAGGCGGTCCTGGGTTTCTTTAGATACCTTCCGGATTTTCTTACTGAAAAAAACAGCGATCACTATAATAACGGGTACCACCGAAAGCATCAAAAGGGTCAACCGGGGAGAAATATAAAATATCAGCCCCAACCCGATGAGCAGGGTCAAAAAACCACGGAGGATCTCTGCCAGTACCGAGCTCACGGCATCCTGTATCTGGGACAGATCGTTGCTGATGCGGCTGGAGAGTTCACCCACCCTGCGTTGTGCGAAAAAATCCATCGACATCATGATCATCTTTCCGTAGACATCCCTGCGCATGTCGGCCAGCGCATACTCACCGACATAGGTAAACAGGTATACCCGCATGAAAGAAAAGATCATTTGTATTCCCAGCACACCCATCATGGACATGGCGATGGTGCCGGGGCTGAACCCGGTACCCCGTCCGTGAATGGTGCTGGCACTGTCTATAAGCTGCTTGAGCAGGTAAGGGAAGGCCATGGTAGTCAGGCTGGAGAATGCAATAAAGACCAGGCCGCCGACAAATTTCAACCGGTATGGCTTTACATACCTAAAAATGAGCAGTGCCTGCCGGAAATTTTCCCTGTTGAATTTCGCCTTGGGTAAATCTTCTCCCGGTGCGTCGTTGCGATTTCTTCTGGATGTTGCCATGCTGTAAAATGATTAATTAGGGTAACCTAACTGGTAGACGAATGAGATCATGCCATATTTTCGCGCCTTGCATTTGATATTTAAGAAAACGGACCAAAGGCTCCAAAATAAGCAGCGCCCAATAGGGCGGTCTTGTCCTTGGTGATCAGCCAAACAGGCACAGCCTCCAGCAATTCCTGCATCCGGTCACAGTCCAGAAAATTTTTCATGAAAAGGTCCCCCTGCAGCAGCGGGATTATTTTGGGGGGGATGCCCCCGCCAAGAAAAAGGCCGCCGGTGGCTTTCATTTTAAGCACCAGGTTGGAGGCCTCCCGGGCAAGATAACGGATAAATACCTCCATGGTTTCCACGCAGACCGGATCGGTTCCCTGGATGGCCGCGGCACTGATGGCGGCGGCAGGATCCAGCCTGCCGAGTTCACCGGAAAGCCAGGCAGGCTCCGGCAGCTTCCTCCATTGTCGCAGGAACAGGTAGATATCATGGATGGCCGGCCCGGAGACTACTCTTTCCCAGCTCACCACACCGTATTTATCCCGGAGAAAATGAAAAAGTTCGATGTCCAGGGAGGACCGGGGTGAGAAATCGCAGTGTCCCCCTTCGGTCGGAAAGGGAATATAGTCCCTGCCATTCCAATACATGCCTGCTTCCCCCAGTCCCGTGCCAGGAGCAATTACAGCCATATTGCCCCCGATGGCGGGCCTGCCAGGATTAATGGTCAGCAGGTCCGCGTCTTCCAGCGCGGCCAGGCCGTAGGCGGTTGCTTCCAGATCATTGAGCAGGGATACCTCAGTTACCCCTGTTGCAGCTTGGATGGCCTGCTGGTCCAGTTCTTCCGGGAGATTGGTAATCCTGACCTTGCCCTGCACCACCGGACCGGCCACCCCTGCGCAAATACGGTCCGGCTTTTCCAGCCGGTTGTCCTTCAGAAATTGGCTGATCATGGCGTTAAATGACGGGTAACTGGCTGAATGGTAGGTCGCCTCCTGCCTCACATCCACCCCGTCCCGGCTGGCCACAAACAGGGCCATGTTGGTTTTGGTGCCGCCTATATCACCAGCCAGTATGGTAAGGCCCTCTGGGGGGACCTGGCTGCGTCTGGGGAAAAATAGGGGAATCTGTAGGTTGTGATTCATGGTGGCCTATATTATAATGGCAGGGCGAAATTAGTGAAAGCAAACCAATCCGTCGGGAGCTTACCTGCTGCCCGTCAGGGTCATACCTCCCCGGAGGTTCCCGGGGCATTGCCTGCCAGTAAGGAGAATTCGCCTTTCAGCGCCAAATAGAGCGACGCAAAACGCTGATAGCTCTCTTGGTAGATCCGGTGACGCGCCGGGTCGGGTTCATAGACCTCCTGTGGAGATACCAGTGCTGCCAGATCCTCCAGCCGCCTGACCTGGCGAATGGCGTAAAAACCGAGCATGGCAGCCCCGATGGCTGATGCGTCGGCATCGTGGGTAACACAGACCCTTTTATTAAAAATATCGGCCATCATTTGCAACCATTCAGCGGACCGAATAAAACCCCCGGAGGCATATAGCTGCCTGATTGGGCCAAGGGTCTCCTCCAGGGCCAGGCCTACCTGGCAGAGGGAAAAAGAAATCCCCTCCATTACTGCCCGCAGAAAATGAAAACGGGTATGGCCGGTCCCAATCCCAAAGAATACGCCGCGGGCATCCTCATTCCAGATGGGGGCCCTTTCCCCCAGCAGGTAAGGCAGAAAAATAAGCCCGTCGCTTCCGGGTTTCACCCGGGCAGCCCCGCTGAGGGCACTTGCCAAATCAATGGTTTCTAAATGATTGTCTTTAATGAAATGGTCCACAAACCACTGCAGGATATTGCCGCCGTTATTTACGCCCCCTCCACAAACATACACCCCGTTTGTAAGGATATAGTTGAATACACGCTGAGCCGGATCCCGGCTGGGTTTATCGGTGACCATGCGCAAGGCACCGCTGGTTCCGATGGTCAGGGAAGCGTCGCCCGCAAGAACGGCCCCTGTTCCCAGGTTGGCCAGACACCCGTCACTGCCGCCTAGGACAAAGGGGACTCCGGATGTCAGACCGGTATCAGCCAACGGGGAAAGTGCGGGAGCCGTTTCAATATATTCAACCGGCCTGAGATCCGACAGCCTTTCAGGGGAAATACCCGCCAGCGACAGGGATTCCCCAAACCAGCCGTAAGCAACGATATCAAAAAGACCGGTAGCCGAGGCCAGGGAATAATCAATGACGAATTTGCCGAAAAAGCAAAACCAGATATATTCCTTGATGCCAATAAATTTGTGGGCTGCCCGAAAAATATCGGGTTCATGCTCCCTGAGCCAGATGATCTTGCATAGTGGTGACATGGAATGGATGGGTGTACCCGTATGGCTGTAAATACGGCTTCCTGCCTCAGTTGGCTTGATCCTTACAGCAATGTCCCGGCTGCGGGTATCGGCCCAGGTAATGGCCCGGGTGAGCGGTCGTCCATTTTTATCCACCGCTATCAGGCTGTGCATGGCCGCACTGAATACAACCGCGGAAGGCCCCGTTTGGCCCGCCATCTTCCTGAGCACTTCCCGCAGGCAGGCGGTGACTGCCGCCACCAGCAGGTCCGGATCCAGTTCATGATACCCGGGGGAGGTAACCACCGGGGGATAACTCCCGTTGGCTTCGGCCAGAATCTGACCGGTCCTTGAAAATGCCACTGCCTTGGTGGAAGAAGTACCAATGTCTATACCAATGGTGTACTGCATGGGGGAGTTTAAGTAATATTACAACAGGTCATCATGGCTAACCGGGCTTACCTTCCCTAGTAAACAAACAGGTAATAGCCCCAGGGGGGCGCCTGGAAAGCAAACCCCTTGCCCAGATGCCGGCTTTGTCCGGTAAAGGCATTTCTCGGATTGCCGGACAGGGCCGGATCTTCCAGCCGGATGGTCTGTGACT
Organism: uncultured Bacteroidota bacterium; assembly: GCA_903906365.1. Taxonomy (GTDB): domain Bacteria; phylum Bacteroidota; class Bacteroidia; order Chitinophagales; family Chitinophagaceae; genus Puia. The sequence continues at coordinate 68,814 of CAIVKC010000024.1, read as the reverse complement.
GTCCGGACAGGTTGAGTACTACCAGGGCTTTATGCCCCTTTTTTTCCCGTACGTAGGCATAAACTGCCAGGGGATTGCCGGCACGCACCCGTCTAAAACTGGCATCAGCCGAGAGGGCGGGTAAATTTCTGCGCAGGTGAAGGAGGGTACTGTAAAAGGGCGCCAGCGCATAATTTTTCCAGGCGATGGTATCCTTTACGAAGAATTTCAATCTCCGTCGGTTGGGCTCCTCCTGCCCGCTGTAAAGCAGGGGCACACTGGATTCCATGGTGAATGCCCAGACGGCAAAAGCTTTATACCCTTCACCGAACCGCTCAAATTCCGTTCCGTTCCAGCTGTTTTCGTCATGATTGGTAGTAAAATATAACCTGAAACTCCCTGGAGGGTAGATGGAATCATTGTGATTTAAGACAGAATCCAGCTGGGCCAGCGTTTTTTTTCCCGAATAAATACCATAGGCTACGTTCATTACTGACCAGGGGTAGGTTTCATCAAAGCCTGCCTCATGCAAACCGGGCAATTCACCTTCAGCGAGCATGAACAGCGGTCCGTGTTTTCGCAGTTGGGCAATGGCCTTTTTCCAGAAATCCAGCGGGACATTCCAGGCTACATCGCAGCGAAACCCGTCTATTGCAGTATGGGTGACCCAGAATTCCATGGCTGCAATCATGGAATCGCGCAGCATGGGGTTGTTGTAATCCAGCTGACGGGTGTCACTCCAGTCAAATGGTATGGCCGCATGGCCTGCGCTGTCCTTTTTATAGAAATCCGGGTGGAGGTTTATCCATGGATTGTCGGGAGAACTGTGATTGGGTACCCAGTCCAGGATGACCTTGAATCCAAGTTGGTGGGCATGCCTGACCAGGGCGATCCAGTCGTCCATGGAGCCGTAATCCGGGTTTACCGCATAATAATCCCGGACCGCATAATAGCTGCCCATTTCCGAGGCGCTGCCTTTTCTGCCCTCCAGTCCGATAGGGGTAATGGGCATGAACCAAAGGATTTCCACCCCCATCTTCCGCAAACGGGGCAGGGATTTTTCAAATTCCCTGAAATTACCGGCACCGCTGAATTGGCGGAGATTGACTTCATAAATATTTGACTGGTAGCTCCAGGAGGGATGAAGGTTTGAAGCGGGGCTCTGGGCTTGCAGGGCAGGTAGGCCGAACCCTGTCAGGGCCATAAAAATCAGCCGGGCATAAGATTTGATCAGCATGACCATTACGATTTTAATAACTAAAAAAACCGGCTTTGCAGCAGCCTTGAGCAGCGCAGGGGGTGCTTATCACTTACGGGTCTGCGTTATATGAATTCCTTCAGCCTGGCCACCACCAGGTCCACTTCCCCGGCGGTATTGTTTTTACTGAAGGAGAATCGCACAGTAACCTGGTTGGGATTGCTGTTGATGGACCGGATAACATGTGATCCCTGTTCCACACCACTGGTGCAGGCGCTGCCGCCGGAAGCACAAATATTATTAATGTCCAGGTTAAACAGGATCATTTCGGATTTTTCCGTTTTAGGAAAGGATACGCTCAGCACCGTATAGAGGCTTCTTCCTTCCGGGTCACCATTAAAGGATACACCCGGTACGGCTGAGACCAGCTGCTCCATCATATACTTTTTCAGATTCCCGATGGTCACATGTTCCTTTGCATAGTTGGCGGTGGCCAGCTCAAGTGCCTTGGCAAATCCGACAATTCCGTACACGTTTTCGGTCCCGGCGCGCATATTCCTTTCCTGTGAGCCTCCGTGAATAAAGGGCTGTATCTTCACATTCTCGTTGATATAGAGCAGTCCCACTCCCTTGGGTCCATGAAATTTATGACTTGCTCCCGTAATAAAGTGAACCGGCGTGTTTCTCAGGTCAAAGGGGAAATGACCAACGGTCTGCACCGTATCGGAATGAAAAATGGCTCCATATTTCTTACAAAGGTTCCCGGCGGCCTCGATGTCCAGGATGTTGCCGATTTCATTATTGGCGTGCATAAGGGAAACAAGGCATTTCTCCGCACTGTCCTTCAACAGTTCTTCCAGATTATCCAGATCAATATGCCCGTCAGCAAGCAGTTTCACATGGCTTAAGGCAGCTTCGCCACGTTGACGCAGGTATTCAGTGGTATGCAGGGTGGCATGATGTTCCAGGGTGGAGCTGATGATATGCCTGCAATCCAGGTCCCTCACAGCGGCAGTAATGGCGGTATTGGAGCTTTCGGTCCCCCCGGAGGTAAAGAATATTTCGGCCGGATGGGCATTCAATATCCTGGCCACCGTTTTTCTGGCATTTTCTATGGCCATCCGGCATTCCCTTCCATAGGAATATATGGAGGAAGGATTACCAAACCTTTCAGTAAGATAGGGCATCATGGCTTCCAGCACTTCCGGATCCAGCGAGGTGGTGGCAGCGTTGTCAAAATAAACTCTATGCATATATTATCGCCCCAAAGGGTTAGATGAAAAAATGAAGGCAAAGATACTAAATAGGCTTTAGCAACTTCGTTCAAATTAATACCATACCTGGGACGGCGGGGCTAAGAGGGGGAAACTGTCCCGGGTCAGATGAATTCCTTGATGTCCTGCATCAGCCGGAGGGCAATATTGTTGGCAGTGGTGGCAAAATTGCTTTCGGCATAGATACGAATGATCGGCTCGGTGTTGGAGGTGCGCAGGTGCACCCAATCACTGTCAAATTCAATTTTGAGGCCGTCATCGGTATTGAGGGGTTGATTTTTGTATTTTCTTTTGATTTTGTCAAAAATCTGTTTTACATCTATTCCTTGCTGAAGCTCAATCTTGTTTTTGGAAATAAAATAATCCGGGTATTTGGCCCTGAAGGATTTGATGCCATTTTTATGGTGGGAAAGGGCACTCAGAAAGAGCCCGATGCCAATGAGGGCATCCCGGCCATAATGAAAATCAGGCACAATGATTCCCCCATTGCCTTCCCCGCCGATAACAGCCCGTACTTCCTTCATTTTATGAACCACGTTGACCTCTCCTACCGCAGATGGAAAATATAAGCCCTGGTGCTTGATGGTAATATCCTTGAGCGCCTTGGTACTGCTCATATTGCTGACGGCATTACCGGGCCGTTTGGCCAGCACATAGTCGGCCACGGCAACCAGTGTATACTCCTCCCCGAACATGCTTCCATCTTCACAAACAAAACACAGCCTGTCCACATCAGGATCCACGGCTATGCCCATGCTGGCCTTGGATTTTTGGACCGCCGAACTGAGTGCGACCAGGTTTTCCGGCAAGGGCTCGGGGTTATGGGCAAACTTGCCGTTGACCTCCTCATTGAGTACTATCACCTCCTCCACACCCAGTGCTTTGAGCAGGGGCGGGATAAAGAGGGCGCCCGTTGAATTGACCGGATCCAGTACAATGCGGTAATTTTTCTTCCGAATAGAGTCAACATCCACCAGGGGATATTGCAGTACGGCGTCAATATGCTTTTGCAGGTAGGAGTTATTGGAGGCGCAGGTTCCGATTTTTTCGACTGCGGCAAAGGAAAAATCTTCTTTTCTTGCCTTTTCCAGGATGTAGGCCCCGTCTTCGGCATTTATAAATTCACCGGTGTGATTGAGGAGTTTGAGTGCATTCCATTCCTTTGGATTATGGCTGGCCGTAATGATGATGCCACCTGCCGCTTTTTCCCAGACCACGCCCAATTCCACCGTGGGTGTGGTGGAAAGTCCCAGGTCAATGACATCGAGTCCAAGGGCATTGAGGGTACTGATAACCAGACTGCTGACCATGGCACCGCTGATCCTGGCATCCCTGCCAATCACCACCACCTTGCCCATATTTTTTTCACGGATCCAGCTGCCGTATGCGGCCGTAAATTTGACAATATCTAAAGGAGAAAGATTCTCACCCGGTTTTCCGCCAATAGTACCCCTGATGCCGGAAATGCTCTTGATCAATGCCACAGTTTCTTGGTTTAATGTATCAACAAAAATAAGGGTTTGAAAAATGCTACTGGTAACAGTTTTCGTGAATTTCGCGGATTTGAATTTTTATTAAGAAAGGGCGGGAAAAATTAGATTTTCTATAGGTTACCTCAGGCACTTTATACTGCAACTAGAATACCAATCATGCCCTACGGACAAACAAAATATACACAACCCGGAAATTATTATCCCCAAAAAAGGTAATCCCATTTACTTTTGAACTAAAATCTTTGCATGGTAAACCCTGCCGGCTGGTTCCAGGACTGGTTTAACTCCCCCTATTATCATTTGCTCTACGCCCAAAGGGATGACCAGGAAGCAGCCCGGTTCATTGATCGTTTGCTGGACTACCTGAAGCCGGCCCCCTTGTCCAGGATGCTGGATGTTGCCTGTGGCCGGGGACGTCATGCCAGGATTCTGGCCGAAAGGGGGTTTGACGTGACGGGCATTGATCTGGCCCCGGAGAGCATCGCCTATGCCCAGCAATGGGCCAGCGAGCATCTTCATTTTTTTGTACAGGATATGCGCCAGCCCTACCATATCCGGTATTTTGACTATGCCTTCAATTTTTTTACCAGTTTCGGGTATTTCAAAAACAACCGGGAGCATCAAAACGCCATCAGATCCGTGAGTCAGTCCCTGCGGCCAGGAGGCTGGTTTGTGCTGGACTACCTGAACATCCCTTTTGCGATACAGCATCTCGTTGCCCAGTCCGTTATCCAAAGTGGCAATGTGACCTTTCACCTCCAAAGATGGCAGGACGGCCATCACATTTATAAAAAAATTCTGATTGAGGGGCCCCGAGCCGATTTGCCCAGGGAGTTTACCGAACGGATTGCCTGCTTTGTGCAGGAGGACTTTGAAAGCATGTTTTCCCGCTCCGGACTCAGGATCGTTTCCCTGTTTGGTAATTACAGGCTGGAGCCCTTTAGCCTGGATCGGTCCCCCCGCCTTATCCTGGTGGCCCGCAAATCCGGCCAGCCGGGAGAATCCCCGCTGTAAGCTTATTTTTCCTTCACTAGCAGCAGGCTAGGCTTTTCGGTGACCGTCAAATCCACCTTACCCTGGCTGATTGGCCTGTCTACCAGGATGCCCTCCAGTCTGTCAGGGGCAAACTGAACTTCCTGGGCCATTCCATCGGCCACTCGGTCCACCGGAAGCTGGTAATGCTCCACCCTGGTTCCGTTATGGGAAGGCGTATAAAGGAAATAGGCCACTGAATCCGGGGATTGCAGGTTGCGGTATTTATACACCCAGGTATTGCCTGTTTCCCGTATAATCCGGTCGGGGGCATAATTGGCCAGCCTGCCTTCGAATGTATTGATATAATACCAGGCTGGATATGGTTTGTAACTACCATCCGGCATCTGACGGATAATCCCGCTGGTGAGGAACACTCCGGGATCGTCAGCCGGGTTGGTATCCTTCAGCCAGTAGAGGATATAGGAATCGAAACCCGAAAAAGCCGTGGCATTGATGGCCCGCAGTAAAAAAACCGCCTGGCACTCCTCCGCAGAAAGGCCCGGCACCAGCGGGGTAGACTGCCTGGACCGCTGGGATTTGTCGTACCCGTTTTCCCCCAGAATACATGGAACCCCGGGGGCGGTCCGACCGGTAAATTCCCTGACACGGGCAAGTTTCCATCGCATGGAATCCTCTTCTGGCGTAATTCCGTGGTTGTCCCTGCTTGAATAATAATGGTACTGGATCCCTCCTTTCCACAGGAAGGTCTTATCCTTTCTCAAGGTATTGCACAGGAACTTATAAATACGAATCCGGTTGGTATCCAGTCCGACAAGCCCTCCGGTCATCAGCGAACTGGTGCTGTCGGCATGCCTGATGCCGCAAAGGGGGCCCAGTCTGTTTTCATTTCCATCATAATCGGCGCTGCTCTGCGCAAAATATTCCAGCGGGTTGCAATACTTATCCCCTATCCAAAAAGCGTCATCCTCGCTGCCGTTTTCATATACACTCAGCGTTCCCCTTCCCGATCGGCGGGGGCTGTGCGACAGGGACATCAGGTTGGTATCCACTTTGGTGTTACCAAAAAAAGCGGCCAGGTTCCACATCATATTGGCGTGGCGGGCATAGCTCTGCGGGTCTTCCGGATCCATCCCCGGCAGGGTAACCGGACGGCCCTTGGCACCGTACTCCCCATGACTGAGCCAAAGTGGCAACCCGATCATCGTATACCAGACTTTATGATTGTATTTCCTCTCATTGTCCTCGGTCACATAATAATAATCGTTGAGCCCGGTATGCCAGTAACCGAAACGAAGCATGCTGTATTTTACCCCCGGATAGGGATGCACCGTATCGTTGTCGAAGTCGGTGGTAAATGCATACATCCTACTGTAGTAAAAAGGTTTCAGCCATTCCGGGGAAGTGCCGCTGAAATCGTTGACACCCAGGAATTCCTTCATGGGTATTTTGGCAAAAGGGGGGGCTATAAAAGGGTGGATGGGAGCAGGAAGTTCCTTACCGACAGGGCAGCCGTAGAGGACCATTTCTGTAATGGTGGTCTGGTAACTGCTGAAACGGATCATGACATACTGCGAGCTGTCATCGAGCGAGAATTTCCGCCAGCCCCACAATCCGGGTATACCCCTTGTGGTAAAGGCCGCTTTCAGGAGCCAATGGGACATCGTGCCGGTATAAATCCATACGCTGTCGCTGGTATAGGAACGGTCGTAGAGGTAAACCTCTGAAATGCGGTGTTGGGTCTGCAGGTCGCAGACGATCCGGCTTCCGCGGCCCGGTGGAAAATACAGGGCGGGATGATCCCTGGGCTGTGGGTCGGTGCTCGGGGTATAGGGAAAGGAAAGCGCATTTTCGTTCCTGGGGTCCACCAGGGCGTTTTCATCAAAGAGGTTATAAGGCTGGTTGTTACCCTGGGCCTCATAACCGCTCAGGTCATATACATTTTCTTTATACACAACAATTTTGTGCGGCTCCGGGCAGGACATGGATGCTCCATGGGTACCCTGTGCACCGCTTTTGCAGGCAAAAAATACGAGGGGTAACAGGGCCAGCACGGCAATATGTTTGAGCATATCAGGTAACGATTATTACTGTGTTTTCTTGTTGGTGAGCAGCATGTATTTGGCCGTCTCATAGATACTTTCCGTCAGCGCTGCCATTTGTGATCCGACCGGCCCTTTGATGAGCGTGCCAGGCACCGGCAGGTTGTTGCGTATGGAAACCATCTCCTCCCGTCCTGTTTTGGTTTGTCTGCGGTAAAAATAATCCCCCCTTATCAGCCCAATGTAATCCTGGTCCGGGTTATAAATAAAGGAAAGGGCCCTGTCCCGGTAACTGGCGGAATCCAGTATGTCCCTGCCCAGGGTGGAATTGGTGTAGGGGATATGGCAGAGGCCGGCCAGGGTCGGCAGGACATCAGTCTGCGAGCAGATATCGGAGATCCGCCTGGCCTGGAGCATTCCGGGCGCATAAATAAGGAGGGGAACGTGCTCCATGGTGAGTCGCTGGTCGGTCCATGCCCTGGGAAACATGTTGCCTGCATCGCCGACAATGCCGTGATCACCCACAAAAAGAAAGATGGTATTGTTAAAGTATTTTTCCTTTTTAGCAGCTTCTATAAATGTCTGGTAGCCAAAGTCGGTGTACCGGAAGGCGTTCATTTCATCATTGGACTGGAAGCCGCACCGGCTCAGGGAATCCTGGGGAAGGGTTATTTTATGAAAGGCCTGCAGGTCCTCCTTGGGAATGGAATAGGGCCGGTGATTGTCGGCCGTCTGGATGACCGCAAAAAATGGACTTTCCTGCCTTCCAAGCACCTTATTGGCTTCCAGGAAAAGGTTCTTGTCGCTGACGCCCCAAACGTCGATTTTGGGTGCACTGTAATCATCCTGTTCATAGAGGTGCAGGCCCCTGATGTTATTGGTAAGCAACCCGCGCACATTGGCCCAGCTGGTACTGCCTCCTATGAAATAGAACTTATTGTATCCGGTAAAGCTGTTTATGATGGTTTGCTGATCGACAGCAGCCGGGTTGCGGCTGGAGGTGGTGGTGGCAATCTCCACATCCGGGATGCCGGTGATGACGGCCCAAACTCCCCTGGCCGTTCCATAGCTTGGGGTAAAGCAATGATCAAAGAAGATACCCTGGTTGCACATGCCCGCAAAATAGGGGGTGGTGTTCAGGGGGTTCCCCCACATACTGCTTTTGTAGGCGCTGAAGGATTCGCATATCACCACTACCACATTGGGCCTGCCTGAAAGCGCGCCGCTGCGCGGCGATACGTTCCGGCTGAAATTCAAGCGGGCTGAATCTTCAGGAGGATAACCATAATAGGGGGCCAGCAGGGGAAAGGCTTTTTTTACTTTGGCCTGGTCATAGGTGCTGTGCAGGAATTTCAGGCTGCTGGCAAAAGACTGAAATGGGTTGAGGGCCAGGTTGGCTTTGTAATCGTTTCCCAGGGAAAAGGCGTCGCTCCACCGAAGGGGGAACTGACCTGCCCGGCCAAAAATGGCCAATCCAAAAAGCAGGAAACAGCCAATGAACCAGAACACCCGGTTTGATTTCTTCAAAACCACGGAGGGCGCATTTTCGATGCGGCGGAACTGGCGCCTGATAATGAAGCTTATCAACCAGGTGCCTGTTATCAACAGCAGTATGATGCGCAACACCGGATAGGTCTGCCAGACCATACCGGCCGAAATGGCCGCATCACGCATATAATTGAGCACGCTGGCGTTGAGACGGGAAGAGAGGTAGCTGTAGTGTGCAAAATCTACCGTATAAAAAAATACAAGCAAAAAAGCAGCGAGTCCAACCAAAATAAAAGCCAGTTTCCGGCCCCTTGTTGTCTGGAAAGGATGCAGCGCCGGAAAACTGCCCAGTATCATCAGCAGCAGGCAAAGTATACAAACATCCCGCAGGTCATACCGAAGACCCAGCACAAAGGAATCCGCCAATTGCGAAGTATGGTTACCCTGCTTGCTGAAAACAACGAAAAGGATCACCCTGAGCACCATCATTATCAACAAAAAAATAATACCGGTGGAAAAAATCCAACGGATCAATTTAGGTATCTTTAGTCCAGATTTCATAGCTGTCCTCATAAATTGGGCTTAAAATTAGAGCAATTATTTTTGTAACCATGATTTTACTCGACGGTAATTCCCATTTAAGCTTTTTACAACATATTATTCACTTTGATTATTGGCTGTTCTCCAAAATTAACCAGCAATGGACCAACCCCTTCCTGGATCTTGTCCTTCCATTTGTGCGTGAAGCCGAAATATGGGTGCCGTTTTACCTGTTCCTTATCATTTTCTCGGTCATGAATTTCGGCAAAAAAGGCTGGTGGTGGACCCTGGGTTTCATCATGACAGCCGTTATCAGCGACCTGGTCAGCAGTTCCCTGATCAAGGGCTCCATTGTCAGGCTGCGACCCTGCCACGAGCCACTGATGGCACAGACCGTACGCTTACTGGTAACTTATTGCCCGGGCAGTTCCAGTTTTACTTCGTCCCATGCTTGCAATCATTTTTCGGTTTCCATGTTTATATTCCTGACCCTGAAAAAAACCAGCGGCTGGTGGCGCCTGGTGTTTGCCTGGGCGGCGCTGATTTCCTATGCGCAGGTTTATGTTGGCGTGCATTATCCCCTAGATATTTTGGGAGGCGCCGCTGTTGGATGTTGTATTGGCTATGGGATGAGTATTTTTTTCCATAAACAAATCGGGGCATTCATCCCCCTGTAATAGAAATCCCCTATTCATGATCGAGTTTATCATTTTACTGTGTCTTATCTTTCTCAACGGATTATTTGTTATGGCTGAAATCGCCCTGGTTTCCGTGAGAAAGACCCGCCTGGAAAGCATGTCGGACAAAGGTGATGACAGGGCAAGGTCTGCGCTCAAACTGGCCGAAAATCCCGAATTGTTCCTGCCCGCCGCCCAGTTGGGCATTACACTGATTGCCATTCTGACCGGTTATTATTCGGGGGAAAAATTCAGCGGCGACCTGAAACCCTATGTGGAGCAGGTTTACTTCTTAAAGCCTTATGCGGCCAGTATTTCAACGGCACTCATCGTAATCATCGTCACCTTCCTTTCCATCATTTTCGGGGAATTGATCCCCAAACGTATCGGGCTCATCAGGGCTGAAAAAATTGCCCTGTATGCGGCAGCACCCATGAAGTTCCTTTCCCGCGTGGGCTACCCCATTGTTTCCCTGCTTAATTTCACCAGTAATCTTTTCTTTAAGATCTACCCCATGAAATCCTCCCAGGAAAGCAATGTGACTGAGGAGGAAATTAAGGCCATCATCAATGAAGGAACCGAACAGGGAACCATTGAGGAAGCGGAACAGGAAATCATAGAACGGGTATTCCACCTTGGCGACCGCAACATCACTTCCCTGATGACCCACCGCAGCGATATCGTGTGGTTTAGCCTGCAGGAAGACCAGGATACCGTCAAAGAGAAAATTCTCAGGGAGCCCCATTCTGTCTATCCCATCTGCGAGGGGCAAATTGATGATATAAAAGGGGTGGTCAGCATCAAGGACCTCTACGTCTCCGGCACCCATAAGAGTCTGGGAGACCTGATGACACCGGCCATGTTCGTTCCTGAAAATAACAGTGCCTATAAGGTACTGGAAATATTCAAGGAGGAAAAGATCCACTGTTGTTTCATAGTCGATGAATACGGAAGCCTGCTGGGTATGATTACCTTTAACGATATCCTGCAGGCCATCGTGGGGGATATCCCTCAGCCTGATGTGCAGGACTATGAAATCAAAGAAAGGGAGGACGGCAGTTTTTTGGTGGATGCCCAGATTCCTTTCTATGATTTCCTGACCCACTTTGACCGGGCGGACTGGATGAATGAAGGGGCCCATGAATTTGATACCCTGGCCGGATTCATCCTCCACCAGTTGGAAAGGATTCCGGAAACCGGAGAAAAACTCACCTGGAAAGATTTTACGTTTGAAGTCATTGATATGGATGCACAGCGTATTGATAAGGTACTGGTAACCGTCATCAAGCCCATGCCGGGCAATCCGGAAGGGGATGCCTGATGAAAGACCCATCAGGAGATTTAGTCCCTGAAGACCCTGAACCAGCTGTTAAGTACAAAAAGCACCAGGAATATCCCACCTGTTAATAGTCCCAGCGGCAGATAAATAAAGGCCAAGCAAAACGTAAGGAGTCCCAACGTGACCAGAACCAGGCTGATTTTGTTTAAAGAACCATGCCCGGACCAGGCCAGCGGGTAGACCAGGTGACCCAGCGGAATGGCCATAGCCAGACAGGCTGCACCCGACAGCCACAGTCCGTTGCGAAAGGCGGATTCAGCCACCATGAACCCAAGGGTGCACAAGACCAGGCCCAAAACCAGGGAAGCCACCACGCTGACCGCGGTCCTTTTCTCAGTGAGGTCAAGGGCATATTTGCCATCCCGGTGGAAAAGCAGGAAGAAATTAGCCAGCGGATTGATGATCCATGAGCTAATTACGAACAGCAGGTAAATGCCGACAATAATGCCGCCTGCCGCTGCCGTATATTCATTGGACCTCATCACGGCGATTACCAGCCTAAAAAGCAGGAAGGTCACCACAGGCGCAATCCGCCGGGCCTTTTTACCCCTGTTATTGACCCAGAAACTATAGGAAAGCAGCCATTTGTAGGGCGGAATCCTGGATTTGAGCGCTTCCTTGAGTCCGATTCGGGCGTTTTCATTATCGGGGTTGATCCGCAGGGCCTCCCTGAAATGAACCGCCGCCTGGTTATGATCCCCTTTTTCCAGCAGATTCCAGCCAATGGTGAGGTGCGTCATTTCATTTTCGGGATCCTTGGCAAGTGCATCCTGCATGGTTTGTATGGCCGCATCGGTCCGCTTGAGTTTATTGAGGGCAATAGACCTGGCATTGAGACAGTTGATGCTTTCCGCATCCAGTGCAAGACCCTCATTGGCTTTGTCCAGGGCCTGCTGGAACTGTTTTTCCGCGATGAGCACATGGGCGCTCATGCCATAATATTCGGCGCTATGGGGACTCAGGCTAATGGCGCGCTCAAGATTCTCCAGGGCTGCGGCATGCATGTCCATACGGTAATAACCAAACCCGAGCAGGTAAAAACAGTAGCTGCTGAGCGGATGGATCCTCAAGGCAGAACGAATCATTTCCATTCCCTGTTCATAGTCCTTTTTTTTGAAAAAACACCTGCCATACAGGCAAAGGGCCTGTGCATTTTCGGGCTCCAGTTGCAGCAGGGTTTTCAGCTCACGGATGGCATCATTGACCCGGCCCTGTTCGAGCAACAGGGAGGCACGCTGGATTTGGGGCGAACTATCCATGAATTTAGCGGCGGATTTTTAAGTACTTCAGGATATCGTCGTATAACCCGGATTCATTGGCATACAGGGCATAATTCCTGGCCGAGGCAAACCATTCGGCGGTGGAGGGACGATGTTGCTTGGCCGATTGCAGCAGGTCCCTGGTTTGCAGTGGTTGAATGGACCCGGCCCGCATGGACTCCCGCAGTTTCTCCTCGGTGGCAATGTCCACCACCGCCTTTAAATCGGCCCCGGAGAAATCAGCCGTGGCAGCTGCCAGCTTACGCAGGTCAATATCACCGGAAGGCTTACCCTGCAGCAGGGATTTTATGATTTCCTGCCTGGCAGCCTCATCAGGGGGTTCAACAAAAATAATCCGGTCAAAGCGGCCCGGCCTTCTGAATGCCCCATCCACACTCCAGGGAGCATTGGTGGCCGCGAGAATCAACACACCCTCGTTGCTGGACTCGGCCCCGTCCAATTCAGCCAAAAACTGATTGATGACATGGCGCATGGCCGACTGCTTTAATTCACTGCGGCTGGCACCCATGGCATCCACTTCATCAAAAAACAGGACGCAGGGTGTATTTCTCCTGGCCAGTTCAAATATTTCGTGCAGGTTCTTTTCACTGTTGCCAACCCACATATCCAAAATATCATGCAGACCGATATTGATGAATTTTGCATTGATCTGGCCTGCGGTAGCCTTTGCGATATAGGTCTTTCCGCAGCCCGGAGGGCCATAAAGAAGGATACCGCCCCCGATCTTTTTTCCAAAGGCCTTATACAGTTCCGGATTGGCCAAAGGCTGAATGATCTTGATGGAAATCTCTTCTTTCACCTTCTGCATACCGCCTACGTCTTCAAATCGGAGGCTGGGCTTTTCCATAAACCATTTTTCGTCCTCCCGGCCATCTTCCCCGGGCTCATCGCCGATAGGGTCTCCCCCGGCTGGTGACCTGAGCAACCTGTCAATTTCTTCCTCCCGGAATTGCGGATGGGCGGCCAGCAGATGGTTATACACTTCCCTGGCCTCGGCAATGGAATTTTCCTGGATCAGGCACTTGACATACCTCACCCGGTCATCATTTCCCAGCGAGGAGGAAAGCTGCTCATAAATAATAATGGCAGCGGAATATTTCTGCAGGTAAAAGTAACACTCCGCAAGTCCCAGCCTGGCCGGGATATTGCCATAGCTCTGCTCCAGAACGGCGCTGAATTGTCCGGCCGCCTCCTCAAACATCTTTTCCTGTAGCATCATGGAGGCCACCTGCAGACGCAGCGGAATATTGGAAGGGGATACATTCAGGGCATCCAGCAAATTAGATATGATGTTCTTTTGCATAATTTTTTAAAAATAAAACAACCCCCTGGAATAAAGTAATTTATAAATAAAAGGCGATGCCAAGGCAGGCACAGGGGAAGCCGGCGTTTAAAATTCAAAGACCGTGGTGGATTCGGGGTTATTCAGCCTCCCGCTCTTTCGGTTCCCCCCCACAGTGACATGCATGATATTGAGTTCATTGTCAAAAGACTCATACAGCAGGGTGTTGGTAACTCCGAGTTTATGAACGCTTTCCACCTGGGTAACCTGAAAATAGGACCAGGTGGCATCCGTTTCCTTTTCGCTGCCTACAAACTGAAGGGCCACCGGTTTGTCATCCACCTTAATTTCCAGGTGGCGGGTGATGTAATCCCGGATGTATTGGTCGGTTATTTTCTTATTGCGGGGATCCCCCAGGTCAACGCTGGACCGGACTGATTTTTTCAGGGCTCCTTCCAGGTCATTGGTAAATATCTTACAGCTGATTTCCAAGGTTTTATCTTTGGCATTGTGGTTGATCTCGGTGACGGTAACAAAAAGGGGATGCCGGATCGGGGCCGGTTTGTAGGACCATCCGATCCCGGGGTGGTTATATATTACAAAAACTGTATATAACAGGGACCACTTAAATAGAGATGCAGCCATTTAACAATAAAATTTTAGTTCCCCAAAAGTCTGAATAAATTTGATCATTCTGATTAGCATGCAAGATTTTAACCTTTACTTCGGGATGGGTACAGAGCATATTCTGACCTGGGCAGCCCTGGATCATATCTTATTTGTAGCAGCCCTCTGTCTGCGGTACATGCTAAAGGACTGGAAAAAGGTGGTCGTGCTGGTGACGGCTTTTACCATCGGGCATTCCCTCACCTTGGCCCTGAGCGCGACGGGGACAGTGCAGTTTCCCACCCGATGGATAGAATTCCTCATTCCCGTAACCATCATTTTGACCGCCGCCAACAATCTGTGGCAAAAGGATCTTTTGCCCCAAAAACAACACCGACTGCCCCTGATCTATTTTTATGCCCTGTTTTTCGGGCTGATCCATGGCCTGGCCTTTGCCAGCAGCTTCCTGAGCCTGGAAGGCAGTGAAGGGCTGATAGGGCACCTCCTGGCTTTTAATGTGGGCATCGAGGTGGCCCAGCTCCTGGTTGTGCTTATAATACTGTCGGTTTCATTTATATTCGTACAGTTTTTCAGGATACCGAGAATTTGGTGGATCAGGATTTCATCGGTAATCATACTTTCGGTTTCCCTGAAAATGGCCTTTGAAAGATTTCCTCACAATAAAATACCTAATCAAACAGCACAGCAATGAGAAAATTATTAATGATGTTACTATGTATCTGTTCCCTCCATCTATGGGCACAGAACTCGCAAAACAACCCGGGTTCCAATCATGCGAACAAATTCGAAGGGCTGGGCACCACCCTGCCGACCCCCAACGAATACCGCACGGCCAGTGGTGCGCCAGGTCCCAAATACTGGCAACAGCGTGCCGATTATGATATTAAGGCAGACTTAAACGAGGACAATCAGCATTTGACCGGCAGCGAAACCATCACCTATTACAACAACTCTCCCAACGAACTGACCTACCTCTGGCTGCAACTGGATGAAAACGAACACAGTTCAAAATACAATGCCAATTACCAGGATGCGAGCACCATGCGCAAGATCGTGAGCGATCAGACCATTGACCAGATGGAAAGGCAGACCAAGGACAACGACTATGGGGAAAACATCACCAAAATTACCGATGCCCTCGGTAAACCGCTCCATTACACCATCAATAAAACCATGATGCGTGTGGAATTGCCTGCTGTACTCAAACCAGGTCAGAAATTCATATTCAATATAAACTGGAACTACCATATATCCGACCGCATGAAAATCGGAGGTCGCGGAGGATATGAATATTTCCCGGAGGACGGTAATTACCTGTTCACCATCACCCAATGGTATCCAAGACTCTGCGTATACAGCGATTTTCAGGGCTGGCAGAACAACCAGTTTACCGGACGCGGGGAGTTTGCCCTGACTTTCGGAAATTTCAAGGTTCAGATGACCGTTCCGGCCGACCACGTGGTTGGAGCGACCGGCGAATGTCAGAACTATCAGCAGGTGCTTTCCCCGGCCCAGTTTGCACGCTGGCAGCAGGCCCAGAATTCCAAGGAACCCGTGGAAATCGTTACCCTGGAGGAGGCCAAAGCCAGGATGGTTAATAAGAGCAAAGAAAAAAAGACATGGATCTTTAAGGCAGATAATGTCAGGGATTTTGCGTGGGGATCCTCCCGCCGATTTGTCTGGGATGGCATGCCTGCCATGGTTGAGGGCAAAAAGGTGATGTGCATGAGTTTTTATGGAAAGGAAGCCTACCCGCTGTATCGCAAGTTTTCCACCAAGGCCGTAGCCCATACCATCAAGTCCTATTCCCATTTCACGATACCCTATCCCTATCCGGTTGCCCAGAGTGTGGAAGCTTCCAACGGAATGGAATACCCAATGATCTGCTTTAATTACGGAAGGGCCGAAAAGGACGGCACCTACAGCGAAGCCACCAAATATGGCATGCTCGGGGTTGTGATTCATGAAGTCGGACATAACTTTTTCCCCATGATCGTCAACAGCGATGAAAGACAGTGGAGCTGGATGGACGAAGGGCTGAATTCCTTTGTTGAATACCTCACCGAAGAGCTCTGGGATAATAAATTCCCTGTCCGGGGTAAGGGGCCGGCCTGGGCCATCATTGATTACATGAAACTCCCCAAGGACCAGCTTGAGCCCATTATGACCAATTCTGAAAATATCATTGGCTTTGGGCCGAATGCCTATACCAAGCCTGCTACCGGCCTCAACATACTGCGTGAGACCATCATGGGCCGCGAACTGTTTGACTATGCATTCAAGGAATATGCGCGCCGCTGGGCTTTTAAGCACCCGACGCCTGCTGATTTTTTCAGGACCATGAACGATGCCAGTGCGGAAAACCTCGACTGGTTTTGGCGCGGCTGGTTCTATGGTACAGATGCGGTGGATATTTCCCTGGACAGCGTGAAACATTATACGGCTGATTTTGCCAACCCGCCTGCCAAAATCGACACGACCATTATGAGGAGTATCGATAAGCCCATGACCAGCAAATATCCCCAGGATGTTTCCAAGGACCGTAACAGGGAAGACAAGTCCATCACTTTTGCCACCGATGCGGACACTACCCTGCGCGATTTCTACTGGAAGTATACCCGCGGGATAATACCCTATGACACCACCAAATTCCCGGTTCACAATACCATGTACGACGAGCCACTGGATGAGGCCACCAAACAGAAAATTGCCGGCAAACAGTTCTATGAGCTGCAGTTCAGCAATAAAGGCGGACTGGTCATGCCCCTGATCATCGAATGGACCTACCAGGACGGGACCAAGGAAGTGGAAAGGATTCCCGCCCAGGTCTGGCGTAAAAATGAAAACCACCTGACCAAGGTTTTCATGAAGGAAAAGGAAGTGGCTTCCATCAAACTGGATCCCAACCGCGAGACAGCAGATATCGATGAGTCCAACAACAGCTGGCCCAAAATCACCACGGAAAGCAAATTCCAGGCATTTAAGGCCAAGCAACAGCTGCTGAGAAGCATCCCACAGACCAATAACCCCATGCAGAAAGCTGCTGAAAAGGATAAGAAAGCATTCTGATCAACTTACCGGTTATTTAACCAAAGCCACTGCCAGCAGGCAGTGGCTTCTTTTTTTAGCCTCCCGCCTGTCAATGGCTGCCAACCGGCAGACAGGTGCTTTGGGTGAGTTTATTAAAATGCGCAGGGAACTGGTTAATTTAGGGAAAGGAATTACCAGCCACATATCCCATATTTGCATGGCCTCCGGCTTAGAGATTCCATTCATTCACCTGTCATTGTCAATTATGAGAAAATACCTACTTAACCTGATTTGCTGCTGCGCAGCTTCATTTTGTTTTCTGAGTTCTCCCGCACAAATCAGGGAAGCGTCCCTGTATGATCAGACCAGCGAGGTAAACAACCTGATGGTCCGATATAATGCCGACAATTCGAGCATTCACCGGTTTTACTTTATACACGATTCCCCGGAGAGAAGGGAACGGTTAAAGAAGCTCAATACCGCCTACCTGCAGGAACTGGAATCCATGGACTTTGACAGGCTTCCCGTCGGCAGCCGGGTGGATTATATCCTATTCAGACGCAATCTGCGCGAAGAGTTGCGCCTGCTTTCCAAGGAAGAATCGGAATACAGCCAAATCCTCCCCTGGATCCCGTTTTGTGACAGCATTTATGCTGTGGAAAAGCTGCGGCGCAGGGGCGGAGCCATCGATGCCATGCAATGGGCCATGGAACTCACCCATATTCAAAAACAAGTAATCATCCTGTCCGGGAAACTGGAGCAGGACAAAACCCTGGACATGACCCTGGGCAAAAGGGCCTCCGAGGCCGTCCAGGGACTGCAGGCGGCCCTAAAAAGCGTCAATGAGTTCTATAACGGGTACGACCCCCTGTTCAGCTGGTGGGTCCCATTGCCCTACCGGGCCGCGGACAGCCTGTTGGGGGCTTATGCGGTGAGCCTGAAAAACAAGGGCCGCCTGGCCAGTTCCCAGAAAGAGGACGGCAGCGGCATAGTGGGTAATCCCATAGGCAGGGAAGAAATCCTCAGACAACTCAGCTTCGAGATGATCCCCTATTCTCCGGAAGAGCTCATCGATATAGCGAACCGGGAATTCGCCTGGTGCGACGGGGAATTGCTCAAGGCGTCCCGTGAAATGGGGTTTGGTGATAACTGGAAAGCAGCCCAGGAGAAAGTAAAAAACACCTATGTCCCGGCCGGCGAGCAGCCGCAGGCCATCCTCAAACTTTACAATGAGTCGGTGGATTTTTTAAAAAAGAATGACCTGCTGACCATTCCTCCCGGGGCCGAGGAAGACTGGGGCATGGAAATGATGTCACCACAAAACCAGTTGTTTTCCCCTTTTTTCCTGGGCGGCGAAGAACTGATCATTTCTTACCCGACCAACACCATGGGTCAGGATGATAAAATGATGAGCATGCGCGGTAATAACCCCCATTTTTCCCGGGCTACAGTTCACCATGAATTAATTGCCGGTCATCATTTGCAGGGATACATGAACAGCCGCTATAAGGCTTACCGTAATTTTGATACTCCGTTTTGGGTAGAAGGGAATGCCGTATACTGGGAATTCCTGCTATGGGACAAAAAATTCCCTCAATCCCCGGAAGACCGCATCGGCATGCTGTTCTGGAGGATGCATCGCTGTGCCAGGATAATTTTTTCCCTCAATTACCATCTGGGAAAATGGAGCCCCAGGCAGTGCATTGATTTTTTGGTAGACCGAGTAGGTCATGAACGGGCCAACGCAGAAGGGGAAGTCCGGCGGTCCTTTACAGGCGGGTATCCACCCTTATACCAGATCGGTTACATGATTGGGGCGTTCCAGTTCTGGGCACTCAAAAAGGAGCTGGTGGACAGCGGCAAAATGACTTTCAAACAATATCACGATGCCATTTTACATGAAAATGCCATGCCCATTGAAATGCTCCGGGCCATTTTAACAGGCCAGCAGCTAAAAAAAGACTTCGAAACTTCCTGGAAGTTTTACGGTAAATGACAGGAGGGGCCGTCCTGAATTTGGAAGGGCGGATTAGTAAGCCGCCGCCCTATCCTTCAGGGAATGCAACCATTGATTTGATTAAAAAAATTGCCATGATGAAACTGTTTTCCTCCCTGCTGCTGGTCATTGCCATGCTGCCTGCCAGGAGCCAAAAAACTGTCCGGCTTGCTTCACCGGAGGGTTCCCTTGTTTTCACCTTTGGTCTCAAAGATCATGGGGCCAGCTACCGCATATCCTACAAAGGGCAGGTCATTATGGACAATTGCCGTCTGGGTCTGCGGTTTGCCGAAGGGGATTTCTCGGAAAATCTGGCGTTGGAAAAACCGGTTTTCCGCCAGGCGGAAGAGTCCTACCGGCTGATCGTTGGTAAGACCAGCCAGGTGGCTGAAAGGTTCAATGAGGTGTTGCTGCCCCTGAAACAAAAAACCAACAGCGGGCGCAGGGTCATTATCGCCGTCCGTGTCTTCAACGATGGGCTGGCATTCCGCTATGAATTTCCCGACCAGGGGGAAAATCATCGTCTTGTACTAACAGAGGAGAACAGTTCCTTCGGCTTCGATTCTAACACCCTGATCCGGGCGCTGTTTCTTCCCAATTATACAACCTCCCACGAAGGTCCCTACCATACCGTAGCGCTGAAGGACATGCCGGCCGATACCCTGGCTGACCTTCCGGCGCTCTTTGAAACACCCGGTCATGTTTACGTCGCCATCACCGAATCCAACCTGCTGGACTATGCCGGCATGTACCTGTCCAGGGTCAATGGGATTTTGCGCACCAGACTGTCGCCTCTGCCCGGGCAGACGGATATTAAAGTCAAAGCATCCCTGCCCCATCACAGCCCCTGGCGCGTGATGATGATCAGCGACCGCATTGGGGCCCTGATCGAATCCAACCTGGTCACCAACCTGGCTGAACCCTGCCGGATCCAGGACCTGAGCTGGATCAAGCCGGGTAAAACGACCTTCCCGTGGTGGAACGGCAACGTGGTTCCCGACACCATCAATGCCCCCGGCAATAATTTTGTCACCAACAAATATTACATCGATTTCTGTGCCCGCAATAACATCACCTATCATTCTGTGGTGGAATACGGGCTTCACGAATGGTACACCAACGACGGGGCGGGCTTTGTCCCAGGTCCGCATGCCGATGTAACCAAACCCGTTGCCGGTCTGGATATGAAGGAAATCTGCGATTATGCCCGTTCAAAAGGGGTCGGAATCCGGGTCTGGGTATACTGGACCGCTTTATATAAGAACCTGGATGCTGCCTTTAACCAGTTTGAGCAGTGGGGCATCGAAGGGATGATGGTTGATTTCCTGGACCGCGATGACCAGGAGATGGTAAATATCCAGACCGAAATATTGGAAAAGGCGGCCTTGCATCATCTGCATATCCAGTTTCACGGAGCCTATAAACCCACCGGGCTCAGCCGCACCTACCCCAACGAGTACACAAGGGAGGGGACCATGAATTATGAAGTCAATAAATGGGACAAAAGGATGTACCCTGACCATGACATTTATATGCCATTCACCAGGATGCTGGCCGGTTCTACCGACTATCACCTGGGCGGTTTTCGGGCAGTACCGGATTCCCTGTTTGTCGTCCAATACACCCGTCCGCTGATGCTGGGTACCCGCTGTCACATGCTGGCTATGTATGTGGTACTGGAAAACTACCTGGCCATGGTCTGTGACTACCCCGCCGCCTATGAGAATCAGCCTGGCTTTGAATTTATACGCGAGGTTCCAACCGTTTGGGACCGGACGGTTGTACCCGCTGCCAAGGTGGATGAATACGTGGTAATCGCCAGAAAAAGCAAGTCAGACTGGTATATCGGATCCATCAACAATCACCAGCCGAGAAAAGTCCTTTTTTCCCTGTCATTTCTGGATGAGGGCGACTACCAGGCTGAAATATACAGCGATGCGGGGGATGTGAACCTGCACCCCAATAATCTGGTCAGGGAGGAAAGGACCTTTACCAAAAGGGACAG
The DNA here is from genome assembly GCA_903906365.1 of uncultured Bacteroidota bacterium. Lineage (GTDB taxonomy): Bacteria > Bacteroidota > Bacteroidia > Chitinophagales > Chitinophagaceae > Puia. The sequence goes on along the minus strand of CAIVKC010000024.1, from coordinate 47,571 downwards.
CATCCAGCTGAACCTGGCCGGTGGCGGCGGAGCCGTTATAAAGCTGCACCGTAAATAAATAGCCCCGGATGGGAATTGGGTGAACATGGCAGACCAAACGGCCTGACATAATTCGCTTACCCCTGTATAGGTTTTTGTACTGCAGTGAGGGCAAAGACCGGTCGTTTTCCTATAGGTGGTAAGTTTTGGGATGACCGAACAGGATGCTCAGCGGTGCAAAGGGCGCTTTACAATGCCTGGAAATTGGCCTGGATTACAGGGGGTAAAAACGACAACCATGAGAACAATAAAGCTGCAGATGCAGATTAGTTTGGACGGGTATGTATGCGGTCCGAACGGGGAAATGGACTGGATGTCCTGGGACTGGGGCGACGATATTAAGCGCTATGTGCAGGAACTAACAGCACCGGCTGATACCATTTTGCTGGGCCGTAAGCTGGCAGAAGGGTTCATTCCCCATTGGAAAGCCCATGTGGACAACCCGGCCACTGCGGATGATTTTGGCAGGAAAATGACCGAGACACCCAAAATTGTTTTTTCACGTTCCCTGCCGGCTTCCCCATGGGACAACGTCACCATGGCGGGAGAAGACCTGCCTGGGACCATCGCCAGGCTGAAACAACTGCCCGGAGGGGATATATTGGTGTATGGGGGAGCCTCCCTGGCCGCGGCTTTAATCGGGGAAGGGCTCATCGATGAGTACCACCTTTTTGTTAACCCGACCGCCATCGGCCAGGGAAAATCCATCTTCGGCCAATTGAAAGGGAACCGGAAACTTTCCCTGGCAGGCAGTCAGTCATTTGCCAATGGAATTACAGTCCTCTTTTACCTATCCAAGCCGGAAAACCAATAAACGGGTTTGGGTCTTATTGCTGCATCAATAGGATGAACAGGTAATCCAGTGCCGGATCTCTTCAAGGGTAGATCAAACCCAAACCAGCCAGGAGGTCAACCCTTGCGGGGCAGGCCCCTGCAGGCAGGATATGCCGGGCCTTCGTTTTTTTTAAGCTGCAAATACGTCCAGAAGATAGCGGCACCCCGGAAACCGGGACTGCCGCCATGATTCGGCTTGGAACCGGAGCGGCGAGGCTTCTGTAACGGGTTCTATTCATTTTCCAATATCCGGCACGCAGGATCCATGACAGGCATCAAAAAACGGCTTCTCTAAAAGATGGAATGACTACCTGCGCTGCGGTCATCCCCCGGCGGTACCCGCATACTGGCTGTTTTCCGGGTCTGTCCCCACAGGCTTAAAAAAGCGCGAACAGGCCATCACCCCCTTTTTCAGCAAAGGAACCATTTGGTAAAAAAACATTTTGCTTAGAAAAAATGGCGGATGGTTCGCGATGATTATGCCAATGAACCTGGCTGACCTTATTTATTTATAGAATCCAACACATCCACCCTCCCCTTAAAAATCAGGTAAACAATGATGAATCAGAAAAAAAAGCAGGAGCCGGGACAGGTTTTTCCTTTTTCCTGAAACTAAGCCGGAAAGACTACCGGAAATCTGCGCTGCAGGGCCGGCTGAACCTGCCATTAATCCCCATGAAGGCAATATGTTCGGTGTGGGCAAGAATTTCATGCTGATCGGACAATGTTAATTATTATTGCAACGGAAAACCTGCCAACCCGTATTGATGAGCAGGTACATTACTTACCACTTCCATTGAACTTCAATACCCCGGGCACATGAAACTTCTCTATTTTACTTTGTGGCTCTTTTGCAACCTGACCATATTCAGGCAGGGCCAGGCCCAGCAGATCGAAATGATCGCCAGTGCAAACAACTCATCCCTGCGTGGCCTGAGCGTTGTCTCTGACCGGATAGTCTGGGTTAGCGGAAGTCATGGTACGGTGGGCAGATCGCTGGATGGGGGTAAAACCTGGGAATGGATGAAGGTCAGCCATTTTGAAGAACGGGATTTCAGGGACATTGAGGCCTTTGATGCCAGGACCGCCATCATCATGGCCATTACCGAACCTGCCAATATCCTCAAAACAACCGACGGAGGCAAAACCTGGAAAACGGTTTTCACTGATTCTTCCCAAGGCATGTTCCTGGATGCCATGGAATTTTGGAACGACCAAAGTGGTATTGCCCTTGGAGACCCGGTACAGGGCAGATTTTACATCATCCGCACTTTTGATGGCGGTGACCATTGGCAGCCAATTGCCTTTGATAAACTCCCCCAAGCCGATTCGGGGGAAGCCTGCTTTGCGTCGAGCGGCACCAATGTCCGGGCACTGGACCGGCAGCAGGCCTGCTTTATCAGCGGGGGAAGCAAATCCAGGCTCTTCATACAGGACCGCAAAATCCAGCTGCCCATAATCCAGGGGCAGTCATCCACCGGAGCCAATTCAGTGGCGGTTGAAGATAATCATCAATTAAAAGGAGGTAAGCGGATCATGGTGGTGGGCGGAGATTTCAAAGCAGACAGCTCTTCTGTGCAAAATGCCTGCCTGAGCCATGACGGTGGAAAAACATGGATCAAGCCCGAGACCCCTCCCCATGGATACCGGAGCTGTGTGGAATATATTGGCCCAGACCGGCTGATTACCTGCGGCACCAGCGGGGTGGATGTTTCCCGGGACGGCGGTATGCATTGGCAGCTCATTTCTCACCAGAGCTTTCATGTCTGCAGGAAAGCCAAGAAAGGCAAAGCTGTCTTTCTGGCTGGCGCCTCGGGTGCCCTGGGTAAACTTATCTGGTAAAAGTATTCACAACGGATTAAACCAGTTCCAGGTTTGCGAGTCTATCATACCATGGCGAATTAACTTTATTTGTTTGGTACTCGTGAAAATATATAATTCTGCATTATGAAACGGGCAGGCACTTTTTGGAGTGCCTGCTTATTTACTGGCCTATGCTGCCCGTTTTCTGCCTGCTACCCAAAACCCCATAAGACGGCCTGGAATGGATTCAAATAAGGTTTTCAATCATATGTTAATATTCACAACTTGTGAATAAATAACTTGGAGCAAATTCAATTCTAAGGTTACATTTGAACAGAGTAAAAAGTCAGTTTATTAACCGGTACGGCTTATTGTAAACTCTAAAAGAACTCAAATTTGACAGAGACTATCATTAATCTGGAGACAGTTAACCCTATTGAATTTTTTGGTGTAAACAACGGTAAGTTAGATATTCTTAAAAAGAAATTCCCCCTTCTGAAAATATTGTCAAGAGGCACCCAGATCAAACTGAGTGGTGCCCCTGAGCAAATAGAATCAGCCAAGGAAAAAATTGATTTACTCGTTCAGTTCCTGGAGCGAAATGGTCATGTCAGTGAGAATTATTTTGAGCAGATCCTCGGAGGTGATGACGCTGAAACAGTAGACCATTTTGTCGACCGGAACCCCAATGATATCCTGGTCTTCGGTCCCAACGGAAAGACCGTGAGAGCCAGGACGGTCAACCAGAAAAAAATGGTGGCCAGCGCCGATAAAAATGACATTGTTTTTGCCATCGGGCCGGCCGGTACCGGTAAAACCTATACGGCGGTTGCTTTGGCCGTCCGGGCGCTGAAAAATAAAATGGTAAAAAAAATCATTCTTACCCGTCCGGCCGTGGAGGCTGGGGAAAACCTGGGATTTCTTCCGGGTGACCTGAAAGAAAAAATCGACCCCTATCTCCGGCCGCTCTATGATGCCCTCGATGACATGATACCGGCCGATAAGCTGGGTTATTACATGAGTACCAGAACCATTGAGATTGCACCGCTGGCTTATATGCGCGGACGTACCCTGGACAATGCATTCATTATCCTGGATGAGGCGCAAAATACCACTGACCTGCAGATTAAAATGTTTTTGACCCGCATCGGACCAAATGCCAAGGCCATCATAACCGGAGACCTGACGCAGGTGGATTTACCCAAAAATCAGAAAAGCGGCCTGGCAAAGGCGCTGTATATCCTGAAAAACATCGACGGAATTTCCCATATTGAGCTGGATGAGGATGACGTGGTGCGTCACCGCCTGGTGAAAGCCATCATTAAGGCATATGAAAGGGATAAAAATACGGATAACGGCCCTGTTGTTTGAAAAGTTAATCTCACCCCTTTGACATAAACTGCCGGAGCCTGTAGATTTGTCTACAGGCTTTTTTATATTTGTACCATGACAAGAAAATTAATATTGCCCGTTTTAGTGTTTTCGGTCCTGGCCTGTAACAACCAGGCCGGATATAAAAAAGCCGAGGATGCCCAGGATGCCGCCCGCGAATTTATACGGGCCTCCCTGGATGGGGACTACGACAAAGCCAATTTTTACCTATATGCCGATTCCACCAACCAGTTCCTGCTGGAAAGATGGAAGAAGAATTATACCCAGCTGACCCTGGAGGAGCGCCAGCTCTACAAACAGGCAAATATCATCGTGCTGGATAATCATGCTGAAAATGATTCGGTCACCAAATTCCGGTACCTCAATACCTACAAGAAGGATACGACCACCATCAAAATCCTCAAGCTGAACGGAGAATGGCTGGTGGACCTAAAAGAAATGATTAAATAATGATTAAAAACATCATCCTGGTAGGACTCGGCGGGGCAGTGGGCTCCGTGGCCCGGTTCCTGGGCCAGCGCTATGTTTACTCCATCCATCCCCACCCCTTCCCCTTTGGCACTTTTCTGGTAAATATTACCGGCTGCCTGCTGATCGGCATCTTCTACGGACTTTCCGAGCGGGGCAATATCCTCACCCCGGACTGGCGTCTGCTGCTCACCACCGGCCTCTGCGGAGGCTTCACCACCTTTTCCACCTTTGCCTATGAAAATGTGAATTTGCTCAGGGCGGGTGATTTCCTGTACGCCGGATTGTATACTGCCGGCAGCATGGTCCTGGGAATTGCGGCCACCGCCGGCGCCATTGCAGCCCTCAGGGCCCTGTAAACACGCTTAGCTGACATAGCCTGCCGGCCCGGGGGTCCCCCCCGGAACAAAGTAAGCCCATCCTAGGGAAAAGCCCCTGCCCGTTCAAAGGGCCTGATAGGCATTTTCTTTGCGCAATGCGGCTTTTCCACTACGTTTGTATACTTAAATTCTTATCGATGACAACTACAGTATCGCATCCCTGGCATGGCGTGGAATTTGGAGATCATGCCCCCCGCACCGTCAATGCCATCATTGAAATCCCGCAGGGTTCCAGGGCCAAGTATGAGATTGACAAACCAACCGGGCTGCTTAAACTTGACCGCGTCATCTATTCCTCCTTTTATTACCCGGCCAATTACGGATTTATCCCACAGACTTACGGCGATGATAAAGACCCCCTTGATATCCTTGTGATTTCCACTATTTCCATCCAGCCCCTTTGCCTGGTGGAGGCAAAGGTTATCGGTGTAATGCAAATGATAGACGGAGGGGATGCCGACGACAAAATCATTGCGGTGGCAGCCAATGATCCGGGCATCAACTATTACAATAATATCGAAGAACTTCCCAAGCATTTCTTTGATGAAATGCGGCATTTCTTCGAGGAATACAAGACCCTGGAGAATAAAACAGTGGTGGTGGAAGAGTTCGGTGACAAAACCACTGCCCTCAAAATCATCGAGGAAGCCATCGCTTCCTACAAGCATCATTTTGGCCAAGCCAAACACGAATAGTCCAGCATCATAAATCCCTTGTATATGTCTGTTCAAACTATGCTACTGATTATACTCATTGGCCTTGCGGCAGGACTCCTTAGCGGCCTGGTGGGAGTTGGTGGTGGTATTATCATCGTGCCGGCCCTGGTGTTTTTTCTTGGTTTTACCCAGCACGAGGCACAGGGAACTTCCCTGGGTATCCTGCTGTTACCGGCCGGAATTTTTGCCGTTATGAATTATTACAAAAAAGGATTCATTGACTTAAAGGTAGTATTGATCCTGTTCGTGGGTTTTGTCATCGGCGGTTATCTGGGCAGTAAATTTTCATTAAATATGTCAGAGGCGACCGTCAAAAAGATTTTTGCGGTGGTGCTGGTCCTCATTGCCGGTAAGATGCTGTTAATGGACAAATAAGCCAGGCCTTTAGGGGAAAAACCGCCTGATGCTGCGCAGCCGGTGGGTCCGCTGTCCGCTTTCGGAATGAATGATGCCTTCAGGGTCCATCGGGTCGATTCTTACCTTGCCGGATGCATGTATGATCTCATCTTCCCCCAGCATGATCCCCACATGGGTAATCCTTCCGGATTCATTGTCAAAAAAAGCCAGGTCCCCGCAGCAAACCTTGCCGCTGCTGTCGGGTTCAAAGCCCTGGGAAACCTGTTGCCATGCATCCCTCAGCAGGGATATATTGAAAAATCGAAAAACGGTTTGGGTAAAGCCGCTGCAATCAGTTCCAAAAACACTGCGCCCGCCCCACAAATAGGGGGTATTCAAAAACTGGAAGGCAACCTCCCGGAGATGTTGGGGGGTCATCTCCGCCTGCAGACTGTCCCAAATCCTTCCTCCGAACCGGGATGGGGTCCCCGGCCAGTCCTTCAGGTCCAATGCAGGACCCGCAAGCAGGCTGCCCATGGGTAGCATCATGGGCCCCTCGGAGGTTTCAAGCAGACCCGACCGCTCCATGGTCAGTATATTTCCCGGGCCCAGGTACTGGTCCTCAGAAATGGCCAAAAGATGACTGCGCTGGCACCAACCCTCATAGCCATCCTGACGGCAGGCAATCCTGAGCCACTGTTCGTCCCCTGACTGGGTGACCCGGCAATATTCACCAAACAATAGCTGGCTCACCATCTCACTTTTATGGGAAGCAGCCGCCCGCATCGGACTGGCCGAAACGCAACAAATCGCAAATAACATAGCCCCTGGTTTATGGCCATGAAATTAACCATCCTGTAAACAACCCTCAAACAAAATGTGAAATTTTCCGGCTTTTGCATCATAGGATGATAAATTGACTACTTTACCACACGTGAATACAAACCGGTATAATCACATCACGGACCAGGAATTGCTGGAGCGTTTTTATGAGGACCATAACAACGAATGGCTGGGAATTGTCCTGGGGAGGTATACGCTGCTTCTCTTTGGGGTTTGTATGAAGTACCTCAAGAATGAGGAGGAATCCAAGGATGCGGTGCAGCAGATTTTTCTCAAAGCAATCACCGAATTACATAAATACAGGGTAGACTATTTCAAATCATGGATTTACATGGTTGCCCGCAACCACTGCCTGATGAAGCTTCGCAACCGCCCGGGTAAAAAACCCCTGGATATCAGTGAACAGTCCATAGCGGCCCCCGATGAAAGCCAGGGAAAGAAAATGATGCATGAAAAAGAGGAAGCCCTTCAAATGATGGAGACCGCATTGCAGGAACTCAATGAAGAACAGAAACTCTGTGTAACTTTGTTTTACCTGGAAAAAAAGTCCTACCAGGAAATCAGGGACTCCACCGGTTTTTCCATGATGCAGGTAAAGAGCCATATCCAGAACGGCAAGAGAAATCTCAAGCTGCTTTTTGAACGAAAAATGAATGCCAGGACTTAAATTATATGAACCAGGATTTACTTGACATATTATCCGACGGCAACCAGGGCATTGACAACCAGAAACTGGTTGATTACCTCTGCGGCAACCTTTCGGCTGCCCAGCGGCAGGAAGTGGAGGAGATGATGCGGGAAAATGCCTTCATGCAGGAAGCCATGGAAGGACTCGGCCGGGTCGGGAATAAAAATCACATTCAGCAATATGTCGAGCAGCTCAATAAGAACCTCCAGTCCCAGCTCGAAAAGAAAAAAAACCGGCGTGAAAAAAGACGTCTCCGGGAATATCCCTGGATTTATTTTACCATCCTGCTCATCATCCTGATTTGCCTGGTTGGATTTTTCATGATCAGACAATTTTTGCGCATTCCCCATTAAACGCCATGCGCCCTGGCTGTCCCTTGTTTGCCTTGGCGCCGGGTCAATAAAAACATAGGTTGCCTATAGGATGTGCCCCGGGGGCCTGCCGCCCTCTTCCACCTGGTCAATGGGTGAAAAGCCGCTTTTCTTTATGTAATAAATTAGGGGTAATTTCCGCTTTTAACCCCTATTTGTCCATTGCATGCACACCTGTTTTATGAGAAAAATACCCCTGCTTGTTTCCTTACTGCTGGCTGGCTTTTTTGCGCTATCCCAGCGGATCAGCTATTTTGTTTCCTTCCCCAACCTGGCCCACCATGAGGCGCAGGTGAGCCTGATAGTAAGCGACCTGCCCACCCGCAGCGCCGTATTCCGGATGAGCCGTTCTTCCCCTGGCAGGTATGCCACCCATGAATTCGGTAAGAATGTTTACGATGTGAAGGCCTTCGACGAAAAATCCGGATCACTGGAAGTGCTTCGCCGCGATGGGGATGTATACGAGGTACCCCGTTCAGGCGGATATATCAGGCTGGTGTATACTATTTTCGGCAATTATGCCGATGGCACCTACCTGGGACTGGATCAGGAGGATATTCATATCAACATGCCGGCCATGTTTATGTGGCTGAAAGGAGCCGATAAAATGCCCATTACCATACATTTTGATATTCCACAGGATCTGCACTGGACGATTGCCACCCAGCTCAAACCAACCTCCGATCCCTGGACCTTTTGGGCGCCAGGTCTGCAGTATTTTATGGACTGTCCCACCAAAATCGGCAACCTCAGCTATAGGAACTGGGAACTGCGCAACCCCGATGGCAAGACCTATCAATTTCGTCTGGCCTTTGACGGAAAGTCGGATGATTCCGTTCTGACCGCCTTCAGCCAGAAGGTCGCGCGCATGGTCAGGGAAGAGCAGGCCATTTTTTCGGAGACCCCGGCCTATGACTTCGGAAATTACACCTTCCTTGCCTCCATCAATCCCTTTGTGCACGGAGACGGCATGGAGCACCGCAATTCCACCATGATCAGTATTCCGGCGGAATTTCATGGGGAGGACTTCCTCCTGGAAGTATTTGCCCATGAATTTTTTCACTGCTGGAATGTCAAACGCATCAGGCCCCGCTCCCTGGAGCCTTTTAATTTTGAAAAAAGCAATATGAGCGATGAACTCTGGTTTGCTGAAGGGTTCACGCAGTATTATGGGGAACTGGTGGTGGTTCGTTCCGGCATGCAGGAGGATACCAGTTTTTCTGATGCCATGACCGGTTATATCAATACCAAACTCAACACGGCGGGGGCGAAATTTTATTCGCCGGTGGATGCCAGCCGCCACGCGGTTTACACCGATGCCGGCGTGGCCGTGGATAAGACCAATTACCCCAACATGTTTGCCTCCTATTATCCCTACGGGGCTTCTGTGGCACTGGCACTCGACCTGCAGCTGCGCCAGCAGTTTGGAAAGACCCTTGATGAGCTGATGCAGGCTGCCTGGAAACGTTTTGGCAAACCCGAAATCCCCTATACCCTGGAAGGCCTGCAGGAAACGCTCGCCACCCTGACGGGGGACGGGAAATTTGCCGCGGCATTCTTCAGCAAATACATAACCGGCCACCAGGCCCCGGATTATAAGCCGCTGCTGGCGCAGGCGGGTTTTCTGCTAATCAGGCCAGGGGAAGGAAAAAGCTGGATAGGCAATCTGCGCTTCACCGATAAGGAAGGACTCACCCTCGCATCAGCCACCATCCGGACCACCCCCCTTTATGAGGCCGGGGCGGATGCCGACGACCGGATCCTTAAGCTGGGGGATACCCCCTTAAAAAATCAGCGTGAACTCAATGATTGGCTTTCAGTCCATAAACCGGGTGAAACCCATTGGCTGACCTATATGCACCATGGAGTAGAAAAAACGAGCCGCATCACCCTGTCGGAAAACCCGTACTGGAAGGTCGTGACCTACGAATCGGCCGGACTTCCCGTCAATGAGCAGATGCGGCAGTTCCGCCGAAACTGGCTGGGAACAAGGTTAAAATAATATGAAAAGCGCGGCCCTACTGGTATTGGATATATACAGGCTGGGGTTTTAATTTCAGGACTTCAGCCGGAGTAAGCATACGGCTGTTTGGCTCCCGGTAATCGTTTTTGTAAAAGAGTTTAAAGCCGGTAAATTGTACGGGCTCCCTGGCTATAAAGGAACGGTAGGTAGAAATTTTTCTTGACTGGGCGCCCCATCCGTCCATATCCATGACCACCTGAACCTGAGGAGCGGTCCGGATATTGCGGTAATTGGTCACCATGGCCTGCGTAAAGCGGTGAACGACAAATATTTTGGGTGGCAGGTTGTAGGTTTTGACCAGATGGGCCAGGTAATTGACCCCGAAATTGATGTCGGCAGCATCCATGGTCCCAATCACCGTTCCGGGTTTTTTGCCGGTTTTCATGGAAAATTCCGGATCTATGCCCAAATGAACCTGGGGCATCTTTAGGTATTTTTCCAGCAGCGGAATTTCCTCCTGCACATTGCTGAATCCAACCTGTATGTCCAAAAAGACGATGGCGTTGATCCTGGCAGCCAGACGGATTACCGAATCAATCTGGGTGAAAGGCATGCGCATGCGGTATTTATTGCCTTTGCCGGGACTGCCCTGGGCGGTGACGGCAATATAATGCAGGGCAGGCTGTACGGGCATGGTGGAATCTGCCGCCGCCCATTTTTTTACTTCAACATCGAGTCTTTTGAGCATTTCAGGCGCAGGATATTCCCCAAGTACTCCCATGCGTTTGGAATAGAAATTCCCGTAATAGGCCACAATCCGTTTAAAGGGTAAAATCGCCCCCGCTTCCGGATAGGCAGTCTTTACCGGCCAGCGGCCGGAGGAATCCCCGTTGGTGATTTTTTTTATCCTTTGGTCATAAGCCAGGGTATCCAGGGGGGCCAGGGACATGCTAATGCCCGGGGAATCCCTATTGACAGCAACGCCTTTTTGAATGATGGCGGTATCTTTTTTATTGTTTTCTGAGTAGCCGTTATTGCAGGCACAGAGATGGCCGCAGGCGATGAAAAGGAAAACCGGCAGTATCAGGCGGCTGATACGGGTGATGCGGACCGCATTTTCCCCTGAAGCAGAAAATCCATTGAAAGAGAGCACATTAATCATGAGGGTTGGATTTTTTTTGGGATGGCTGTGTTGGAATATCCGAGCTAACAACGTGTCTGGATTCATTTTATTTTGGCAGATTTTCAGTTTTATGATTTTATTGGGGCCACAAGGAAAATCAGCCGTAAAGTTACCGCATGGCGGACAGGGCCGGTCACCCAACTTATAAACAGGTGTTGATTACCCTGTGCTGGAAGCACAGGCAGCCGGGTGTTGTAAGGTGCTTGGGCGGAGCTTACCTCATAGATTTGAACCAATTGATCAACCCGTTGGTGGAGGCATCATGGGAAGCGACCGGTTGGTCATCCAGGAGTTCCGGCAGGATGCGGCCTGCCAGTTGTTTTCCCAGTTCAACTCCCCATTGGTCAAAGGAATAGATATTCCAAATGACCCCCTGAACAAATATTTTATGTTCATACAGGGCGATGAGCCTGCCCAGGCTAAAAGGGGTAATCCGCTTTAAGAGAATGGAATTCGTGGGGCGGTTGCCAGCGAAGGAACGGTAAGGGATCAGCTCCGGGGCAACCTGCTCTGCCAGGAGCTCTTCCTTCGTTTTTCCGTTCATCAGGGCTTCTGTCTGGGCAAAGAAATTGGATAGCAGTTTCACATGGTGGTCACCCAGCGGGTTGTGGCTGATGGCTGGGGCAATAAAATCGCAGGGGATCATGGTGGTGCCCTGGTGAATCAGCTGGTAGAAAGCATGCTGGCCGTTGGTACCCGGTTCACCCCAAACCACCGGTCCCGTAGCGTAGGAAACCGGAAGGCCGTTCCTGTCCGCGCTCTTGCCGTTGCTTTCCATATTGCCCTGTTGAAAATAGGCGGCAAAGCGGTGCATATACTGGTCATAGGGAAGGATGGCCTCCGTCTGTGAACCGAAAAAGTTGGTATACCACAGTCCGATCAGGGCCATCAGGATGGGGATATTTTGTTCCGGAGGGGTTTGGCGGAAATACTGGTCGGTTTCATGGGCACCCTTCAGCAGGGATTCGAAATGTTCGTATCCGATGGTCAGGGCTATGGAAAGGCCGATGGCACTCCACAGGGAATAGCGGCCCCCTACCCAATCCCAAAAGGCAAACATATTCTCCCGGTCGATTCCGAAGGTTACGACGGCCTTTTCATTGGTGGAGAGAGCGGCAAAATGAGTGGCTATATGGGAGGGGTCCCCGGCCGATTCCAGAAACCAGTTCCTGGCCGTCTGGGCATTGGTCATGGTCTCCTGGGTGGTAAAGGTCTTGGAGGCGATCAGAAAAAGGGTTTCATCGGGTGTGACTTTCTTAAGGGTCTCGGCTATATGGGTCCCGTCCACATTGGATACAAAATAAGTGGATATGCCTTTTACCCAGTAGGGCTTAAGGGCTTCGGTCACCATCACGGGCCCCAGGTCACTGCCGCCTATTCCGATATTGACGATGTATTTTATCTTCTTTCCGGTATATCCTTTCCAATCACCGGAATGAATCCGCTGGCAGAAGGATTTCATCTGCTGAAGTACGGCCATCACCTCACCCATGACATCCTTACCGTCCGAAAAGACGGGCTGGCCTGAAAAATTCCGCAGAGCCACATGCAGTACGCTTCTGTTTTCGGTATGGTTTATTTTTTCCCCGCTGAACATGGCTTCGATGGCATCAGGCACCCGGCACTCCCGGGCCAGTTCCAGCAGCAGGGCCAGGGTCCTATCGGTGATTATGTTCTTGGAATAATCAAAGAGGATATCCCCGGTGGTGAGGGAAAATTTCCGGAAACGATCCGGATCCTGCGCAAACAGTTGGCGCATGCTGGTTTGTTTCATATCAACTCGAAAATGATCCTGCAGTTGCTGCCAGGCTTTGGTCTGAACGGGGGAGAGATGGGGAAACATAAAAAGTCGGAATTAAAATTTATAATGGGTGAACACAGCGGCAAAAGGGTGCTGGAGCCGGAGCCCTTGGCACCTTCCTCACAGGTCCTCTATAATGTCCAGGGCCTTTTCCACCATGGCAGCCGAAATATCCAGGTGGGTCACGAAGCGCAATTGCGCCGGTGAAATGGCAATGACCCGGATACCAAGCTGGTGAAGCCTGCCGGCTATCCCGGCCGCGGTGTCGGGTTTGCGGACTTCAGCAATGACGATATTGGTTTCTACGGGCAGGATGTGGTCGATGAAGGATTTCCGGGACAATCCTTCCGCAATGCGGCGAGCATGCAGGTGGTCCTCGGAGAGCCGGTCAATATGGTTTTCCAGGGCATAAAGACCGCAGGCCGCCATATAGCCGGCCTGTCGCAGGCCCCCGCCAAATACTTTTCTCACACGGCGGGCCTGGCGGATAAAATCCCGGCTTCCCATCAGTATACTTCCGATGGGGCAGCCCAGTCCCTTGTTGAGGCAGATCGATATGCTGTGAAATACTTCTCCGTATTGGGCGGGGCTTTCCCCTTTGTGCACCAGGGCATTAAAAAGCCGGGCGCCATCCAGGTGCAGGGCCAGTCCATGGTCCTGGCAGAGCTGCCTGATGCGCAGGATCTCCTGGAAATCATAACAGCTGCCCCCTCCCCTGTTGGAGGTATTTTCCAGGCAAACCAGCGATGTGCGGGCCTTGTGCACGTCGTCCGGGTTGATGGCCCCGGATACCTGGGTCGCGGTTATCCTGCCCTGGTCCCCTTCCAGGGCCCTGACCTGGGAGCCTGCATTGGCCGCAATGCCACCCCCCTCGTATATATAGACATGGGCGTTGGAAGCACAAATCACTTCATCCCCCGGACGGGTATGGCATTTTATGGCAATCTGGTTGGACATGGTTCCACTGGGGCAGTACAGGGCCGCTTCCATGCCAAACATACCGGCAGCAGCTGATTCCAGTTGGTTAATGGATGGATCTTCCCCAAATACGTCATCCCCGACCGGGGCATTGATCATGGCCTCCAGCATGCCCCGGGTGGGGCGGGTGACCGTATCGGACCGGAAATCTATCATGGTCATCTGTTATTTTGTTCAGCGCAAATTACCTGATTTTAACAAACTTCCGTGCAGGGGTCTGTGCCGCGGCCCTTCCGGTTCAGGGGTGAGGATCATACCAGGTTCCGGCAAAAATATAATTTCCTATAAATGAACAGATTGAATGGGAAATTTTCTCCCTGTCCCATGAAGTAAAGAAATATTATTAGCGACTGTTAAACTTTTCCTATTATTTAAACTCCAACCCATCATTGAAAACTTACATAAAACAACAATCATGAAAAAAGCAATTTTACTCGGCCTTACCCTGGTTTTTGCCAGTGCCATGTATGCCCAGACCAGTCCGGCCCCGGCCACTCCTGCCAGCGCAGCAGACAAAAAGGCCGACATGAAGGACCTGCGAAAGGACATCAAGGAAAAGAACAAGGATGAACGCCAGAAGGCAGAAGACCTCAAGGATGGCAAGAAAGCAGCCGCCAGGCAGGAATCCAAGGAGATCAAGGCGGATAAAAAAGACATCCAGGCTGATAAAAAGGACCTGAAAGAAGACGGCGTAAAGCATCCGGAAAGGAAAGCCCGCCATCAGATTCACCAGCATTCCCATCCGCATTAAATCTGACAAACCTTATCTCACCACAGCGCAGGCACCTACCGTCCGGGGGTGCCTGTTTTTATGGGAGCCTCCGCCGGACCCATTAATTTCCCCCAGCTTTTCCACCCCTCCACAAAACTGATTTTTTCTCCCCCCCTCCCCGTAACTTTGCGCATCTTTTTAAAGGTCAACCCAACAAATATGAATCTTTTTGAACAACAGTCCAATGAATTTGCTGACAGACATATCGGACCAAACCCTCTTGAGACCGAGCAGATGTTGCAGACCATCGGAATTTCCTCGCTGGAGGAACTCATCGGAAAAACCATTCCTGCCTCCATTCGTAACGACCAGCCCCTGGACATAGCCGGACCGGTGAGTGAATACGAATACCTGAGCACCCTCAAAAGCATCGCTTCCAAAAACAAAGTATTCAAATCCTATATCGGACAGGGATATTACAATACCATTGTTCCCAGTGTGATCCTGCGTAATGTTTTCGAAAACCCGGGATGGTACACCCAGTATACTCCCTATCAGGCCGAAATATCCCAGGGCAGGCTGGAGAGCCTGCTCAATTTCCAGACTATGGTATGCGATCTGACGGGCCTCCCGCTGGCCAATGCCTCCCTGTTGGATGAAGGAACGGCAGCGGCCGAAGCCATGGCCATGTTCTTCCATCATGTCAATAAGGCCGGCCTCTCCAGCCAGCCGCGGTTTTTTGTGGACCACGAGGTATTTGACCAGACCCGGGACCTGCTCATCACCCGTGCAAAACCCATTGGCATTGAGCTGGTTTTCGGCGATTACCGGCAGGCCTCCCTAGACAGCACCTATTTCGGGGCCATGATCCAGTATCCCAACGCATCCGGTTCGGTGGAGGATTACCGGGACTTTATCGGCGCGGTGCATGCGGCCGGCGGCTTTGTTGTAATGGCAACCGACCTGCTGGCATTAACCCTGCTGACGCCCCCTGGTGAACTCGGAGCCGATGTAGCGGTCGGGTCTTCCCAGCGCCTGGGTGTTCCCATGGGTTTTGGCGGGCCTCATGCCGCTTTTTTTGCCACCAGGGATGATTTTAAACGGGCCATACCGGGACGGATCATCGGTGTAAGTGTTGACGCCCAAAACAACCGCGCCCTTCGCATGGCCCTGCAGACCAGGGAGCAGCACATCAAAAGGGAAAAGGCAACCTCCAATATCTGCACCGCCCAGGCGCTGCTGGCCAATATGGCCGCCATGTATGCAGTCTATCACGGTCCGGAAGGCCTCAAAAATATTGCAAAGCGGGTCTCCTTGCTGACCCACAGCCTGGCAACCGCGCTGCAAAAGATTGGCAGCAGCCTCTACCGGGTGGAACATCAAAATTATTTCGATACCATCAAGGTTCGTGTCATCGACCCGGAGGCCATCCGGTCCTTTACGGAGCGGGCAGGCATCAACCTGCGCTATTTCCCCGGTACCCGGTATGTATCCGTCAGCCTGGACGAAACCACCACACTAAACGATATCAGAGAGCTATCCAGGATCTTTGCCCAGGTCGTGGACTGCCCCGCCCCCGAAGTGAATACCAGCGCACTGACCCTGCCCAATATTCCCGATTTTGCCACCAGGACTTCGCCCTTCCTCACGCACCCGGTTTTCAACAGCCACCATTCCGAAACGGAAATGATGCGTTACCTGAAGCGGCTGGAAAACAAGGACCTTTCCCTCAATACCTCTATGATTTGCCTGGGTTCCTGTACCATGAAGTTAAATGCCGCCACCGAACTGATCCCGGTGAGCTGGCCGGAGTTCTCCGGGCTCCATCCCTTTGCACCGGCCGGACAATGGGAAGGATACCGCCAGATATTGACCGAGCTGGAAGACTGGCTGAGTAAAATAACCGGTTTTTCAGCCACTTCCCTGCAACCCAACAGCGGCGCCCAGGGTGAATACAGCGGCCTGCTTACCATCAGGGCCTATCACGCCTCCCGCGGGGAAGACCACCGCGAGGTGATGCTGATTCCCATTTCAGCCCATGGCACCAATCCGGCCAGCGCCGTCATGGCAGGCATGAAGGTCGTGGTGGTCAAAAGTGACGAGGAAGGTCATATTGATGTGGCCGACCTTCGGGAAAAAGCCCACCAATACAGCGACAGCCTCGCAGGACTGATGGTCACCTATCCTTCCACCCACGGCGTTTTTGAAGAAAGCATCCGGGAGATATGCGCAGTCATTCACGCAAACGGAGGGCTGGTCTATATGGACGGAGCCAATATGAACGCGCAGGTCGGGCTGACTAGCCCGGGTTTCATTGGAGCCGATGTATGTCACCTCAACCTGCACAAGACCTTCGCCATTCCACATGGCGGCGGCGGCCCTGGCATGGGACCCATTTGTGTCAATGAGAAACTCAGGCCTTTTTTGCCAGGACATGTACATGATGGATTGCTTTCTAAAAAAGGAGCGCTTCCAGCCAGCGGGGCGGTCAGCGCTGCGGCCTACGGCTCAGCCAGCATCCTTTTGATCAGCTATGCCTATATCAAAATGCTGGGTTCGGCAGGCATCGCCAAAGCCACCAAATATGCCATCCTTAATGCCAATTACATGAAGGCCAGGCTGGAAGAATATTATAAGATCCTTTACAGCGGTGCCAACGGGACCTGCGCCCATGAATTCATTGTTGACCTGCGTCCCTTCAAAGCCAGCGCGGGCATTGAGGCAGAGGATGTCGCCAAAAGACTCATGGATTACGGCTTTCACGCCCCGACCCTAAGCTTCCCGGTGCCGGGCACCATCATGATTGAACCCACTGAAAGCGAGGATAAGTCTGAACTCGATCGCTTCTGCGAAGCGCTCATCAGTATCCACGGGGAAATCCTGGATGTGGAACAGGGTAAATCAGACAGGACGGACAATGCCCTTAAAAATGCCCCGCACACCCAGCAGGTGATCTGCGCAGATCAGTGGAATCATCCTTATTCCCGCGAGCAGGCGGCTTTTCCGCTGGAGTATCTGAAACAACACAAATTCTGGCCCTCGATCGCCAGGGTAAACAATACTTACGGGGACAGGCACCTGATCTGTACCTGTGAACCGGTGAGCAGTTATGCCGAATCCGCCTCCTAGAAAACCCCTCAGTCGGGACACCGCCTGGTTGTCCAGGCTGGTCGCGGAAAAAGCGCTGCAACCTGTTTTAAGACAAAACCTGTCTGATTTTCCTCAGACAGGTTTTTTTTGCCCACGGATGATTGATCCCGTGGGTATGTTACACTGATCAACCCATGGGCACTTAGTAATAACAATATGGAGGAGGAGAAGGAGCGATTCCAGGGGGAAACCACCGCGCTGCATCATGGCATCAGGGAATGCGGCTATCCCTGGCTGTTGGTTGGGTCCCCGGTTTAATCCCGGCGGGTTTTTCCCCATTGGATACCACCGTTACCCATAACCGGGAAAACCAACATCGCATCCAACTAAGTGTTGCGGCCTTACCTGGCTTTAACCCGAAACAGCAGCACAATCAGGGGGTTGAATTACAGAGGCTCAGGGCATCGGTCCCCTTTGAGCTGAACTGGATCAGGCGAACGTTTCCTTTGGCATTATAGTGAAGTACCAGCGTCCCGTAGGCCATTTCAAAGGCATCCCAGTTTTCATCCCTGATCTTGGGGTTGCCCAGCCAGTTAAAGAGGTTCTTGCGGTTGGCGCCCATCAGCGGTATAGTGAGTTTGCCCTTGAATTTCTCCCCGATTTCCACGTAATCCCGCTGGGTGTAAAAGTATATGTCCAGGTTGGAGAAAAAGACACCACCCCCGCAACGGGCCGTGGGTGACTCCTCCTGGGCATCGGTGAAGCAGGGAAGTTTTTCTTTGATTTCTGATACGGAAAAATCAGGCTTTACCTGGTTTACCGACCCGTTGAGGATATCCACGACCAGGGTACCGCAACTGGGCTTTGCCTTTAGATGGGCGCTGGCAGCCAGACTGAGGCTCATCATCAGGACTGCCATGATGTTTTTTTTCATTTTCTGGGACTTTACCGGGTGCATACCAAGGAAAGACCAGCAAAATCCTTGCTAGAATTCCATATACGGGCTCCCCTGGTCTTTCGGGTGATTTCGCCTGGAAAAAATCCATTATATGATGGTAGGATGACTGCTGGCGGACACGGGGAAAGGGTCCCGGAGACCGGTTTTTTGGAGAACCAGCCTTAAAGGTCCATTCTCCTGTTCAACAGGACAATCTGGCTTTTCTTATTTTCGTCAAAATGCTCCCTGGAGTCTTTTTTATACAGCACCTGGATCTTGAGGGTATTGGCCCCCAGGAATTCTATGAGGTATTCATTGCGGTGCTTTTTGTGAGACTTGGAATAATCCACGGTCAGTAAAGACGGGGTGGCAGCGTCGTTGAGTAGGTAATAATAGCTCCGGGTGGTTCCGGTGTGCCCCTTATAGGAATAACGGACTTTTTCATGGTCCTCAAAAATTATGGTGGCTGGGTGTTTTCCGTTGCTTTGGTCCCAGGTACCAATCAGGCTTGGCCGGCCGTTCTGCTGGCTGAAACCTTGGGGTTGGAGGCAATATAACAGAATGGATAAAAGCAGGAACCTTTTCATATCGAGCGGGTTTTATTTGTCGTTGAAATGGCCGTTTTGGCTGGTTGAGAGCTATTAACGAAAAAAAAAATATCCCATTGTCCCAGGAGGGTTAAAATGTGATCAGGGAGACGATTTCCTCCAGATATTGTTGGTCGGTAGGGCCAAAATGGTCGGGCATTTCGCTGTCCACATCCAGGACCGCCACCACTTCCCCATGACGGATCACCGGAACCACGATTTCGGACTTCGACAGACTGCTGCAGGCAATATGGCCAGGAAAAGCCTCCACATCCGGAACGATCAGGGTTTTTTCCTGGGCCCAGCTGCTGCCGCAGACACCCCTTCCTTTCCGGATCCTGGTACAGGCTACCGGCCCCTGAAAGGGTCCCAGCACCAGTTCATCCCTTCGAACCAGGTAAAAACCCACCCAGAACCAACCAAACTGTTCCTTGAGGGCGGCCGCCGTATTGGCGAGGTTGGCCACCAGGTCTTCTTCCCCTTCCAGGAGGGCCCTGATCTGGGGTATCAGGGAAAGATACTGCTCCTGCCGGGAGCCTGCTATGACGGTAAGATCTTCTGCCATATTGCAAAGTTAGGATTGTTTGTCTGTATCAGCACCTGCCGGGAGGGCGGCTCCCCGATCAGGTGGTCAGCCGGACCATATGATCGACAAAACTGTTCAGCCGACTGCTTTTAACAAGGAGCCATTCGAAAAGGGCCATGCCCGCTATGCCACAGCCGATGCCACAGAGCACGTCGATGACATAATGATGGCTGGTATAAACTGCTGAAAACCAAACGCCTGCCATTATAATGGCCAATGGCAGGTTAATCAGCCCCACCCTGCTTTTGATCCCAAAATACAATACAATGGCCGGATAGGCTGAATGCAGGGAAGGCAGGGCCGCAAAGACGTTGGAGCTTTTGGCGTATATGGACCGGAAGATACCGGTATGAAAGAACTGGTCAAATTTGGAGAGGCCGGCCGTATTGCCCCCCGTACCTTCCAGGAAGGTAAAACCGTGCTGCTGTACATACCAGGGAGGGGCAGCCGGATAGAGGTAATAGATGACAAAACCCAGGATATTGACCAGGAAAAAAGTCAGTGAAAAATGAAAAAAGCGCTGCCGGTCCCGGTAGAACAGGAAGGCCCCGAAGAGCAGGGGTACCGGGATCCAGGTCAGATAAAACAATCCGGCGGTAATGTCCAGTGGGGTATTGCCCTTACGCAGGAAAAACTCATTGAGGGTCATATGGCTGCCCTGGTAAAAAATACCGAATATATTTTTTTCAGCCTGGTACATGCTTTCAATATGCACCGGGTTGTAATGGTAGTTGGGAAAGGCCTTCATGTAATCAAATACAATCCAGTACACGATAAATATCGAAAACCCGAGAATAAACCTGCGGGTGGGCGCGGACAAAAAATAAAGCAGGAAAAAAAGGCCCACCAGAAATACCTGTTCGGGCTTAAAGCCGATCAGGAAGTAGGAAAGTGCCAGATAGACCGCTCCCAGGGAGGCAATCAGCAGCACGTTTCTGCCACTGTAAACTTCCATTCGACGTATCTGGGGGTTAATTTCCATGGCCAATGATTTGAAAAGATCAGACTTTCCTGCGTTCCATCACTTCCTTGCCGGTGGCCGGATCAACGCCTTTGTATTCAATGTATTCTACATTGGGTGACCAGAAAGTGCCGCCGCTGTTGATTTTGATGAAGATGCGGTTGAGGATGGCTTCCTTTTGCCCGATGGAGGCATATACATGAAACTTTTTGTCGGCCGCCGAACGGTAGAGGTAAAAAGGAAATTTCTTATAGGAGACAAAACGCAGTTCATATTTGTCCTGACCGATCTGTCTTGTTTTGATACCATAGGCAAAGGTCCGCTGGATAAAGGACAATTCCACTTTCTTACCGGCATCCTGGTAGCGGATCCAAAATACATGCACTGGATTTTGTTCATCGAGCTTTCCATCGGTGAGGTAATTCAGTTCACAGATGATGGTATTTACATTGGGGGTACGCTGCAGGTAGAACAACTGGTTTTTGATGCCCTGGGGCACGGGAAAAGTATCCTGCGGATCAATCATCCGGTGGATCATCTGACGGTCCGAGAGACTTTGCCGGGGAAGATGGTAGGCACTGAGTGCGAAGGTGGCCAGCAGCAGCAGGGGAAGTACCCGTATCTTGGATTCGGGTTTGGCGCTCATGGAAAGTACCTGCTGCTTTTCTTTGTCCTGGCGGTCCAGCGCTTTTTTGGCATCCCTCAGCCTGCCCAGGGCCGTGATATTGGTCAGCAGGGCCAGGACAGTCAGCGGAAAAATGAAAACGGACATGGTTTCAAAAACATGAAAAGGAATCCCGGGGATAAAGAGTTTATAATCCCCGCCCAGGTAATGGGCGGTAATACCGCTGGCCAGCGCGGCCAGTCCAATGAGGATGATCCTTTCAGGGCGCTGCATCAGGCCTCCGCGGCATTCTATACCCAGGCTTTCTGCACGCGCCCGCGTATAGGAAACCATCATGGAGCCGATCATGCCTATAAAAGCGATGAGGGATCCCAAAAAATAATGATGTGCCACCAGGTAATAGCAGATACCCAGGAACAGGATGAGTTCGCTATATCGGTCAAGTACCGAATCATACAGGGCCCCGAACCGGGAACTCATGTTACCCAACCTGGCAACCTGCCCGTCCAGCATATCGAAGAGTCCCGCCAGCAACACAAGGACCCCGGCCCAACCCACATAGCGGAAGTCTCCCCGGTTGCCTTCCTCCGCACCGGAAATAAAAATGACAGCCACCCCCATATTTAGTATCAGCCCGATGGTGGTCACCGCATTGGGGGTCAGGCCTGCGCGGATGAGCAACCTGACAAAGGGGTTGATCAAGGTATAAATACCCCGCTGAATGCTCACCCTGAGATCGTTCTGTTTCATCACGGAAATTATATCTTTTGCAATTTCAATGTAATGCTGTTAAAAATCAAATTTTAATCTGGCCCGGATCCCGAAGGTCGATAGTCCGGGGTGGTCCAGGTAGGTGAACCGCTTGATAAAATCCACCCTCACCAGCTTGAAAATATTGGCTATCCCGAAACCGGCCTCTATATAAGGCTGGTTTTTCAGGCCAAAGGTAGTCTTCACCCCGTCGGTCAGCGGGTACTTGATTTGCCCGGTATTGACATCGGGATCATTTTCACTGCGAACGCCCCCATACAGGAGTTTGCCTTCCACCACCTCCCTCCATTTGAGCTTCTTGAACAGGGGGATTTTATTAAAGAAGAACCCGTTGAAGTAGTGGTCCACATCCACGCTGACGTAATGATCACTCACGAATTCCAGGAAGTTCATCAGATTATAGGAATTGAGCTGATAGGCATAGGTCTGGTTGGCGTGATGGATCTCCATTAAGGGGAAGGGGACATTTCCAAAAAGAGCACCGCCCTCCAGGGTGATATCGGAATATCCCAGCTGGGAAAGGTATACCCTTTTGAAGATATTGAGCGTTAGATTCTGATAATTGTACTGTCCTCCCAGGAGCCCCTTGATCCCCGCAATATACCGCAGGGTAAAAATGGGGTATTTGTTCACAATGGGAATCCGGTATAGTTTGCCCTGGTAGAACTGTTCGTTGGGGGCCCAACGGAACTGGACGGACAGTTCGCCGGTGGTCAGGTCGCGCAAGGTATCAAGGCCGGTCTGGGAGGGCTGGACGTAGTATATGGTTCCGGCCGGCTGCTGCTTCCAGTATTTGAGGCCAAAATCATAGGAAAAATGGTTACCGAATTCATAGACGTAGTTCAGCTTGAAATAGTTATTGTATAACCATTTATCGTTATTACCCCTTTTGAAGGAAAGCAGGAAATTGTCCTCCTGGACAAACTGCAATTCCTGGCCTGGTATTTTTGTTTCCCGCTGGTAGCTGGCCCGTATATAGTTTAGTGGAAATCCATAAACGGATTTATTGTTGAGCGAATAGGTCGATGAGAAAAAATATTTCCATTTCTGGTCCTTGAATCCGTAGGCGCCATAGGTTTCAAAATAATACCGGTTGGAAAACTTAGGGGTGGTCCTGCCGCCGAAGCGGAGGCGGAACCCCTCCACGGGATTGAAACTGTAAAAGGTGCTGGCGGGACCGATTTCAAAGATGCCTGCCTGTTTGTAGCCTGCCAGCAGCAGGGTGGCATAATCCATCACCCGGCGAAAGGAGGGCATGTTCTTGAGGCTGTCGATATTGGCATATACTTTGGATTCAGCCGTGGAAAGGGAATCATGCCGGTGGGAAAGCCAGAAGCTGTCCTGTTCGGTGCCGGCCTGTTGCAGGGTGACCAGGACCGGGCCTTTGAAAATACTGTCGGCGATGGGCCGGTTGGTTACAAAATTCTTGAAAGAAATAACCCTTTCCCCAAATATGCCGCTGCCTTTTTTGAGAATCCCGAAATCCCCGATCACGTCGCTTTTGGTCAGCAGGTACCTGCCGTCTTCGCGTCTTTCAAAATCCTGGTTTATTTTCAATTCGCGGACAAAGTTCAAATTGATGTTCTTACTGGTGATGATGTTCAGTTTCTGCACAGCATAGTTGCCATCCAACGTAATATACATGGTGCCCCGGAACAGAAAATCATTGGGGTTGCGTGGGCGAAAAGTCAATCTGACCAGCGGCTGGTTATTGACCACCACCGTGTCAGCAATAAAAAACATATAAAAAGTGGGCGCCATATCTGCAATGGGACTCAAAAAAAGATTGGTAAACAGGGAGATATTGTTGTCGTAGATATTGACCTCCTCATAGAGCCGGTTGAGATAGGAACTGACCCCGCGCATATCCACGAATTCACCGAAATCCACTTTCTTCTGCGCCAGTATCACGGTCTTGTTTTTCTGGGGGTTGCTGCGGTAATAATTATGGGATAATTTTTCCTCCAGGTATACGGGCAACAGGGACTTCCCCTCAATGATGGTGGTATCGGCATTGTCGAACAAAAAATGGTATTTGCGGGTCAGTTTGGAGTTCCTCACCTTTTCAGAGACGTTGTTGAGGGACAGCTGCATTTTTTCATACTTCTCGTATTCGGCAAATTCATAGGCTTCCATCCGGTTTTTCGCCTTATTCTCTATAACGTGCCTGATCAGTTCCACGGCGGGGTTATCCTTATTGCGGTATTTCTGCTTTTTGTTCCTGACCGTAACGGTCCCCAGCAGGCTGCTGTTGGGTTGCAGGTAGACTTCGATCAGCCGCAGGTCCGGGGAGGACCCGTCCGCACGGCTCCGGCCGGAATCGGCCGATGACCCGGGGGCTGCGGCAGTGGGGCGGGACAGGGAATCTGCCGGGGTATTTGAAAGGGCGCCCACAGGGGAAGTGGTCCGCTGCAGGGAATCATCCTGGGATGCCCGGGCAAACTGATCCTTTCGCAGGGTCAGGGTTTGGTTTTTATAGCCGACACTGGTAAAAACCAGCTGGGAAAACGGTTTGAAATAACGGATGGAGAACTGTCCCAGCGAATCGGTCATAACCCCTCCTTTTACATTGCGGATGCTCACAGTAACCGATGAAAGCGGCAACCGGGTGACAGCATCCCTGACCACACCGTTTACCGTAGTGGTCTGGGCAAATCCGTGCAGGGAGATCAGCATACCCAACAAAACCATCCATTTGATGCCCTTCCTATCCGATATAAACATAATTTCCCTTATATTATTTAAAAACAAATTTCTTGTGCAGCACAAAATTATAACTAACGCTCATGGTTATGGCCACCCCCACCTTTGCCAGGATGTAATTGACCCCCGTGTACCGGGTGATCAGGTAGAGAAACCCGGTATTCAGTAAGAGATAGACGATCCAGACGGCAATATATTTTACAGCCTGCTCGCTGCCTGGTCCCTGCGCTGCTTCAAAAACCCAGTTCCTGCCCATCCGGAAGTAGACGGCCCCGCCGGTAATGGTGCCGATGGCGCTGGCGGGCACGGGGTAAAATCCAAAGAGGTTTACCAGCAGGATCGTTACCAAAAAATCAATGGCCGTAGCCGTCAGGGAGGCCAGCTGCGCTTTGAAAAATACTCGCATGGACTTAAAACAATTTTAATATAAGGACGCCCTGGACCACGAGGTTGGCATAAATACCTGCCAGCAAATCATCGGCCATGACGCCCCAACCTCCGGGCAATTTTTCCAAACGCCGGATGAAAAATGGCTTATATATATCAAAAAAACGAAACAGAACGAAGGCGCAAATCAGATACCTGCCTTCCACGGGAACCAGCCACAGGCTGAGGCACATACCCGCCACCTCATCAATAACCACCCGGTTGCTGTCCTTGCCCCAATCCCTTTCCACCTGGCTGGCTGACAAGATGCCCAGCAGGGTGATTCCCATCGTCAACAGGACCTGCTGGGTCAGACCGTCCCCTGCCCTGAAAAGCAGGAACCAGCCCACCAGGGCCGCCAGGGCGGCCAGGGTGCCGCCGCCCCGCCCGGCGTAGCCGATGCCAAAGCAGGTACAAACCACCCGGTGAAAGGTCATCATAGGGCTTCAACCAGGTCCTGGTAATAATCCAGGCCCAGGTGGGTGATCAGGTCCTCTCCCATCATATGGCGCAGGGTATTTTGCAGTTTGATCAGCTGCTTGAATATGTCATGCTCCGGTCTCAGGCCGGGAGCAGTCTGGGGAGATTTAAAATAAAACGAGAGCCATTCCTGTATGCCGGACATACCTGCCCGTTTGGACAGGTCCATAAACAGGGCCAGGTCCAGTACAATGGGTGCGGCCAGTATGGAATCTCGGCACAGGAAATTGATTTTGATCTGCATGGGATATCCCAGCCAGCCGAAAATGTCGATATTATCCCAGCTTTCCTTATTGTCACCATGAGGGGGATAATAATTGATCCTTACCTTATGATAGAGCTCGCCATATAATTCCGGGTTGAGTTCCGGCCGCAGAATATCATCGAGTACACTGAGTTTGGAGACCTCCTTGGTCTTAAAATTATCGGGATCATCCAGTACCAGTCCGTCCCGGTTGCCCAGGATATTGGTGGAAAACCAGCCCCGGATACCAAGGGCGCGGGCATGCAGACCGGGGGCCAGTATGGTCTTCATCAGGGTCTGTCCCGTTTTAAAGTCTTTTCCGGCAATGGGGGTCTCGGTCCTTCTGGCCAGTTCCATCAGGGCGGGGATATCACAGGTCAGGTTGGGGGCCCCGTTGGCAAAGGGCACACCCAACCGGATGGCCGCATAGGCATAAATCATGCTGGGAGAGATCATGGGGTCATTTTCGCGAAGCCCCTCTTCAAACTGTTCAATCGTTTCATGAACCCTGCCGGTTTCAATATAACGTTCGGTGGAGCCGCACCAGACCACCACGACCCGGCTGCAGTCGTTGGCTTCCCGGAAGTTCTCTATATCATCCATCACCGCTTTGGCGAGGTCATATTTGGTAGCTGCCTGTTTCACATTGGAGCCGTCCAGGTTCCTGACATAGGACTTATCAAAGACCGCTTTCATCGGCACAAGGGCCTGCAAATTCGGTTTGATGGCTGCCAGCAGGGAAGGTTCCAGCACCTTGGCCTTGGAGGCTGCCTCAAACACATTGTCTGCATATACATCCCATCCCCCAAATACAATATCTTTCAGATCGGCCAGCGGGACAAATTCCCGGATCAGCGGGTACCTGTTTTCGGTCCGCTTTCCCAATCGGATATTTCCCATCTGGGTAAGGGATCCGATGGGCTGGGATAAACCCTGCCTGATTGCCTCAACCCCGGCAATGAGTGTGGTAGCGACGGCGCCCAGACCGGGAATAAGGATACCCAATTTCCCATCTGCTTGTTGAATTTTCTCTTGCATATGTCTAGTTTTAGGATAAAAACTCTCATTTATCCCGCCCCGGGGGGCAGGGTTGTTCTATTTTTGGGGTACGGCCCCCGGTTACCGGCCGATTCCCTCCACCATCACATCCACAATCGTATCGACCCGCTGGCTGAGATCCGGAAAGGAACCATCGGTACAAAACGGTAGGGCTATTCCCCGGAATGCAGCCATGAAAAGAAAAGCAAGCAGGTCAATGTCAGAGGCTTCCACCTGTTTGAATTCACCGCTGGCTACCCCTTCGGCGATGATCTTCCGGACCATGGCGAGCTGGGTAATTTCATGCTTTCTTTTAATATTGAATAAGATACTAATATTATCCATCAGGTCATCCTTCACAATCTGGGACAAGTTCCCCATCTTATTGATATTGCAAAGCCGGATACGGCTGTAGGCCTTCAATTTACCCTTGGCGGTTCCGGCTTCCTCAATGGCCCTTTCTGCCTGTGCGAAAAGTTCCCGGGCTTCCTGGTCAATGACAGCCTCAAATATTTCGTATTTACTTTGAAAATAATAATACAGTGAGCTTTTTCCCTTCCCTACTTCACGGGCAATGTCTTCCATGGTGGTCTTTTTCAGACCGAATTTCTCAAAAAGGTTTCTGGCACCAGCAATGATCTCGCTGATGACTACTTCGTCTTTCTGGGTAATTTCCATCATAAAATTTTAGACCGATTTCGTATTTGAGTCCAAAAATACCAAATTAATGCTACCAAAAAATATTTTTTACGCCCCTTTTCAGGCTGGCGGGTCCGTTTCCATGGTTTCATTGAGTTTGCTCAGTTCCAGGATGGTGGTTTTGCCGTCATCGCTTTCCCGGTACATCGGCATGAATTTCCGGTTGAACAGGATCTCGTCATAGATATAGGAGGTACGCTGAATCACCACATTGGAATAGACATCGTCAAATCCCCGGATCAGGACATACAGCTCCACATCGGCCGTTTTCATGTCCTCAAACCCAAAACCGTTCAAGGGACTGTTTTCGTCAATGGGATGAACCACCGTAAAGTTCATGGGCAGGCTGTCCACCCGGCTGCGTTCCAGGTTAAGGGAATAAAACTTAAAAACCGGCTTGTCATTTTCAATGGCCTGCAGGCCAATGGTGACTATGACCTCCACATTGGTCAGCATGTGGTTTTCTTTGTAGGAAGCAAACCGGAACATCAGGGCGGTTTTGTCCTGATAGGGGGATACCAGGGCAAAGTCAGAGAAAACCAGGTAAGCCCGGGGCTTGGCAAAACGTCCATATATAAGACCTGTGGCGATGGCAAAGGACAAAAAACCGCTCATCGCTTCAATGGCTGCAATCAGGTTGGCCCAGTCCCCGACGGGGTTTACCCTACCATACCCTACCGTGGTAAAGGTTTCGGTGGAAAAGAAATAGACTTCCTTGAAAGTCCTCCAGGGGCTCTCCGCAATGAGCCCCTGCAGCTGGTCGGTACCGGCCAGCAGGTAAAGCAGGGTATAAAACAGGTTGATGGAAAAATAGAATACTACAATTACTCCGATGAATTTCCACCGGGGCAGGTTCAGCATACTGTGATAGATACTGAAACGGGTCATAAAGGGAACCCCTTCCTTGCGTATGTTGAAAGTACCATCCCGGTTGATAAACCGGCCTCCATAACTGTTGGCATTGGTACCAAATCCAGTATCGTTGTTGATCTTTAAAAATGGATTCACCCTTTTGTGCAGTGCCATAAGCAATTTCCAGATTTTGAAACAATAGTCTTCTGCCGGCGCAAAGGTAGCATTACCGCCGCAAGTAAAGCAGGCTGCTTACGGCTGCGGACTATTTGAAGGAAGATCGGTGAGGGTTGTAACAGTTGGGGGGAATTCCACCGGGGGAAAGCAGGGCTAGTCAAAAAAGAAAAAGGGCCGGTCAGGCTGCTAAAAGTAGGCCTGCCTGGCCCTTTTCCCTGAAATCATCCAACCCGGGATGCCCGGCAAATCATTGCAGGGGCATCCGGGGACTTAGTTGCTGATCTTGGTGATTCGGGTAAATTCCGTGCCGTTGAAAATCCTGGCCAGGTTATTATCGTGGGAATCCTTCCATTTGGGAATATGCACTTCCGAAACAATGCGCCAGAAGTTTTTCTTTTTGAGTTCGTCGTAGTCGGTAAGCTTGATAAAGAGACCTACTATGGATTGTCTGCCTTTGAAATCTATTTTGACGGCGTCTTTTGCTAGATATCCACCTTCTACAAATTTACCGATCTGGTCATTGGTCATGCTTGTAATTTCGGCAAAGGTACGCTTTTTTATTGGGGATGGCTTTATACAAGCGGATGGAGGCCCCAGTTTATGTTTGCGGCTACGTGCCGGCCTGCCCGCCGGCCCCCGATCTCATACACTCAGGGAGCCTGACGGGCAGGATTGAAAAGGCCTGACCCCAGGTCGCATTCCACCTGAAACCCTGCGGGCCGGGTCCCTGGGAAATAAAGAATTAGTCCCATCCGGGGTACCGGCAAAAGGCAGGCGGGCAAAAAAAAGGGAAGGCTTTCTATTTGAAAACCTTCCCTGTAAAGAACCCGAACGGGCCTGTATGAGTTAATCTACTTTTGAAATCTTGAGCATATTGGTAGGCAGATGCAACTGGACGGGAAGACTTCCTGTGTTGACCACTACATCCCCT
The DNA here is from genome assembly GCA_903906365.1 of uncultured Bacteroidota bacterium. Taxonomy (GTDB): domain Bacteria; phylum Bacteroidota; class Bacteroidia; order Chitinophagales; family Chitinophagaceae; genus Puia. The sequence goes on along the minus strand of CAIVKC010000024.1, from coordinate 17,957 downwards.
GTTTTTACAAATCCCCTTTCTTTGAGTATTTCCATCTGGTCTCCGATGATGTCGTCGACACTCTCCTCTTCGGCATAATGGAAAGCGCGGACACCCCAACTCAGGCTGAGCTGGTTGATCAGGCTTTTTTCCTTGGAGAAGATATAAAGGGGCGATTTGGGCCGGTAACTGGACAGCATGAAGGCCGTATATCCGCTCTGAGTCATACCCACCAGCGCATCGGCGCTGACGTCATTGGCCAGTTTACAGGCGTTGTAACAAATGGCGTCGCTCAAAAAAGAAGGCGAATGGGGTTGCGGCACCAGTTTATCCTCCAGGTTATATGGGTAGTCGTTTCTTTCAACCTCCATGATGATCTTGCGCATGGTTTCCACCACCAGCGTAGGGTGCTGGCCGGCGGCGGTCTCTGCGCTGAGCATCACCGCATCGGCCCCTTCCAGAACGGCATTGGCCACATCGGTGATCTCACTGCGGTTGGGTTTGGTCCTATCGATCATACTTTCCATCATCTGCGTAGCGACGATGACCGGCTTGGCCCGGTGCAGGCATTTGCGGATGAGCTGGCGCTGGATAAGGGGAACCTGCTCGATGGGCAGTTCAACCCCCAGGTCGCCCCTGGCAACCATGATACCGTCGGATTCCAGAATGATGTCCCGGATATTGACGAGGGCTTCCGGTTTTTCTATCTTGGCAATGATTTTGGTCTTACTCTTTTTCTCCTGGAGTTTACTGCGCAAAATCACAATGTCCTTTACATGCCTTACAAAGGAAAGGGCCACCCAGTCCAGCTTCTGTTCGATGATGAATTCAAGGTCAACCAGGTCCTTTTCAGTGAGGGCCGGCAGCGATATTTTGGTGTCGGGCAGGTTGATCCCTTTTTTGGAGGACAATACACCCCCCATGGTTACCTGGACTTTAACGTCATTGTTCTTTTCAATACCCACCACCTTCACTTCCAGCTTACCGTCATCAATCATGATGGTGTTGCCAATCTTGACATCGGAGTGCAGGTTTGGATAGGAAACATAGATCCTGTCCTTATTGCCTACGAGCTTCTCATTGGTAAAAGTAAGGATATCGCCAGCCACCACATCAATGGCGCCTCCTTCAATCTCCCCTACCCTCAGCTTGGGTCCCTGCAGGTCGCCCAGGATGGCAATATTATAGGGTTCCGTCGAATTGATCTTACGGATATTTTCAATGATTCTGGCCTTATCCTCATGGGCTCCATGGGAAAAATTAAGCCTGAAAACGTTTACCCCGGCCTTGACCAGGTCCAGTAATTTTTCATACGTATCGCAGGCCGGGCCAACGGTAGCCACAATCTTTGTTCTGTGAAAGGTATGCTCTAGACCTGCTTTTTTATCCATGGTCTGGTGCAGGTATTTGGATAAATGTTTTGACATGAACAGTTTGGTTTGATTTTATGATTGAATAAAAAAGCAGGAACGATCCGTCCTGCCTCAAAAAGGCTTTTTTCAGGAAGCCAGTATTTTCACGATCTTCAGCCAGTCGTCAGAGATTTTTTGTTTGGCCTTAACGGCTTTTTCCAGGGGGGTATAGTGCATCCGGTTATTCATGATGCCCACCATGACGTTATTGCGTCCTTCTATGAGGCACTCCACAGCGGAATATCCCATGCGGCTGGCAATGAGCCGGTCCATACAACTGGGGGATCCGCCGCGCTGGATATGTCCCAGCACGCAAACCCGGGTATCTGCCGAAGGAAGTCGTTCCTTGATGATCTTGGCCACTTCATCGGCACCGCCAAATCCATCCCCTTCAGCCACTACCACCAGATTGACAAGCTTTTTGCGCCGCTCCTTTTCCAGCAGGCCCCCTACCAGTTCCTCGATATCGGTTTTGCGCTCGGGGATCAGGATGTTCTCCGCGCCGGTGGCTATGCCGCTGTGCAGGGCAATATATCCAGCGTCCCTTCCCATCACTTCAATGATAAACAGCCGGTCATGGGCATCGGCGGTATCCCTGATCTTGTCAATGGCTTCCACCGCCGTATTGACCGCCGTATCAAATCCTATGGTAAAATCGGTGCCTGCGATGTCCTTGTCAATGGTGCCGGGCAATCCAATGCAGGGAATATCAAATTCGTTGGAGAATTTATGCGCCCCCCGGAAGGATCCATCCCCGCCGACAATTACCAAACCATTGATTCCCAATTTTTTAAGATTATTATGGGCCTTTTTTCTGCCTTCATATTCAAAGAATTCCTTGCAGCGGGCCGTCTTTAGGATGGTGCCGCCCCGCTGTATGATATTGGCCACGCTCCTGGAATGCATGGGTATGATGTCATTTTCAATCATGCCGCTGTAGCCGCGCATGATACCGAATACTTCCAATCCATAATAAATTCCTGTGCGAACCACTGCCCGAACGGCTGCATTCATTCCCGGGGCATCGCCACCAGAAGTGAGTACGCCGATTTTTGTAACTTTCTTTTCCATTAATAAATTAAGTTCTGTCGTTTATTGCTTAAATAAGTTCTAATCCCGGCCATATATCATTGAAAATTATTCAGCTTATTTAAAACAAGGCTCAAAAATAAGGATTTGCTTTGATACGCGAACGCCCCGCCGCCAGTACCCGGCTAATTTAATGGTAGGGTATTATTCCCTGACCTTTTTGTATTTTCTTCAACAGATATGCTCTCAGGGGGTTATGGATTAAATAACTTGTAAACAGCCGCCTTTGCCGCCGTTGGACCAAGGCAACCGGAAATTCAGCGGGGCAAATAATTTTTTGATGCCCTCCCTCCAATTGCTTACATTTAACCAAGCAGTTCTTTTTTTCCTCACTTAAAAACTGAACGGTATGGAATCAACCGCCTCCATTGAACATTTTCAGGGTGAGTTGCAGGCCTGGAAGCAGCAGCTCTCCGCTTTCAAACAGGAAATCCGCCACTTCGAAAACCAGCTTGAAAACCTGGCCGCCAAAAACCTGCCCAAGGAAGTACTGGCACAGGTCGAACATTTCCAGAACATGTTTATCTGCCACAAGGAAGTCATCGACAACCTCCGACATGATATTCCGGATTCACGCCACAAACTGGAGTCTATTTTCAACGGCCATCAGCGCGAACCGCTGGACAAACTGGCCAAACACGCCCTGCAGGAAAGAATGGATATGTTTCGCAGGGTATATGAAGAGGTCAGGGAGGAATTCCACCAGTTTGAGGCGGAATGGATGTAAGAAAATGACAACTCTCCATGCGGATCCAGGCCCATCCGGCCTGGCCAGAGTACGGGGGCTCCCCCGGATTACAGGATTACTTTTCTTTCCCCGGAATTTTTTTTCAGGCAGGCCGTAAAAATATTTTATATTGCCTGTCAGTTGCCCGTTGTATTGGCAGCAGCCATTTCTCCCAATGGCCACGGATGGCCATTTCATACCATTTAAATTTGACAGTTTCATGAAGATGCTTACCCTGTTTTCGCTGCTATTGATGGCCCTGGCCTCCCGTTCTCAGGAACTGGCCATTATTCCAAAACCGGTTCACAGTCAGTGGGGAACCGGATCGTTTTCCCTCAACCGCAATACCGTACTTGTTCTGACCAGCGAAGAACAAGGCAGGTCTGCCTCTTTCCTCAATGAATACCTGCAGCAGTGCTACGGGTTCCGTTTAAAAACCACCCAAGCCCCCCAGAACGGAGCCATCACCTTATCCACCACCCCGTCGTCCGCTTCCGCCCGGGAGGGCCGCTATGTCCTGGAGGTCACGGCTTCTGGCATCCGTATTGAAGGAGATACCTACCAGGGTACCTTTTACGGGATACAGACCCTCATACAGCTGCTTCCCACCGAAGTCTCCGGGGATCTGGCCATTCCGGTGGTTTCCATCGAAGATTATCCGCGCTTCGGCTACCGCGGACTGATGCTGGATGTGGGACGGCATTTTTTCAGCGTTGATTTCATCAAACGCTACCTCGATTTTATTGCCCTGCACAAGATGAATACCTTTCACTGGCACCTTACCGACGACCAGGGATGGCGGATTGAAATAAAAAAGTATCCCCTGCTTACCCAAACAGGTGGTTGCAGAAATGGAACCATTATCGGCCATCACCCGGGCACCGGAAATGACAATACCCCTCATTGCGGTTACTATACCCAGGATCAGGTGCGGGACATTGTAAAGTATGCCGCTGACCGCTTCATTACGGTGATACCGGAGATCGAGATGCCCGGGCATTCTTCGGCTGCCATCGCAGCCTATCCCGGATTGAGCTGCTTTCCGGAGGAGCCTACCGAAATCGCCAAGGGTGTGGTATGGGCAGGCACTTCCTCCGGCAAGCAGGTACAACAGTCCTGGGGCGTTTACCGGGATGTATATTGTCCCAGCGACTACACCTTTGGGTTCCTGAAGGACGTACTCGATGAAGTCATGGCCCTGTTCCCTTCCAAATACATCCACATCGGCGGGGACGAATGCCCCAAGGATTTCTGGAAAAAATCCCCCTTCTGCCAGAGCCTGATCAAGGCCAGGGGGCTAAAGGATGAGCATGGCCTGCAAAGCTATTTTATTCAGACCATGGAAAAATACATCAATAGCAAGGGGCGTTCCATCATTGGCTGGGATGAGATTCTGGAAGGCGGACTGGCACCCAATGCCACCGTCATGAGCTGGCGGGGAGAGGAAGGCGGAATTGACGCAGCCAGGCAAAACCACGATGTGGTCATGACGCCCGGCAAATATGTTTACCTGGATCATCCCCAGACCAAAAAGGAAGATTCACTTACCATCGGGGGATACCTTCCCCTGGAAACCGTATACAATTATGAGCCCATTCCCTCGGTCCTGACTCCCGAAGAAGGCAAGCATGTACTGGGCGCCCAGGGCAATGTGTGGACAGAGTACATGGCTAACCCGGCCAAGGTGGAATACATGCTCTTCCCGCGCCTGTCTGCCTTAAGTGAAGTGCTCTGGTCAGAAAAAGAAACCAGAAATTACGATCAGTTTCTCCAGCGGCTCCAGACCCAGTACAAGCGGTATCAACTTTGGAAGGTTACCTTTAATCGGGCCCTGAACTGATGATTCTGGCGACCTGCCCGGAAATTTTTATACTCAGAGGCTTAGGCCGAAAAAAAAATATAAACTATGCTCAAAAGATGGTCTTTACTCTGCACGCTGCTGATGTTTTTGTCCGCAAGGGCCCAGCATAATTACGTCGCTCCGTCCGATCCGCTGGTCCAGGCAAAACTGGAACAATGGCAGGACCTCAAGTTCGGACTCTTTATGCACTGGGGGACCTACAGCCAGTGGGGTGTGGTAGAAAGCTGGAGCATCTGCCCGGAGGATGAAGGCTGGACACAGCGCAAAGGACCCTATGCGGCCAGTTATTTTGAATATAAAAAAGCCTATGAAAACCTGCAGGGCACTTTCAATCCCGGAAATTTCCATCCTGAAAAATGGGCACAGGCCGCCCGGGATGCCGGCATGAAATATGTGGTCTTCACCACCAAGCACCACGATGGTTTCTGCATGTTTGACACCCATCAGACAGACTACCGTGTTACCTCGCCCCATACTCCCTTTTCGGCCAACCCAAGAAGCAATATAGCCAGGGAGGTGTTTGAGGCCTTCCGTCAGCAACATTTCCTGACCGGGGCCTATTTTTCCAAACCCGACTGGCACAATGAAAATTACTGGTGGCCTTATTTTCCGCCCAAAGACCGCAATGTCAACTACGATCCCGCGAAATACCCGCAAAAATGGGAAGCCTTTAAGCAATTTACGTTTAACCAGATAGAGGAGCTGATGACCGGTTATGGCAAGATGGATATTCTCTGGCTGGACGGTGGCTGGGTGAGGCCCCTGGAATCGGTAGACCCTTCGGTGGAATGGCAGAAGTCCATCACCTATAACCAGGACATTGACATGAAAAAGATAGCGGCCATGGCCAGGTCACACCAGCCCGGACTGCTGGTAGTGGACAGGAGTGTGGGAGGAGCTTTTGAAAATTACCAGACCCCGGAACAGGAAGTACCTGAAAAACCCCTGGCCTTTCCCTGGGAGACCTGTATGACGATGGGTAATTCCTGGAGTTTTGTGCCGGGTGACCATTATAAAAGTTCCCATGAACTCATTCAGCTGCTGGTCAAAGTTGTTTCCAGGGGAGGAAATTTCCTGCTCAATATCGGACCCGGCCCTGACGGGGACTGGGACAGCACCGCTTATACCAGGCTGCGGGAAATCGGGGACTGGATGAAAATAAACGGGGAAGGAATTTATGCCAGCAGATCGGTTGCTCCCTATTCCTATAAAAACTGCTATTTTACCCAGTCCAGGGATGGCGCTAAAGGCTACGCCTTTTATTTGGCTGAGGGGCCGGAAGTCCTGCTGGATAAAGAGGTGATCCTGGAAGGATTCCTGCCGCCCCCCGGTACAAAAATAAGCCTGCTGGGCTATTCCCAGCCAATACCCTGGAAAGCGGAAGGCAACCGCCTTACCCTAAAGATTCCAGGATCCCTGCAGCATAAACCGGTGGCCCGCCATGCGGCGGTTTTCCGTTTTATTTATCCGACCAGGCACTAAGGGCGCCGGCCCACGGGTCAGCCGTTTTCCTGTTCCCCGCGCAGCTTTTTTTTGACCACATCGGCCGGGTACCGGAGGGCCAGATCCCTGATCTCGTAACTGAATTCCTGGAAGGTTTCCTCCCAGAGCTTCGCTTCCTGTTCGGTATAGGAGTAAAACCCCCGGGCATTAGACACACCCCGGCCGCCGGCCTGGACGATGTCATCAATGAGCCGGGGTACGGCCGTATCGTTGCAGAGCGTGGGCAGCAGGTCCTTCATTACCGTATGATAGGCAGCCACACCGGTCAGGTCCATCCAGCGGAACATGCCCACCAGGGTCATCCAGTATCCGGCATTATTTCGGCAGGCCCGGTCGACATCCTCTACAGTGGCATAGCCGTTTTCCACCAGGTAGAATCCTTCCCGGTATAGGGCATACATCAGCCGGTTGGTAATAAACCCGCGTATATCTCGGCGTACCAGGGTTGGTTCCTTGCCCCAGTGGTGCGAAAGCTCATATAGGTATTCCCCCAGTTCCAGCTCGCTGTCTGCCCCGCAGATGATCTCCAGGAAACGGGTAGTATGGGAAGGCTCTGCCCAGTGGAGGCCAAAAAAGCGCCGCGGATGAGTGGTCTGTTTTTGCAATATACTGATGGGTATGGAAGAGGTGTTACTGGCCAGCAGGGCATCGCCGGAAATTACTGCTTCCACCCTGGCATAGACCGACCGCTTGATATCGAGGTTTTCAATGGTGCATTCTATAACCAGCCGGCAGCCGGAGAGTGCCGCGTAATTTTCGGTGATCGTTAAGCGCTCCATATATTCGCTGGCCGCCCCTTGGATCATCCCCTCCTGACGGGATTTTTCCAGGTGCCCGCGGATCCGCTGCTCGGCATGTTCCATATCTGAGGGTATCGGGGCCAGGGCCACTACCGTATGGCCGGCAATCAGCAGGCAGGTGGAAATGCTGCATCCCATCAGGCCAAGGCCCACTACCCCAACGCTGATACCAGCCAGTTGATCTTTTTGAACACTCATAGTTTAAATTTTATTTTTCATGTTTACTCCCGGCCCTTTCAACATTAATAGGTGGCCCGTCCACCGGTCAAATCAAAGGTGAAGCCCGTGGAAAAGCTGTTTTCCTCAGAGACGATGAAAGCCGCCATATTGGCTGCTTCTTCCAGGGTACCGCAGCGCCGCATCGGGATTTTTTCGGTCATATAGCTTACCTGTTCTGCCGGCATGGCCTTGACCAGGGCTGTCTCAATGACCGCCGGAGCCAGGGCACTTACGGAAATGCCTGTCTGCGCATACTCCTTGCCCTGCACCTTGGCCATGGCTATCACGGCGGCTTTGGATGCCGAATAGGCCAGCATGCCGGCATTGCCTTCCTTTCCGGCTATGGAGGCTATATGCAGGATGCGCCCGTAATTGTTTTTGAGCATGGAAGGCAGGACGTGCTTGGAGGTAAGAAAGCTTCCGGTAAAATTCACGTCAAATACCCGCTGCAGGTTTTGGTATTCCACTTCATGGCTGCGAATATTGGTCTTGCCGGTAATGCCGGCACTGTTGACCAGGATATCGATCCGGCCCCATTTATCCAGGGTTGCTTCCACCGCCTTTTGAACCTCCTGCTCCCGGGTGATGTCCAGCACCTGAAGCAGGATGCCTTCCTGCTGCTCAGGCCAGGCCGCTGCCAGCGCTGCTTCATTCATGTCCAACAGGGAAAGCCTGGCTCCCAGAGAAGCCAATTTGCGGGCGATGGCCAGGCCAAGCCCGGAGGCGGCACCCGTAATCAGGGCAACCCGGTTATCAAAATTTATCTGCATATGGGGTGTTTATGGCAATCTAGCAATTAATTGTCAGGGGAGACTACGCAACCGGTTGTCTGATTTTTGCACGCTGTCCGGACCGGTAGCCTACCTCGGGCTAAATACCTTTACCGGCTGGTCATTGATGCCAAAATACAGTCTATGGTTGATTTGCTGCAGGCTCCTGACATCCCCCCGGACCGTAATGCCAGATAAACGTGGCGGCAGGAAGCTGAAGTGACCCTTGCCATCGCCAAGTAAAACGGTTCCGTGATTGGCCTCATATCTTCCGTAGCGTATCCGGTTCCAGCCATTGTTGCCGGCCAGCACCAGGTCCGCCTTGCCATCATGGTTGATATCCAGCGAGGTGATCGCATACACCGGGGAGAACTGCGCTTCCAGCGGGAGTGCCTCCATGTCAAATCCGGCCGCTCCCCTGTTCATCAGGACCAGGCTGCGCATTTCGGTGGCCTGCAACAAACCGGCGTCCTTGAGCTGGTCCTGGGTAAAGAGGTCGGTTATTTTGGCATTGCTGTAATCCTTGTATTCCAGGAACTTCTTTTTAAGCCCGGGCAGCTGGTCTGTCAGGTCATCCCTGGAAACCGCGGGATAGGACTGGCCGTTGATATAATAGCAGAAAATGGGGTCAATGGAGCCATTGCCGTCAAAATCCTTATAATATAAGCTCAAAGGCTCCTGCCGGCTGGCCCGGAACTGGGTATTGAGTCCCATATTGCCAACGACCAGGTCGGGTCGCCCGTCATTGTCCAGGTCGGATACCTGTACTGAGTTCCACCAGCCGCTGCTGGGAAAATGAATATAATGATCTGATTCATTCCGGAGTATCCCTGAACGGTTCATCATCACCACTATGGGCATATATTCCCCCACTACCACCAGGTCCGGTTTTTTATCTCCGTCCAAATCCGCCCAGCCAGCATCGGTGACCATACCCAGCTCCAGGAGCGCCGGGGCTACGGTGGCCGTCGCGTCCCTAAAATGGCCCCTGCCATCCCCCAGCAGGATCCGGCTTCCGGGCGATAAGGGGTATTTGCCGGGAACCACCCGGCCCCCGATGAACAAATCGGTATGCCCGTCCCCGTCCAGGTCCGCAGCCTTAACGCAACTCTTGGAAAACGGCAGGGAGGGCAGCGCTGAGGGGCTCCTGCTAAAATGCCCCTTGCCGTCATTGAGGTACAACCTGTCCTGCAGGGCCGGATTGTTTTGCTCCAGTTCATACCCGCTGCTGGCGATATAGAGATCCAAATCACCGTCCTGGTCAACGTCCAGGAAGACAGCGGCCCCGGCCTCGTAGGAGGAATCGGCCACAAAGGCTGGCTCGGGCAGGGCGGAAAAACGGCCCTGCCTGTCCTGGATAAAGATCCGGGAGGGCTGATTGCGCGCGCCACCCAGAAAAATATCTGGCAGACCGTCCTGATTGATATCGGCCACAGCCATGGAAGGCCCGCTTTTGGTCAGGTAACTGGTCAGCAGTTTTTGCAGGGAGAAGTCATCAAAATTCTTTTCGTGATGTTCCATGCCCGCGGGGGCCGCAGCGGGCTGGTAATAGGCCACTGCATGGTCCTGGGAGACGGGGTAAATCCATTTCCCGGTTGCCTCCGACTGCCTGATCTCCAGGGTTTGATTGACCTTGACCCGGCTGAGTTTCTGCAGACGGTCATCGGGCCAAATCACCACCACGGAATCCACCAGATCGTTATGGCCAAGACCAAAGGAGAGAACCTGGTCGACACTGGACTGGAAACCCCTTACCGGGAACTGCTCCTGGTAAAAGACCTGGCCTTTGCAGTAAAGCCTCACCTTAGTTCCAATGCCTGTGGAGTTGCGCGGATCACCGTGCAACCGGACACGCATAAAATGGGCGCTGTCGTGTTTTTCATTGTTGTTGCGGAAAATGCCCGCAAAGTCGTTGGTATTGTTAATGACCAGGTCCATGTCCCCGTCATTATCCAGGTCCGCATAGGCAGCTCCGGCAGACACCGTGGGCTGGTTCAGCCCCCAATCCCCGGACTTATTGGTAAAGGTCAAATCACCGTTGTTGTGAAACAGGTAATTGGGCAGCGGGTTATCCGGCATTTTCTTAATGAAATCTTCCACGGCCAGTTTTTCACCACTGCCCTTCAGCTGAATGGATTTATCCATGGTGTATTTGACAAAATCCATGTCCGTATAGTCTTTTACGTAGCCATTGGTAACCAGGATATCCTTGTTTCCATCGTTATCAAAATCCGAAAACAGGGCCGACCAGCTCCAGTCTGTATTGGAAACGCCGGCCAGTTGGCCTATCTCACTGAATGTGCCGTCCCCGTTGTTTTTCTGGAGCATATTGCGGCTGTATTGGTAATAAAAGCCCTTTTTGAACAACATCTGAAATTTGTCAAAATTCTCAGAACCGCTGTGCATTTTTTGGGTCCGGTTATCCTCCGGCAGCATGTCCAGGGTCATGAGGTCCGTCAGACCGTCATTGTTGAAATCTGCTGCGTCGCAGCCCATGGAATACAGGGATGCCTGGTCCATGTAATCGCCCAGCTTCTCGGTAAAAGTCCCGTTCCCGTTGTTGATGAACAGGTAATCTGGTTCGTTGAAATCATTGGTGACATACAAATCAGGCCATCCGTCGTTGTTGATATCGGTGGCCACCAGGCCGAGGCCAAAAGTCAGGACATTGGAGCGGATTCCGGCTGCTTCCGAAACATCGGTATAAACCGGATGCCTGAGGCTTTCGTTCCAGTCGTTTCTATACAATTTGCAGGCAAAATCAGGGTTACGCTGCTGTCTCCAGGAAGTATTTTCGATTACGCCGGTTGTATATTCATGGAGGGAATGATTGATCAGGAACATATCCAGGTCACCGTCTTTGTCATAGTCCACAAAACATACCTGGGTGGAATATCCCTTGTCATCGAGGCCATACTCGGCCGCCTTTTCACTGAAGGTCAGGTCTCCGTTATTGATAAAAAGCAGATTACGCCGCATCTGCGGATTGCCGTCTGCCGAACGGCAAATATAAATATCGAGTTTGCCATCCCCGTTGATGTCAACCATGGTCGCCCCGGTGCACCAGCCCTGCTTATCGGCGATCCCGCTTTTGGCGGTAATGTCTTCAAACCGGAAATTGCCTTTATTGAGGAACAGCCTGTTTTTGACCATATTGCCGGTAAAAAGGATATCGGGCAGTCCGTCGTTGTTGATATCTCCTATGGCCACGCCACCCCCGTTGTAGAAATAAATATAGTTCAGCACATTGAAGGCCTCGTCTTCAAAAAGCTGGTTGCGAAAGTCGATACCCGTTTCTTTGGGCTCCAGTGGGGTGAACTGCAGGTTGCTGTCCGGGTGGCATGCGCCTAACAAAATGGCCAGCACTAAAAGACCCGGAATTCGGCAGGATTTTAACATGTATTGATTTTTAATAATAGGGATGGTATGGCCCAAACAAAAAAGATTCCATCTTTTTTAGGGATGGAATCTTTAAGGTATAAAAAATACTTGAAGTCTTTAGTTCTTATCCCACCATAACGGAGTGGTCACCTTGTCGGGGCCACCCAGCAGTCCAACTGCTTTGGTAACCTCAGCGCCATTGGTCTGCACTTCTGAAGTGAGGAAAGGTATCCTTCTGATCCACTGCGTTGTGGGATCTGGAATATCGGGATTGTCAGAATTGACAACCGGGTACAGTTTTACAACATGACTCCTGCGCCAGTCAGCCCATGCTTCCACACCGTCAGGATAGATGGAGATCCATTTCTGGGTCATGATCTGTTCCAGCTGGGTAGCAGGATCAGAGCCAAACAATACGGGAATATTGGTCATTGCCGGTGAGGAAAGACCATCGCCAGGAGCTATTGGAGTGGCTGTGCTGTTGATATAAGCCGTGATTTTTGACTGGTCGGTGATATTCCACTGGGTCATGGAATTGGTGATACCGGCATTGTAGAGGTCTTTGGCGGTTCCACCCATATTCCATCCAAGCAGGGCGCCTTCGGCGCGGCAGAAATATACTTCGGCGGTAGTCATTACGTTCTGACCGGTAGCAATGGAATTGGGGGATCCCAGCACATTGCCGTTCTTGTCAGTTACGTTGGTAGAGGAAAAACGCTGTCCCACATGTGAATTGTTGGCAGCCAGGTTGGGTGCCATGGTCAGCTGCGCTACGGAGAGGCCATTACGCAATCCCTGATAAACACCTGTGTTGAATGCAGGCAGGAAATACTGGGGAAGGCGTGGATCCTGATAACCGTTGAGCACGGAGGCCATGGAGGCACTCATTCTGAATTCATTCCAGTCACTCATGGACTGCAGGCCGTTTCCGTCGTTGTTTTTGGCGCTGCGTTTTACAAATGCATCATCTCCGGAGGTCTGGGCGCTGGGGTCTGCAATGGCAGCGCTGGTTGTCATGACACCGGCAGCAACAGCTGCTTCGGCTTCTGACTGGGCGCGGGCAGGGTCCACTTTGGAAATTCGCAGGGCCAGCCTGAGACGAAGGGAGTTACAGAATTTAAACCAGCGGCTGACGTCTCCGCCATAGATCAGGTCATAACTTCCGTAATGGTTTTCGCTGGAATGGGCCTTGAGTACATCGGAAGCAGCAGCCAGTCTTTTGAAGAAGTCATCATATATCTTATCCTGGGCATCGTAAGGCACGGAGTTACCCGGAACACCTGCATTGAAATACGGGATCGGACCCCAGTAGTCAGTTACACGGTGAAAGGTATAAACCCACCATACAGAAGCCATGGCATATTCGGCGGAGGTAGGATCACTCGCTGAAAAGATGGATTGCAACTGCGGAACCACGTTGGTATACATGGGGTTAAACTGGGCACCTACCCAGTCCTGCCTGATGGTCAGACGGTCGGAAGGGAAATAGGTGGCTTCGCAGGCAAAATACTGGCAGTACTGGTCTGCAAACAGGTTCTGGGCAACCTGATAGTTATAATAACTATTGGGTGCAGCTTCCAGGGCCTGTGAGAACAGGAAGGGCAATTGTGCGGCACCGATGGTAGCCACACTGTTTTTATCTATATTAATATCCTTATAACTCTTGGTACAGGAAGCGAATAATACGATACTGCCCAGCAGCGCCGCGTATATTCTTTTTTCCGAAAATATTCTTACTAGTTTCATATACTTATCGGTTTAATATTTTAGAATGTAAGTTGCAGATTAAGACCATAGCTGCGTGTAGCCGGTAAAGTACCATAGGATACGCCCTGGAAATTACCGTTACCCAGACTCATATCCGGATCAAAAGTCATCTTGCGCTTGCCAAGTCCTGGGATATCAAGAATGGATTTTCCACGGTATAACCAAAGTAAGTTCCGGGCGATGAAGGAAAGCCTGGCTGCCTTGATCACCGGATTGTTGTGTAAAGGTATGTCATATCCGAGAGAAAGTTCCCTTATACGGAAACTCGTAGCGTCGTAGGCAAAAAACTGGCCAACGCCATAACGTTTGCCGGAGGCCGTCTGCCAGAACTGCTGGGAAGTAATACCCTGTGAAACGGCATTGCCGTTTGCATCCACACCACCGAGGTTCCATCCGCCATCGCGGTGCTGGGCAGTTACTTCAGGAATTCCGCTGTAAGCCAGGTTCATTTCTGTTCCGTCCACCAGCGTACCGCCGATGCGGCCGTCTATGAGCAGGCGCAGGGAGAATGCCTTGTATTTGAAGGTATTGGTCATACCCAGGTTTTCTTTGGGGTTGAAGTTGCCGATCAGCTGCTGGTTGGCACCGGTTTTTTCGGTGGTCAAAGGCGTACCGTCTGCATTGACTTCATATTGTCCTTTTGAATTCTTGATCCACTGGTAGGCGATCATGTCTCCATAACTGCCACCTTCTGCCACCTGGGGGGTTGCAGAGCGTCCGTAACCACCGCTCAAATAAACCACTTTCAGGTCCTCGCTCAGGGCAACAACCTTATTGCGGTTCAGTGCAAAGTTGAAGGCGATGTCCCAGTTGAAGTCCTTGCCCTTAACAGGAGTTGCATTGATTACCACTTCCAGACCCTGGTTTTGGATATTACCTGCATTGATGTATTTCCTGTTATATCCTGTCGCAGTTGGCAGGCCGATGGCCAGCAGCTGGTTGAAGGAGTTGCTCTTGTAATAAGTCATGGTCAGTCCAAGGCGGTTGCCGATGAAACGGGCATCAAAGCCGGCTTCCAGACTCTTTACGATCTCAGGCTTCAAGCCCGGGAAAGGCAGTGTGGTACCACGGCTGAGGAAGCCGTTTCCGGCGCCCTGGCTGTAGTTATAGGTGTTTGTCAGCAGACCAAACTGGCCGCCGTTACCCACTTCAGCATAGTTTACGTTTGCCTTTAAAAAAGAGATGCTGGTTGGCAGTGTCATCAGATCGCTTAAGACGGCTGAAGCACCCACTGAATAATACTGGAAGGAATAGGGCTTTGGAAGCCTGGAATCCCAGTCATTACGCAGACTTGCATCCAGGAAGATGGCGTCCTTAAAAGAGATGCTTGCCTGACCGAAAACAGCCTGGGTCTGCACTTCCTGACCGGTCTGGTAGATAGACGGGTTGGTGGCGTAGTTCAGGCTGAATTTATTTGTGACATTCAACCCGTCTGCGGTGGTCTGGACGATGTCGAATTTATTGTCCTGGAAAATGCCACCCGCGTGGTAGTTGATTTTCAGGTCCTTGGTGATGGTGTTGTTTCCCTCGAAAATACCATCAAACCATTTCTGGGTGGTGATAATGCTTTCCTGGGAGTAGAAACCTCCCGTATGTGCCCAGAGCAGTGTACCCTGCTCATATTGCTGGGTCAGCTTGTCGAAAGTGCGGTCCAGGTTGGCCCGGCCGGTGAAACTTAAAAAGTTGGTCAGCTGCAGTTTACCGGAAACAAATCCCATGATACGATCCCTGGTTTCATTCAGGGCTGTATTGTGGATAAGCCAGTAAGGATTCTGATAAATAGAGTTCAGCGTAGAGGGATAAGGATTGGGAGCCGGTACACCGACATTATTGATGAACTGGTACTGCTCAGCTTCTGCTGTGCTCACGTTACGCGGAATATTATAAATGTCAATGGTAGGTGCGTTTTCCTCACCGGTACGTGGCTTGTTTTTGATGTCCTGGCTGATATAAGTCACCTTAGCATCGGTAGAGAAGAATTTGCTAACCTGGTTGCTCTGGCGCAGGGTCACTGTGTGACGCAGCAGGTTGTTGCCGGGTACGATGCCCTGGATGCTGTTGTTGGTATAGCTCAGGTAAGTCTGTCCTTTGTCTGAACCGCCGGAAACACTGATGGCGTTATTGAGGCTCAGGCCTGTGCGGAAGAAATCCTTGATATTATTGGGCTGGGCAGAATAAGTAGTTTGTTTTCCCAGGAAGTCTGTGATGGACTGGCCTGCCATTTTAGGTCCCCAGCTGTCACCAAAGGTGAAATCAACGGGAAGCTGGCCGGAGTTACCCTGGCCATAAGTATTCTGTACTTTAGGCGTAGCAAACAGGGATTCAAAAACAGCCCCGGAGTTTACATTCACGGAAACTTTATCCTTGCCGCCTTTTTTGGTGGTGATAACCAGTACACCGTTACCGGCCTGGCTGCCATACAAAGCAGCAGCGGAAGCTCCGCGCAATACGGTTACCGATTCAATATCATCGGGGTTGATGTTGGAAGCACCATCGGAACCCTGGACAGAACCAAAATCACTGCCTGCTGTGCTGTAGGTGGAGTTGTTGATGGGAACACCATCGACAACAATCAGGGCATTGTTTTCACCCTGGATGGAGCGGTTACCCCTAAGAAGGATCTTGGCACCGCTACCAGGTCCGCCTGAACCCTGTGTAATCACTGCATTGGCAACTTTTCCCTGCAGGGAATTCAACACGTTGTTGGGATCCCTGACGCCTGTCAGTTCAGCCGGCTTGACACTCTGGGTAGCATAAACCAGTGTCTTGGACTGGCGGCTGATACCCAGGGCGGTTACTACCACGGTGTTTAATTCATTCTGCTTTTCAACCAGGGAAACGGTGATGGAAGAACGGCCGCCGAGGGCAATTTCCTGCTCGGCATATCCAACACCACTAAAAACCAAGGTGGCTTCGGCGGGAGCTGAAATACTGAAAGAACCATCTGCCTTGGTGGCGGTTCCTTTTGTATTTCCTTTAATGAGTACGTTGATTCCAGGAATACCCCTTCCGTTCGCATCTGTTACCTTTCCGGAGATTGGTACATTCTGTGCCATGCCTAGAAAAGACATCGCCAGAAATGCGAAAAGAACAGATAACTTTTTCAAGTTGTTCATAATGCAGTTTTTTGTTAGTTAACAATAATTTTGGTCTGATTCTATGTTACAAATTTGTTATTTATTTTGGAATAAAAAAAATATTTTATCTTCTTTAACTCAATTAATAAAATTTATTATTTATTTCCGCCAAAACGATAAAATTATTTATAAAATAAGTATTTTCGCTTTATAACTTATGCATCATGCCTCACTCTGTTTTCAGTTATTTGAACGGAACTGGATTGTCCGGAGTGGCTTTTAAGGACCAGAACCGGAAGAAAAATGTGATTGGCCACCTCAGCGCAAAGGGGGAGTCCACCATTCCGGAATTGGCTGATCTGCTGAATATTAGTATTCCCAAGACCTCCGAACTACTCGCTGAAATGACAGAGGAAGGCATGGTAATGGATACCGGCCGTAAAACCGAGGGGCTGGGAAGAAAGGCCACCATTTACAGCCTCAACCCCGACAGTTGCTACTTTTTGGGGGTAGAAATCAGAAAATACAAAGTCAATATTGGCCTGATGAGTTTCAAGGCCGAGATCATCGATTCCTCCCTGAACATTCCATTTTCCTTCCAGGATGCCCATGAGTCCCTGGATGCGATCATCCTGGAAATCCGTAAATTCCTGGACCGGATCAAGGTGCCCAGGGAAAAAATCATCGGACTGGGCCTGAGCCTGGCGGGCCGGATCAATGTGAAGACCAGCGAAATTTTAAGTATCTATCACTTTGGCAATGCCCCGGTCAAATCTAAACTCGAAGAAGAACTCGGATTTCCGGTATATATGGACAATGACAGCCGCACCATTGCCTACGGGGAATATTATTTCGGCCATGAAGGGTCACCCTACCGGGAAAAAGACGTCTGCATCGTCAACCTGGATTACGGCCTGGCCATTGGAATTTTTGCCGGCGGTACCCCTATCTATGGGGCTTCGGGCTATGCCGGGGAGATCGGCCATATTCCCATGTTCAGCAATGAAAGGATTTGTTTTTGCGGGAAGAAAGGATGCCTGGAAACGGAAGCCTCCGGTCTGGCCCTGGTTGATTTTTTGAACCGGCGCATGAGCGAAGGGAGCAGCAGCCGCCTGCAGCATGCCATATCAAAGAAAGGATTTCTGGAACTCGAAGATATACTGGAGGCCGTGGAGCATGGAGACAACCTGGCGATTGAAGGGGTCCGGGAGATAGCTTATAGCCTGGGAAAAGGACTGGCAGTAACCATTAACCTGCTCAATCCCCAGCTGATCGTTCTGGGCGGTATGCTGTCCTCCCTGGGGGAATTGCTCCTGATGCCCGTTAAGACTTCGATCATGCAGTTTTCCCTGAGTATTGCCAATAATGATAC
>CAIVKC010000023.1 GCA_903906365.1 uncultured Bacteroidota bacterium | reverse complement strand
GGAGAATCCGGATGAAGGGTTGGCCTCCTATTTCCGCGAATATCTCCGAGACAATTATCTGCGTAAATGGTGTGAGGAGCACCTGAAGCCCGATGGGACCAAGTATGATATTTATAAAGACGGTCTGAAAATATATACTACGCTGGATTCTCACCTGCAGAAGTATGCGGAGCAGGCAATGGAAGAAAACTGCAAGTTCCTGCAACCTTTATTTTTTAAGGAATTAAAGAACCGGAAGAATCCGCCTTTCGATTTCAGGATTACAAAGGCTGAAAGCAATGAATTGATAAATGAATCGGTGCATCGTTCCGACCGATACATAAGCCTGAAGGAGCAAGGGGTTTCAGATGACGACATCACTAAAATATTCAATACCCCTGTAGCTATGACTGTGTTTACATGGAAAAACAGCAAACATTCGCTGGATACTACTATGACGCCACTGGATTCTATCCGCTGGGCAAAAAGCTTTTTGCAATGCGGTTTTAGTTCTATAGATCCGCATACCGGATTTATTAAAGCTTGGGTCGGCGGTATTGATCATCGCTTTTTTAAATACGACCATGTAAAAATCGGCAAACGCCAGGTAGGATCCACATTTAAGCCGTTTATATACACGCTGGCAGTTCAGAACGGTTATTCACCTTGCTATAAAATGCCTAATGTTCCAATTACAATCCCTATTGAAGGGCAGCCATCCTGGACCCCTAAAAATGCCGATACGGATGACGAAGGCCGTATGATGTCGCTGAGTGAGGCATTGGCTAAATCGGTGGATAGAATAGCGGCGGCGTTAACGCATCAATTTTCCCCACAAGCAGTAATTAATGTTGTTCGGCACATGGGTATACAGGACAAGATTGATGCTGTGCCATCATTATGCCTTGGCACTTGCGAAATTTCTAATCTGGATATGGTGGGGGCATATTGTACATATGCTAATAAAGGCATTTGGGTGGAGCCAACCTTTGTTATGCGTATTGAAGACAAAAATGGCAGAGTACTTGACCAGATCAAGCCCCAGACAAGCGAAGCACTTAGCCAGCAAGATGCTTATGTAATGCTGAATATGATGGAAGATGTGGTGGTCCATGGTACCGGCGCACGCTTGCGGGGGACAAAATACGGCCTGCGGAATCCGATTGCCGGAAAGACAGGGACCACTCAAAACTGTTCCGATGGCTGGTTCATTGGTATTACCCCTGATTTGGTTTCAGGTTGCTGGGCAGGCTTTGAAGACAGGGCCATTCACTTTGAAAACATGCAATGGGGACAAGGGGCAAGCGAGGCATTGCCTGTTTGGGCAGTATATATGCAAAAGGCATATGCGGATAAATCCTTAAATATTTCGCAGGGTGATTTTGAAAAAACTGATAAACCCCTCACAATAGAATGCGATTGCGAAAAGTACTATAAAGAAAATAACGGTACAAACGAAGGGATATTCAAATAGTACAATAAGAACTTGCCACAGATTTCACAGATTAGCACTGCCTTTTAATGTGGGAAAATCTGTGGCTAACTTTTCTAGTCAAGTTTCATTTCCGGAATATCTCCTTCAATAATAAG
>CAIVKC010000022.1 GCA_903906365.1 uncultured Bacteroidota bacterium | reverse complement strand
CATTAGTAATTTTCCGCTTGTCACTGATTAAGTCAGTCTATCATTTTTCGTTGCTTTTTAACAAGTTTCTAACCAAAACTCTACTACACATGAGGAAATTTAAGATTATGATGGTGGGCATCCTATTGCTCGCCGTCATGGGGGTTTTCGCCCAAACAAAAGAAGTAACTGGAAAGGTTACTGATCCAACCGGGGCGCCCATACCTGGGGCCACCATTAAAATCAAAGGTACAAAAGGCGGAACGAGTGCCGGATCGGATGGTACATTCAAATTAAGTGTTCCGGCCAACGCAGTCCTGCAGATTACCGGAGTAGGATATGAGAACAAGGAAGTGAAGCCCGGCGGTCAGACCAGTTTGACCATCCAGCTCAGCCTGGACACCAAATCCCTCAATGAGGTGGTGGTAACCGGGGTGGGAGCAGCCACCTCCAAAAGACACCTAGGCATCGCCGTAGAAACGGTATCGGCCGATAGGCTGCCGGCTGCACCGACGGCTTCCATCGACCAAGCCCTGGTGGGCATGATCCCGGGGGCGCAGATTTCATCCATCAGCGGTAACCCCGGTGACCCGGTGACCATCCTGCTGCGTGGAATCAATACTGTTCAGGGAGGTACCAAGCCCCTGATCCTGCTGGATGGCATTGAAGTGCGTGCCACCGACATCAACTCCCTGGACCTGGGGAGTATTGAAAGGGTGGAAGTAGTAAAAGGGGCCGCATCCTCTACCATGTATGGTGCCCAGGGGGCCAATGGGGTTATACAGATTTTCTCCAAGAAAGGCAAGCTGGGTAAACCCATCATTACCTACGGAACCTTCTATGCTTCCAACCAGTATGTCAATACAGGGAATGTACATAAAGCGCAAATGCATCCCTATATCACCGATGCCAGCGGTAACCTGGTAGACCAGAGTGGTAACCTGCTCGCTTATAATAGCGTGGGATCACTACCGGGTATTTCCTACGTCTATGGCGGTGCGGCCAGGCCCGGTATCTGGAATCCAAATAATAATGCAAACCATCCCTATGTGGGCAATATCAAATACTACGATCAGTTCAAGCAGGTCTTTCAGAACGGAAGCACGCTCAACAATGCCATCACTATTTCAGGAGCTTCCGAGAAAAGCGATTACGCTTTTTCGATCTCCAACAACCATACCGTCAGTCCGGTCATGAAAAACGGGTATGTCGACAGGACCAACCTGTCCACCAACCTCGGCGTGGAACTGTTCAAGGGATTTAAGATCCGTTCCATCACACAGCTTGTATATACCAGAAATACCCTGGTTCCCGGTCTGGGATCAGCCGGTGGTGTTGGCTATGGATACGGCAATTCGGTGGGTAATGTGGGCCAGGTATACGGTTTTTTGAATACCTCTCCTTTCTTTGACCTAAACTACAAACTCGCAGATGGTACCCATCCCAACCACGTGCTGGGTGGTGCTTACCTGAGTGTGAACTCCGGTAACCCTTACTATTCCCAGGAATATGCCAGCAGCCTGGACAATAAAGTCGATGTCGTACAGAACTTCCAGGCCAATTACAAGATCAACAAGTTCCTGGACGTGGATGGCAAATACGGGATCAATTTCCGCAATGAGAATGCGC
Organism: uncultured Bacteroidota bacterium; assembly: GCA_903906365.1. GTDB lineage: Bacteria > Bacteroidota > Bacteroidia > Chitinophagales > Chitinophagaceae > Puia. Next base: position 112,946 of record CAIVKC010000022.1, on the reverse strand, counting down.
GGTGGACTTTCCTGAACCAGTCTAACAACGTAAACTCTAATTATTATACCACCTGGGTGGGATATCACCAGAATTCAAATACCGGTGAAATCGACCAGTTCCAGTACAACACGACCTTCCAGAACTTCCTGGCATCCGTGAATTTTAAAGCGGACCTGCAAAACGATTTCCATTCTAAACTGCCCATTACCCTGGCTACCAAAGTGGCTTTTGACTGGAGGAAGAATTACTACCGGGAATATGATACCTATGGCGGGATTTTGCCCCTGGTACCTCCCATCAACGTGGCTTCGACCTCCAACCAGTCTGTCCTGAGTGACTATGTGGAACCCTTTGTAACCTATGGTTACCTGGTAGACCAGACCATCAATTATGGCGACCTGGCCGGCCTGGCCGGTGGTTTCAGGAGTGACTGGTCCTCAGCCTTCGGCGGCGGCTCATCACCCTTTACCTTCCCCCATATCAATGGATTTTTTGCGCCTTCCTCCCTGGATTTCTGGAAAAACAAGCTCTCCACCATCAACTACCTGAAATTAAGGGCCGGTTATGGGGAGGCTGGTATCCAGCCAGGTGCTTTTCAGCGCTACCCCGTCATCGGGCAGCAGGATATCGGACAGAACCTGGTCTATACCCTTCAGCAGTCACCTACTTTCAACACCAAGCTTCAGGTGGAGCTGACCAAGGAGTTGGAAGCAGGTACCGATTTTTCCATCAGCGGAAGCAGGGGACAATGGCTGAGCGCCTTTAACGGATCGTTCACCTACTGGCAGCGCAAGAGCTCCAATGTGATATATCCCGTTTCGGCGGCCTTATCTTCAGGGGTTACCAACCAGCTGCTGAACTCCATTTCCATGGAATCCCATGGATTTGAGTTCTCCCTGAACATTCCGGTGCTCCGTTCCAGGAACATGAGCTGGGATTTCACGACCAACTTCGGCCACCAGACCTCCAAAATCGATAAGATTGCGGGAGGTAACGATATCATCCTGACTTCAGCTGCGGGCAGCTCTGCCCTGGTGCTGACAGCCGGACAGACCATCGGACAAATCTATGGCCACAAGACCATTACCAGCATCGGTCAGAAAGATCCAACCGGCACCCCCTATATCGGCCAGTCCGATGCCGGCCGCTATGTAAAAGTGAATGGTGCCCTGGTTGACACAGCTACCAAGCAGATCCAGTATACGCCTGATAAATTTTATCTGGGCGACCCCAATCCCAAATTCAACATGTCTTTCATCAACAGCATCACCTACAAATTTGTAACCCTGAATTTCCAGTTTGACTGGGTTTATGGAAGTCACCTGTACAACCAGACCAAGGAATGGATGAGCAGGGATGGTATCAGCGGTGATTTTGAAAAGAAAGTCAATATCAACGGACAGGTGGGTGCCTGGTCTGCCTACTGGTCCAGCCCCTATTATAATATCCTGGGATCCACCCATGGCGGTGACAACGATGGTACCAGGGATTACTGGTATGAAAATGCATCCTTCCTCCGCCTGAGGAACGTAGCCCTTTCCTTTGATGTCACAAAGGCTGCAAGAATTAAATTTATTAAGAAAATTAACGTGGTCCTTTCCGGAAGGAACCTGTGGACGGTTACCAAGTACACCGGTTTTGATCCGGAACTGATTTCTTCTGGTGCCAATTCCGCCTTCGACCGCGGTGTGGACAACAGTACGATTCCGAATCTGAAATCATACCAGGTAGCCCTTAACATTGGACTTTAATTCTTTCATGTAACAATTATAATATTATGACAAAATATAAATTCATATACATTGCCGTGGCTGCCCTGATCTTTTCAGGCACGGCGTGTAAGAAACAGCTGAATGTGGGTAATCCCAACCAGCCCACCATCGCTTCCAACGTGAATTCTGAATCGGGGTTGATCGCGCTGACCCAGGGTTCCACCTATATCAATGGCTTTGTCAACGGTGACGGCTGGCTGGGGGACAGCTATTTTTCCCTCCCTTATGGCTTCAGTGAACTGCTCGGAGACGCGGTGGGCGCAGATGCTGCCAACCAGGAAATCAGTGTGCTGTCCGTCCCCGATAAGATCACTTTCGATGACGGAACCACCCTGGTTAACAATTCCCCGCATATCCCTTTTTTAAGGGCCTATAATACCCGCGGAAATACCGGGGCAGGGGACAATGTCTATTACTACCAATGGCTCAATATGTATGCGCTCAACAACGCCTGCAATACCATCCTGAGCCTGGTAGACGGCGTCAAATTCTCCGGTGACGCGACCACCAAGGCCAATACGATCAGGGCCTGGTGCTACTGGTGGAAGGGATATGCCTATGCCTCCATTGGCTCCATGTATTATTCCGGCCTGCTCATTGACACCTACGGTGGCGCGAGCAACCATTATGTGGTCAAGGATTCCGTACTGGCGCAGTCCAATCTTTACTTTAAAGAGGCCAGCACGGTCCTTTCCGGCCTGACTGCCAATGCCGATTATAATACAGTTCTCGGCGGGCTGATTCCCCTTGATTTCCAAAAAGGCCATGGCGGTATACCCAGCCCGGCCGACTGGATCAAGAACATCAACACGATGCTGGCGCGCAATATCCTGGTCAACAAACTCAATCCCTTCGTACACGGGGTGTTGAATGCTACCATCACCAAGTCCTCCACCACCCCCATGACGGCGGCTGACTGGCAGGCTGTTTCTGACCTGGCTTCCGCAGGTATTACCGATCCGAGCGTAGTGGTATTCAGCGGACACAGCAGTACGAACAACTCGGTATTTTCACCGGCTGGCGGAACCGCTTCCTCGCTGACCACCAGTACCAATACCAACACCACCTTTAAGATCACCGAGCGCTTCATGCAGAATTTCAATACCGGCGACAAGCGCGTGGATAATAATTTCGCCTTCGACGCAGTGGCTCCTTACGATAACCCCAATTTCGGAACCCGATATTCCATCATTGACGGTGGCAACGGGCTACCCGGTGTTTATATGTATGGTTCGCTGACTGCCGGCGTATACGAAGTCTATATGGCAGGCAGCTACGAGGAAAATGCCCTGATGCTGGCTGAAGCCAATATCATGCTGGGCAAAGTGGATGCCGGTGTGGCCTTCATCAATGCCGTACGTGCCTACCAGGGTGCAGGCGTTACCCCGCTGGCAAACGGTCTGACAGCCACCCAGGCCATGACAGAACTGGTCAAGGAAAGAAGGGTGGCCCTCGTATTCAGGGGACTTACTTTCTATGATTCCAGGAGATGGGGTTGGATCTATTCCATTGCCAACGGCGGCGGTTATTACGGCGCGGCTTTCTGGACCACCGCCCATAAATTATACACCAATTCTACCATTGATTATAATTTCCTGGATTACTGGGATATTCCTGCCGATGAGACCGTGCTGAATCCCCCCGGTGCCGGAAGTGCTGCTGTAATCAACCCGAATTTTTAACCGGTCCATGATTGTACATTGTTAAATAAGCCCCCGGATTTTGTCCCGGGGGCTTATTATTTTGACGAGCCCATTTTGTTAAAGCCCTATTGGGGTTTAGTCCAATGGGGACGTTTCCTGCTTTTTTCAATATCTTTAGCCTGAAAACTTTTTTGTTCTTTCATCAACAGTTCTGTTGGCCATATTTTTTTCTATGAAAATAAAAGCTGCCTTTTTATGCGCCTTAGGCTGCGTGCTGGTTCACGCCGCTATCTGCCAGGGTTTTGTCCAAAATGATTTTGGCAAGACAGTAAAGGTATTTGACGCTGACGGGAAAAGTTTCGTGAATCCCTATATCGATTTTGAAGGCTCTCCCTTCTTTATCAGCGAGTGGAAATACGGGAAGCTGAAGCTCAGTAACCAGACCGAGTTCACCAACGTGCAGTTCAGGCTGAATCTACTGAGCCAGCAGGTTCATTACCTCTATAATAATGTGGAAATGGTCGTAACCGCCGGCCTGGTCAAAGAAGTCACCCTCTATGATACTTCCAGGAAGGGGATCTTCACCTACCATTTTGCCTGCGGGTTTCCGCCGGTGGACAACAAGACCGAAAAGAATTTCTTTCTGATCCTATGCGAGGGGAAGGTCAGGCTCCTGGAATCTGAATATAAAAAGGACGTGGTGGAAACCGACGCCCTGTCCGGCGAAGTGAAAAAGGAATTTAAAGAATATGATGAATATTATGTCTTTGCAGACAATAAGATGCAGCTGGTAAAAAGGGACAAGGCATTTTTGCTGGGAGTTTTGCAGGACAAACAGGCAAAGATCGAAGCATTCGTGGCCGCCAATAAGCTGTCCTATAAATCCATGGCTGACATTGAGCAAATAATAAATTATTACAACTCCCTGTCCCTGTAGGGCCCCCCAGGTCTATAGCTTGATCTCTTCATCCTGATCATCGAAGAAATGGAATTCGGTCAGATGGTAATTGGTATTGGGGCGTAACCTGATATTTTGCTTGTATTTCCACCTCCATTTCCAGCGGCGTGAACTGAAAAAGGCCCCCTTGGTAAGATAGGCATGCATGATGGGGTGTATCGCCAGGGTCAGGTCCTTGTGCTGGTGGTTGATCAGGTAGCTTAGGTTCTTTTCTATTTCGTCTTCCAGTATCAGTGCCGAAGATATCTTTCCGGTTCCGTTGCAGCTCGGGCAGATCTCCTGGGTATTGATGGTTACCTCCGGTTTCATGCGCTGGCGGGTCACCTGCATCAATCCGAATTTTGAAATAGGCAGCACCGCATGCTTGGCCCGGTCGGTGCGCATGAACGACTCCATGGCTTCCATCAGCTTCCTTTTGTTGTCAGGAAGTTTCATATCAATGAAATCAATGACGATGATGCCTCCCAAATCCCGGAGGCGGAGCTGCCTGGCAATTTCTTCGGCGGCTTCCATATTGGTCTCCAGGGCGTTTTGTTCCTGGTTATTGCTGACGCTCTTATAGCCGCTGTTCACGTCAATGACATGCAGGGCCTCGGTATGTTCGACGATCAGGTAAGCGCCGCTGGGCAGGTTGACTGTTTTGCCAAAGGCGGCTTTGACCTGCTTGGTGATGCCAAACTGGTCGAAAATAGGGGATCCGCTGTGGTAATAGGTCACAATATCGACCTTATCAGGGGCAATCCGCTGGATGTAGGTCCTGGTATCGTTGTAAATATTTCTGTCGTTGACGACAATCTTATTGAAGTCCTCATTGAGCAGATCCCGGAGCATGCTGGTGGTCTTGGTCTGTTCGCTGAGTATTTTGGCAGGAGCTACGGAACCCTTCAGGTTGTGCTGCAGAGATTTCCAGGTATCTACCAGTTCGGAGAGGTCCTCGTGAAGTTCGGCTGTATTCTTACCCTCAGCGGCCGTCCGTACAATCACCCCGAAGTTCTTGGGCTTGATGGCCTCCACTATTTTCTGGAGCCTTTTGCGTTCCTCGGAGGAATGAATTTTCCGGGAAACGGCTACGATGTCATTGAAGGGGGTAATGACCACAAACCGGCCTGGCAGGGACACTTCACAGCTCAGCCGGGGACCCTTGGCGGCAATGGGTTCCTTGAGAATCTGAACCAGTATATTGGGTTTGCCGCTTAATACTTCATTGATCTTACCGGTCTTCACGATTTCAGGTTCTACGTGAAAGCTGGCAAAATCCAGTTCCCCTTCCCCATTTTCATTCATGGTCATCTGGGTGAACTTAAGCAGGGAGCGGGCATATGGGCTGAGGTCTGTATAATGCAGGAAGGCATCTTTTTCAAAGCCTACGTCCACAAAGGCTGCATTGAGGCCGGGAATCAGTTTTTTTACTTTTCCCAGGTATAAATCACCTACGGCAAAGCTGGCATCGGCCTTTTCATGGTGCAGTTCGACCAGCTTTTTATCCTCTAACAGGGCTATTTCAACGCCCTGCGGGGCTGCATTAATTATAAGTTCCTTGTTCAATCAGAATTGCATTTAGCATTTCAATCAATACATCACTAAAAGGAAATGGCTGAGAGGGATTTTTATCTAACAGGTATTGCAAAGCAAGCAATCTGCAGCAATTACGGGTAAATAAAAAACTCAGCGTTGGGAAAGAAAACCGGGCAGCATACACCCGGATTTAAAACTTATTTGTTCTTCTTCTTATGACGGTTTTTTCTCAGTCTCTTTTTTCTTTTGTGCGTTGCGATTTTATGGCGCTTACGTTTTTTACCACACGGCATACAGAATGCATTTTTTGGATGAATAATAATTTTTCTAATTCGCCGGGTATTCCTGTTTATTACAGGAATACCCTATTGTAATAATTTAATGCGTTTGTCGATTTCCGCTAGGATGGCCGGATTCACGATCCACTTCTTACTCGCCTCATACCATTTCACGGCCTCAGCCTTATTTCCTTTCTCCTCATAGACCTGTGCCAGGGTGAGCAGGGCCTCCACATTTCCGGGCTGGTGTTCAACCACCCTGGTCAGCCGCCTGACCGCATTATCCAACTGCCCCGATACCATCCCCCCCAATCCGAGCATAAACTGGGCATACATGTTGGTTGAATCCCTTCTGGCAACCTCCAGAATCTGCTGGATTCCCTGCATGACCTCCTGCGGGTTGGAGGCAGAGCTGCCAAAAATATAGCAGGCACCCAATCCGATTTTGGAGGAATCATTGTCAGGATTTACCTGTAAGGCCTTCTGAAACAAGCTTTTAGCCTCATTGGCCATCCAGCTTTTCAAGGAAGGATCCTCCTGACCCCGGAGGTTCTCCAAAAATAATTGGGCTGCGAAGGTGAGACTTTTTTCAGAATTTTCCAACTTAGATAGTTCCCCCCGATAATAGGCAAAGGGCAGGAACCCTTCCCTGACGGAATCTTTCCAGAATCCGGCGAGTTGCCGGTAAGCAGCGATTTGCTGGTTATTGACATCCCCCCTGACCACGGAGTGCTCCAGCCGGTCGACGTAGGCGAGCTGTGGAGGGGTGAGCTTAGATTTATAGGCCTGCAGTATCTGCGTGAAATCAAGCACTTTGACATTGCTGTCAGCGGAGGAATCAGCCGGTTTTTTCCTGGGAGGCACTGTTCGGCCGAAAAAATACATGCTTACCAACAAAATGATTCCCAGGACTACTACTAGAAACTGCTGTTTTCTCACTACAATCTGATTAAGGCAGCAAAATTACATTTCTTCATCCGGGTTTGGTTGCTCTTCTTTGACAGATTGCAATTTTTTTACTTCCGCTACGAATTCCTTGGCAGGCTTGAAAGCAGGAATATAGTGTTCAGGAATATGAACGGCCACATTCTTTTTGATATTTCTACCAATCTTTGCAGCTCTTTTCTTTGTAATAAAACTGCCAAATCCCCGGATATAAATGTTTTCTCCCTGGGACAGGGTGTCTTTTACTTCCTTAAACATGGTTTCCAAGGTCACCAGGACATCAACCTTAGGGATACCAGTTTTGTCCGATATTTGGTTAACAAGGTCAGCCTTTCTCATTGCTATATTTTTTTATAAGTTTCTGATTATAAATATATAATAAAATTTTTAAACCACAATAAAACGGTTTAAATACATATTTATTATGAAAATAGCAGTTTTGGTTTGTTTAAGCAAACAATTTGTAAAATATTGATAATGAATTTGTAGAAATACTGATAAGAAGGGCCGTTTTAAACGTTTTCCTGTATGTTTATAATAGAAAATAAAGATGAAAAAAGCCGATTTCACCAAAGAACTGCTCCGCTGGAATAAAAAGGAAAATACCAGGTCCATGCCCTGGAAAGGAGAAAAAGATCCCTACAGGATCTGGCTGAGTGAAATAATTCTGCAACAAACCAGGGTAGAACAGGGATGGGCCTATTATGAAAGATTCATCGCCGCCTTCCCCGACGTCCGGAGCCTGGCCGCTGCCCCGGAAAACAAGGTATTTAAATTATGGGAAGGCCTTGGTTACTATAACCGTTGCCGGAACCTGATAGAAACGGCCAGAAGAATCTCCGGTGAATACGGGGGCGTATTTCCCGCTGCTTATGAGGATATCCGCGCCCTCAAGGGCATTGGCCCCTATACGGCCGCGGCCATCGCCTCCTTTGCCTTTGGGCTGCCCCATGCGGTGGTGGACGGGAATGTGGAAAGGGTGCTGTCGCGCTATTTTGGAATTTCTACCCCGGTGGATACCGCGGCAGGGAAAGCTTTTTACGCCAGCCTGGCCGCAGCGCTTTTGGACAGAACCGCACCGGGCATATATAACCAGGCCATTATGGATTTTGGCGCCCTGGTTTGTAAACCCCAGCAGCCCCTCTGCCAGGCTTGCGTACAGCGTAAGGACTGTCAGGCCTATCTGGGCCAGATGGTGTCATCGCTGCCGGTCAAGAAAAAATCCCTGGACAGGAAAACCAGGTGGTTTTATTACTATATAGTAAACACCCAGGCAGGGGTATTTATCCGCCAGCGGCAAACCAGGGATATCTGGCAGCATCTCTACGAGTTTCCGCTTGTGGAAAACACCCAACCCCTGGATCCGGCCCAAATACGGGATGCCTTTCCAGGCCGCCCGCTATTTGCACCCAACAACATACGGATCAGGGAGGTTTCACCGCCCTGCAAGCAACAGCTTACCCACCAGACCATACAGGGACAATTCATTCATGTGGAACTCAAGGGACCGGTGGCAAATTGGGAGGGTTACCAGCTTGTCCCCCGGCACCAGCTTGGACAATATCCCTTTCCCAGGCTGATTACCAGTTACCTGTCCAGCCAAGCCCCCCTTCTTCCCTGAATACGGCGTATGGTCAAACTGTTAATAAACAGGCCCGGAACCGAAATAATTTAATTTTCTGGCCGAAAAAATTTAACTTTAAAAGGAATTGTTTCAGCGATGAATTATTCATTTTAAACTCCATTCTATGAGAGGCGTGAACAGGGTTATGTTAATCGGGAATTTGGGAAAAGATCCGGACATACAACATCTGGAAGGCAATATCGGGGTCGCTAAATTCTCTCTGGCCACAACAGAAACTTTCAAGGACCGCTCCGGCAAACTGATCTCCCAGACCGAATGGCATACCGTGGTGTTGTGGCGTGGGCTGGCGGAACTGGCGCAAAAATACTTACACAAAGGGAGCCTGGTCTATATTGAAGGAAGACTGAGGACCCGCAGCTGGGAGGATAAGGAAGGCAACAAGAAATTTGCGACCGAGGTGGTGGGCGATAATCTCATCATGCTGGATAAGCGGTCCGATGGAAGCATACATCCCTCTGTATCTCACGAAATTATAGAAGGGCCCGGAAATCCTGATACCCCGCCGATCGGGGATCACCCGGAAGATTTGCCGTTTTAAGCCAGACAATGCATTAAATTTGCGTTTTGATAGCAGGCAGGCCCGTGAAGACCTGCCTTTGTGATTGGCGGTTCTGCTATTGTTCACGAAAAATAATTGCTTTGGATCCTCTGAGACATCATTTCTTTATTACGGGTAGAATTTCTCACTTCTTACTGTTTATTAATCCCCAGGCTACCACCATTCTGGCCATTGCCATCCTGTTCCTGCTGATTATTTCCTTTGTGGTATCCGGTTCTGAAGTGGCTTTTTTCTCCCTGTCTCCCAAAGATGTCAATATTCTCAAGACCAAACAGGATGTCTCCTGGAAAAGGATTGCCAACCTGCTGGAAGAGCCCAAAGCCCTGCTGGCTTCCCTCATGATTGCCAATACCTTTGTCAACATTACCATCATCATTCTTTCCAATTTCCTCATTGACCAGATGACGCCCCTGCGGGAAACCGTGTGGCTGGAATTCCTCATTAAACTGGTATCGGTGACTTTTGTGCTGGTGCTTTTCGGGGAAGTGATGCCCAAGATCTGGGCATCCCAAAACAACCTGCAGTTTGCATTTTATACCTCCGGAACGGTGGAGATCATCCATTTGATATTTAAGGGGATGAGCTCCTGGATGATTGGCCAGTCCGAGCGGATAGAACATTTCCTGGGGAGGAAAAAATCCTCGAAGTACAATCTGGAGGACCTGGACCACGCCATAGACATGACCACCAGCCAGGATGCTTCCGAGGAAGAAAAGAACATCCTCAAGGGAATCATCAAGTTCGGCAACATCACCGTCAAACAGATCATGAAGACCAGGCTGGATGTCAACGGCATGGATTATAACATCTCCTTCGGGGGGCTCAAGCGGCGGGTGGAGGAATTGCATTATTCCCGCCTGCCGGTATTCAAGAATAGTCTGGATGAGATCGTGGGCATGATCCACACCAAGGACCTGATTCCCTTCCTCAACGAAGCGGATGATTTTGACTGGCGCAGCCAGATCAGGCCGCCATATTTTGTGCACGAACAGAAACTCATCGAGGACCTCCTGCAGGAATTCCAGGGCAAGCGCATCCACTTTGCCATTGTCGTGGATGAATTTGGCGGCACCAGCGGGATTGTCACCCTGGAGGATGTGCTGGAGGAGATCATCGGGGATATAAAGGATGAATTTGATGAAGAGGAAAATGTCAACCGTCAGGCCGAGGACGGATCCTACGTATTCGAGGGAAGGACCATGATCAACGATGTTTGCAAAACCATGGGACTTTCCGTCAATACCTTTGACCAGGTCAGGGGCGACAGCGATTCCCTGGCAGGGCTCGTGCTTGAACTGGCGGGAGAAATCCCCAAAATTGGCGATGTGATTCCCTGTGGTGATTTTGTTTTCACCATACTGGATGCTGACAGGAGCCGCGTAAAAAAGGTGAAGATCGTCATTGAAACCCCCAAGACCCAGGAATAATCCGATGCAGGGATAGGACCCCCATTTTTCATTCAAAGAAATCAACCCAAGTGCCACTAACATTCTTTAGTTTTCGCCACGCTGTAATCCTCTGCCTCCTTTCCTGTTTATGGGTGTCCTGTAACAGCCCGTATACCCCTAAACCCAAAGGGTATTTTAAAATAGCCTTTCCCGCCCACCAATACAGGGAATTCAGCCAGCCGGGCTATCCCTATTCCTTTCAATACCCGGTCTATGCAAACATCATCAGGGATACCAGTTTTTTTGAGGACAAGCCTGAAAACCCCTACTGGATAAACATTGACTTCCCCCGCTTCCATGCCCGTATTTATATCAGTTACAAAGAGGTGGGCCCCAACAGTTTTGACAAACTCAAGGAGGATGCCTATAAAATGAGCTACAAGCATACCTATAAGGCCAGTTCCATCGATGATTCCCTGATGAAAACGCCGCTGGGCGTGACCGGTGTCTTCTTTACGGTGGGGGGCAATGCTGCCACTGCCAAGCAATTCTTTGTTTCCGATTCCGTCCGGCATTTCCTGCGGGGGGCCCTCTATTTTGACACCACCCCCAACGAGGATTCGCTGGGCATTGTCAACCAGTTCCTCCAGGAGGACATGAAGCACATGATCAACACCCTTCAATGGAAAAGCAGGTAATAACAGCCGGATTGCATTAAATTTGCCGAACCTAAAACATGCTCAATTTGATAGCCATTGATAATATCCTGGTCAGCGACATGGTCATAGAAGAAGAGTTCGTGTGCGATCTTCACAAATGTAAGGGAGGGTGCTGCGAGGACGGTGATGCAGGCGCGCCGCTGGAAAAAGAGGAGATGACCATACTCAACGAGATCTACCAGACCGTAAAGCCCTACCTGACCGAAGAAGGAATCCGGGAAATTGAAAGCCGCGGCCGCTATAATTATGACCGGGAATTCGGTTGGGTAACCCCCACCATCGGGGGCAGCATGTGCGCGTACGGGTTCCGCGACAAGCAGGGGGTCATCAAGTGCGGGATCGAACAAGCCTATTATGACGGCAAGATAAGCTGGAAAAAGCCCATCAGCTGTCATCTTTACCCGATCAAAATCAACAAGACCAAGGAATATGAAATGGTAAACTATGAACCAAGGGAGTCGATGTGCAATCCGGCCTGTGTGCTGGGAAAAAAATTAAAAGTGCCCACCTACGTTTTTTTGAAAGAGGCGCTGATCAGAAAATACGGCGCTGAGTTTTATTCAGTACTTGAACAGGTGGCCAGGGATTACTTTGAAGCCCGGCAGGCGGTGAACCCTGCCCAGGCCATTACTGGCAGCAAATGAGAGAGGGCCTGGGGCCCGGGCATCCATTCAAGAGAACCCTTTAGGGAATTATAATTACCTTCCATCAATGAGCCAGAACGCTTCCCTTTTTTCAGCCAAAAGTACGGTGAAGGCAGCCGACAAAGACCACCGCCGGAAAATCAACTTCAATATCTCGAAGTATAACGCAGCCGTGCCGGCTGGTAAAAAACAATTCGAAGACCTGGAACTGGCCAGGGAAAGAGCGAAAAATATTAAATGGCGCGCCCTGGAATCCCTCGATAACCAACTGGAGCATTTTGAACTCGCATTTACGCGCAGGGGGGGAAAGGTCATCTGGGCAGAAGATGCCGGCCAGGCCTTAGCGGAAATACTGGCCATCTGCCGGGAAAAAAACTGCCGTTCAGTGGTAAAAAGCAAGAGTATGGTGACCGAGGAGATCAAACTCAATGAGTTTCTCCAGGAAAACCACATCGAAAGTGTGGAGACCGATCTGGGTGAATACATCCAGCAACTCGACGGAGAACCGCCCTATCATATTGTCACGCCGGCCATGCATAAGAGCAAAGAAGACGTGGCGCGGCTATTCTATGAAAAGCTGGATACACCACCCAATCTGACGCCTGGCGAACTGACCCTGGTCGCCCGGGAAAAATTAAGGAAAAAATACCCCGCGGCCGAAGTGGGTATTACGGGTGCCAATTTTATTATTGCTGAAACAGGCTCTGTGGCCATTACCGAAAACGAAGGCAATGCCCGGCTGAGTTGTTCGTTTCCCCAAACACATATTGTGGTGGTCGGAATTGAAAAAGTCATTCCTTCTTTAACCGACCTGGCGCTTTTCTGGCCCCTGCTGGCCACCTTCGGAACCGGCCAGCAAATTACCGTCTATAATACCATCCTGTCCGGCCCCCGGCAGCCGGGGGAACCCGACGGACCACAGGAAATGTATGTGATATTGCTGGATAACGGACGAACAAAACTGCTTGCCAATGAAAAGACCAGGGAAAGCCTCTACTGCATCCGCTGCGGGGCCTGCCTCAATGCCTGTCCCGTTTATAAAAACATCGGCGGGCATGCTTACGGTACCACCTATTCCGGACCCATCGGAGCCGTCATTACCCCCCACCTGCGCGAACTGGGTGAATGGAAACACCTCAGCTACGCATCCTCCCTTTGCGGTAACTGTACGGAGGTTTGCGCCGTGAAAATCAACATTCATGAACTGTTGCTTGAAAACCGGAGTGAAGCTGTAGTGGCGGGCCTTTCCGGATGGGGGGAGAAAATGGCCTGGAAATTATGGAAACAGGCCAGCCTGCACCGAAAGTGGATGAATGCCGGCAGCCAGCAGATGAAAAACTGGATGGTCAACAGAGCCTTTAAGGGCTGGACGGCCCACCGGGGAGATTTGGATTTTGCCCCGCAGACCTTCAACCAGCAATGGAAAGAAAAACATCCCGGTTAGTGCAGGCCCGGGCCTGGTGAATCAAGGATGCCTGCAGGGGGATCTTTTTTTGAATTCTGAAGCTTCTTCCATGTTACTATACAGCCCTCATATTACGCCCAGGCTCAGCTACATTACCGAATTTATCGGGAGGGAATTATTTGCCCAGCCCATTGGGCTGACCTCCAACCGGGAGGAGTTCATGGCTTCGGGGCAGCCCGGGATAAATTATTCAAAGGAAGAACTCGGGGGGGCGGAATTTTTTTTGGAGCCCGCGTCGCTGCTTTTCGAAAGTTATATCAGGCGCCAGGAGATTGAATGCTTCGAACTGAACTACCATAAGGCCTTCTTCCAGACCCGGGGGGACTTCCCCTTTGATATTTTGGCTGCCAGTTTCTACCTGATCAGCCGATATGAAGAATACCTCCCGCACCCCCGGGACGAATATGGCCGTTATCCCTACCGGGAGTCCCTGGCCCACCGGGAAGGTTTCCTGCAGCTTCCCCTGGTCAATATCTGGATCCACGAATTCCGCCTGGCCCTGGAGCGGAAATTTCCGGCGCTGGTTTTCCGCCGTCCCGCTTTCGGGTTCATTCCGACCTACGACATTGACATCGCCTATTCCTTCCTGCACAAGGGGGCTTACCGCAACGCGGGAGCCCTCGCCCGCTTGTTTTTGAAAGGCAGATTTCGCGCTGCCCTGCAAAGGATACAGGTGCTCCGCGGCAGGCGGGCGGACCCTTTTGATGCTTATGAATGGCTGGATTCCCTGCACCTGTATTGCCGGATGAAGGCCCAGTATTTTTTCCTGGTGGCCAGGGAGCAAAAGGGGGTTGACCGCAATATTTCCCCTTCCAAAAAGGGAATGCAGGACCTGGTGCGCTACCATGCCAGCGGATATACCATCGGCCTCCATCCTTCCTGGCAAAGCGGAGACCAGGAAAAACTGCTGGACGAAGAGTTGGAATGGCTCTCCCGTATTTCGGAGCGGAAGATCAGCTCTTCCCGGCAGCATTATATCCGCATGGATTTGCCGCAGACCTACAGGCGGCTGGGGAAGGCGGGGATTGAAAAGGACTTCTCCATGGGCTATGGCAGCATCAACGGCTTCCGCGCATCGGTGGCTTCTTCCTTTTTCTGGTTTGACCTGGAAAAGGGGGAACAGACCCCTTTGCAGGTTTTCCCTTTCTGCTTCATGGATGCCAATTCCTATTACGAGCAAAAATATACCCCCAGGCAGGCCCTGGATGAACTCATGCAGTATTACCAGTCCGTTAAACGGGTCAATGGCCTGATGATTACCATCTGGCACAACCACTTCCTGGGCACAGACCCACAGTTTGAGGGATGGAAGGAGGTCTATGAGCTCTTTTTGAAAGAGGAAGTGTACTGGGATATGTAGGCGCCGGTGCTCATAAGAGGGTTTTGAGGACCATCCTTAGGGACCAGCCCTGTTTTTTTAATGGGATCCATCACACCCGCTGATCGGCGGTTTTCTTAGTTTTGAAACTTTCGTTGACCAGGTACACCCCATAGAGGGTGACCATTCCTCCCAGGGCAATATAGATGGTCATCTTTTCACGGAAAATAATGGTATCCAGCAAAACGGCTACTACCGGATTGATATAGGCATAGATGGACACCTGTCCGGTGGGGAGGTATTGCAGTGCATACAGGTAGGCAAAGAAAGTAATTACTGAACCGAACAGCACCAGGTAGCCAATGGAGGCCCAGGCCTGCCAGGGAATGCTGCTGAGGGGGATGGCGGCGCCGCTCAAACGGCTGGCACCCGAGAGCAGGACCCCGGAGATGAGCATCTGCAGGCCGATGCTGAAATAGGGATTGAACTGGGCCGCTTTCTGTTTGGTATACAGGGTCCCGAATGCCCAGGTGAGTGAAGCGGCCAGTGAAATAAAGATGCCGAAACGAAAATCCTTGTTGAGGAAATCCTTGAGATGTTCATAGAAAATAATGCAGATCCCCCCGAATCCCAGCAAAAACCCCAGCATGGCCTTCGGGGAAACCTTTGATTTGGAGGGCCCGAGCAGACCGATGATAACCAGCCAGAGGGGGAAGATGGCTGCAATGATGGCCGCCAGTCCGCCTGAAATATATTTTACCCCCCAGGTGGTCAGTCCGTTGGTGAGAAAAAAATTAAGCAGGCTGAGTATCAATACCGTCCACCATTCCTTTCCCCTGGGCCAGCTGGCTCTGCGGAACAGGAAATAGACCACATAGAGCAGACCAGCCAGGGTCTGCCGGATGGAAGCCAGCTGAAGGGGATGCACATAGCGCACTCCCTGCCTGGAAACGATCCAGGTTGTCCCCCAGAGGAAACTGACCAGGCTGAGGGCCAATATGGCACTGGACCGTTTACCGGGCGGTTGCCTGTAACCTTGTATGTTTTCTGATATGGACATCCTTCCTTATTTCAATTCCGGCTTTCGGCCTCCGCCGGCATGGTCTTCCCCTGGGCATCCCTGTTTATGGAGGAGGGATAACGCTAATGCTTAAAGTGCCTCATGGAGGTAATGACCATCGCCAGTTTATGCTCGACACAGTATTCAATGGAATCCTTGTCCCGGATGGAACCCCCCGGCTGGATGAATGCGCCGATGCCCGCCGCGTGGGCGATTTGGACGCAGTCATTGAAAGGAAAGAACGCATCGGAGGCCAGCACGGCACCCTGCAGGTCAAAGGAAAACTGCTTGGATTTTTCAATGGCCTGTCGCAGTGAGTCGATGCGGCTGGTCTGACCGCAGCCTTTTCCCACCAGTTGTTTATCCTTTACCAGCGCGATCGCGTTTGATTTCAGGTGCTTGCACACCAGGTTGGCGAAGGCCAGGTCCTGTTTTTCCGCCTCCGTTGTTTGCCTTCCGCCCGCTTCCTTCCATTCGGTAAAGTTTCCTTCATCGGGCTGCTGCATCAACACACCATGGAGCAGGGATTTGTATTCCATGGCCGGGGTGAGCTGTTTTTTCTGCACCAGCAATATCCGGTTCTTTTTGGATTGCAGGATGGACAGGGCCCCGGGCTCAAAACCAGGGGCAATAAGGACTTCAAAAAAAATCTCGCTGATGGCCTCTGCGGTCACCTGGTCTACGGTATGGTTGCAGACCAGCACACCGCCAAAAGCGCTTTCGGGATCTCCCGCCAGGGCAGCGTCCCAGGCCTCTTTAAGGGTCGGGCGCTCCGAGATGCCGCACACATTGGTATGTTTGATGATCGCAAAGACGCACTGAGGGGCCCCTTTTTCTGGGGTGGCCTGGCTGAATTCCCCGATGAGCTGCAGGGCGGCCCCGACATCGACCATGTTGTTATAGGATAATTCCTTGCCATGCAGCTTGTCGAATATCTCCCCGAGCTCACCATAAAAGACCGCCTTTTGATGGGGGTTTTCGCCATAACGGAGTTCCCTTCGGCCAGGCACCGATTCCAGGAAATAGTCCGGCTCCTGCGGGTTGAAATATTTGGAGATCACTACATCGTAATGGGCGCAAACTTCAAAAGCCTTTGCTGCCATCCACCGGCGCTGTTCCAGGGTGGTCTCCCCGTTTTGGCTTTCCAGCAGGTTCAGCAGGTAGGCGTACTGATCTTTTGAGCCCACTACCGCCACATGGCGGTGGTTCTTGTCGGCAGCCCGTATCATGGAGGGTCCGCCCACGTCAATTTTTTCTATGATGGCGGCATCCTCGCTGGTTTTAGCCAGGGTTTCCTCGAAGGGATACAGGTCGACGATGACCAGGTCAATATCGGGAATCTTGTATTGGAGCATTTCGGCTACATCAGCGGGCTGGTCACGCCTGCCTAAAATTCCGCCGAAAACCGAAGGGTGCAGCGTTTTAACCCGGCCTCCGAGGATGGAAGGATAGGTGGTGAGTGATTCTACGGCCACACAGGGCACCCCCAGGGAAACTATAAACTGCTCGGTACCCCCGGTAGAATACAGGGTGACACCCAGCTCATGCAGTTTTTTGACAATGGTGTCCAATCCATCCTTATAAAAGACGGATATGAGCGCAGACTGAATTTTTTTATTCATGGCAAAAAATTGAAGCCCTGAGGGAATCTCCATATCCGGCCGGGCATGTTAAAAGAAGGCGCAAAACTACATTAATCGCAGGCATAACAAAAGTGCCTTTATCAACAAAGTCCAGCAGGAAATAATGGGTTGTCCACATTTTAGCCCTCACCCCCCATCCCGATCTGCCGGAGGGGTGCTATAGGGACATTGTCAATGAATGGTCCCTTCCGAGTAAAACATCCCGTTAAATAGTCCGGTTTTCCGGTTTTTTTTACGGTTTTTGACTCCGTCTATTTACGGGAATTATACCGTCATTTAAACATGAATAGTTGTATTTCTATTATTTATAAATATTAGTAATTTATAATTCATTGATTTGCATTTTTTTGCGCGTACTATTTTACTATAACAGAAAATACTTTTATGCAAGAAAATATTTCAACCACACCAAAACTTAAAAGCAATGACTACTATCCAGAAAAAATCCTTAAATGTTGGGAAATTTGTAAAGACAGCCCATGTTGATGCCGTCATCCGGAATTATAAAAAGGAAAGGTGGGTACATAATATCGCGCGCCTGGGCAGGGAAGATTCCTTAAGTGTATGGTACAGCGTGGAGGAACTTGAAAGCCTGCTGGGTACCATTAAGCAGCACGGGGGAGACGGTGTTAAATTATATTTTGGGGCCTATCCCCTGGATTATGCGGAAAACCCGGCCTATGCTGGTCGCCAGACTATCGTACTGGTAGCCACCAAAAGCCGGGAAACCACGGGGGGCACTACCAATAAGGACATTTATATCACCAAAGAGGGTGCCTCTGAAATCCTGGCCTATAATGCAGGAAGAATTTGCCCGCCATTCTGCGGTGGTGGCGGCAGCATAGATGGTGATTCTGAATGGGGTGCCCTCGGGCTGACCCTTGTCAAACAGGGGGATGCCGGGCTCCTGGTCGTCTAGACATCATCTGAAAAACCAACCTGATAAGGCCTCTGTTAAGCGGGAGGCCTTATTTTTTTAAGAAGGTTCATGCGGATAGTTGGTATTTTAGTAGGCACATGGGCATGCCGGTTTATATCTACTTCATTTTTGTCAGTATCCTCTCTGGCGCACTGGTCATTTTCCGGAAGGAAACCCCCATGTATATTCGGGTATTTCCCTTTTTTTTGGCCCTGACTGCCTTGGTGGAGATCATCGGATGGCAACTCAGTGACAATAATGCCAATACCACCCTGCTCTATAATGTATTTACCACCCTGGAATTCATTTTTTATTTCTGGATGCTGCGGCAGGTGATCCGGCAGAAGGTGGCCCGCCGGATCATATTGTTTTTCATCCTGTTGTATCCTGTTGTTGCCGGCCTGGACATTCTGCGCGGACTTTCGGCCCATCGTTTTCACTCGGAAACCTATGCCCTGGGCTGTTTTCTGGTGGCAGCCATCTGCATCTTTTATTTTCTGGAACTCTTTGTGCTGCCCCATTCGGTGAGCCTGGTAAGGGAACCCGCCTTCTGGATTTGCTCCGGCTTATTGTTCTTTTACAGCTGCAGCTTTCCCATCTTCGGCTACGTAAATTTCTTAAACCGGCTGCCGGTTGTAATTCAGCTCAACCTGGGAGTGATTCTTGATCTGCTGAACATTTTACTATATTCATTATTTGCTATTTCCTTTTTATGCCGATACAAAGTCAGGAAATCTATATAGTCATAGTACTGGGGAGTATACTGGCTTTGTTGCTGGTGGGTTTCATTGTGGCCATTCTGTTTTTGTACCAGCGCAAACAGCACCGGCAGGAACAGCAGCTGGCCTCCCTGAAGGACCAGTATGAGCATGAACTGCTTCGTTCCCAACTTGAAATCCAGGAATCCACCTTTCGGGTAATAGCCCAGGAATTACACGACAATATCGGGCAGGTACTCTCGGTGGTGAAGCTTTCCCTGTCCGTTTTACCGCTGGAAAGGTCGCACCCCGCCTACGGGGGAGTGGAAAACTGCCGCAGCATGCTCAATAAGGTTATCTATGATATGGCTGATCTTACCAAGAGCCTGCACACCGACCGGATATCGGAAATCGGCATAGCCGAGGCCATTGGTTTTGAACTGGATATTTTGCGGAAAAACGGGCTGATGGAGGTTGAATTCTCCGTGGAGGGGAAGGAATTGTTTCTGGAACAGCAAAAGGCCATATTCCTTTTCAGGATGTTCCAGGAAATGCTCAATAATATTTTGAAGCATTCCCGTGCCTCACATGTAATTGTTTCTATTCTTTATTCTCAAGACAATAAATTTGTACTGAGGATGCAGGATGATGGCATTGGTTTTGAACCGCAGGAAAAGAAAAAATCAGTGAATGCCTCCAGCGGTCTGGGCCTAAAAAGCATGGTTAACCGCGCACGCCTCATCGGTGCTGAGATATCCATACAAAGCAAACCCGGAAACGGGACCCTCATTCAGGTAGAGTTGCCTGTCGAATCTTAAAGTATTTTGTAGGAATATGAGAATCACAAACAAGGGAATTCAGGTTGCCATCGCTGACGATCATACGCTGCTGAGAAAGGCGCTGGCCAGGCTGGTCGCATCTTTTGATAATTATACGGTTATTTTTGAGGCAGAAAACGGAAAGGAAGTTAAGGAGAAGATTGCCCGGCACCTCATACCGGATATAATACTGCTGGATGTTAATATGCCCGAGGTCGACGGATTTGAAACTGCGCGCTGGATCTATACCCACTATCCCCAGATAAAAGTTCTGGCCCTGTCCATGTTCAGCGATGAAAAGACAATTATCCGAATGCTCCGACTCGGTGCCAAGGGATATATTCTAAAAAATATTGATCCGGACGAATTGAAATTTGCCCTGGAATCGGTTATGAAAAAGGACTTCTACCTCTCTGATTATATTTCGGGAAAGATTATCCGCGGGCTCAATTCTCAGGTGGATATGCCTACTGCAGAGACGGTCCTGCTTACCGAGAAGGAGAAGCAATTCATGCGGCTTATCTGCTCGGAACTTACCTATAAGGATATTGCGGCCATGATGCACGTCTCAGCCCGCAGTATCGATGATTACCGCAACACGATGTTTGAAAAACTCCATGTCAGAACAAGGGTAGGCCTGGTGATGTATGCCGTCAAGCACGGGTTATCAGAGGGCTGATAACCCGTGTATTACTGTTTTATTTACTTAAGTACATGCTCCGGTCCTTATAGAGCTGCCGGAAATAGGGATCCCGCAGGTCTTTGATGAAACGAATGGCTTCCCCGGTTGATTTCATCTCCGGTCCAAGTTCCTTGTTGACCCCCGGGAACTTATTGAAACTGAATACCGGCTCCTTGATGGCAAAGCCTTTCAGCTTCTTTTCAAAAGTGAAATCGGTCAGTTTATTGGCACCTATCATGATTTTGGTGGCTATGTTGAGATAGGGAATCTGGTAAGCCTTGGCGATGAACGGGGTGGTTCTGGAAGCCCTCGGGTTGGCCTCTATCACAAAGACCTTGTCATTCTTAATGGCAAACTGAATGTTGATAAGACCGATTATATTGAGGGCGCGGGCGATTTTTTCCGCATAGTGCTCCATCGTGGTTACCACCAGCGGGGTAAGGTTGAAGGCGGGCAGCACCGCGTTGCTGTCGCCGCTGTGAATGCCGGCCGGTTCAATATGCTCCATGACACCCATCACATGGAAGTTCTCCCCATCGAAGATGGCATCCACTTCGGCTTCCTGGCAGCGGTCCAGGAAATGATCAATCAGGATCTTATTGCCGGGTATATGTTTAAGCAGGCTGATGACCGCTTTTTCCACCTCATCGTCATTGATGACTATGCGCATGCGCTGGCCGCCAAGAACGTAGGAGGGGCGCACCAATACCGGGTAGGCCACTTTATTGGCTACCTTGATGGCCTCATCGACGTTATAGGCTGTGCCGTATTCCGGATAGGGAATGTCCAGCTGCTTGAGCATGTCGGAGAACCTGCCCCTGTCTTCGGCAATATCCATGCTGTCAAAAGAGGTTCCGATGATCGGTATGCCCTTTTGGTGAAGCCTTTCGGCCAGCTTGAGGGCGGTTTGGCCACCCAGCTGTACGATGACGCCCTGCGGCTGCTCGTGTTCTATAATCTCCCAAAGATGTTCCCAATATACGGGCTCAAAGTAGAGTTTGTCCGCGATGTCAAAATCCGTGGAGACGGTTTCAGGATTACAGTTCACCATGATGGCCTCATAACCGCATTCTTTGATGGCCAGCAGCCCGTGCACACAGCAGTAATCGAATTCTATGCCCTGGCCGATCCGGTTGGGGCCGGAACCCAGGACGATGATTTTCTTTTTATCGCTGCGCTTGCTTTCGTTGCTTCCTCCTTCCTCAAAGGTGGAGTAGAAATAGGGGGTCTTGGCTTCAAATTCCGCAGAACAGGTATCCACCATTTTAAAAATCCGCGTAATCCCGGCCGCTTTTCTTTTCTCATAGAGGCCGTCTTCTGTACCGTCGTTCATGATGCGGCAGATCTGCTCATCGCTGAATCCATGTCTTTTGGCTTCCTTTAGCAGTTCCAGGGGAAGGGTTTCCAGTTTATGCCTGGCCAATTCCTTTTCCAGATTGCATATCTTTTGGATTTCATAGAGAAACCATCTGTCAATCCCGTTGGTGGCCTTGGAAATGGTGCCTACCGAAATGCCAGCCATCAGGGCATCTTTGATTCGGAAGATCCGGTCCCATTTGGGCACTTTGATGTATTCAAGCAGTTCTTCTGCGTGCATGAGGCTTTTTCCGTAATAGCCCAGCCCAACCGCGTTGTTTTCAAGGCTCTGGCAGGCTTTCTGCACAGCTTCCGTGAAACTGCGCCCGATGGCCATCACCTCACCCACGCTTTTCATCTGCAGGCCCAGGGTGTCATTGGCGCCCTTGAATTTATCGAAATTCCAGCGGGGCATTTTTACAATTACGTAATCCTGTACCGGTTCGAAATAGGCGGACGTTGTCTGGGTAATCTGGTTTTTGAGTTCATCCAGGTTGTAGCCGATGGCCAGTTTGGCCGCGATCTTGGCAATGGGGTAACCGGTGGCTTTGGAAGCCAGAGCCGAGGACCGGCTGACCCTTGGATTTATTTCTATGGCGATGATTTCTTCGGTATCCGGATTCAGGGCAAACTGGACATTGCAGCCGCCGGCAAAATTGCCCAGGTCCCGCATCATCATAATGGCGGTATTGCGCATCAGCTGGTAGGCCGTATCGCTCAGTGTCATGGCAGGGGCTACCGTAATGGAATCCCCTGTATGCACCCCCATGGGATCAAAATTTTCCACCGTACAGATGATTACCACATTGTCGTTGGCATCCCTGAGCAGTTCCAGTTCAAACTCCTTCCAGCCCAGAACGGCTTTTTCCACCAGCACTTCATGGATCGGGGAAGCCTGCAGCCCCCGGTTGAGGGCCTCATCGAGGTCATCTTTGTCATGGACAAAACCGCCCCCGGTACCTCCCAGGGTAAAGGACGGGCGTATGACCAGGGGAAAACCGATCTCCTGGGCAAATTCCTTGCCTTCCAGGTAGGAATTGGCCGTCTTGGCCGTGGCCACCGGCACCCCCAGGGCTATCATCCACTGACGGAATTTTTCGCGGTCCTCCGCCTTGTCTATGGCTTTAATATCCACGCCAATCAGCCTCACCTTGTATTTTTCCCAGATGCCGAGGTCTTCGGCCTCCTTAGCCAGGTTCAGGGCAGTCTGCCCGCCCATGGTCGGCAAAACGGCGTCGATATTGTTTTCCTCCAGGATCTGCTCAATGCTTTCCACGGTCAGGGGAAGCAAATACACCTTATCTGCCATCATCGGATCGGTCATGATGGTGGCCGGGTTGCTGTTGATCAGAATAACCTCGATCCCCTCCTCGCGCAGGCTGCGGGCAGCCTGGGTACCGGAATAGTCGAATTCGCAGGCCTGCCCGATGATGATGGGGCCAGAACCAATAATGAGCACTGATTGTATCGAATTATCTTTTGGCATGTCAAAACAAATTGCGCAAAAGTAAGGATGTGCCCTTAATTTTCACGATTAATTTTTGCAGGGGCGGTATCCGGCCCCGGACCAGCCTTTTTTGGGTCCGGCCGAAAATCAAAAAAGCCCCGGATCATTCGGGGCTTCTAAATCATGGGAAGATATATACAGGTTAATTATTATGATAGGAGGCCAGTTCAATATCATCCAGCAATACACCCCCTTTACGGGCAATGGAGCGTTTTTCAGCCATCAGACGCTTATTGTCGTATTTGCTCCTTATTTTAAAGACCCATTTTTGCTTGGCTTCTTCGCCCTTGAAGGTTCCGATAAGGGTACCCACCGTTACCGCAAGGAAAATAACCAAATTGTTGCGAAACTTTTTCATGATGCTGGTTTAAACGTATACTTTATATTAAGACAATAAATGCATGCCAAATGCTGTACCAAACTTGTAAAATATTATACCCTTTTGCGGGTATTTTTTTGGAACAGCCGAAAATGCCCTCCAGCGCCTTGTCTGTTATAGCACTGAACATCACTTGGACGCGGTATACAGCCCGCAGGTTACCCTTATGGGTGATATTGTTAATTATTTCTTATCATCTCCCTCCGCATTCAGGTGAGTTGTCGGGTTTTTTCTGGAGCTTTGCAGGCTGGTATCAAAATCTACCCATTGATGAAAAGGATTTCCTGGCTCGTCCTGCTGGTTCTTATGGCTACTAACCTGCGGGCACAGTTGTTCCAACCCAAAAACTACCCGCTGGGGTATTTCCGTAATCCGCTGAATATTCCCATCAGCCTGGCCGGAAATTTCGGGGAACTCAGGCCCAACCATTTCCACATGGGGCTGGATATCCGAACCGAAAAGAGGGTCAATCTGCCGGTTTTCGCGGCTGCCGACGGATATATCGCGCGGGTAAAAGTAGAGCCGGCCGGCTTTGGGCAGGCCATTTACATCAACCACCCCAACGGCTATACCACCCTGTATGCGCACCTCAACCAGTTCTTTCCCGCCTTGGCTGCCTGGGTCCGCCAACAGCAATACATCCGGGAGTCCTGGAGTGTCTTCCTGGATATTCCACCCGGCCTGTTTGCCGTCAAAAAAGGGGACTTCATTGCCCTGAGCGGCAGTACCGGGGGGTCCCAGGCTCCCCATCTTCATTTTGAAATCCGAAATACGGCTACAGACCTCAACCTCAATCCGCTGCTTTTCGGCCTTCCCGTATCAGACCATACCAGGCCCGTGCTCCTGAAACTGGCTGTATATGACCGCAACCGTGGCATATACGAACAGGTGCCCAGGATTTATACACTGCGGCATCAGGGCGGCAGGGACCTGCTGCCGGGCGGGGTAATCCTATCGCGCAGCTCCCGGGTCAGTTTCGCCATTTCCGCCTTTGACACCGAATCGGGGACCTCCAACCGCAACGGTATCTACCAGGCTGCTTTGTATGACAACCAGAAGGCCGTCATTGGTTTTCAGATGGATAATATCGGCTATGATTTTACCCGGGGCGTCAATGCCCATTTTGATTACAGAACAAAGACAGACGGAGGCCCCTATTTCCAACAGCTTTTCCACCTCCAGGGCCTTGGCGCTTCCGTGTATCATCCGCCCGGCAGCGAGGGCCTGATCGACCTCAGCGACGGTAAAGTCCATGCCATGCACCTGGAGGTGAAAGATCCCTTTGGCAATGTTTCCGACCTGCATTTTTCCATCCGCTTCCAGGCAGGGGCCATACCCCCAACCAGGGAGGAGGGAAAACTCTTTAAGCCCCGCATGCTCGATGGAATGGAAGCTCAGGACTGTTGCTTTTACCTGGGAGAAAACTGCCTCTATGATTCGGTGCATCTCGTTTATACAAGATCGGAGGAAAATATGCCGGCTGTGGTTTCGGCTGTGCACCATATTGGATCACCCCAAATCCCCCTGCAGGATTCCTTTCTGGTCAGGATCAAACCAAACCGCCCGCTGGACGTTATTACCAGGGATAAAGTGGTCATGAAACTGGCCAGCGGCAGCAGGCAGGTCGTGGAAAAAGTAACCTGGCAGCAGGACTGGGCCTCTGCCAAATTCAGGGACTTTGGCAGTTTCCGGCTTGTAGTCGACCAGGAGCCGCCCCAGATCATTACAGTCGGATTCTCGGACGGCGCCAACCTTTCCAGGGCTTCACGCATCATTATCCTGGCAAAGGACAATCTCGGAGAGGTAAAGCATTTCAGGGCAGAACTCGACGGTAAGTGGCTTTGCTTCAGTAACGATAAGGGGAAGTCCTTCATTTATGATTTTGATGAGCACTGCCTGCCCGGAAAGCATACGCTGAAAATCAGTGTGGAAGATGAGGCCGGCAACCAGGCTTCCCACAGTGTTTCCTTTACGCGGTAAGGGACTTACCTGCCCCGCCGGGATTCGCTGTCCGGCACACCAATTTAAACATTGAATACATTATATATAATGACCCAATTAAAAGAAGGGGACAAAGCCCCGGCCTTCTCAGGGAAGGACCAGCATGGACATAAAATTTCACTGAGCGAATACAAGGGGAAGAAACTGGTCCTTTATTTCTATCCGCAGGACAATACCCCCACCTGTACGGTTCAGGCCTGTAATCTGCGGGACCATATGGGCGAACTCACCGGTCAGGGGTTTTCTGTGGTCGGCGTCAGTCCGGATGACGAAAAAAGCCACCAAAAATTCGAATCAAAGTTCCAGCTGCCCTTCCCGATGATTGCAGACACAGACCATAAAGTCATTGACAAATACGGCGTTTGGGGTGAAAAACTGCTCTACGGCAGGAAGTACATGGGATTGCACAGGACCACTTTTCTGATAAATGAAAAGGGCATCATTGTCAAAATATTCCATAAACCCAAGTCAAAGGAACACGCCCAGGAGATCATCCGGGCATGGGAAGCCATCAGGAAATGACCCATTGGATGTCCCCGAACCCAAAACCCGTTTCGGGTTCCTCCCCGGTCAGCAGCCGGCCGGCTTCACTTACGCCCAGAATGGTAGTTTGAAATTCCCTGCCGTCCTTTCTCAGGGTTGCCAGTTGGCCTGCCCTGAAAAGGACCCGGTTATATTCCTTTAGGATGGGTTCAAAACCTTCCTGCCGGAGTTGTACATATCTCGCCTGGAGGCACTCACATAGTTGCCTGGCGAGTGCTTCGGGTTCAAAGTGCCTGCCGGTAACCTGCTGCAGGGAAACTGCGTGAAGCAGCCCGGGCGGAAAGCTGTTTTGATTGATATTTATACCGATGCCCGCCACGGCAAAAGCCCATTTATCGCCTTTGAGGATGCTTTCAATAAGAATACCTGCTGCCTTTCTGTCACCCCAGTACAGGTCATTGGGCCATTTTATATAAAATGGCGTTAAAGTAAATGATTGCAGAAAATCATGGATGGCCAGGGACAATGCGGCGCTCAGCTGAAATTGCTGGCTTAGAGACAGAAAATGAGGCTCCAACACTACGCTCATGGTGATATTGTCCCCCGGAGCCGCCACCCAGGTTCTTCCCCGCTGGCCCCTGCCGGCATACTGTTCACGGGCGAAAATCGCCATTCCGTGCCTGGCCAATCCCGCATGAACCTGTGCCATGGCATAGTTGTTGGTACTGTCAACAGATTGTAATGCCGTAAAACTGTGGCCAATAGGCGGTTCGGGCTTATGTGGAGGGATGGTGGCGGGATGTGGCAAAAGATTCCTATTTTTGAGCGTTGCGAAATTAACATTTGTAGTTCAGAAATAACAGGGTACGGGCAGCCGGAGCACCTGGTTTATGCAGCAAAGCAGGGGGCGCAAAGGCTACAAAGCCTAAAATATGCTTCTTACGGTTAAAATATAATTCATCAAAAAACGTCTATATTATTGGAACAAGTGTCTATGTTAGCTTCCCCAAAGAGACAGCGGGCAGCCCGAATAACCAGAAATTCAAAAATTTTTAAAACCATCATCCACGCTATACAGGAAAAAAAGGGGGAACATATCGTTTCCCTGGATCTTCGAAAAATTCATGAAGCAGTCGCTGATTTTTTCATCTTGTGTGAAGCCAAATCCACCACACAGGTAAAAGCTATTGCTGAGTCTGTGGAAGAACTGGTGGCTAAAACCTGCCATGAACTACCCTACAAACAGGAAGGCAAACAGGCGCTGCAGTGGGTGCTGATTGATTATGTCAATATCGTCGTTCACGTGATGCAGCCGGAAACCAGGAAGTTTTACAGGCTGGAAGAAATGTGGAATGACGGAAAATCCGAGGAGCATCCGGGGTAAGGATTCCTGGTTGGTGCTGGTGACAACAGAGGAATAACGGAATTTTTTGAACTTTTACCCCTCAAATTCATTTAATAAGGAATACGGACACGAAACAAACAATATGCCACAGGAAGATTTGAAACAAAACGATAAAAGTAATTTCCCCAGGTTCAGGCCGAGGGGTGATGAAGATAGTAACAATCCCAGGAAAGGACCGAAGTTCAACATATACTGGATATGGGCCATCATTGCCGCTGTGCTGATCGGTATACAGCTCTGGGGACCCCTTACCCCGGACTCCCACCAGGTAGACGAGCTGGAATTCAGGAAACACATGCTTTCCAATGGTGACGTGGAAAAGATTGACCTCATTTCCAACAAGGGAGTGGTAAGGGTCTATATTAAGAAAGACAGTCTTCAGAAGAGCTATTATAAAGAAAAGCTGGGAAGTAAGAACAACTGGTCTGCCAATACCCCCAAAGAGGGTCCGCAATTTGAATTCAAAGTGACCGATGTCAAGGAATATGAAAAAGTACTCAGGGAGTTTTTCATCAAAAACCCGGGTATTCCGGAAGTCAATATTGAATCCAAGACAGAAGGGGAGTGGTTTGGACCCATTCTGCAGCTCATCGTGCCCATCCTGATCATCGTTCTGATCTGGGTGATGCTCATGCGAAAGATGGGCGGACAGGCCGGAAGCGGCGGTCCGGGAGGCATATTCAACATCGGCAAATCAAAGGCTACTCTTTTTGACAAGGGGGCCAAAGTAAACATCACTTTCAGCGATGTGGCCGGGCTGGATGAAGCCAAGGTGGAGGTGATGGAGATCGTTGACTTCCTCAAGAATCCCAAAAAATATACGGCCCTCGGCGGAAAGATACCCAAGGGGGCATTGCTGGTAGGGCCTCCAGGTACCGGGAAAACCCTGCTTGCCAAAGCCATGGCCGGGGAAGCCCAGGTCCCTTTCTTTTCCATGAGCGGATCTGATTTCGTGGAATTATTTGTCGGTGTAGGCGCAAGCCGGGTAAGGGATCTTTTCAAACAGGCCAGGGAAAAAGCCCCCTGTATCATTTTCATCGATGAAATCGATGCCATCGGCCGGGCCAGGGGAAAGAATGCCATTATGAGCAATGATGAGCGGGAAAGTACACTCAACCAGCTGCTCGTTGAAATGGACGGATTTGGGGGAGACAGCGGCATTATCGTGCTGGCGGCAACCAACCGCCCCGATGTACTGGATTCGGCCCTGCTGCGACCAGGCCGCTTTGACAGGCAGATATCAATAGATAAACCCGATCTGAAGGGAAGGGAAGCTATTTTCAAAGTGCATCTCAAACCGATCAAGATTTCCAGCAAACTCGATATACATAAACTGGCGGAACAAACACCCGGATTTGCGGGAGCCGACATAGCCAATGTGTGCAATGAGGCTGCCCTGATTGCCGCCAGAAAAGGAAAGGATAACGTGGAAATGGAAGATTTCCAGGATGCCGTGGACCGCGTTATCGGCGGCCTGGAAAAAAAGAACAAGATCATTTCTCCGGAGGAAAAGAAAATCATCGCCTATCATGAGGCAGGCCACGCCATATGCGGATGGTACCTGGAGCACGCCTATCCGCTGCTGAAGGTAACCATCGTTCCCCGGGGAGTCGCTGCACTGGGATATGCCCAGTACACCGCCAAAGAACAATACCTCTATAATACCGACCAGCTTTTTGACCAGATCTGCATGACGCTGGGTGGCAGGGCAAGCGAGGAATTGAATTTTGGAAAAATATCCACCGGTGCTCAAAATGACCTGCAGCAGATTACCCGTATAGCCTATTCCATGGTAACGGTATATGGAATGAATGAAAAAGTGGGGAATGTAAGTTTTTACGATCCTGCCGCTGAAAATTCTTTCACCAAGCCTTATTCAGAGGAAACTTCCAAACTCATCGATGAAGAGGTCCGTAAACTCATTGACAAGGCATACGAATACACTAAGGAACTGCTCACGGGTAAAACAAAAGAGGTCAAGATCCTGGCCGAAGCATTGCTTGAAAAGGAAGTGCTTTTCCAAAGCGACGTAGAGGCCCTGATCGGCAAACGCCCCTATGAGGAAAAAAGGGCGCTGGATGTCACCGACCACACCGAACTGCCTGAACCCCTGATTGCCACCGAGGTGACAACGGGCTCAGCGCTGAACCCCGCTGTCAGCGATGAAATAAAATAATTCCATGAAGATATCGCCTGCAAAGGAGAATATTCTTAAAAAGATAAGGCAGGCGTTGAGTCACTCAACGCCTATTCCTTTTCCCCAAAGCGAGGGAAACACCTCTGTATTCACGGCCTCCCCCGGGCAGCTGGAAGTGGAATTCGCCGAAAAGTTTACCGGCCTTCAGGGAAAATTCATTTTTTGCCTGGATCACCGGGAAATGGCGGCACAGCTTCGCAAACTGGCCGGCTTTCATGCATGGAACAACCTATTCTGCCAGGAGGATAAAATCATACAGATCCTAAAAGACCAGGCAGGTCCCCTTACTGTTGCCACCGGTCTTGAACAATCAGATGCTGCCATCACCTCCTGTGAACTGCTTATCGCAAGGACAGGCAGCATAGTCATGAGTGCCGCCCAGCCAAGCGGTCGCACCGTAAGTGTCTATGCTCCGGTTCATATTTGTCTTGCCTACACCAGCCAGCTGGTATATGATATACGGGAAGGACTATCGTTCCTCAAAGAAAAGTATGGCGGCCGGATGCCCTCCCTCATCACGCTGGCCACCGGTCCAAGCCGGACAGCAGACATTGAAAAGACACTGGTGGTGGGTGTGCATGGTCCCAGGGAAGTTTATGTCTTTTTGGTGGACGAACAATCCTGATGGCAGGACTTTTTTATTTGCTATTTTTACCTGATGCAAATTCCTTCCGGAAAAAAAATATACTTTCTCTCCGACTTTCATCTCGGGGCCCCGGATCACGCCAGCAGCCTGGAGCGTGAGAAGCGGATAATCCGCTTTCTTGATCAGATTAAACCAAGTGCAGACACCATTTTCATCGTAGGAGACCTCTTCGATTTCTGGTATGAATACAGGACCGTCGTTCCCAAAGGGTATACGCGTATGCTGGGCAAGCTGGCCGAACTCACCGACGGGGGGATCAAAGTTGTCTTTTTTGTGGGCAACCATGATATGTGGATGAGCGGGTATTTCGAAACCGAACTTAACATCCCGGTTTACCATGAACCAAGGGCATTTGAGTGGAACGGAAAGAAATTCCTGATTGGACACGGAGACGGGCTGGGCCCGGGTGACCATGGGTATAAATTCATAAAAAAAATTTTCAGGAACCGGCTTTGCCAGGGATTATTCGGTATCCTTCCCCCAGCTGTGGGCGTAGGACTGGCAGGCTTCCTGAGCAGGAGGAGCCGGGCCGCCACCGGACAGACCGACGAACATTTTCTGGGCGAGAACCGGGAATGGCTCATCGCCTATTGCAGGGAAGTGCTACAGACGGCTGCCTTTGACTACCTGATCTTCGGACACCGTCATCTGCCCATCGACTACAGGCTGCAGGAAGGCAGTCGTTACATCAACCTGGGAGACTGGATTCGTTATTGTACCTACGCTGTTTTTGACGGTCAAGAATTGCAATTACATTCCTGGCTGCCTGAAATGGAAAGTAAAATCTGCAGAAACTGATGCGAGTCCCCATCCTCATAATGGCCCTGTTTTTCCTTTGTCCCCCGTGTCTGCGGGCGCAGCAGGATACCGTCTACAGGCTGTCCAGGTCCATCCAGGCCGATATCGCCGATTTCTCGGTGGATTATTTGGGAAATATTTATCTGCTCACGCACAATAACCAGCTCCGTAAGCTCGATCCCAATGGGGATTCCCTGGGAGTATACAATGCCGTGAGCCGTTTTGGGGACATCACCTATATGGATGTCACCAACCCGCTTAAAATACTGCTTTATTACCGGGATTTCGCCACCATCGTGGAAACGGACCGCTTCCTCAATATCCTCAATACCATTGATCTCCGGGGCCTTGGCATTTTCCAGGCAAAAGCCATCGGGCTGGCCTATGATAACAATATCTGGATTTTTGATGAACTGGATGCCCGGCTCAAGCGGATTGCTGATGACGGAACCATCCTGGATCAGACCACAGATTTCCGTCAGCTTTTTGATACCATCCCGGACCCTTCCATGATCACTGACCAGGGCGGACTGGTATACTTATATGATTCGCTGAAGGGTGTCTATATCTTTGATCACTATGGTACCCTGAAAAACCATTCCCCTTTGAAGGCCTGGTCCGATTTTACCGTCCTTGACAAAAACATGGTTGGGCACAATGATATTAACTTCCTGAAATTCCAGCTGGGCATGCCCGGGATTTTGCAGGAGCCTCTACCCGCCAACTGCCAGCAGGCCAGTAAAATAAAGTTAACCCAGGCAGGCCTCTACGTCTTAAAGAAGAATATCCTGGAAATTTATTCACGCCGCTGAGCAGGCTGCGAGCCTGAATTGTAATATTTTTGCCGGAAATCAACCAGGGAACCGCCACCGGCAGCGTCAGGTTGGTGAGGAATAAAACCTTTCAAGGACATGCATGATTTCTGGAACCAGCTCATACTCAGCAACCCGCTAAAAAAATACCTTGGCGTCGCCATTACAGTATTACTGGCCCTGCTGCTCAAGCGGTTCATTTCCCGGCAGGTGGCCGGGCTGATGTTCCGGCTTATCCGGCGGGCTTCCTCCAAGGTGGAAAGAACGACATTTATCAACCTGATTGCCACCCCCATTTCCACCTTCCTGTTTGTTTTTATTTCTTTCGCAGCGCTGGAAAAACTGCATTTTCCCGAGGAATTTGACTTCGATATCTATGAGGTTTCCTCCAAGTCCATCATACATGCCCTGGCCATCACCCTGCTGATCTGCGGACTTATCTGGCTTTTGCTGCGCATCATAGACTTTATTGCCATGATCATGGCCGGTAAGGCCAGTGAAGCCGGTGACCTGCGCGATAACCAGCTGATTGTTTTCTTCCGGGATTTCCTCAAAGCGGTTGTGGTGATCATCGGGGCGCTCATGGTGCTTGGATATGCCTTCCATTTTGAAATATCCAAACTGACAACGGGGCTGGGTATTGCCGGAGCGGCCATAGCGCTGGCGGCCAAGGAAAGTGTTGAAAACCTGATTGCCTCCTTCATCATATTTTTCGATAAACCCTTTACCGCCGGGGATACGATCAAAGTCCAGGGCTTCACCGGATCCATTGAAAAGATCGGACTGAGAAGCACCCGTATTCGGACGGACCAAAAGACCTATGTCACCGTACCCAACAAACAGATGGTAGACAGCATTGTAGACAACCTGACCCTCAGAACCCAGCGAAAAGCGGAGATCCGCCTGCAGGTCGGTCTGAATGCGAGCGCAGCGACCCTTGCCCGTCTGACGGAAGGTATTGCAGGCATTCTCAACAAGCCGGTAATTGAAAGCCCCACCGTGTTTTTGGGAGACATTACACCTACCGCGTTTCTGATCAATGCCGATTTTTTCAGTTCTGCCCTTTCCCTCAATGAATTCAACGCACTGCGCCAGCAGGTAAACCTGGAAATACTGGAACTGATGAGTGCACTTCAGGTGGAAATAGCCGGGGCTACGACCGATATAAGGCTGACGGGACAACCGCAGGTCCCTGGGGAAAAAAAACAGTAAGAATCAGAGGCCTGCTTTGAGTTCCTGGAGGAAATTTCTGATCTGGCTTAACTTTTTGACTGCCTCGAACCTGGCTTCCGCTTTCTTGTTATTTTTAAGAAAATCCTTGGCTCCTTCAATGGTATACTTCCTTTGCCTGAGCAGGTGGTAGATGAGGTGGAGGTTCTTTATGTCTACCGGCCGGAAATGGCGGTCCCCCTTGCGGTTCTTACGGGGTTGGATGATGTCAAATTCATTTTCCCAGAAACGAAGCAGGGAATGATTCACGCGGAACATATCGGCAACCTCCCCCATGGAATAATAGTGCTTCTGGAAAAGGACTTCGTCCTCGGGGATATCAATCAGCTCGGCTTCGGCTTCTGTCTGTTTAATGGATTTCCGGCCCCTGGTTGATTTGGCATGACCAGCGGCGGGGGTTGCCTCTTTTGGGGGAGGGGGTGCAACCGCAATAACTTCTTCAGCCGGTTCCGGTTCGGACGGTGCAGCAGACTTGAGTGCCTTGATTCGCAGCCCCACATTCACCGCAGGTTGTTCCTGCTGACCGGGGGCCGGTTCGGGCTGGCGGGTAGCCACCGGCGGGGCATCAAAATCGAAGGCTATCTGTGAAAGTGATTTATCCATAATCTAAATAACATTTGTCAAAAACCATTCCGTTTGATAAAGATAGGGTTGTTTGGCTTTACCTGGATTGGCTTTGGTTTAAAAACAGGCTTACCACCAGTCCGGCCGGCCCAGGCCGGGTCTTGCCAGGGACTGCAAAGCGCTCACGGGCCCTCCAATCAATCAAAGCTTTGGTTGCTGGAAGCGGCCAGTTTCAGCAGCCTGTCATACTGCTCGGGGGTGATATCGTTGTAAAAATAAAATACGGGGTCCAGGGTATCCCCGTTCCTGCGTACCTCATAATGGCAATGGGGACCCGTACTTTTCCCGGTGGACCCCACCCAGCCGATGACCTCCCCTCTTTTTACATGCTGGCCGGGACGCACTTTTACCCGGAACATATGTCCGTAAAGGGTCTGGTAGCCGTATCCATGGTTGATTACCACGTGGTTACCATATCCGTTTCCAGTATTACCGGCCGTTTCCACCGTACCGTTGGCGGTCGCGTAAATGGGTGTCCCCTGGGGAGCCGCAAAATCCAGTCCTGCGTGGAATTTGGTGGTTTTGTACACCGGATCGATCCGGTACCCGTAGCCGGAGGCAATCCGGTTGAGATCCTTGTTGTTGACCGGCTGAATGGCCGGTGTGGAAGCCAGCAGCTGCTCTTTATTTCTGATAAACCCGTCGATTTCCACATAGGATTTGGCCTGCGTGACAATGCGGGAGTTCAGATTGTTAAGCGTATTGGCGATGGAAGTCGATAAATTGTCCTGATCCATACCCTGTACCAGCTGTATTTCCTTTTGCTGGTCCAGGGCCTTGGCCCGCGCGCTGTCGGGAATGGGATTGGCCTCAAAAATGGCCCGATAAACATGATTGTCCCTTCTTTCCAGTTCGCTCATCTGTTCCTGCAATTTTTTAATCTTATCATCGAGCACATAATAATTGTCCCTGAGGGCTTCATTTCTCTGAATAAGCCTTTTTTCATTGGCTGAGGGGAAATATTTATAGGCCAGTGACACGAGGATCAACGCGGTCACGATAGCAGCTGATAAAAAACCAAGTATCCGCAGCAGGGTTACACGAAGCGGAGTCTCCAGTTTTTCATATCGGAGTGTATTGGTATTATAGTAATACTTAATCTTCTTCATGATGCGAGACTGTCATAAAAGGCTTTTCCGGACTTCAAAAACAATACCAATCGTGTACCTTTGCCACGCTGTTTGCCTTACGGCAATTACAAATATAATTCTTAGCATCCCAAATAACAACCAAAGATTTTATTAGACTATGATGACAAGTGCAGAAATAAGAAGCAAATTCCTGGAGTATTTTCAGTCAAAGGGGCATGTTATAGTTCCCTCAGCGCCCATCGTCATCAAAAATGATCCCACCCTGCTTTTTACCAACGCCGGTATGAACCAGTTCAAGGAATATTTTCTTGGAAATAAAAAATCGCCCAATCCCAGGGTGGCAGACACGCAGAAATGCCTGCGCGTCAGCGGTAAACACAATGACCTGGAGGAAGTGGGCGTGGATACCTATCACCATACCATGTTTGAAATGCTGGGTAATTGGAGTTTCGGTGATTATTTTAAAAAAGAAGCCATTGCCTGGAGCTGGGAACTGCTCACCGGAGTATACGGCCTGGACAAGGACCGTTTATATGTCACCGTTTTTGAAGGGGATGCCTCTGAGGGGCTGCCCACTGATGAAGAAGCCATGGCAGAATGGAAAAAGTGGATCGGGGAAGAAAGAATCCTGCTGGGCAATAAAAAGGACAATTTCTGGGAGATGGGGGACAGCGGTCCCTGCGGCCCATGCACGGAGATCCACGTGGACTGCCGGCCCGATGAAGAACGCCGGCAGACCGACGGGAAGACCCTGGTCAACAACGACCATCCACAGGTCATCGAAATCTGGAATAATGTGTTTATTCAGTTCAACCGGCTCAGGGATGGAAGCCTGGAGCCCCTGCCTGCCAAGCATGTGGATACCGGTATGGGGTTTGAACGCCTGGTCCGCGTCTTGCAGGGCAAACAAAGCAATTATGATACAGATGTTTTTTCAGGCACGATAGCCCTGATAGGCGAACTCACCGGAAAGACCTATGGCTATAGCGACAGCCGCCAGGATATTGCATTTCGGGTACTGGCGGATCATATCCGTGCCATTGCCTTTGCCATTGCTGACGGGCAGCTGCCCTCCAATACCGGCGCCGGTTATGTGATCAGGCGTATCCTTCGCCGGGCCGTTCGCTATTATTATTCCTACCTCGATGGCAGGCATCCGCTGCTTTTCAGGCTGCTCCCCCTGATTGCCGGTCAGTTTCAATCGGTATTTCCTGAATTGTCAGGTCAGCTTGAATTTGTCAGCAAAGTGGTCCGCGAGGAAGAAGAGGCCTTTTTGCGCACCCTCGGTAAGGGAATTGAAAAATTCAGCGCCTATGCGGTGGTGCCTGAGGCCTTTTCCCCTGCCAAAGCAAGCGGCCAGCAGCCGGCCGGCTTGGTAAAGGATGATTTTGCCCAGCAGAGAAGCAACAGGACCGTGGCCGGGGCTTTCGCCTTTGAATTGAACGATACCTATGGCTTCCCGATAGACCTGACCCAGCTGATGGCCAGGGAAGCCGGATGGGAAGTGGATATGGAAGGATACCGGATGGCCCTGGACCAGCAGAAGAACCGTTCCCGGGCGGCGGGCCAAGTGGATACCGAGGACTGGGTGGTGCTGCAGGAAAGCACACCCGGTGGATTTGTGGGCTATGAGACCCTGGAAACAAAAAGTCATGTGATCCGGTACCGGAAAGTCAAAGCCAAAGGCAGGGAAGCCTATCAGCTTGTTCTGGATACCACCCCATTTTACGCCGAAAGCGGTGGCCAGGTGGGAGACAGGGGCATACTGGCATTCGGCAGTGAGGTGATAAA
The DNA here is from genome assembly GCA_903906365.1 of uncultured Bacteroidota bacterium. GTDB lineage: Bacteria > Bacteroidota > Bacteroidia > Chitinophagales > Chitinophagaceae > Puia. The sequence continues at coordinate 75,975 of CAIVKC010000022.1, read as the reverse complement.
CGTCACCGACACCAAAAAGGAAAATGACCTGATCATCCATTTCACCGAAAAACTGCCTGCTCATCCCGAAGGGGATTTGGTTGCCCGGGTAGACCCGGTGACCAGGAAGAATACAGCCGTGCATCACTCGGCTACCCATTTGCTGCATGCAGCCCTGCGCCGCGTGCTGGGAAACCATGTGGCCCAGAAGGGGTCACTGGTCAATGGAGAGCGGCTGCGGTTTGACTTTTCCCATTTTGCGCGTGTAACGGAGGAGGAAATCAGGCAAATTGAACAGATGGTCAATGAAAAAATATTCGAAAACATACCTGTCGTGATTCGGGAAATGCCCAGGGAACAAGCCCTGCAATCTGGCGCTATGGCCCTTTTTGGGGAGAAATACGGAGACCTGGTGCGGGTCGTGCAGATTGATCCGGCCTACTCGGTGGAACTTTGCGGAGGCACCCATGTGGGGGCTACCGGGGAATTGGGCCTGTTCCGGATCTTACATGAATCGGCTGTGGCTGCAGGCGTACGGCGCGTGGAAGCCATCAGCGGAAAGGCTGCCCTGGAATACATACAGCATGAATCCGCTGAACTGCGCGGGATCCGCGAAATACTCAAGCATCCCAAAGAGACCCTGAAGGCAGTCGAACAGCTGGCGGGTGAGAACGGGGAACTGAAAAAACACATCGAGCGCCTGGAAGCAAGGCAGCTGGTGGTCATACGCAACGAACTCCTTGGAAAGGATGAAATCATTGCCCAGATCAACTTTATAGGCGCCATCGTGGAAGTATCCTCTGCGGAGGCCCTGAAAAAACTTTGCTTTGACCTGAAAAACCACCTGCGCGATTTTGTGGTGGTGCTTTGCGCCAATATCGGCGGCAAACCCTTTGTCGCCCTCATCGTTGCAGACAATGTAGCCGCAGCAAGGTCAATCGATGCAGGCAAGATCGTCCGTGAACATATTGCCTCCCTGATCCAGGGCGGCGGCGGGGGCCAGAAGAATATGGCTACCGCCGGCGGCCAGTATGCCGGAAACCTCCAACAGGTCATCGATACCGTCCGCGAACTGGTCCGGGCCTCTTCCTGAAAAAAAGCCCTGTCCGGCCGGCAGAGAAGGCCCGGATTTTCCTGATTTGTCAAGGAAGCGTTAAAAAGCGGTGCTTGTTTGCGAAAGTTTTCGTAATTCATAATTTTCCCTATATTTGATGTACGAAAAATAACGTAGACAATTATTCATCACTAAAAATTGAACCAATAATGAAGCAATATTTTTTGCACGCAGCCGGACTGGTTGCACTGGTCCTAAACATGCAGTTGACGGGTCTGGCCCAACAGGATGCAGCGAAGGCCGGTAAGGAAGCCAAAGCAGACAATGAGGACATCATAATCAGCGTCAGGGGGGAAAAGGATGTCAAGCTGAACGTTGAAATCAAGGACGGGAAGGTATTCATTAATGGAAAGCCAGCTGAACAATACAGTGGCGACCATGTGAAGATCCGCCGGAAAATAATGCGCGATCAGGAGTTTACTTTCCGGCCTGATATGCACCAACCCCCTATGGTGGGGGAATTTAATGGAAATTTGAGTTTGAGCGGGGATGGGGATGGCTTGGTTACCATCGGACATGGCAATTCCGCCTTTCTGGGAGTTAGCTCTGAGCAGGCCGAGGGAAAAGGCGCCAAAATCACCGGCGTATCCAAGGAGAGTGCAGCAGAAAAAGCAGGCCTGCAAAAAGGCGATGAGATTGTTCGGGTTGATGACAAAGAGATCAGCCACCCCGAAGACCTGTCCAAAGTAATACATGGCTACAAACCCGGAGACAAGGTCACGGTAACCTATACCCGTGACGGAAAGGAGCAAAAAGTCCAGGCTGAACTGGGTAAGGGCAATACGATAAACCTTCAGTCATTTAAGATCAATATGCCGGATTTGGAAGAGCTGCGCCATCTCCAGGAAGGACCCTATACGGGTAATTTCCAGGCCCCTCGGGCATTTTCCTGGAATTCACCGGGCAGGCCCAAAATAGGAATCCATGCCCAGGATACCGAGGAGGGCAAAGGTGCCAAGGTCCTGGATGTTGATGATGAGTCTCCGGCAGACAAGGCTGGTATCAGGCAGGGAGATATCATTACCGAATTTGACGGCAAGCCGGTCAATGACGCAGGAGAGCTCGCTAACCTGTCCCGCGCGGCCAGGGAGAAGAATTCCTTTAAGATCAAATTCCTGCGGGAAGACAAAACACAGGAAGTGGAAGTAAAGATACCCCGGAAATTAAAGACGGCCGATTTGTAGGCAATACAATGTTTTTATTGGAACGGGCGGCCTGCAGGCCGCCCGTTTTTGCTGGGAGCCCGCTTCCCGCTGCCGGATATGACCCCTGCCCCGCATCCTATGACGGGCAGGGTTGCCTTTTAAGGGACCATTCGTCATGGAGGCGACAGGAAATACGGGCCGAATACGGTATTTTTGCAAACGACATTTCCCCAAAAAAACGGACCACAGGCCGGTTCCGGGGCTAAGCCGTAGCGCCGGCCTTTTGCCGGGGGCCCTGCAGGAAATGAACCATTGAAGCCATGGAGATTAATTACGATAAATATGAAATAGTGGTGGGCCTTGAAGTCCATGCCCAGCTGTTAACGGAAACGAAGTTGTTCTGCGGTGACCTGGCCTCCTATGGGGGCGAACCCAATACACATGTCAGCCCCATAACACTGGGTCATCCCGGTACCCTGCCACGCCTCAACAGGAAGGCCGTGGAATACGCCATTAAAATGGGACTGGCCTGTCATTGTGAAATAGAAAGGCATAATTATTTTGCCCGCAAGAATTATTTTTACCCTGACCTTCCCAAGGGGTACCAGATCACCCAGCATACCACTCCGATTTGCAAGGGAGGATACCTGCATATCCGCAGCGGTGTGCACCCAAGGGACATACGACTTAACCGGATACACCTGGAAGAGGATGCCGGCAAAAGCCTGCATGACATTGATCCGGAATTTACCAGCATAGATTATAACCGGGCCGGCGTGCCGCTGATTGAGATCGTGACGGAACCCGATCTGCACAGCAGCGAGGAAGCCTACGCGTTCCTGACCGAACTGCGGAAGATACTCCGCTATACCAGGGTATGCGACGGCAATATGGAAGAGGGTTCCATGCGCTGCGACGCCAATGTTTCGGTCAGGCTGGTCGGGGAAAAGGCCCTTGGCACGAAAGTGGAAGTCAAGAACCTTAACTCCATACGACATGTTAAACGGGCCATTGAATATGAAACCAAAAGGATGATTGAACTCATTGAAAACGGGGAACCCATCATGCAGCAAACCCGCAGTTTTGATGCTGCCAGCGGTACCACCTTTGCCCTTCGTTCCAAGGAGGAGGCCAATGATTACCGGTATTTTGCAGACCCTGACCTGGTGCCATTTGATATCACGGATGCTTTCCTCCAACAGGTACGAAATTCCATCCCCCCGCTACCGGAGGAGCTGGTTGCCCGCTATACCGGGGAGCTCCAACTGCCCGAATATGATGCACGGGTGCTTTGTGACGAAAGGGAAACCTCGGATTATTTCGGTGAACTCACGGCCATCACCACCCATTATAAGGCAGCCGCTAACTGGCTGCTGGGGCCGGTAAGATCCTGGATCAATGACCAGGACCGCTCCATGAAGGATTTTCCTGTTTCCCCCGCCATGCTCTCCAGGCTGATCCAAATGGTGGAGGAGGTCCGGGTCAGCTTTTCGGTGGCCTCTACCCGCATCCTTCCCCTGCTCATAAACCAGCCCGGAAAAGAACCCATGGATATTGCCAGCGAGCTCAACTTGTTGCAAAATTCAGATGAGGGTGCCGTCATGGCCTGGGTGGAGGAAGCACTGGCAAAAATGCCGGAAAAGGTCTTGGAATATAAAAAAGGGAAAAAAGGCCTGATCGGGCTTTTTGTCGGGGAAGTGAAAAGGCTTTCCGGGGGAAAGGCCGATCCCAAACTTACCAACCAGCTCTTGCTGGATAAATTAAAAAATTAACGGGGCTGTATATTCATTTAAAAAAGAAACGATTATCATTATGTTTAAGAAAATGCGATTGATATGGCTGGGTGCCGCCCTGCTGCTGCTTTGGTCCTGTAAGGACGGAGGTCACAAGAAATTCCGCGTAACGGGCACTTTCAAAAATGGGTTTGCCGGCAAAGTGTCCCTGCAGGCCATTTCCGGCGGTAAGGACCAGGCTCCCATTATCCTGGATTCAGCCAAACTTTCCGGTAATGCGGGCAGTTTCAGCCTGCAGGGTAGTGGCAAGGGTCAGGATATTTATGAACTGGTATTCGGTGACAATATACCCGTTCCCATCATCAACGATGCCGACGACATTAAGGTGGATGTAGACCTTTCCAAAAAAGACGACTATTATGAGGTCACCGGTTCTCCCGCCAGCAGCCAGCTCAGGGAACTGATTGGCACTTTTGGCAGGAAGAACTTTGCCGTTGAAAAGGCATTTGCTGACCTGGACAGCCTAAAGAGGGCCAATGCACCAGACAGCGTGATGATCGAGGTGACGTCGGCCAAAAACAATTCCATCATTGATCTGAATAATTACCTGAAAAATTTCATTGAAACCAGCACCAACCCCTCCCTGAGCACCCTGGCACTGGGATGGGCTTCCCGGAGTTTTTCCACCCCGGATTTCGAAAAGGAAATGAACATGCTCTACCGCAAATATCCGGACAATGTCGTGGTAAAGGAGATGAAACGCGGTTATGAGGCCCAAAAGGCCCAGATGGCAGAGGCCGCCAATAAGGCCACCGGGGGAAATTCATGGATCGGTAAGGAAGCGCCAGAACTCGTTTTGCCCGATGCCAACGGTCGGGATATTGCCCTTTCCTCCTTTAAGGGAAAATATGTCCTGGTAGATTTCTGGGCCAGCTGGTGTGGTCCCTGCCGCGGGGAAAATCCCAATGTGGTCAAGGTCTTCAAAGAATTCAAAGACAAGAACTTTTCGATTCTTGGTGTCTCCCTGGATAAGGATAAGGGAGCCTGGCAGCAGGCCATAAAAGACGACCAGCTCGCCTGGACCCAGGTCAGTGACCTCAAGTACTGGAACAGCCGGGCCGTCGATATCTTTCAATTTCAGGGCATACCCTTCAATGTGCTTATTGATCCCCAGGGAAAGATCATAGCCCAGGAATTAAGGGGCATGGACCTGGAAAATAAATTAAAGGAGGTTCTGCCCTGATTGGCCGGAACCGGCAGGATCATCGGGCAATCCCTTTTTTTTAGTTACCACCGTCATAAGCAGGGTGGGCAGGAAGATCAGGTTGGTACAGGTGGCCATGACCAGGGTCAGGGAGGTCAGCCATCCCAGGGCCTTGGTCCCCCCGAAATCACTGAAACAAAATATGCCAAAACCGGCTATAAGGACCAGTGAGGTATACATAATACTGATACCGGTACTGTAGATGGTATTGATGACCGTCTGCTGGGCACTGTCCCTGCCGGTGGCCATCTCCTGTTTATAATTGACCAGGAACCGTATGGTAATGTCTATGGCTATCCCGAGCGCTATACTGAAAACCAGTACTGTGGAGGGTTTTAAGGCTACTCCCGCCCATCCCATAACCCCGGCGGTAATGATCAAAGGAATCATATTGGGTATCAGGGAACAAAACAGAATCCGCACCGACCTGAACAGATAGAGCATACAGGCGGCTATCAGCAAAAAAGCCCAGGCGATGCTCTGCTTTAGCCCCTTGATGATAAATGCGCTGCCTTCCAGGAAGGTAATGCTGCTGCCCGTCAGACTGACCGTATAGCGGGAGGAATCGAAGAGTTGGGATGATTTCTGCTCAATTTGCTGGAGAACCACGGGCAGTTTTTTCGTGCCGATATCAGCCATGTTGATACTGATCCTGGTTTGCTGCCGGTTGGAGTCTATGAAGGAATTTACCAGTTTGATCAGGCCGTTCTTAGGGCTGCTGTCATCGGATTTCATATTGAGGTAGGAAGCTATAAAAGGAAGATCGAACTGCGTGGGCAGGGCATAGCTGCTGCTGTCGCCGTCATAATAGGCCTGCCTGACAAATTTAAGGCCTTCCACGATGGAAAGTGGCCGGGCCATATCCGGCAGGGAATCGATATACGCGGAAAGCTGCTCAATATTACTGAAGGTTTGCATGGGGTTGATTCGCAGGCCGTTCTTTCTCCTGGTGTCGATCACAATTTCCAGCGGCATCACGCCCTTGAACTGGTGCTCAAAGAATTTAAGGTCCGTATAAATCTTGTCCGTTTTAGGCAGGTCGTCTACAATGAATCCCTCCGAACGGATCTGCAGGATGCCCAACAAGGACAGCAGCAGCACCACGCCGGTAATGGCGTAAATCAGTTTACGGTGGTTGAGGGTCCACTGCTCCAGCCTGATGAGTATGGCCATCAGCCACCTGTTTTCCAGGTAACGCGTATGCCTTTTTTTAGGAGCCGGAAAATAGCTCAGGGCACCTGGTATCAGGATAAATGAGATGAAGAACAGCAGCATGATATTGATGCCCGCAACCACCCCGAATTCATTGAGGATGGCGCTTTTGGTCAGGGCAAAAACACCAAATCCGATGGCTGCGGTGATATTGCAAAAAAGCGTCACGACCCCCATTTTGCGTATCATCTCCAGCAGGGCAGCCTGTTTGTCCCCCTTATCATTGTAGGCCGTGTGGTATTTATTCAGGAAATAAATGCAGTTGGGAATCCCAATGACGATGATCAGGGGCGGGACAAGGGCGGTGATGAGCGTTATTTTATATCCCAGCAGGCCCATGGTTCCCAGGCTCCATACCACTCCGATCATAACCACCAGCAAAGAGAGGCCCATGGTGGAAAGGCTCCTGAAAAAAAGCAGCAGGATCAGCGCGGACAGGGCAATGGAACCGATCAGGAACCACTTCATTTCCCTGGCTACCCGGGTGGCCATATTGGTCCTGATCAGGGGCAGTCCGGTATAATGCATATCCAGGCCGTATTTTTTGCCGAACCGGTCACCGGCCTCGGTAATGGCCCCGATGGTTAGGTTCCTTTTGGCAGAGGCCATTACCTCCTTATTGACATTGATGGCCATCAAATAGCAATTGGTCTCGGCGTTATAGAGCAGACCACGGTAAAAATTCAGTCCCAGGAAGACCGCTTTGCTGCTGTCTATGGCTGCCTGATTCAGCGGCCCGGTCCCAAACACCGATACGGCCCTGAGTTTGGTTGAACTGTCTTTTTTAACCAGGTTGGCTGCAAAAGGGATGCTTAGCACCTGGTCTACACCGGGGATATTCCGGATATCGCGGCTCAGGGCCGTATAATCGTTAAACACCGCCTGATCAAATAAATGCCCCGTTTGTACGACGATCACCATGAGGTTGCCGTCTTCCCCGAACTTCTTTCGGAAGTTTTCATAAGCCACATATTTGGGGTTGTCAGTGGGTATGGCCCGGGTGAATTCATAACTCAGTTTCACTTTGGAGGCCTCATAACCCATATAGACTGTGAGGGCTGCCAGGATGATCAGTAATAAAAGGCGGAATTTCAATACAAAACGGGCGATGCTTCCCCACATAATGACTGGACTAATAATTAAATAGAAGAAGGGTTTACCCGGCAAAGAAACTTATTTTAACTGGCTTTTCAAGGGCTGACGCTTGGTAACTTTGGCGAATCCCCCGTTTGCGGGCTTTTTGAGGTATATATGGTATTTAAAACCAATGGAATTGTTTTGCGCACGGTGAAATACGGAGAAAACAGTATGATTGTTTCCCTGTACACAGAGTTATTTGGCATCCAGTCCTATATCGTAAACGGGGCGAGAAGTGTTTCCCGCAAGGGATCTGCAAACGCCAACCTGTTTCAACCCGCTGCCCTGCTGGAGCTGGTGGTCTACCATAATGAACTCAAGAACCTGCAGCGCATCCGTGAATACAAATGGGGTTACCTCTACAGGCATCTCTATTTCAGCGTGATGAAAAACTGTGTCGCCCTTTTCATGGTGGAGCTCCTGCAAAAATGCCTCAAACAGCCCGAGCCCAATGCGGACCTGTTCCATTTTATCGAAGACGCATTTATTTACCTGGATGAAAGCCCCGAATCCGTAACGGCCAATTACCCCTTGTTCTTTGCCCTTCACCTGACCGGTTTTTTTGGTTTCGGGATCAGCGATGCCTACAGTGCCCGGGACCATGTACTGGATTTGCAACAGGGATATTTTGTATCCGAACAGCCCGTTCATCCCTATTTTCTGGATGAGCCCTATGCCTTCATCACCTCCCAGCTGCTCAAAGTCAGGCAGCCCGCTGAATTGCAGGAAATCCGGCTTAACCAGGAAAGCAGGCGGGTGCTGCTGCATGCTCTCGAGCAGTTTTACAGCCTGCATATCGCTGATTTCGGGAGTCTGCGGACGCTGCCTGTCCTGCAGGCTGTCCTCTGACCGGGGGTGTATAGCGTATGATCAGAGGATGCGCCTGACCCGCGTAGCTTCAGTGATCTGCGGCCCCCGGGTATCTTCCAACAACAGCACCCCGGGTTGATTCCCTTTGCGGAAGCTGCCCAGCGTAGCGTCCAGCTGCAGCGCCCGGGCCCCGTTATGGGTCGCCCAACCAAGCAGGGTCTCGGTATCCAGCTGGGGATATTGCTGACGGAGAATCTTGATTTCACTGAGTAGGTCAAGCTGGTGGTTGGAGGCCAGGCTGTCTGTTCCCAGCACCAGCTTGCACCCGTGGCTGACCAGCAGCCCGATATCCGGAAGCATACCGGTGATGTACCGGTTGGCTCCAGGGCAAAGACAGTAATAGATTTCCAGGCCTGCCGGGGCTGACTCTTCAACCGAGCGGAGGTCCTCTTCCCTGGTGGAAACATTATGTACAAGGATCAGGGATTGGTTGGAATAAAAATAGGGAAGCAACCCTGCCAGGCTTCTTTTGCCCGATGGCCGGTAAAAGGAAATATCCAGCCCAAGTGCCCGGTAAAGTTGAAGGAAACTGCCCGTACCCCCTGTCATGAATTCGTTTTCCTCCTCGCTCTCCTGGTTGTGGATGGTCAGCAGGTGATTGCCCGGAAATTGGGTGATCATCCCAAACAGGTTCCCTGATACGGAATAGGGCGCATGGGGCACCATGGAATTGGATTCCACCGGAAGGTCGTAGAGGGAGGCAAACTGGCTGAATACCTCCCTGCTGGCCTCGAACCGCTGGGCGGCCGCCTGCGGAACAAAGCCGGCAGCCTCAATAAAATTATGGTAATACATATTTCCCTCCCTTTTTCGGCTAAGGGTGTCCGTCGTATTGCAGATATCCCCCACGGCAACGATGCCATGGTCGAGCATATCCTGTTCGGCCTCCCCGATGGCCTGGGCAATGCGGTCCGGGTCCGCTGTCCTTTGCTGCATGACAGCAAGCAGAAAATCAACCATGCCGGTTTTTTCTGCGATCAGTCCTTTCATATGGGAGAGCTCCAAATGGCAGTGGCAGTTGATAAATCCGGGGCAGAGTATCCCCCGGAACACTTCAACATCCTCCCCGGCTTCCAGGGGGGAAACGATGGCTTTGATGCGGCCCTCGCCGGTGGTAACCAGCACGGAGGGGGCCTCCATCATATGGTGGCCCGTGAATAAATAATCCGCCTTAAATTTTCGGTAGGTCATCTAAACTGTGAAACGATTAACTTTGCAACCATTTTTACCCGAACCGGGTAAGGACCGGCCGGGGCGTTCCTTTTTCCAGGCCCGGTTGGCAATGATCCATAAAAGTACATCAAAACTATGTTAGATAATTTAGAAGCCATCAAAGCGAGGTTTGAAGACCTGGGTGTAGCGCTGGGTAATCCGGAAATCGTGAGTGACAACCGGAGGTTCAGTTCCATGAGCAAGGAATACCGGAGCCTGGAAAAAATTGTGCTCTCCTACGAGCAATACAAGAAACTGCTGGATGATATCGAGTTTTACAAAGAGGCTTTGAACGGCGATGATGAGGAGTTGCGGGAGCTTGCCAAGGCAGAGGCCCCGGCCCTGGAGGAAAAAAAGGAAAAAATGGAGTCCTATATCCGGCAGCTGCTCATTCCCAAAGACCCCCAGGATGAAAAGAATGCCATACTGGAAATACGGGCTGGCACCGGAGGGGATGAGGCAAGTCTTTTTGCCGGCAACCTGCTCAGGATGTATCTTAAATACTGTGAGAAGAAAGGCTGGAAAACCGCCATACTCAGTGAGAGCGAGGGAACGGTGGGCGGTTATAAGGAGGTCCAGGTGGAGGTGGTGGGAGAGGATGTCTATGGTACCCTGAAATTTGAAAGCGGCGTGCACCGCGTACAGCGTGTGCCGGATACCGAGCAAAGCGGCAGGGTACACACCAGCGCGGCTACGGTGGCAGTCATGCCGGAGGCGGAGGAAGTGGATTTCGAACTCAAGGAAAGTGATGTAAAAATGGAGACCGCCCGAAGTGGAGGGGCAGGCGGGCAAAACGTCAACAAGGTGGAAACCAAAGTGTTCCTGACCCATATTCCGACGGGGGTAGTGGTGGTCTGCCAGACGGAGCGCAGCCAGCTGGGAAACAGGGAAAAGGCCATGCAGATGCTTCGTACGAAATTATATGAAGAGCAGGTCCGTAAACAGGAAGAAGAGATTTCCCGGCACCGCAAAAGCCTGGTGAGCACCGGTGACCGGAGTGCCAAAATCAGGACCTATAATTTTCCGCAGGGAAGGGTCACCGACCACCGCATCGGGCTGACGGTATATAACCTGGATGACGTGCTCAATGGCAATATCCAGGAATTTATTGACGCTCTGCAGTTTGCGGAGAATTCCGAAAAGATGGCCAGGCAAAATTAATGCGTGACTTAAAATTTTTCAGCTGGGACGGCTCCCTGTAACAGCTAAATCGTACATTGTAACAAACTTAATTGATATGTTAGAAAACCTTATTGATCTGATCAAAGAACATGCAGGCACTGCCATTTTGAACAATCCGGCCATTCCCGATGGCCAGCACGAGGCAGCAGTCGCCGCAACGGGCAGTTCCATCATCGACAGCCTGAAAGGCATGATTTCACAGGGAAAAGGACAGGAGGTGCTGAGCCTGCTGCAGGGCAAGGGAGGCGATATTGCCTCCAATCCGGCCACCCAGGGTATTTCCGCGGGGGTGGTGCAGAGCCTGATGGGAAAGTTTGGCCTGGACCAGAATACGGCCGGCGGCATTGCCGGTAACCTCATTCCCAACGTGCTGCAAAGCTTGGTTCACAAGACAAATGACCCCAATGACAGCAGCTTCAGCCTGGAGGGTATTGTGGGCCACCTCACCGGGGGGCAGGGGATCCAGGGAATCCTTGGCAGCCTGGAACAGGGCGCCGGAGGGGGTATTATGGATAAAATAAAGGGGATTTTCGGCAGTTAAACCGGGCAGGACGATATATTCACCGAAATAATTTTGATTTGACTGAAAACGGCACTACCTTAATAGTGCCGTTTTTGTATTTAATTAACGTGGTTTCTTTAAACTTTCCGGTCCGTTGAGCGTCTTAAAAGGGTAGCAGGAGAAAGGCTCCGGGGAAGATTAAAAAGGGGGTATTGCTAAAAAAATGTTATACCCCGGTTGAAATAAATCCGAATCATGTTTTCAGACGTACCTTTATACATTGGATTTGAAGTGAATGGTTTTAGTTCTTTGTTAACGTGTATCACATAATATTGGCACCTGATTTGCGTTATAACTAGTAGTACAATTTGTCTTTTCTATTTGACTCACATAAAGCAGTCAATTTTCTCATAAGCAGTTAGTTTTGGTTACGGCCCCTGTTTCTACAGGGGCTTACTTTTTTTTGTCCCTTCCGGACTGCGGCGCTTTGGGGTTAAAGGCAGGCCTTTCCTATTTTTTACCCGGGAACCGGGAGCGAGGAATTTACTACCCGGTTTTTCCGGAGGAATGAGTATGATTTTCCTCAGCAAGGAGGATATTACATATCCCATAGGCCACACCCGCCCCGATCATGTCGGCGATGATGTCCCCCAACTCGAAATCCCGGAAAGGGATATAGTACTTCTGCACATACTCCATGACGATGCCGAATGCCACAGCGACCGAAAATACCAGGAAAAACCATTGTAATCTTTTTACCGCCAGCGGCTGACGGACATGCACATACAGGCACCACAGCCCCACAAATACGCCAAACAGGCAGAAATGGACGAACTTGTCAAATTGGGGTATTTTAAAGCCGGGTTCACTGGGAAGCATATTGCCGGGAAGCGTTAAAAGTATCAAAACAAGCAGGGTCCAGCATAGGGGGGCATATATCTTCCCCAGGTATTTTTTCAGCCAGTTGATTTGCATCATGCTGTAAAAAAAGTAAAAATCTGACAAAAACAGGGGCTTTGCCTGCTGTATTATTTTTGATTACCGTAATAAACAGGGAAATCAGGCGGACACCTTACCCAGTACATAGAGGGCATCCAGGTGCGGGCTGGGGCTTCCGCCCCTTTTTTCCAGGGTGATGGCAAATGCCTGGGCACGGGGAATGTTTTTCATTTTCAGCAGGCCGTCCCCGATGTCAAATACACCGGCATCCACAGGCTTTCCATCCACCAGGGCCCATAACTGGTATTGCCTGTCGGAGGCAGCCGGCCGGGGCAGCTGGTTGACCATGAGGTATACGTCCTTTGACTGGCTGTCCCAGTAAACGGTGGCCAGGCTGGCGGGGCTCGAGTTGACACCGGGCAGTTTGACCACGATCATGCCCGGGTTCTTAATATGTCCAAGGGCTGATTCATAATCCTGCAGCCTGGTCTGCATGGCCCGGTTGGCTGAAGCCATTTGCAGCTGGCTTGCCACGAGCTGGTCATAGCGGGCACTGTAGAGTTTGTACCGGCTGAAAAAATAGACATTGAGGACGGAACTGCCCAGCAGCAGCACCATGCAGGCAACAGCGGCCGCCCGGAGCCATCCCATGCTCCGGACAGGGGCCAGCGGCGGATTCGCATCGGAAAAACCCGGCCCGGAAACCTCTATGGATTGGAGGACCCGCTCCCTGAGGCCGGCAGGAGGTTCCACCGCCTGGGCAAGGGCCTGCTTTTCCAGCTGCAGTTCGAATGCATCCCTGGCAGCCCTTAATTCAGGATGGGTGGCGCACAACTGTTCGAATTCCATCCGTTCTTCCTGGTTCAACAGGCCGAACACATAGCTTTCTATGACACCGCTCGATATGTAATGCTGTAGGTCCAAATTATTTCAAATATTCTCTTAACTGTAACAAAGAATTCCTGATACGGGTTTTCACCGTTCCAAGGGGAATATTTTCAATGGCTGCTATTTCTTCATGCGTATAACCTTTGAAATAGGCCAGTTCGATCAATACCCGGTGCTCGGGTTTCAGCTTTTCCAGGGTTTTTCTCAACCCGATATGGTCTACATTGGGCTGCAGGGTCTGGCCATTTCCGCCTGTATGTACGTGATCACCTAATTCTTGGTTTTTCCGGGAGTTCTGATAATTTTTTGAGCGCAGGGTGTCAATGGAGGCATTTCTGGCAATATTGAGCATCCAGGTAAAAAGCCTCCCCTTGAGGGCATCGTAACTCTCGATTTTACGCCATATGTTTATGAAGACTTCCTGCAATACATCGCTGGCCAGCTCATTTTCCTGCACGATCTGCAGGATGATGCTGTAAAGAGCGCCGGAATAATTATCGTATAAATAGCTAAAGGCCTGGTTGTCCCTGTTTCTCAGCAAATGAACGAGTTCCTGTTCCGTATATGTAACATGGTTAGACAAGGTTCCGGTTGGAAATATTTAGGAATAAGTTAATTAAAAGCAATACAGGGTAAACTAACCCACCACGGCCTGGTAGGCCGAAGCGCTCAGCAGCCCTTCCAGGTCCGCGGGATTGGAAACTTCCATTTTAATCATCCATCCGGCTCCATAGGGATCGGTATTGACCAGGTCCGGTGAACTGGCAAGGGCCGGATTGAGTTCCTTGATGGTACCTGCAACTGGCAGATACAAATCCGATACCGTTTTTACGGCTTCCACCGTTCCAAATACCGCTTCTGCTTCCAGGGCTTTGCCCACCGTTTCCACTTCCACATAAACAATGTCCCCCAATTCTTTCTGGGCGAAATCAGTGATGCCGATTACAGCGATGTTACCGCCCTCGATTTTTATCCATTCGTGATCCTTGGTATAGTACAGATTGTCGGGGAAACTCATAAAAAGATGATTTTAGTGATGCAAAGATTACGAAAAGGCCTCGAATTAATACAGGCTGTTTATTTTTTTATTTGGACCGCCGGACAAGCCGTGCGCGGATGATTATCTGGTCCTGGAGCGGCCTGTCATAGGGTCTTCCGCTGGTGGGAACGGCAGCGATGCTGTCAATGACGTCCAGCCCGCTGATGACCTCTCCAAAAACGGTATAATTCTGATCAAGATGCGGCGAACCGCCGATGGTTTTATACACTTCACGCTGCCAGGCGGGTATTTTGCGCCCCTTCAGCCGGTATTTTTCCACCGAATCTAGCCCCTGATCGGTAAAAATCCTGCCCTGCACAATATAAAACTGGCTCCCGCTGCTCGCCTTTGCCGGATTGACGGCATCTCCCTCGCGTGCCGCTGCAAGGACCCCTTTGTGGTGAAAGAGCCCCTGCCTGAATTCAGCCGGCAGGGTTGCGGTTGGTCCCCCGTTGCCCAGGGTATCGGTGGCCCGTGCATGCCGGCTGTCCGGATCTCCGGACTGAATCATGAAGTTTTTAATGACCCGGTGAAACAGCAGGCTGTCATAATAGTGTCTTTTGACCAGGGTCAGGAAATTATTGCGGTGCAGGGGGGTGGAATCAGACAGGCGGATGAGGAGCACACCCCTGCTGGTCTTCATCTCCACATCTTTTTTCAGGTCATTGCGGCGCAGATCCCCTGAAATCTTCGGGTTACAGGCGCCCAGAATAACGATCAAAAACAGGGCGGAAAAGATTCGTATCATGTTTGGTGTCATTGGTCAGTCGGGGATAGGTACAGCCCGGTAAATTACAGGCCTTCCCTGTCAAAGTACAGCAGTATGTGATCTTTCATGAAATTTTCCTGCTCGGTCATATTCATCTCCGGCAGGGCCATGAGCTGCCGGAAATGCGGCCATCCGTCTTCATCCACCCTTTCGAGTTCATAATAACCGCTCTGGGAAAACAGGGAACACACGGCTACATGCATCAGGTCCTGCTTTTGTTCCTTGGAGAATTTCCCCCGGATATCACCGAATTCCTGGATGCCAATCAGGAACAGGATGGCTTCCATATCCGGCTTTTTGCCAAACCGCTCCGCCAGCTTTGCTTCCAGGTTCCACCACCTGGTCTGAAGATCGTCATGTGCCTGCATAGTTTGGCAAATATACTCATGGTTGGCAACCCGCGGCAAGGATTTCCCAAACTGTTGTGACCGGGTCTGTTTAAATTTACGGAAAAATCACCTCCATGAACTGGCAAAGAGATGGGATTGTCATCAGCACCGACAAACAAAGCTTGGATACCCGCTATATTCATGAATTCCTTTCCAACCATTCCTACTGGGCCGCCCAAATACCCTACGATACAGTATGCCGGTCCATCGAGGGATCGCTTTGTTTCGGGGTCTTTGAACAGGGCCGGCAAAAAGGGTTTGCCCGGGTAATTACCGACCAGGCCACTTTTGCCTACCTGGCAGATGTGTTTATTGACCCCGCCTGCCGGGGCAGGGGACTCGGTCAGTTCCTGTTGGAGGTCATCGTTAATCACCCCCGGCTGCAGGGGCTCCGCTCCTGGATGCTGGCAACAAGGGATGCCCACGGGCTTTATGCCCGCTTTGGTTTTGAACCATTAGAGGAACCGCAACGGTTTATGCGAAAGGCCGATCCCGACGTTTACAAAAAGGCCATCAACTGATCTTTTCGGCATATACCGCTGTGCCATAAGCCAGCACTTCGGTTACACCGTCCGTTATCTCGTTGGCATCATAGCGCATGTTCAGGATGGCATTGGCTCCTCTTTCACTGGCGTGCTGGATGAGGTGCTGAAATGCCTCTTCCCGGCTGGTCTCACAGAGTTCCACATAAATGGACAGCCTGCCTCCCATGAGGCTCTGCAGCCCCCCGGCGATATTGCCCAGTACGCTGCGTGAACGGACGGTGATGCCCCGCACCACGCCGAGGTTCCTGGTAATTTTGTAGCCGCTGAGTTCAATGCTGGTGGTGATCATGGATGGGTCTATCATTTTTTTTACATGAATGTAGTAATTTATGGGCTTTTGGAGGGTATCTGCGCCCATTGTTGTTCTGATTTTCAAAAGCTACCTTTGCAAAAAAAAGAACCATGTTACAACTGGCATATATCCGGCAGCATACAGAACTGGTGAAGAAAAGACTGGCTGTTAAGCATTTCAGGGAAACAGGCCTGGTGGACCTGATTGTAAGCATGGATGAACAGCGCAAAAAACTGCAGGGCCAGTCCGACAATACCCAGGCCCGGATAAATACCCTGTCCAGGGAGATCGGGCCACTGATGGCCTCCAGGTCCCTGGAAGAGGCGGAGCTCAAAAAACAGGAGGTGGCCGCCCTGAAGTCCTCCTTGCAACCCGTGGCAGAAGAACTGGCCAGGATTGAAAAACAACTGGAGGAGACCCTGGTCAGGCTGCCTAATCTCCCGGCGGCTGCCGTGCCGGAGGGAAAGACCCCGGAGGACAATGTGATCATCCGGGAAGGGGGTGCCATACCACAGCTGCCCGAAGGATCCCTGCCGCATTGGGATCTGGCAAAAAAATACAACCTCATCGATTTTGAATTGGGCAACAAAATCACTGGCAGTGGTTTCCCTGTGTATGTTCATAAGGGCGCCAGGCTCCAACGGGCCCTGATCCAGTATTTTCTGGATTACAATACGGCGGCCGGCTATACCGAATACCAGCCTCCCCTGATGGTTAATGAAGCCTCCGCTTACGGGACCGGCCAGTTGCCGGACAAAGAAGGGCAGATGTACCATGCAACCGAAGATAATTTCTACCTGATTCCTACTGCAGAAGTCCCGGTCACCAATATCTACCGCGACGAAATCATCCCGGAGGGCCGGCTTCCCGTTAAAATGACGGCCTATACCCCCTGTTTCCGCCGGGAAGCAGGCAGTTACGGCAAGGATGTCCGGGGCCTGAACCGTCTGCACCAGTTTGACAAAGTGGAGATCGTTCAGCTGGTGCATCCCGACACCAGCTATGCCGTCCTTGAACAAATGGTGGATCACGTGGAGGCGCTGCTGAATTCCCTTTGCCTCCCCTACCGGATATTAAAACTCTGTGGCGGTGACCTGGGTTTTACCTCTGCACTGACCTATGATTTCGAAGTCTACTCTTCCGCACAGCACAAATGGCTGGAAGTCAGTTCCGTCAGCAATTTCGAGAACTACCAGACCAACCGCATGAAAATCAGGTACCGGGATGCGGGCGGAAAATTACAGCTGGTCCATTCCCTCAACGGCAGTTCTCTGGCCTTGCCCAGGATACTGGCCGCCCTGCTGGAAAACAACCAGACAGCAGAGGGCATCGGATTACCCCAGGTCCTCCATCCTTATTTCGGTCATTCCTCCCTTTGACAGGGTTCGGCCCCGTTAACCGGCCTCCATGCCCGAAACCGGGGCAGGCGGGGGCGACCCAACTGAAGGAAATTTTAGTTTTGAACCGGGCAAATGATATTTTGGCCGGCCTCCCTTGTTGATTAAACCTCCGGTACAACCCGCAGTCAAAGCGCTAAATTTTTCGGATGGCAGGGAGTAACCGGTTGAAAAATCAGCATTTGTTGTGGCGGGCCGGTTTTGGTCCCATGGCAGCGGATCTGCCCTCCCTGGACCACCTTTCCCCAAAGGACCTGTACCGGGCCATCCGGGAGGCATCGGCCGGGGCCCCGGTCCCCATCGAGGTCCTATCCAGCCCTTTGCAGTCCATGGCCCCGGGCGAAGGGACTGTCCTGCCGAGAAAGGAGCTTTCCCCCGAAGAAAAAAAACAATTACGCAAGAAAAACCAGGAGGATATGCGGCGGCTCAATATTGCCTGGCTGGACCAGATGGTCCATTCAAAGGCACAGCTGCGCGAAAAAATGGCCCTTTTCTGGCATGGCCATTTTGCCTCCCGGAGCTTTGATCTGTATTTCCAGCAGATCCTGCTGGATAAAATCCGTCAACATGCACTGGGAAATTTTGGGGAGCTGCTCCACGAAGTTTCCAAGACGGCTGCCATGATTCATTTCCTGAACAATAACCAGAACAGAAAGGATCACCCCAACGAAAATTTTGCCCGCGAGGTAATGGAATTGTTTACCCTGGGCAGGGGCCATTATACCGAACAGGATGTAAAGGAGGCTGCCCGCTGTTTTACCGGCTGGGGCGCCAACCAGCAGGGGGAATTTGTTTTCCGGAAATTCCAGCATGACAGCGGCGAAAAGACCCTGTTGGGAAAAACCGGAAATTTTCAAGGTGACGATGTCCTGGACATCCTGCTTTCCCAAAAACAAACCGCCCGGTTTATGGCCAATAAAATCTACCGCTTCCTGGTAAATGACCGCCTGGACGAGAGCCGCGCGGCCTGGCTGGGAGAGAGATTCTATCAGAGCCGTTATGATATAAGCCAGCTGCTGGAAGATATTTTTACCAGCGACTGGTTTTACCATCCTGCCAATATCGGGGCGCGGATCAAGTCTCCGGTGGAGCTGCTTGCCGGGCTGCGCAGGATGCTGCCCATGAAGATTGAAAACGAGGAGTCCCAGATCCTGGTGCAGCGTGTATTGGGGCAGCTGCTGTTTTTCCCGCCCAATGTGGCGGGCTGGCCCGGCGGGACCAGCTGGATAGACAGCTCTTCGCTGATGTTCAGGCTGCGGATTCCGCAGATCCTTTACCATTCCGATGAGATCCAGCTGCAGGCCAAAACCGATGATGACCAGATGATGGGCATACGGGACATGCCCCTGGAAAGGGCCAGGGTGAAGGGATTGGGGAACATGAAAAAAAACGCCTTCATTCAGGTGCAGATCAACTGGGAGGAATTTCAGGCCTCCTTCGCCAGGGTCCCCAGGGAATCCCTGACTTCGGCCCTTTCGGGGACTCTGCTGCAGGTTCCCAGCGAAATCAGAGCATCAACCCTGGAGAAATATTCCGATTCAGGGAGTCGGGAAAACTATATTAAGACAACGGCGATACAGATTATGAGCACGCCGGAATATCAACTTTGTTAGCAGGCCGGCATGTCGGCGGGGTCATCCATATCCCGGGCCGGTAAACTTAAGTGGAACCTATGCTTATCAAAAGAAAACAATTCCTGCAGATGGGCAGCCTGGCAACGGCTTCCCTGATGCTGCCCAAATTCCTGAAGGCATTTGAGCGGCCTGCCCTGGTGCCCGCCGGCAACCGGGCCCTGGTCGTCCTGCAGCTCAGCGGGGGTAATGACGGGCTCAATACGGTTATACCCATCGGAAATGACCGCTATTACAGCAGCAGGCCGCAGATCGGCATCCCAAAGGAAAAATCCCTTCTCCTCACCGGGGAAGCCGGACTTCATCCGGCGCTCACCGCGTTGAAAGAACTCTATGAGGAGGGGAACCTGGCCATCTTAAACAGTGTGGGCTATCCCAACCCTGACCGGTCCCATTTCCGCAGTATGGATATCTGGCAGTCAGCCAGCCAGAGCAGCCAATATGTTTCCACCGGCTGGCTGGGCCGTTATCTTGATGCCCAGTGCATCCATTGTGATAGGCCTACGCAGGCACTGGAGATCGACGACGTGCTTAGTCTGGCCCTGAAGGGAGAACAGATAAAGGGGATTGCCTTTCGGGATCCCCAGCGGTTGTTCAACACCAGCCAGGGGAATTTTTATAAGGACGTACTGGCAGACCGGAAGAGCCCCCACGGGGAGGATCTGGTGGATTATCTCTATAAGACCATGGCCGAAACCCTTTCCAGCGCTGAATATATTTACCAGCAGGGGAGGCTGCACCCCTCCGGGACCTCCTATCCCAAGACGGAACTGGGCAGGAGCCTGCAGACCATTGCCTCGCTGATCTTTTCGGATATCAATACAAAGGTATATTACCTCTCCCTGGGCAGCTTTGATACCCATGTCAACCAGCAGAACCAGCAGCAGCGGCTCTTTGAAGAAATGAACGACGCCCTGAAAGCTTTTGTTACGGACCTTAAATCCAACAACCGTTTTCAGGATGTGATGCTGATGAGTTTTTCTGAATTCGGCAGGAGGGTGTCCCAAAATGCCAGTGGAGGTACCGATCACGGCACTGCCAACAATATGTTTCTGGTCAGCGGTGGCCTCAGGCAAAAGGGTCTCCTCAATGCCATGCCCGATCTGGGTGACCTGGACCAGGGTGATCTCCGGTTTAAGGTTGATTTCAAGGACGTCTACGCAACCCTGCTGCGTAACTGGCTGGGTGCAGACGACCGGGCGATCCTGGGGGGGCAGTACAATTACCTGCATTTCGTCTAGTCCGTGCTGAGTAATAAAAAAAGCCCTTGTTGATAAAAACACAGGGGCTTTACTTTTTTTAAAGGGGACCTCCTTTCTTTAAAAGGCCGGGTAAGTTCCGCGCAAGGAGAGGTATTCCGGGGCCAGGTTTACCAGCCCTGTTTAGCGATACCGGCTTTGATGGCGGCCAGCGCTTTTTCCTCACCCAGCAGGGTAGTCAGTTTATTGCCTTTGCCGTCGTTGCCCTGGGCCATATAGGCACCCTTGGCCGTCTTGGTAATGATGGCATCCAGGACGGGGACATTTTTTTCCTTTGTCTTTACATTATAGGCGGTAAGCGTTACTGTCGTGGTCATAATGAATGATTTAAATGATTTGCAATTAAAATGTTGCCTAATATGTTTTAGGTTACTGAAGGCCTTAAAGGTATATAATATTAATTAAATCGGTTTATTTAGGGCTTGCAGCCCGGTCGGCAGGACCCAATTACACATCGAGTTTGGCGTATTTTGCATGACTTTCAATGAATTCCCTGCGCGGGGCTACTTCATCGCCCATCAACATGCCAAATATCCGGTCTGCTTCCGCAGCGCTTTCCAGCGTAATCAGCTTAAGGGTTCTGGTGAGCGGGTTCATGGTGGTTTCCCAGAGTTGCTCGGAATTCATTTCCCCAAGACCTTTATAGCGCTGGATATTGACACTGTCTTCCCGGCCTCCTGCCAGTTTTTCGACCAGGGCCTTGCGCTGTTCCTCGTTCCAGGCATAAGCCTGCTCCTTGCCTTTCTTAACCAGGTAAAGCGGAGGTTGGGCAATGTAGATATATCCCTGTTCGACCAGGGCCTTCATGTAGCGGAAAATAAAGGTAAGAATCAGGGTCGCAATATGGCTTCCGTCCACGTCGGCATCTGTCATGATGATGAGTTTGTGGTAGCGCAGTTTGGCAATATTGAGGGCCTTGGGATCCTCCGGCGTACCGACTGTTACCCCCAGGGCGGTATACATATTCCTGATTTCCTCGTTTTCGTAAATCTTGTGTTCCATGGCCTTTTCCACGTTTAGGATCTTTCCCCTCAGGGGAAGGATCGCCTGGAAGCTCCTGTCGCGTCCCTGTTTGGCCGTGCCACCCGCAGAATCCCCTTCCACCAGGTACAGCTCACACTTTTCCGGGTCTCTTTCCGAACAGTCCGCCAGTTTGCCCGGCAGGCCGCCACCGCTCAGAACGCTCTTGCGCTGGACCAGCTCCCGGGCCTTTTTGGCCGCGGCCCTGGCCTGGGCGGCCAGGATCACCTTCTGGATGATGTTTTTTGCCTCGCGAGGATTTTCTTCCAGGTAGGCTTCCAGGACCCTGGATACCGTGGAATCCACCACGCCGCTTACTTCATTATTACCCAGTTTGGTCTTTGTCTGGCCCTCAAACTGGGGCTCAGGCACCTTCACGGAAATGATCACACTCAGCCCCTCGCGAAAATCATCCCCTTCAATTTCCACTTTGGCCTTTTCGAAGGCATTCTGCTTGTCGCCATAGCTTTTGAATACCCTGGTCAGTGCCCTGCGGAAACCGGCTACATGGGTTCCGCCCTCAATGGTATTGATGTTATTGACGTAGGAGTAGATATGTTCAGCGTAGGAGTCGTTATAGGTCAGGGCCACTTCCACGGCCACGTTGGTGCTTTCATCCTTGCCTTCCACGAAGATCACCTTGGGAATCAGGGGACTGCGTCCCGCATTGGCATCGAGCATTTCCACAAATTCAACGATACCCCCTTCAGAGAAGAAAGTCTTTGAATAGGTATTGCCCTGTTCATCCTTTTCACGGAGGTCCTTGAGTATGATGCGGACACCCCTGTTGAGAAAACCCAGTTCGCGCAGGCGCCCCTCCAGGATATCCCTGTTGTAGGTGGTAGTGATGAAAATGCTGGCATCGGGCCAGAAACGGATCGAGGTTCCCGTCTGGTCACTTTCTCCCGTTTCGCGCACAGGGTACTGTGGTACTCCGATCTTATATTCCTGCTCAAAAATCTTTCCTTCCCTTCGGACGGTTACCTTCAGGTCACTGCTGAGTGCGTTCACGCAGCTTACGCCGACCCCGTGAAGACCCCCGGAAACCTTATAGGTGTTTTTGTCGAATTTGCCGCCCGCATGCAGGACGGTCATGACCACTTCCAGGGCACTCTTTTTTTCCTTTGACATAATGCCCGTCGGGATGCCGCGTCCGTCATCTTCCACGCTCACGGAGTTGTCTTCATGAATGGTGACAATGATATTGCTGCAGTAACCCGCCAGGGCTTCGTCAATGGAGTTGTCAACGACTTCATAAACCAGGTGGTGCAACCCCTTTACTCCTATGTCTCCGATGTACATGGCCGGCCGTTTTCTGACCGCCTCCAAACCTTCCAGCACCTGAATACTATCTGCACCGTACCCGTTGCTGGCAGGTGCACTGATTTCCTGTATTGAATCGCTCATATTTTAGTTGGGAATCTTCCTGTTAACAAAAAATGAATAGGGTGGACAAATGTACGTAAAATAAGGGTTCCCGCCGTTTTTAAATCATCATTTTATACAATTTTCCCGCTTAAAATAAAGCCCTGTTCCAGGCCGTTTTTCGTGTCCGGATTTGGTCATGAAACGGTCATAAAACGGCTTGTTTCAGCCCGAATGCCGGCGGAAGGTTGCGGATTGGCTTTTCATGCCTAAATTTGCAGGTCAGACATGCATCAGCCACCCGACATACTTAACCTGGCCTATAAACAGCCCGTCATGCTCGACCAGCTGGTACTGCTTCACCAAAAGGACCAGCAGATACCCGGATCGGTTCGCTATGAAATCAGGCGATACCAGAAACAGCCTTCCTGGAGCATGGAAGACATCGGCATGATGGTCTATCATTACCGCCCGGACAGTCCCCGGGAAAATTACCTGGAACTCCGCTTCTGCGTGGCAGGCAATATTTACTGCCGGCAGAAAGATACCGAATGTGACTCCTGCAAGCTCAATGCCACGCGGGTATGCGGCGAACGGGTGGAATCCGTTGATGTCCTCAGTTTCCGGTTTTCGGCCGTGCATTTGTCCCAGTTCATCCGGCAGGGAAAGCCCAACAGTCAGCAAGCCACCGATGATATCCTTCATTTCAGGCATGCTTCTTCCTTTTCAAAGATCATTTCCCTATGCGGCCGGACCCGGCTGGTCCTGGAATCCCTGCTTAACCATACCTACAGCGGGAGCATGGAAAACATTTACATCAATGCCCAGACCCAGATCCTGTTGCTTTACAGCCTGGAATGTATGCTGGGAGAGCGCGATGTGAACGCATTCCAATGTAAGTTTCTGGCAAACGAGGCAGACCGGGAAAAAATCATCCGGGCAAGGGAAGTACTCCTGCAGCATATAGGCGAACCCCTGACCATCCGGGAACTTAGCCGGAAGGTGGCAATTAACGAGTGTTACCTGAAAAAGGGTTTCAAAGAAATGTTCGGTACCACCATCTTTGATTTTTACCAGAGCCAGCGCATGGAACATGCCAGGTACCTCCTGTATGAAAAAGGGCTGAGTGTAACAGATGTTTCGGTGCTGCTGGGATATTCCTCCATCTCCCATTTCTCCACCGCTTTCAAGAAACACACCGGTCTGAAGCCCTGCGAACTGCTATTCCATTAGTCTATTTTCATGAACGCCATGTTATTTTGCTGATGGCAGCTGTTGCAATTGCTGGTCAGGGCAGTGTAATTGGATTGCAGCGCCCGGTCATCCTTTCTGAGTGCCGCTTCCCCTATTTGGGACAGGGGGGCCTGCAGGTATTTTTGAAAGAAAACCACAAAAGGCTCCTTTAGTTTGTCATTGGTGATATGGAGCTGCTGAATCTTATCGGTCTGTTCCCTGATTTCGTCGTTTTCATAGCCGGCTCTCTCATAGTCCCTGCGGGCAATGGCCTTACCCAGTTCATCGTGGTGGTATTTAATCTGCATCATGTATTCTCCCAGTCCGGGCCGGAGCTGGCCGACCAGGGCAGTGAGGGAATCCAGGACCTGCCGGTCATCGCTGGCGGCTGGCTTGTGCAGGCAGGCGGAAAACAGGATAATCAGAATAAGGGCGGTGCCGGTCACTACAATCTGCTTCATGTGGAAAGTTTACCAGAAAGTTACCAATTTTATCGGCATCCTTTCCGCCTGTTTGGGGACGTTTTACTCTCTGTGATTTTCCCGCCGGCCAGCGCCCAATGGGGTGGGCCTGCAGCCCTACCAAAAAAATGACAGCTAAGGGAGGGGAACCTGACTCAGACCAGGTTTTCAAATGCGATAAAATGCACCAGTTTCTGCTGGAGGTTGAACAGGGGGAACGCCTCGATATGGCACATATAGCGCTCGCCACTTTTTCGGTAATTGAGGATGTCTGCCACAAAGGGCTGCCGGGCAGCCACTGCCTCCCGGATCATGGAACGGGTTTGTGCGGAAGTGTCTTTCCCCTGGAACATGGCAGAGCGCCTGCCAATGATTTCCGAAGGCTCATAGCCGTTCATGGCCAGTACATTGCTGCTGGCATAGGCGATTTGGAGGGAGGTATCGGTGACAATCACCGTCTTATTGAGTTGCATCAGCTGCCGCTCAAAACCCCAGCCAAAGGACCATTTTGATCGCTCGGAGAGTATACGAAGCCGGTGCAGGTCAGCGGCTGCCTGTATTTTTCGGTGGTAGCCTTCCATGAAAATATCCCAGCAGAGCAGCGGGGCTGATGCCGGGATATTTCTTATTTTATTTTTCATGCAGATGTATTCCCCGGGGTTACGCACTGCAGGTAACACACCCTTCTTCCATTGTGCAAACCTGCCCGGTGATGATTTCCCCGGCCCCGTTGGTATCGGGGGAGATCAGGTTATTCTGGTCAACCAGGGGTTCAATGGTCTTTCCGCCCTGTTTTTCCACCGTAAACTGAACTGCCTGCGTGGCTGCCTTGGTGCGCAGGTAATACATGCCTGTTTTGAGGCCTTTGCGCCATGCATAGAAGTGCATGGAGGTCAGCTTGCTGGTCGTGGGATTGTCCACAAAAAGGTTCAGGGATTGCGACTGGCATATGTAGGCGCCCCGGTCAGCGGCCATATCAATAATGGTACGCTGCTTGATTTCCCAGACTGTCTTATAGACTTCTTTGATATGGTCAGGAATGCTTTCTATTTTCTGCACTGACCCATTGTGGGAAATGATCTGGTTTTTCATGTCATCATTCCACAGGTTCAGTTCTACCAGGTCCTTGAGCAGGTGTTTATTGACGACGACGAACTCTCCGCTCAGTACGCGGCGTACATATATGTTGGAGGTATAGGGTTCAAAGCATTCGTTGTTACCGAGGATCTGGGAGGTGGAAGCGGTAGGCATGGGGGCCACCAGCAGGGAATTCCTGACCCCGTATTTCAGCACTTCGGCCTTCAGGGTATACCAGTCCCAGCGCAGCGTAGGTTCGGTGTTCCACATATCATACTGGAATCTTGCCCTGGAAACCGGTGAATCCTGGTAGGTTTCGTAGGGTCCCTGCTCCCTGGCCAGGTCCTTGCTGGCGGTCATGGCAGCAAAATAGATCGTTTCAAAGATCTCCTTATTGAGCTGGCGGGCCTCCTCGCTTTCAAAAGGCATGCGCAGCAGTATGAAGGCGTCAGCCAGGCCCTGAACGCCCAGTCCGATGGGGCGGTGGCGCAGGTTGGAATTCCTGGCCTCTTCCACGGGGTAATAATTGTTATCTATGATCTTATTGAGGTTACGGGTGACCTCATAGGTCACTTCGTATAATTTGTCGTGGTTGAACTTTCCATCGATGACAAACCTGGGCAAGGCCAGGGACGCAAGGTTACATACGGCCACTTCATCGGGGGAAGTATATTCAATGATCTCCGTGCAAAGATTGGAGCTCTGGATGGTTCCCAGGTTTTGCTGATTGCTCTTTCCGTTGGCTGCGTCCTTGTAAAGCAGGTAGGGCGTGCCCGTTTCAATCTGCGCATCCAGGATGGCAAACCAGAGTTCTTGGGCCTTGATGGTCTTTCTGGCCCTTCCTTCGGCTTCATATTTTTCATAGAGGGCTTCAAAATCACTGCCCCAGCACTCGTGCAGCCCTGGCGCTTCATTGGGGCAAAACAGGCTCCAGTTGCCGTCCGCTTCCACCCGCTTCATGAACAGATCGGGTATCCATAGTGCATAGAACAGGTCCCTGGCCCTCATTTCTTCCTTGCCATGGTTTTTACGCAGGTCCAGGAAGGCGAATACATCGGCATGCCAGGGCTCCAGATAAATGGCGAAGGCGCCTTTTCTTTTTCCGCCGCCCTGGTCCACATACCGGGCCGTATCATTGAAAACCTTCAGCATCGGGATGATCCCGTTGCTTGTGCCGTTGGTTCCGCCGATATAACTGCCGGTTGCCCGGATGCCGTGAATGGCCAGGCCAATACCCCCGGCACTCTGGGAGATTTTGGCGGTTTGCTTGAGGGTATCATAGATGCCGTCGATGCTGTCATCCTTCATAGTCAGCAAAAAGCAGCTGCTCATCTGGGGTTTGGGGGTGCCGGCGTTAAACAGGGTAGGGGTCGCATGCGTGAACCAGCGCTCGCTCATGAGGTGGTAGGTCTTGATGGCACTTTCGATGTCATGCTTGTGGATGCCAATGGCAACCCTCATATACATGTGCTGCGGGCGTTCGGCTACCTTACCGTCCAGTTTGAGGAGATAGGACTTTTCCAGGGTCTTAAACCCGAAATAATCGAATCCGTAATCCCTGTCATAAATGATGGTTGAATCCAGCAGTTCGGCATTGTCATGGATGATCTGCCAGACATCGTCTGCCAGCAGGGGAAGCATCTTTCCGGTTTTGCTGTCCTGGCAGTCGTAGAGCAGTTTCATGGTCTTGGAAAAGCTCTTGGTGGTGTTCTTATGCAGGTTGCTGACGGCAATGCGGCTGGCCAGCAGGGCGTAATCCGGATGACGGATGGTCAGGGATGCCGCCGTTTCTGCAGCAAGGTTATCGAGTTCCGTGGTGGTGACCCCGTCATAGAGGCCTTCTATCACTTTTTTGGCCACGTCGATGGAATTCACAAAACGCCTGTCAAGGCCATAACAGAGTTTTTCAATACGGGCGGTGATTTTGTCGAATTTAACGCTCTCTTTTTTCTGGTTTCTTTTAATGACGAACATCTTTGCTATGTATTTATACTTTTTTTTGGGTTGTTTGTCTGCTGTATTTTTCCTGGGTACCCGGTGCTAGAAATCCTCTTCCAGGCTGAAAGCCTGCGATTCCTTGCTGCCCGCCATAACCCCTGATTTCTGGTAGTCACCCACCCTTTTTTCAAAGAAATTGGTCTTTCCCTCTAGGGATATCATTTCCATGAAATCAAAGGGATTGGTCGCATGGAACATTTTGGGGTAGCCCAGCTCATCGAGCCAGCGGTCTGCCACAAATTCAATATACTGCTGCATCATTTTGGCATTCATGCCAATGAGGGCAACCGGCAGGGCGTCGGTGATGAATTCCTTTTCAATTTCCACCGCGTTGCTGATGATGTTGTAGACGGCTTCCTGGGAAAGCTTGTTTTGAAGCATGCCGTAAAGGAGGCAGGCAAATTCACAATGCAGACCCTCGTCCCGGCTGATGAGTTCGTTGCTGAAGGTCAGACCCGGCATGAGCCCTCTTTTTTTCATCCAGAATATGGAACAGAAGCTGCCACTGAAAAAAATGCCCTCCACCGCGGCAAAGGCCACGAGCCTTTCGGCAAAGGTCCCCTGCTGAATCCACCTCAGGGCCCAGTCTGCTTTCTTCTTTACGGCAGGAATGGTTTCTATGGCATGGAAAAGACGGTATTTTTCCTGGTTGTCCTTGATGTAGGTGTCGATGAGCAGGGCGTAGGTTTCGGAATGGATATTTTCCATCATAATCTGGAAACCGTAAAAGCAGCGGGCTTCAGGCAGCTGTACTTCGCTCATGAAATTGACGGCCAGGTTCTCATTGACTATTCCATCACTGGCGGCAAAAAAGGCGAGAATATGGGAAATGAAATGGCGCTCCCCGTCGTTGAGACCCGCCCAGTCCTTGAGGTCACTACTCAGATCTATTTCCTCCGCCGTCCAGAAGGAGGCTTCATGTTTTTTGTATAGTTCCCAGACCCGGGGGTAATTGATCGGCAGGATGACAAACCGATCCTTATTTTCTTTTAATAAAACTTCATTCCCGTTATCCATATATAATAAAGGATTTGTATTTGATCTTCTAAACGGGACAAAACAAATGGAGCTGATTACAGGGAGGAAACAATCCTCGCCGGGGTAGTCAGTTCACTGCCTTTCACCCGAAAGCAAAAACGTATAATTTGATTGATGGCAGGTCTTCTGACTTGTTCCGTCTTTTATCACCTTCCCGTTTGCAAAGCTTGCACTTGATGCAAACAGTGGTATCAGATCAAAAGCGGCGGGCCTTGGAATTTTGTTATCCGGACCCACCAGGAACTTACAGCTGCGGGGACAGTTCCGGTTTTACACCGGATTCCCTTTTAATACAGTAATGTCTTGCTCAACATAACCATAACCATAAATACATTACAAGGTTACTATACAATATTAATTTTTGATGAAGTAGTTATTAACCAATTGTTGAAAACGGATACAATGTAGCTGCGTATTGGGTTTGAAAAAAAAAGGCAAATTCTTTCTCCTCGGGCCGGCTGGGTTTTGTGCCATTTTGAGGGCTCATTCCCTGCAAAAAGCACCTGAAATGCAGGGATCCGCTACCAGCCGGCGGCAGGCAGTCACCTGCATGGGCAGGCATTCGGCAAGCGTCTTTATAAAAACTTGCTAATCAAATGTTTGTGTAGCTATAGCCCCTCCGGGAAAGCGGTCCGGGGACCCGCCGGATCCCGGATGGGTTTTCTGGGTGAGAGGATGGGACCTTATGGCTAACCCTCAAAACCATTTTTGCGGTGTGATCCGTCACAGTAGGGCTTATTGGAAGATCCCCCGCAGCGGCAAAAGGCGGTGACTTTGTTTTTATGGGTTGTATGGCCGTCCTTGTCTGTTATGGTAATATTCCCGTAAACGAGCAGGGGCCCATTTTCTACCACCTCCACCATACTTTCGGCCAGGGTCTGGGCAGGTATATTTTCCGCCTGGTTCATATAAAAGCTAAGAGCTCCGCTCGGGCACTTTTTGACCTGCTCGATGATACGGTCCGTACTGGCGGCTTCGGGCCTGATCCAGGGTTTCACCATCGGATTAAATACTTCGGGCAGCCCGGTGGCCGCTTTCCAGCAAATCGTGGAATGGATGCAGGTGGCCGGTTTCCATACGATAGTGACCTCCCCGTTGCTGTATTTTTTGGTAATATCTTTCATATCAGTTTCGGTTTTTTGACCATAGTAGGTGCTGGATCGAATACGGATGGGTACGCCTTTTCCCCCAAGTGCCTGCCAGGCCCCTTTTCCTCACGCATCCGGGTCATTCAGCGCTTTTTCAATCTTCCTTTCAGGGATCAGCCAAATGACGCTGATCAGCAGGAAAAGTATGCCTGAAATGGCAGGATTGAATAATGCGATGGGTACTGAAGACAAATAGCCCGCCATGGAGAGGATCCCTTTTCTACGAAGGCTGCGGAAGGCCTCGGTAAGCGCGGGGTTGCCCCTGTTGGTTTTTTCGATGGAAAACTGCAGGATGGTAAAGGCAATTCCGTCCAGGGACAATAAAACGGCATAAATCATCACCGTATTGGCTGCAAAATGGTTTTCCCCCATCCAGCCGGTGGCCACGGGTGTCAGGGACAGCCAGAACAACAAATTCAGGTTGGCCCAGAGGATACCCGAGCTCACCTTTCCCAGGGTATGCAGCAGGTGGTGGTGGTTCACCCAGTAGGTGCCGATAAACAGAAAACTCAGCAAATAACTATATAATACGGGCAGCAGATGGGCCAGGGATTCCCAGTCCGGCTTTCCGGGAATTTTAATCTCAAGCACCATAATGGTGATGATGATGGCAAACATGCCATCGCTGAAAGCTTCCAACCGGGCTTTGTTCATAATGACCAGTTATAAGGGGTGAGCCCTGAATAAGGGGCTACCTGCTGTAAATATCCCGAAAAATCCTTCCCCTTCCGCGGGGAAAGGGCCGATTTTCTATCTGAGGGCCCCCCAGGGCTGGCGGTGGCCTGAAAGTCAAGCGCTTGCTAGTTGCCGGCCCCGATCTCCAGGAGGCTTTCCGTTGCTGCCCCAATGGTCCTGTCCAGGTCCTCCCTGGTCAGGGCGTTGTTTAGGAACCAGCTTTCGAAGGCAGAAGGGGGCAGGTAGATGCCCCTGCGGAGCATGGCATGGAAAAACCGGTTGAACAGGTCGTTTCGGCTGGCGGCCGCTGAACTGAAATTGGTAACGGGCTGCTCGCTAAAATGCAGGCTGATCATGGAGCCCAGCTGGTTGACCACCGCCGGAGTGCCCGACTGCCGGCAAGCATGCCGGAGTCCGTCCCGCAGGTATAGGGTCTTTGTCTCCAGCTCGTGGTAAATATCGGGGTTATCCTGCAGAATCTTCAAGGTGGTATATCCGGCAATCATGGCGATCGGGTTACCGCTCAGGGTCCCCGCCTGGTACACGTTACCCAGCGGGGCAATATGCTTCATGATTTCCTTTTTGCCGCCAAAGGCTCCCACCGGCAGCCCCCCGCCAATTACTTTTCCAAAGGTAACCAGGTCGGCATCCACACCCAGGGTCTGCTGGGCACCGCCCGCTGAAAGCCGGAAGCCGGTCATTACCTCATCAAATATCAGTACGATGCCTTCCCTGATGCACAGGTGCCGGAGGCTTTCCAGGTACCCGGGCGCCGGCAGAATACAGCCCATATTGCCTGCAACCGGTTCAATGATGATGGCGGCAATTTCACCCCGGTGGGCTTCCAGCAGCCCCTCTACGGCAGCCAGGTCATTGTAGGGGCAGGTCAGGGTGTCCTGGCTTACCCCCCCGGTAATTCCCGGAACGGTCTGAATATCCAGGGTGGCCAGCCCGCTGCCGGCCTTGACCAGGAAGGCGTCTGCATGGCCATGGTAACATCCCTCGAATTTGATGAATTTATTGCGGCCGGTATAACCCCGGGCCAGCCGCAGGGCGCTCATGCAGGCCTCCGTGCCGCTGCTCACCATCCTGACCAGGTCCACATTGGGGGCCATGTCCTGGATGAGTTCTGCCATGTCTATTTCCAGTTCAGTGGGTGCCCCGTAGGAAGTCGACTCCAGGGCTTTTTCCCGGATGGCTTCGATCACCGGTCCGTGGGCATGCCCCAGTATCATGGGGCCCCAGGAAGCAATATAGTCGATATAGGCATTGTTGTCCGCATCATAGAGATAGGCTCCTTTGGCCTTTTTAATGAAAAGGGGGGTGCCGCCCACGCTTTTAAAAGCGCGCACCGGCGAGTTGACTCCGCCTGGTATGCAATGCCCGGCGCGCTCAAATAAGGACTGACTTTTTTCGGTATACATGGCTGAATCCCTCGCGGGAAAGTTGGATTTTGTTGTTTATAACGGACATGATCACCCGGACCCTGCCCAAATTAAGAAATGAGCCTGACGGCTTCTTTGGCAAAATAGGTGGCTATCAGGTCAGCTCCGGCCCGCTTGATGGCAGTAAGCGTTTCCAGGATGGCCTTGTCCTCATCCAGCCAGCCCATTTTGGAAGCGGCTTTGATCATAGCGTATTCCCCACTGATATTATAGGCACTCACCGGAACCTGTACCGCATTTTTCACCTCCCGAATGATATCCAGATAGGCCAGTGCGGGCTTTACCATTACGATATCGGCACCCTCCTGCACATCCTGCAGGGTTTCCTTAATGGCCTCTATGCGGTTGGCATAATTCATCTGGTAGGTCTTTTTGTCCCCGAAGCCGGGCGCTGAATCCAGGGCGTCCCGGAAGGGACCGTAAAAGCAGGATGCATATTTCGCGCTGTAGGCCATGATGCCCACCCCGGTGTAGTTGTTTTCTTCCAGGGCCTGCCTGATGGCGCCGATTCGCCCGTCCATCATGTCTGAAGGTGCGACCAGGTCAGCTCCGGCCTCGGCATGGCTGAGGCTCATGCGGACCAGGGCCTCGACCGTTTCATCGTTGAGGATACGGCCATCACGCACAATACCGTCATGACCATAGGAGGAGTAGGGATCCAGGGCCACATCGGTCATCACCACCATTTCCGGAACGGCGTCCTTAATGGCACGCACGCTGCGCTGCATGAGACCCTCCCTATTCCAGGCCTCCCTGCCGGTATTGTCCTTGAGGGCATCGGGGGCCTTGACGAAAAGCAGGACGCTCCGGATGCCAAGCCCGAAGAGATCTTTGACTTCCGCCAGCGTACCGTCCAGGGAACGCCGGAAATAGCCCGGCATGGAGGGTATTTCAAAGCGGACATTTTCACCCTCGTCTATAAACAGGGGGGCGATGAAATCCCTGGGGGTCAGGATGGTTTCTGCCACCAGGCTGCGTATGGCAGGCCCTGCCCTTAGAATCCTGTTTCTTCGTATCAGTTGCATATATTAAATTTAAACCCATTCCCTGGGATGTAAAAAAATCTCCTGCATTGCGGCCTCCCGGCTTCCGGGCTCAGGCCGGTAATCATATTCAAAACGCACGGTGGGCGGCAGGCTCATCAAAATGCTTTCGGTACGACCGTCTGTATGCAGCCCGAAAAGAGTCCCCCGGTCGTGGAGCAGGTTGAATTCGACGTAACGTCCCCGCCGGATCTCCTGCCAGTGCTTTTCGCTGTCCCCATAGGGCAGGTCCCTGCGGCGCTCCACGATGGGAAGGTAGCCGGCCAGGAAAGCATCCCCATTGGACTGCTGGAAACCCATCAGCCGCTCGGCCTCCGCATCATCTCCGGGAACCAGGTGGTCATAAAAGACACCTCCGATTCCCCTGGCTTCATTGCCACGGTGACGGTTGACAAAATAGTCATCGCACTGTTTTTTATACAAAGGATACAGTGCCGGCCCAAAGGGAGCCATGGCCTGTTGCAGGGTGCGGTGAAAATGGACGGCATCTTCCTCAAAGAGGTAGTAGGGTGTCAGATCGCTCCCACCGCCAAACCACCGCGATACCAGTTGACCGGCCCGGTCATAGAGTTCAAAGTAGCGCCAGTTGGCGTGCACGGTGGGAACAAAAGGATTCAGGGGATGCATGACCAGGGAGAGTCCGCAGGCAAACCAGGTCTCCCCGTCCATTCCCAGCTGTTTTCTCATCCTGTCGGAAACTTCCCCATAGACCACCGAAGTGTTGACCCCCCCTTTTTCAAAGACAAGGCCCGAGGCCATGGTCCTGGTTTTTCCGCCTCCCCCGCTGCCTTCGGCCCGCTGCCAGTCATCCTGTTTAAAATGCGCCCGGCCGTCGGCCTGTTGCAGTCCGAGGCAGATCCGGTCCTGCAGGCCCTCGATATATTCAATCCATCTGTACCGAAATGAACCGGTTTCTGGTGGTAACATATGTGTGATTTGATCTTTTTGGTCCGAACAGCCTATCAGGAGGCAAAACGGTGGTTCTTTACGGCATCCACAAAGGCACGGGCATGGTCAACGGGAACGTTGGGCAGGATGCCATGTCCCAAATTGGCAATATGGCCCCGCCCGCCAAAGGCATCCAGCATTTCTTTGACTTCCTTTTCTATGACGGAAATGGGGGACAGCAGTTTGGCCGGATCATAGTTGCCTTGCAGGCAGACGCGGCTGCCCGCCAACTGCCTGGCCATCCCGGGGGATATGCACCAGTCGATGCCCAGCCCCGCAGCTCCCGTGGCAGCCATGGCCTCCAGGCTGTGCCAGGCCCCTTTGGCAAAAACAATGGTGGGGACCTGCTCCCGGACCGCCGAAACGATCTGGCGCATATAGCGCAGGGACAGGTTTTCAAAATCCTCCGGGCCCAGCAGGCCGCCCCAGCTGTCAAATAGCTGCAGCGTATCGGCCCCTGCGGCGACCTGACCCTTTAAATAGGCAATGGTGGTGTCGGTGATCATCTGCAGCAGCTGGTGGGCCAGGGCAGGCTGAGTATAACAGAAGGCTTTGGCTTCGTCAAAGGTCTTGGAGCCCCTGCCCTGAACCATATAGCACAGCAGGGTCCAGGGGGCGCCGGCAAAACCGATCAGGGGCACGCGGCCTCCCAGCTCCTGTTTGATCAGCCGGATGGCATCAAATACATATCCCAGGCCCTCCTCTACATCGGGCACCCGGATCCGCTGCAGGTCAGAAGGGGTCCGGATGGGCTGCGGCAGCTCTGGCCCCCTGTTTTCGATGAGTTGTACTTCCAGGCCCATGGCCTGGGGTACGACCAGTATATCGGAAAACAGGATGGCTGCATCCACTCCGATGATATCGACCGGCTGCAGCGTTATTTCACAGGCCAGCTCCGGGGTCCGGCACCGTTCAAAAAATCCGTATTTTTCCCGCAGCACCCGGTATGCTGGCAGGTAACGGCCGGCCTGACGCATCATCCATACCGGTACCCTTTCGGTTTTTTCTCCCCGAAGCGCTCTGATGAGTAAATCATTTTTTAATGTAGACATATGTTTGATGGCTATTGCATGCGGTGGTTACCGCGTTTTATTACAAAAATAGGCGATGGCCTCTTCCAGGAGGCTTTCCTTATCGGGATGGAGTCCGGTGATCAATTCATTGTTGCTGTATTCCCGTATGGCACTGGCCGTTGTCTCCCCGATGGCAAACAGCACCGTCGCGGGCCCTGGCTGGTTGAGGGAAAAAAAACTGTGTACAGCGCTGGGGCTGAAAAAACTGATGCCGTCATAGGGCTTTTCCACCAAATGGGCAGTGGCCACCGTCCTGTACACTACGATTTCCTTCAGGTCGACACCCTCCTTGCGCAAGGCGGCAGGCAGCTCTTCCCTGCGCTGGTCCCCGCAAAAAAAGAAAGCTTCCCGTACCTCCGCTTCCAGCATTTGCCGGGCGAGCCCGGAGGCGGAGGCTGCGGTGCCTGCAATGGAATCCTCCCCGAACAGTTCAGCCACCAGCTTTCGGGTCGTGTTTCCCAGGCAGAAAACCTTCCAGTTCCTGCTGGCTGGCTTAAGGAAGGCTGCCAGGGCCTGTACCGCATTCATGCTGGTGAAAACGGCCGTCATGGGTCGATCCGCCAAAAGGCCTAACTGCCGCCGGAGGGTTTCTGAAACCAGGGACTCCGTCTCAATAAAGGGGAGCATATCTATATGAACGCCCAGTTCCCCCGCCTTCCGGACAAACAGGGGATCGACGGGCCGGGTGGATAATATGTGGAAGTTATTTTCCTGCATGCTGCATGCGCTCTACCAGATGTTTCGCGCCGGTGGAGAGCAATTCCCCCGCAGCAGCCAGGCCGGTCTGGTGCGCCATCTCCACAGGCAGTATTTTTTCTACTTCGAATTTTTGAACCCCGTCCACCGATAAAATGTGCCCCCTGAAAATCAGCTCATCCCTTTCAATTTCAGCCAGGGCACTGATGGGGGTGGAACAGCCTCCGGAAAGTCCGCGGAGAAAATCCCTTTCTATCCGCGTACACAATTCCGTGTCCGCGTCGTGAATGGGTTGGCAGGCCTCCAGCGCCAGTCCGTCGCCCTGCCGGCAGACCACCAGGATGGCTCCCTGGGCCGGAGCAGGAAGCATCCAGTCCAGTATCAGGCTGCCCGCGGGACGCAGGTTGATCCTTTCCAGCCCGGCCAGGGCAAATATCGCCCCGTCCCAGGGCTCCTCGGCCAGTTTTCGGAGCCGGGTATTTACATTGCCCCGCAGATTGTCAATCTGGTGTCCCGGGTACCGGTGGAGCCATTGGGCTTTGCGCCGGATGCTGCTGGTCGCAATACGGGCTCCCCGCTCCGGATGGGAGAGAAACTGGCCGTCTGTTTTAAAGACGAGCAAATCATGTACTGGTCCTCTCCTGAGCACGGCAGCCTGGACGATGCCAGCAGGCAGCTGCGTGGGCACGTCCTTCATGGAATGAACGGCAATATCAATGCGCTGCTGAAGCAGGGCCGCATCCAGGCTCCTGGTAAAAATCCCCTGGACGCCCATTTCATACAAAGGGGTCTTCAGGTCGATATCCCCATCACTTTTTATGGGCACCAGTTCCGCTTCCACGCCGTGGCCTGCAAGCAGGTCATGCACCAGGGTGGCCTGCCAGAGGGCCAGCTGGCTTTCCCGGGTGCCTATCCGTATCTTTTTATGCGTCATGGGAGTCAATTGGATGCCGTTGCAATGAATTCATTGATGGCTTCGATGTAATGGCAGCCCTGCTGCTTGTGGATCCGCATCTTGGTAGCCATGCCGTTGATTACCCGCTGGATATGGTCTTCCTGTCCCGGCAAAGCCCGGTTGCCTGCAGCGGCTTCCGCGAACAGGGGGCAGGTATTTATTTCGTGGAGTTTTGTTTTAACCGCTTTTAAGACGGGAACGTATTTGCGCATTTCATGCCATTCCATAAACTCTTCCATATGCTCGGAGATGATGGCATGGGCCCGGGGGACTTCGGCCTTCCTTTTATGAAGGGTCTCGTCCTTGAGTTTGGAGAGCTCATCGACATTGACCAGCATAACCTGGGGCAATTGCTGGGCGGCTGCCTCCACATTATAGGGAACCGACAGGTCAATGATGAGCTTGCTGCCCCCCTTTTCCAGGTGGGACATCAATATGGTGGGTTCGGTGGAATTGGTCGCTACCAGTATGATGTCAGCCGCTTCAATGGCCTGGGCCAGCCCGCTAATGGGGGCATGCTGCAGGTTGAGCTCCCGGGCCAGTTCCTCCGCTTTTTGTCCGGAACGGTTGATGAGGGTGATATTGGTTGTCTGAAGATAATCCACCAGGTTCTTGCAGGTATTACGTCCGATCTTACCCACTCCCACCAGGAGGATCTTTTTAGAAGCGATATCGGACACTTTTTCCCGGATGTATTGAACGGCGGCAAAGGAAACCGATACTGTCCCTCCGCTGAGGGCCGTCTGGTTCTTGATGACTTTGGAGGACTGAAGGGCAGAATTCACCAGTCTTTCGGTAAAATGTCCGATGCACTGATGCTCCTTGGCTATGCGGAAGGCCTGTTTAATCTGGCCGACGATTTCATAATCACCCAGTATCTGGGAATCCAGGCCTGCTGCCACGGCATACAGATGCTGCATGGCGTCATGACCCTTTTTAATGTAGGCAAGTTCGCGGAAGGTTCCGCTGTCGCCCTGGGTCTGGGTGCAGAGCAGTTCTATGAGGGTATCGGCATTTTCGGCAAAACCATAGATTTCGGTTCGGTTGCAGGTGGAAAGTATAAAAAGCTCCTGGATATCATAAGAGGGGGCCATGCCCAGGATGGCAGCATATTGTTCACTGCTGATGGCAAATTGTCCCCTGACGGCAGCATCGGTCTTTTTATAATTGATACCGGCTATAAAAAAATGCCCTATATCTGTTGGTTTATTCCGGTTCATGAGAACGTTTAAGTGATGTACGCAAAAGTAGCGGGCAAAGCTTTTAGAAAGCGAATTTTTCTGTCACCGGACTGTCATTTATACAAATGACAGTCATCAGGTACCCCTATGACCGCCATCTACTTCTGCAATAAAGTCTTGCCATAGTTGAACTTTTAGCAGGGGCATTAGTTACTTTTACAAATCATTACTCGCTATGGCATCAAATCAGCAAACCGGGATCATTCTGATGAATCTGGGATCACCCGATTCCACGGAGGTTCCTGACGTCAGGAAATACCTCATGCAGTTTCTAATGGACGGCCGCGTCATAGATTACCCGTACCTGTTCAGGAAAATGCTCGTAGGAGGGATCATTGTGCCTTTCCGGGCTCCCAAATCTGCGGAGGCATACAAGACCATATGGACCAGGGAGGGTTCCCCCCTGGTGGTGCTGACCAGGCAGCTCCGCGAAGCCCTCCAGCCCCTCACAGACCAGCCTGTGGAGATCGCCATGCGTTATGGCAATCCTTCCATGTCGGCGGCCTATGAAAGACTGCTCGAAAGGATGCCGGACATGCAGGAGGTGGTTGCCATTCCCCTGTATCCCCACTATGCCATGTCCTCCTATGAAACGGCCGTGGAATATGCCAGACAGGTTCACCGGGAAAAGGGATATAGCTTCAAACTCACTTTTATCAAACCCTATTTCGATGCGCCGGATTATATACAGGCCCTTTCAGAAAATATGCGCAGCTACCTGGAACAGGGTTATGACCATATCCTGTTCAGTTATCACGGGGTCCCTGCGCGCCATATAAAAAAAAGCGATACTACGGGTTGCCACTGCCTGCAGGTGAAGGATTGCTGCCAGGTGGCTTCCCCCGCCCACATGACCTGTTACCGCCACCAGGCATTCACCACCACGGCCCTGGTCTGCGAAAAGCTGCAGATTCCGGCCGGAAAGCACAGCATATCATTTCAATCCCGCCTCGGAAAGGGATGGCTGGAGCCTTTTACCGACATCCGGCTGGCAGAGATGCCCCGGGAGGGAATCCGTAAACTCCTGATCGTCTGCCCGGCATTTGTAAGTGACTGCCTGGAAACCCTGGAGGAAATTGCCATCCGGGGCAGGGAGACTTTCATGGAAGCGGGCGGAGAGTCCTATACCATGATCCCCTGCCTGAATACGAACCCCCTGTGGGTGCGGGCGCTGGCCGGCTGGATCCATGACTATGCGGAGGGAAACAGGACGATGGTATTGGATTTACATCAATGATAACCGGGGTGGCTCCGGGCTCTTTTGTCCTCAACCAAAATAACCATGTATTATTATATCAAGGCACTGCACATTGTTTTTGTGGTAACCTGGTTTGCCGGGCTGTTTTATATGCCCCGACTGTTTATTTACAACCGGGAGGCCCAGGACAAACCGGAGCCTGTACGCACCATCCTGCAGCAGCAGTTTGCCCGGATGCTGCGGCCCCTTTGGTATGGGATTACCTGGCCTTCGGCCGTGCTTACGGCCCTGCTGGGTCTTACGGTGTTTGTCAGGGGCGGCTGGAACCACCTGGTACTCACCGCGGCCGGGCGCTGGCTGGCGATTAAACTGCTTTTTGTAGTTGGGTTATACCTCTACCATTTTTCACTGCAGCACATTTATAACCAGCAGGTAAAAGGCCGGTTTTCCTTCAGCTCCCAGCAGCTTCGCGTGTGGAACGAAGTGGCTACCGTATTCCTGGTTTCCATCATCATGCTGGTGGTGGTCCGTGAAAATATGAGCTGGGCCTGGGGCCTGGGCGGCCTGCTTGCCCTGGTGGTCCTGCTTTTGGCTGCCATACGCCTTTATAAGAAATGGAGGAACCGGTCATCTCACTGAAAAGAAAAACCCCCTTTGGAAAGGAGGTTTTATCTATCGGGGTAAAAAGGTAGTTTTCCTGGAAACTGGCTGAAAAGGAAGATGATTCAAAGGGACATTGGAAGTAATTTGCCTGATTTTTTAGTCGGGTTCTTCTAGGCAAAATCAGAGATTAAAAACGGGTTGTTCAGGGAACATAATAAGAGGAAGGGGAGTAGGAATACCCCCCTTTTTAACCCCTAAACCCTAAACCGTAGAAAAAGTTTTTCATGCAATAGACAATGCACTTGGAAAATCAGTTTTTTCTGAACGAGAAAATTCTTTGTACAAATCAGATTTTATAGGCGGCCATCATAATTATCAGATGGTTCTGTTCTTAGGTATTGGCGATCTGAAAAGATAAATCCATAAATTATGCCAAAGCAAATTATTGTGGATAAAAACAAAATTATGGGTGTAATTCCAGGGGATTTTTGGTAAATTTTAACGATTGAAGCTGCATACATGCCTCTGCTAAACAGCGGGGCCCTTTTATCCAAGCCTTACGGTCTCCCCTGGCCATGAGCTGGCCCGCCAGTCCCGATCCTTGCATCAAGCCCCGTTTTCCCTATTGATTCCCCGCCCATTTGCTTGGTAAATCCCGTAACTTTGCACCCATTTTAAATTGGCAATCTGCCAATGCATCCATTTGTCAAGAAAAGTAAGGGAATTACATCTATGCCAGCCAGATATAAAGAATACCAGCAATTGAATTTGCCTGCCATCGGCCAGGAGATTTTATCCAGATGGCAGCAAGAACAGGCCTTTGAGAAAAGTGTGGAACTCCGGGAAGGCGCCCAGCCCTTTGTATTTTATGAAGGCCCTCCCAGTGCCAATGGAATGCCCGGAATCCACCACGTCATTTCAAGGACCCTGAAAGACCTGGTATGTCGTTACAAGACCATGCGCGGTTTCCAGGTAAAGCGCAAGGGTGGCTGGGATACCCATGGCCTGCCGGTCGAACTGGGGGTGG
The DNA here is from genome assembly GCA_903906365.1 of uncultured Bacteroidota bacterium. GTDB lineage: Bacteria > Bacteroidota > Bacteroidia > Chitinophagales > Chitinophagaceae > Puia. The sequence goes on along the minus strand of CAIVKC010000022.1, from coordinate 35,233 downwards.
AAAAGGAACTGGGCATCACCAAGGAGGATATCGGAAGGAAGATTTCCGTGGAGGAATACAACCGCAAATGCCGGGAAGCCGTGCTCCGTTACAAAGACAGGTGGGATGACCTCACCCGTCAGATGGGGTACTGGGTTGACCTGAAGAACCCCTATATCACCTTCGAAAACAATTATATAGAAACCCTCTGGTGGATACTCAAGGAACTTTATAATAAGGATCTATTATATGAAAGTGTCAGCATACAACCTTATTCGCCGGCCGCCGGAACCGGGCTGAGCTCCCATGAATTAAACCAGCCGGGCACCTATAAGGATGTGAAGGACACTTCGGCCGTAGTCATGTTCCGTGCCCTGCCCGATGAAAGGAACCGATTTTTATTGGAAGCTTCCGGGAACCAGGACGTATTCTTCCTGGCCTGGACCACCACCCCCTGGACCCTTCCTTCCAACCTGGGGCTGACGGTGGGTGAGCGAATAGAGTATGTGATGGTGAAAACGTTTAATCCCTATACCCATCTTGAGATCCATGTGATCCTGGCAAAGGCCCTGCTGGGCAAGTATTTCAAGCCTGAAGGGGAGGGTATTGATTTTGAAAACTACCGGGAGGGTGATAAGATCCTGCCCTGGAAGATATGCGCATCGTTTACCGGGAAGGACCTGGAAGAATGCCGCTATGAACAGCTGATGCCCTATGGGGCCAATGCGCCCGGGGTGGCCGGCGGGGATCCTTTCCGGGTGATACTGGGTGATTTTGTAACCACCGAGGATGGGACCGGTATTGTCCATACGGCACCTGCTTTTGGGGCGGATGACTATAAAGTGGGTAAGAAATACAACCTGGGCATCCTGGTCATGGTCGACCGGGAAGGCAAGTTTCTGGAAGGGCTCGGGGAATTCAGCAACCGGTATGTAAAAAATTACAAGGACCAGCCTGATTATGTGGATGTCAACGTAGATATATGCGTAAAGCTTAAAAAAGAGAACCGGGCATTCAAAATAGAAAAATACGAACACAGTTATCCCCACTGCTGGCGTACGGATAAACCCATCCTGTATTATCCGCTCGACGCCTGGTTTATCCGCACCACCGCCCTCAAAGACCGGATGGTCGAACTCAACAAGACCATCAACTGGAAACCCAAATCCACCGGCGAGGGACGTTTTGGGAACTGGCTGGAAAATATGGTGGACTGGAACCTGAGCCGCAGCCGGTTCTGGGGCACGCCCCTTCCCATCTGGAAATCAGCCGATGGCAGGGAGCAAAAATGCATCGGCTCTGTCTCCGAACTGATGCAGGAGGCCGCCCGGGCTGACCGCCTGCTGGGAACCAGCAATGGCCTGATCCGGCCCGAAGCACTTGACCTGCATAAACCCCAGGTGGATGAAATCATACTGGTCAGTGATTCGGGCCAGCCCATGCGCCGGGTGTCCGATCTTATTGACGTATGGTTTGATTCCGGCGCCATGCCATACGCCCAATGGCATTTTCCCTTCGAACATATTGAAACATTTGCCAATAGTTACCCCGGCGATTTTATCGCCGAAGGCGTGGACCAGACCAGGGGATGGTTTTATACCCTGCATGCCATAGCCTCCCTGGTGAAGGAATCCGTCCAGCGGGTGCTCCGGGAGTCCGGGCTCCCCGCCGGGGACGACCGTTACCCGGGCCTGGCCTTTAAAACCGTCGTGTCCAACGGACTGGTACTTGACAAGCACGGCAACAAGATGAGTAAGCGGCTTGGAAACGTGGTGGATCCCTTTTCAACCATTGAAAAGTTCGGGCCCGATGCCACCCGCTGGTACCTGATCACCAATGCCTCCCCCTGGGAGAGCATGAAATTCGACGTGGAGGGGATCAAGGAAGTACAGCGCAAATTTTTCGGCACCCTGTATAATACCTACCAGTTCTTTGCCCTCTATGCCAATGTAGACGCATTTGCTTTTGAACAGGACTATATCCCGCTGACGGACAGGCCGGAAATTGACCGATGGATCCTTTCTTCCCTCAATACCCTGGTCAGAAAAGTGACCGAAAGCCTGGATGATTATGAACCTACCATCGCAGGCAGGCTGATAGAAGATTTCATGGATGCCCACCTGAGCAACTGGTACGTCCGGCTCAGCCGCCGCCGGTTCTGGAAAGGAGAATATGAGCATGATAAGATTTGCGCTTACCAGACCCTGTATGAGTGCCTGGAAACCATTTCCCGTTTAATGGCTCCGGTTTCCCCCTTTTTTGCGGAATGGTTGTTTTCCAACCTGAACCAGGTCACCGGCAGACTCGGGGTCGCCAGTGTCCATCACAGCGATTTTCCGGTTTTTTCAGAACAGGCCATTGATCTCAGGCTGGAGGAGCGGATGCGGCTGGCCCAGGATGCTTCCTCCCTCATTTTATCTATAAGAAAAAAAGTTAATATAAAGGTTCGCCAACCGCTCCAAAAAGTGCTTATCCCGGTGTTGAATCCTCTCATGAAGCAGCAGCTGGAAAAAGTGGAGGATCTGATCAAATCGGAGGTCAATGTCAAGGAAATTCAATATTTGACTGATACTGAAGGATTTATCAGCAAAAAGATAAAACCGAACTTTATAGCCCTGGGAAAAAGGCTTGGACCCAGAATGAAAGCGGTTACGACCGCATTGGCGGCTTTTACCCAGGAGGATATAGCTAAATTAGAAAAAGATGGCAATTATACTTTGTTAATTGACAGCGAACCCTTAATATTACAGGTTAATGAAGTAGAGATCTCCAGCGAAGACATACCCGGCTGGATGGTTGCATCCAAGGACATAATGACAGTAGCATTGGATATTACCATTAGCCAGGAACTGGTGAACGAAGGCCATGCCAGGGAACTGGTAAACCGCATTCAGAAGATCCGAAAAGACAATGGTTACGAATTGACAGACAGGATATTGGTCAAAATTACAGAAGCCTCCGCCCTCAAAGAATCCATAACCCAATTTAATAACTATATTTGCGCCGAAATTTTGGCAGATAAGCTCGAAGTTGTACCCGAAATCGCTGATGGCATTGAAATTGAAGTAAATGACATCTTTTTAAAAGTGTTTGTTACAAAAAAAGCTTAACAGTATGGCAACTAAGAAAAAGGCGGCAAAACCCGCCAAACCTGCTACTCAGTCAAAGAAAGCCGCCCCGGCTAAAAAAGCCGCCAAACCGGCCCACCCTGTCAAAGTAGTGCATAAGCCAGTTGCCAAGAAAACAGCGGCTAAGCCGGCTGCCAAAAAAGTGGCCCCAGCACCCAAAAAAGCAGCGCCTGCTAAAAAGGCTCCCGTAAAGGTTGAGGTAAAAAAGGCCCAGCCTGCCAAAGCAGCGCCTGCCAAAACGGTCCCGGTCCATAAGCCGGAAGTCAAAAAGCAGGTGGCCAAAGTACCCGAAAAGAAACAGGAACCCATCACTAAACCCGTCCTACCCGTGGCAAAAAAGCCGGAAACTAAAATCGTACCACCCGCACCTGCAAAACCTGTAAAGGTTGTTATCCCGGATATAAAGACCAAGACCGTTCGTAAATATGAACCGGAGTTTACCAAATCCGTGCTGGATAACACCATACAACAAGAACAACACGGACCCACTATGAGATACAGCGATCAGGAATTAATGGAATTCAGGGAACTTATCACTAAGAAACTGGATGCCGCCAAAAAAGAACTTGCTTATTTGCAGGGGCTTATCACGCGCAAAGACGAAATGGGCGGGGACAATGATGATGCCCGCTACATGACGATGGAAGACGGCGGCATGAGCATGGAAAGGGAGCAGCTCAGCCAGATGGCCAGCAGGCAGATCACTTTCATCGATCACCTCGAAAAAGCCATGATGCGAATTGAAAACAAGACCTATGGCATTTGCCGGGTGACCGGTAAACTCATTGACAAGGCCAGGCTGCGTGCAGTGCCCCATGCTACCCTGAGTATCGAAGCAAAACAAATGATGAATAAATAAAATATTTATTCGAAATATATTTCAGGGATTGCGAAAGCAGTCCCTTTTTTGTATCCGGACCCTTCGGCGAGTAGCGTTCCACAGATCCTGCAGAAACCAAAGCCGGGAGAATACCGGTCTTTAGGGTCAGTGCTGTTTGTAAATATTAAAAAACCGTTCGAATGATACTGGGAAGAAACCTTTTTTTCCTGATCCTGCTGCTGCTGGTAACGGGGCCCTTTATTATTTATAAGGCATGGTGGATGGCAGGCTCCAAAAAGTCAACAGGGGTAGTGAGTTTCATTGGGCACGGCAACCTGGGATCGGCCCTGGGCATGAGCACCTATCCGGTGATCCGTTTCCGTGCAGGGGCTGATTCCCTGTATTTCAACAACAATGTCAATCTTTCCATTCATCCCGGCCAAAAAGTGGCCGTGCGTTACCTGGGCAGCAACCCCCGGGATGCCCGGGTGGATAATTTTACCTGTATTTGGGCTGAGACCCTGATCTATGCCCTCTTTCCGGTTTTAATCCTGCTTGTCCTCTACTGCACGCCGGACCGCCTGGGCCCGGTGTTCCCGCGCAATGCCCGGATCAGGGTGGGTCTGAGTCCCTTCCTTCAGCTCCTATTTGAGGAGCAATAAGCCTTAACTATAGGAGGCAGACAGGTTCCGAAGGACAATGATTGCCCTGTCTGCTTCCCGGACGGGTACAAACAGGTGGTCATGGTGCAGCCCAGCCACCACATTGCAACTGATGCCTGCGGCGGTAAGGGCGGTTGAAAAAGCGGCGGTCAGACCCACCGCCTCCAGGGAAGAATGCACGCGCAGGGTAATCCAGGCCGCCCGGAACCCATAGGACAGACCCAGGCGGTCTGCCACCCCTTTTTCCACGATCAGGGTGATTTCCTCTTCCTCCCTGAAAAAACAACAAATGTCCTGGGTTCTTATTACAGAAAGATCCGGCACGCCGCAGAAAACATATTCCCCGGCATGGAGCTCCGGTTGCATGGTGCTGATCAGCATATCCAGATTGGTGTGTCCGCTCATGGTGTATGATTTGTTCTTGGGGCATCCCCGCGGGCAGGCTGGCGAGCCTGCGTCCCGGAGGGATGCTGTTGACCGGTATACATCCCCAACCTGGGCCGGACCCTTTTGCCCCGGTTCATTCCTTCATGGTCCGGAAGGTCAGGTTGATTCTTGGATCTTTTACCTTCAATGCTTTAGGCAGACTGTGGAGCCAGTTGGTCTGGGTGTCCCCCTTCATGACCAGCAGGCTTCCATGCTCCAGCATCACCGAAAGGGTTTCCCCGGTTTGCCTGTGTCTAAGGGAAAACCGGCGTTCAGCCCCCAGACTCAGGGAGGCAATCGGAGCGCCTGGGACCAGGGATTTTTCATCATCACTGTGCCAGGCCATACCCTCCCCCCCGTTGTGATAGAGGTTGAGCAGGCAGGCGTTATAGGATGCACCGGACCTCTCCTCCACCAGTTTTTTTAGTTCCACCAGTTCAGGGGTCCAGGCAAGGGCCTGCTTGGTGGTATTGGAATAACTGTAGGCATACCCCTCATTGCCATACCAGGCGGCCTTTCTTTTGGTAATATAATGCTTACCGAAAATGACGGCCTCATCATTTTTCCAGGCAATGCCATGCAGCAATGCCTGGAAGTAAGCGCTTGCCTTTGCCTGTTGTAGCACCGGGCCGTAGTACTGCACGATACCCCCTGCGGACAACAGGTTCTTCCCAGGGTTGGTGTTTTCTGCTTGCATCGATCCGTTTTTTTCATTCCAGGATCCCTTCATCCAGTCTGACCAAAGCAGCCCGTTCCTGCCTACCGGAGGCTGCATCCCGGTTACTGCCCCTCTCGTTTTGCCTTTCGGGATCTGTGGTTGTCATTTTAGCCAGAAAAGCTCCGGCATGGGTTTTTGCAACAGGTGATCGTAGATAAATTTATTGCTCTCGTTGCCGGAGTGCACCCGTTTTAAACCTCCCCAGCCATGGCGTTCCCCCGGGTAAATCATGAACTCAAAATGTTTGTCCAGGTCTTCGAGCTTATTGATCAGCTGAATGCTGTTTTGCATATGTACATTGTCATCCATATTGCCATGGACAATACGGATCAGGCCATGGTATTTGCTGACATAGTTCTGAGGAGAAGTGATCCGGTATCCTTCCGGGTTATCTTTTGGGGTACCCATGAACCGTTCGGTGTAATGGGTATCGTAGAGGCTCCAGTCCGTGACGGAAGAATTGGCCATCCCAAAGGGGAAGACGTCTGCTCCGTAGGTCAGTGCCATACAGGTCATGTACCCGCCGAAGCTTCCACCGGTGATGCATATGCGGGTGCTGTCCACGAAAGGCTGGCTGCGCAGCCATCTCCCGCAGGACATATAATCCTCGATTTCATATTTGCCCATCTGTCGGTAAATATAATCCATGCCGGCTTTGCCGAAATGACCGCTGCTCCGGTTATCCATGGAAACCTGGATCAGCCCCTCGGAAGCCCACCATTGCTGGCTTAGACTCCTGTTGAATCGGTCATAGACGGTGCCTGCATTGGGTCCGCCGTATATGCTGATGAGAACGGGGTATTTTCTGGAAGGATCAAAGTGAAGCGGATAGGTAATGGTCATGGGAAGGTCAAACAAACCGTCCTGGGATTTTACGCGGACCAGTTCTGTTTTTGCCCAGAGGTAATTATTGAATTCCGCGCTGCGGCTGTCCCCCAGTTCCCGGATGATCCTTCCACGGGTATCCACCAGGGCCATTTTGGGCGGAGTGGATAAATTGGAATAGGTGGTAATAAAATATTTCCGTCCCGGAGAAATGCTGATCCCGTCGTGGGTATATTCTCCAAAGGTCAGGCGCGTGAGGCCCTTGCCATCCAGGGATATTTTGTACAGGTCAAACCGGGCGGAATTTTCCTTCCTGGCCCGGAAATAAACCGTCCTGGTTTTTTCATCCACTTCGGAAAGGTCACAGGAAAAATTCCCGGTGGTAATGGCATTGACCAGGCTGCCGTCGGCATTGTAGAGGTAGAGATGCTGCCAGCCGGACCTGTCACTTTGCAGGATGAACTGTTTGCCCCCGTTCAGGAAGGATATACGGCTCCCGCCGTCAGCCAGGGTGATCCAGGTCTTCTGGCGCTCGTCATAAAGGTCTTTTTTAATCCCGCTGTTGGGGTTAACCGAATAAATGGTAAGGTGGTTCTGCAAACGCGGCATCCACTGAACCCAGAGCGCTGTGCCATCCGGTGTCCAAACAGGCGTTCCGAAATACTGGTCATCCTGCTGGTTGAAATCGGCCCAGACGGTGCGGGGGCTGTCCACAGAAGTGATGCCGATACGTACCTGGGGATTGGGGTCGCCGGCCTTGGGGTAATGCTGTTTTTCCAGGTATCCCTGGTGCCCTTCGGAGTTATAAATCGGGAATACGGGTACCCCGGACTCATCAAAATGCATAAAGGCCAGGTGCCTGCTGTCCGGGCTCCACCAGAAGGCCCTGTAGTGACTGGCCCTCCCCAGAATTTCCTCATAATAGACCCAGGCGGCGTATCCGTTGTACACGTTGTCGGAGCCGTCGCTGCTCAGACGGATTTCCTTTCCGGTTGCCTTTTCCCGCGCGTACAGGTCATTGCCGCGGGTAAAGGCGGTCCATCTGCCATCCGGGGAAGGGGTGGGATTCTTTTCGGCAGATACCTGGGCCGGGGGCTCGGGGGTCACCAGGGAATCCTTGGTCCATACAGCTGCCTGCCCGGTTCGGGCATCCACCAGCATTTTTTTTAGGACACCCCTGTCGTCTTTCCTGTATTCTATATAATGCTCCTCATCTGCCCAGCCCTGGATATTGGGCAGGGCCTGCAGGGCTTTGGGTGCTGCATCCCGGAATACCTGGTTAAAGCTGAATTCCTTTTGCTGTGCCGGCAGCAGGTATACCAGCAACAGCAGGCTGGTTAGCAGAAAGGCATGTTTTCTCATATGACTATTCATGTTTGTATTGTTTTGGAATACCCTGAACGGAAATGAACCATGGAGGGGTAAACTTATTTCACTTCCTGCATATCCACGAGCCGTTTATAAAAACCATCGTATGCGATTAATTCCTCATGGGTGCCCCTTTCCACAATCCTGCCCTTTTGCAGCACGATGATTTCATCGGCATGCCTGATGGTGCTCAGGCGGTGGGCGATGACGATGCTTGTCCTGTTCTGCATCATGTTATTGATGGCATCCTGCACCAGCCTTTCACTCTCCGTATCCAGGGAGGAGGTGGCTTCATCCAGGATGAGGATTGGCGGGTTCTTGAGAACAGCGCGGGCAATGGTGAGGCGCTGTCTTTCACCGCCGCTCAGTTTATTGCCCCTGTCCCCGATATTGGTCTGGTATCCGTCTTCTTTTTTAAGGATAAAATTATGTGCATTGGCAATGGTGGCGGCCTGTATGATTTCCGCTTCGGTGGCATCGGGCTTGCCCAGGGCAATATTGGCTGCAATGGTATCATTGAAAAGGATGGGCTCCTGCGTTACAATGCTCATCTGTGAGCGGACCGCCTTGAGGGAGTAATCCCTGATATTGATTCCGTCAATGAGCAGTTCTCCGCCTGTGGTATCATGGAACCTGGGCACCAGGTCTGCCAGGGTGGATTTGCCCGCCCCTGAAGATCCGACCAGTGCAATGGTCTTTCCCTTCTCGATGACCAGGTTGATGTCCTCCAGGATGGTGGCATCCTCATAGGCGAATCTGACATTTTTGAACTCAATCCGGCTGTGAAAGGCGGGAAGTTGTCTTCCGTTGGGGTTTTCCCCGATGGAAACGGGCGCTTTCAGCAACTCTTCCACCCTTTCCATGGCGGCCGCTCCGCGCTGCATGTTGAAAAAGGCGGTGGATAATTCCTTGGCGGGATTGATCATCACCGCAAACAGGGAGATATACACGATCAGGTCCCCGGCCGGAAGGGCGCCGGCGGATGCCCGAAGGGCCAGTGTGCCGCCAATGTAGAGGATGGTGCAAAGCACCATCACACCCAGCACTTCGGTGAGCGGGGAGGCCAAATCACGGCGCGCATTCATCTTATTGCGGATATGAAAAAGCCGGTCGTTTATGCCAAAAAACTTGTTCCTGAGCAGGGGTTCTGCATTAAATCCCTTGATGACCCGTATGCCCGATACGGTCTCATCCAGCACCGAGAGGCTCTCTCCGAGTTTTTCTGCAGCCGCCTGTGACTGTTTTTTTAGGCTGCGGCTGATTCGTCCGATGAAAAAGGCCGTAACGGGCAGCAGAATCAGCAGGAACAAGGACAGGCGCGGACTCAGGTATATCATGTATACCAGGTATCCCAGGATGGTCAGGGGATTTTTGATCAGGCCCTCCAGGGTGGCCACCACCGAAGACTCTATTTCATAGATGTCATTGGTCATCCGGGAGATCAGGTCCCCTTTGCGTCGTTCGGTGAAATAGCCGATCGGAAGCAATAGTATCTTTTCATACAGTTCGCTTCTGAGCTGGGTAATGGTGGCCGTGCGGATGGGGGAGGAGATATAATAGGACAGATACAGGAACAGGTTTTTGAGGATGGTGGTGGTAATGATGAACAGGCAGATAACCACCAGGCCGGCCGTCTTGCCCTGCTGGTCTATGATCAGGCTGATGTAGTTTTTAATGCTTCCCACCGCATTGCTGCTGATGACCGGCTGGCCGGAAGGAGACCCGGAGCCCTTAAAAATCAGCTCCATAAACGGGCTCAGCATCGCCAGGGAAATGACCCCGAAGAGTACGGACAGTATGGTGAAAACCAGGTAAAAAAATAGTTTGGCTCTGTATTTGGGCTGAGAGACATATTGCAGGATGCGGGAAAATTTCTTCATGATAGCGGTGCTGTTAAAAACTTCCTTGGATGAATAAATACCGGGTTACAGAGCGGCTAATAATCAAAAACCGTTCTACAATCAGCCATACGGACTTATTGGCAAGTAAATAATCTGTAAATTTACAGTTAATATTGATATTGTTATGGAAGAAGGGAAACGTCAAAAACAGGTGGCCTCTTTATTGTTTCATGAATTAAGCGATATTTTTCAGCGCCTGGGACTGAGTATGATAGACGGCGGGCTGGTTTCCATTTCTTCGGTGAAGATCACCCCCGATCTCTTTGATGCCAGGATCTATCTGAGTCTCTTCCAGGTCAAAGACCCCAATGCGGTCATGCAGAAAATTGAGGAAAGGGGATGGGAGATCAAAAAGGAACTGGTGGCCAGGGTCAAAAATCAGCTCCGCAGCATGCCCCAGCTCAGTTTTTTCCAGGATACCACCCTGGATTATGTTGACAAAATGGAGGATATTTTCAAGAAAATCAAGGAAGACAAGAAGGATAATTTATAGGCCGGGCCCAGGCTCCTGGCGGCAGGTTCTGATTGTTTACTTCAATACAAATCCCAAAGACCTTGAACTTTCTTTTTGCATGGCGCTATTTCAAAGCAAAGAAATCAACCAACGCGATCAATATCATTGCCTGGGTCAGCATGTTCGCCATCATCATTGGAACAGCTTCCCTGGTACTGGTCCTGAGTGTGTTTAATGGTTTTGAGGATCTGGTCAAATCGCTCTATTCCACCTTTTATACGGACCTGAAGGTCTCCCCGCAGGAAGGCAAGACCTGCCGGCTCAGCAGGGAGCAGCTTCTGCAACTTTCGGCTTTCCCAGGCGTGGAAGCCTATAGCCTGGTGGTGGAGGACAAGGCCTTTCTTCAGAACGGGGACCAGCAGTCCATTGTAAACCTCAAGGGGGTGGATAGCAATTACAACCGGGTGACCACCGTGTCCCGTCAGGTGGTACGCGGTAAATTTGACCTGGGGAACGGCGAATATCCCGGGGTCGTTCTGGGCGCAGGCATCGAAAATGCCCTGGGTATAGAATCTGAGAAGAACATAGTACCCCTGTCTGTCTACCTGTTCAATAAATCTGGTCCGGTTGCGGGTACCGACCTGATGCAGTCCGTGAGCAATGAAAATATGGCCTCCACAGGGACTTTTGTCATCCAGCAGGAATTCGACAATAAATATGCCTTCACCAACATGGCTTTCATGAAAAGGATGCTGGGACTGGATCAGGACGAATACAGTGCGGTCGAAATCGCCCTTACAGACCCGGGCAGGGCCGAACAGGTAAAACGTGCGCTGCAGCAATGGTTTGGGGTATCCTACCTGGTGCAGACCCGCTATGAACAAAATCAGGGGCTCTACAGTGTCATGCGGATTGAGAAGTGGTTTATTTACGGCATTCTGACCCTGATACTGATCGTGGCATCCTTTAATATGGTCGGGGCTTTGACCATGCTGGTGCTGGAAAAACAAAAAGATATCCATGTACTCAAGGCCCTTGGCGCCAATAATCCCTATATTCAGCGTATATTCCTGAGCGAGGGTATCCTGATCGGGGGACTGGGCGGCGGGTTGGGCATCCTGCTGGCTGTCTTCATTTGCTGGCTGCAGGTGCATTTCAAACTCGTTCCGCTGGAAGGAGGTTCCTTTCTCATTGACTATTATCCGGTAAAACTGGTGGCTACCGATTTTCTGCTGGTCTTTTCCACAGTGTTAACCGTAGCCCTGCTTGCGTCCTGGTTTCCCTCCAGGAAAGCAGCCCTGCAGCCCATTGAACTCAGGGGCTGATTGGAATGGGCCTAAGCCGCGGCCGGGCCGCTGGCTGTTAGTAATCTGCCAGGGTGGAGGGAAGCTGGGCCAGGGCTTTTTGGAGCTGCTCGTCATTGGGGGCGGTACCGTGCCAGTTATGGTCGTTTTCCATGAAGTCCACGCCCTTACCCATCACGGTATGCATCATGATGGCCACCGGTTTTCCCTGCCCGGTTAGATTCCGTGCCTGCTGCAGGCCGCCAATCACCCCATCCATATCGTTCCCGTTCATTTCCAGTGTCAGCCAGCCAAAGGCTTCAAATTTCTCGCGGATATTACCCAGGCCGCCTACGGCCGCCGTGGTGCCGTCGATCTGCTGCCCGTTCCAGTCGATGGTGGAGATGAGGTTATCCACGTTATGGTGCGCTGCAAACAGCACGGCCTCCCAGATCTGGCCTTCTTCCAGTTCGCCGTCCCCGTGCAGGGAATAGACCAGCTTGGTTTCCTGGTTCAGTTTCTTGGTCAGGGCGGCCCCAATGGCCACACTCAGCCCCTGTCCCAGGGATCCGCTGGCCATCCGTATGCCTGGCAGGTGTTCGGCGGTAGCGGGATGGCCCTGCAGGCGGGTATTGAGCTTGCGGAAACTCGCCAGCTCACTGATTTCAAAATAACCGGACCTGGCCAGGGTGGAATACCAGACCGGTGAAATATGTCCATTGGACAAGAAGAAAAGGTCCTCGTTTTTACCATCCATGGTAAAGCGGGGATTATGCTCCATAACATTAAAATACAATGCGGTAAAAAAGTCTGCACAACCCAGCGACCCCCCCGGGTGACCAGAGGACACTCCATGAACCATACGAAGGACATCCCTGCGGATTTGCGTGGCAATTTGTTTTAAATCAGCCATATAAATTTTATTGAGCTATTGTGGCGGCAAAGCTAACGGAATTTATTTATCCACTTATATTGCAATTATTAAACTTTTACACTATTTTGATGTCCATTCCCTTTAAAAAATTCAAACCTGTTGACTGATCAAATTTCCCCCCTTTAGAATTTACAACTAACTTGCATCAGGCTAGTAAGGGTTGTTTTTTTCCACCTTTTATGAAAATTGACTATATTTTTGTACCTCAAAATGATGCTAATGTTTGATGTATTACTTTCAATAGTAATTGCCTTCACTATTACCTTTCTGGCTATTCCGGTAATAATCAATGTAGCCGAAATGAAAAAGCTATTCGACGTGCCGGACGAAAGGAAGGTGCATCGTACGCCGATTACCCCACTGGGGGGCCTGGCCATTTTCGGGGGATTTGTTTTTGGATGCCTGCTGACCGTGCATTTCAACCAGAGTGGGGAATTCCAGTATTTTATAGCTGCCGCCATGGTCATCTTCTTCCTAGGCCTGAAGGACGATATCCTGGTCATTTCCCCGGTTAAAAAATTCATTGGCCAGGTGCTGGCGGCCTTCATGATCATTTATTACGGGCAGATCCAGATCAGAAGCATGCACGGTTTCCTGGGCATCGACCAGCTTCCTGAAATGTTCAGCCTGCTACTAACTTATTTTGCCGTGATCGTCATCGTGAATTCCTTCAACCTCATCGACGGGATTGACGGACTGGCCGGAAGCCTGGGCGTGATGTCCTTAACCATGTTCGGCATATTCTTTTTGTATGTAAACATCCCATCCTATTCCATCCTGGCCTTTTCACTGGCAGGCAGCCTGATGGCTTTTCTGATATTCAACTTCCAGCCCGCCAAAATATTTATGGGGGATACCGGTTCCCTGCTCATCGGAATGGTCAACGCGATCCTGGTGATTAAGTTTATTAACGTGGCCAATTCACCCGATGTCAGCTACCCCATTGAGTCGGCACCCGCCATAGGGTTTGCCATACTCATGATTCCGCTGCTGGATACGCTGCGTGTTTTCGCCATTCGAATTTTTCACCGCCGCTCGCCCTTCTCCCCGGACAGGAACCACATTCACCACCTGCTGCTGGACAGGGGTTTCTCGCACCGCACGATTACCTTCATCCTGTTGTCCATCAACCTGGCGGTTGTTGGCCTCATTTACATGGGCCGCTCCCTGGGTTGTACCCTGCTGATATTTTCGGTGCTGGTTATTTTCTTCAGCATCATCGGCGTCTTCTATTATATGCGAACCAGGTCGAGGCTCGTGGTCACCAAGATTGTCCAGGAAAGCAATGGGGAACTGAAGGCCTCCAAACTGGTGCCTTTTACCAAGGACTCCTCTGTGCTGGAGCAGAAGAATTAGGATAATCCCCCCGACCGGCCCTTGCGTATTTCCGCGGAGGCAAATATTTTTTCGTCGCTTATTTTGCCTAAATTCCCATTTGATGTAGGTTTGCATCGCTGTTAATCAATTCCATATGTCAGACGATCTATTGTTGGTCCTGGAAGATACCCAGGATCTTATGCAAAAAGCATTGAACCATTTAGAGACCGAGCTCACCAAGATAAGGGCCGGCAAAGCCAACCCCCAGATGCTGGAAGGCCTCACCGTGGATTATTACGGCAATCCCACCACCATCAACCAGGTGGCCAATGTGTCGGCCATGGATGCCCGTACCCTGACCATCCAGCCCTGGGAGAAAAACATGCTCCAGCCCATTGAACGATCCATCATCAATGCGAACCTGGGTGTCACCCCGCAAAATGACGGCAATATCATTCGGCTGTTCATGCCCCCCCTGACCGAAGAGCGGCGCAGGGAATTCGTAAAACGTGCCAACGGCGAAGGGGAGCATTCCAAAGTGGCCATACGAAATATCCGCCGGGAGGCCATAGAGGAAATAAAAAAACTGCAGAAGGAAGGCCTGAGCGAGGATGAGGCCAAGGATGCGGAAAAAAAGATACAGGACACCACCGACAAACATATCGCCCTGGTGGAAAAGCACCTGGCTTCCAAGGAAAAGGAGATCATGTCCGTTTGAGGGAAGCCGCCTTTTTTCCCTACCCCTGAAAGGCCGCGGGGAACCTGCCCGCGCCAAAAGCCCGCATTACAGCCCGGGTCTTTAATGTCCGGCATGACCCCTGAAAAAAAGATAAACTGCTAAGTCTGCCTATTATCCGGGGCTGGCCCCTTCCTACCACCTAAATGACAGGCAAGCTATATGGGAAAAGTTTCATTGAAAAATACCGACACCTGTGCCCCCCGGGACATGGACAAGCAAAAGACCAAGGGCAAGCTGGAAAAAATACTGCTTGAACTCGATGAGCTCCAAAACCTCCTGTACGCTCAATCCAAACACTCGGTCCTGGTGGTGATACAGGGCATGGATGCCAGCGGTAAGGATGGCGTCATCAGGAATGTGTTTGGCAAACTCAATCCGCAGGGGGTGAGTGTGCATTCATTTAAGACCCCCACTCCCGAGGAACTTTCCCATGATTTTCTATGGCGGGCGCATGCCCATGCGCCCGGGAAGGGTATGATACAAATATTCAACAGGTCCCATTACGAGGATATTCTGATAACAAGGGTCCACAAATGGTGTGATGACAAAACCGCCTACCGGCGGATGGAAGCCATCAACGATTTTGAAAAGCTCCTGAGTGTGCACAACCATACCAGCATCCTGAAATTCTATCTCCACATTTCGCCCGCCGAACAGCATGACCGACTCCAGGAAAGGATTAAGAATCCCAGCAAACAGTGGAAATACAACGAAAAAGACTTTGAGGAAGCCAAGTTCTGGGATGAATATATGAAAATGTTTGAGGACTGCTTTGAGCATTGCAACGATATTCCCTGGATCATCGTACCCGCTGACCAGAACTGGTACAAGGAATACATCGTGGCGACCACCCTGCGGGATACCCTGCGCAAGATGGATATGCAATATCCGGGCCTGAAGAAATAATCATTTTTTTGCTGCTGGCACTGACCGGTTCAAAAAAAACATTAATTTCCCGGTACCAATCTATCAAAAGTTTATATAATATCTTCAATAACTAAAACCAACATTTATGGGAATGCTCAAGGAATTCAAAGACTTCGTCTTAAGAGGTAATGTCATTGATCTGGCGGTTGCCGTGGTCATCGGCGCTGCTTTTAATGCCATCGTTTCTTCACTGGTGGAAAATGTGATCACCCCCCTGCTGCTGGCTCCGGCCCTGAAAGCGGCCAACCTGCAGGATATTGACAAACTGGCCTGGGGCGCCGTTAAATACGGCAGTTTCCTGGCAGCGGTTATCAAGTTCGTCATCATTGCATTTATCCTGTTTATCATCATCAAAGGCATGAAGAGCCTGGAAAAGAAAAAAGTACCCTCTGCCCAGGAGCCATCCAGCACCGATAAACTGCTGATGGAAATACGGGATTCCCTAAAAAAATAAGCTGCTTCTCTTATTGCCAATTGAATCTTTTTTACATTTGCAGCCCTTTTGGGAAAATGTGGGGAGAGTCAGTTGGCATTTTTATTACTAAACTTTTATTTTATGAAAAAGGTCTTTATGGTTATTGCGGCCACCATGGTCATCAGCTTTGGTTTTTCGCAGGACAAGGTTGTCCAGGAATTGAAAACAGCGGCGACCAAGGTGATCGCAAAAGACGCCTCTGATACGATTGTCAAAGTATGGAAAACGGGCGGCCTGTATAACCTGAATTTCAACCAGGCCGCACTGAGTAACTGGGCGGCAGGCGGTGATAATTCCTCTCTTTCCCTGTCCACCTATCTCAATGTGCATGCCTTATACCTGAAGGGAAAGCATTCCTGGGACAATACCCTGGACCTGGCTTACGGTATTGTAAGTACCACCAGCCTGGGGCAGCGCAAATCGGATGACCGGATGGACCTGGTTTCCAAATACGGATACGACCTGGGCAAAAAATGGTACCTGAGCGGGCTGTTCAATTTCCGCAGCCAGTTTGACAAGGGATATTCCTACGGGTCTAACAGTTCCAAGACCCTGACTTCCACCTTTTTGGCTCCGGCCTATGTGCTGCTTTCCCTCGGTATGGATTACAAACCCAATGACAATTTCTCCTTCTTTATATCCCCGGCCACGGCCCGGTGGGTGATTGTTCACAACGATTCACTGGCCGCCAAAGGCGCCTATGGGGTGGATAGCGGCAAAAATGTCCGTTTTCAGTTTGGTGCCTATTCCTCGCTGAACTACAAGGTAAAGATCAGCGCCAACAGTGTTTACCAGACCCGGCTGGACCTGTTTTCAAACTACCTTCATAACCCGCAGAATATCAGTCTTTACTGGACAAATATCCTGTCGGTGAAAGTGTCCAGGCTCATTAGCATGAACCTCTCCGTCAACATGATCTATGACAATGACATCAAGACGGTCAACTCGGATGGCAGTTCAGGAGGTCCCAAACCCCAGATTCAGGAGCTGATGGGAATCGGACTGGCCTATAAATTTTAGCATCCGCATTTTGCGGCTATTGATTACATTTGCCGGTTCCGGGTGCCGCCTGTTGGCGGAGGGAACCGGCATCCTGTTTTTCAATAAAACCGACTATTGTGAGCAATCAATCATACCAGATCAAGTTACCCCAGTTCGAGGGCCCTTTTGACCTGCTGGTCTTCTTTGTGGAACGCGACGAACTGGATATCTATAATATTCCCATCACCAAGATCATCAATGATTTCCTGGATTACATCCACAGCCAGGAAAGCCTGAATATCGAATTATCCAGCGAATTCATCCTGTTTGTTTCCACGCTGATGCGTATCAAGGCCAAGATGCTGCTGCCCCGCAAGGAGCTTGATGAGCAGGGCAATGAGATAGATCCCCGCCAGGAACTCATTGACAAACTCCTGGAGTACAAGCGGTACAAGGAAGCCGCAGCCCGGATGGCAGAAATGGAAGCAGTCCGGATGCTGATGGTCCGCCGCGGAAACCTGCACCGGGAGATTTCGATGATTGGCGAAGAGTCAGGCGAAGGCACGGAAATACAAAATATTACCCTTTTCAAGCTGATGAAAGCCTTTGAAAAGGTGGTTCAGCGCCTGCAGGAACGTCAGAATAAGCCTGTCCACACGGTTGTCAAGTACAATTACACCATGGAGGAGAGCCGGGATCACATGCTTGAACTGGTCCGCAGGGAAAAAGTGCTTTCCTTCGAGAAGATATTTGAAGTCTGCCAGAACCGCATCCATGCCATATTCCTCTTCCTGTCGATGCTTGAACTGGTCCAGGCAAAATACATGACCATTATCATCGGGGAAGGCCGCAATAATTTCATTGTGGAATTCAATGAGAACCGCTCCGAGGAAGAAGATACCCTGTTTGTTCCCTGAAAATGCTGGCCTGACTGACGGAAAGTCCTGAAAACAGTCCCTTGTCAGGCATGCGGGAATTGGCATCTAAATTGATGTTTGAACATTAAAAAAGGAGGATCATTCATTATGAAATCAATATTTCACCCCGCTTCCGAAAGGGGGCATGTAAATTTCGGCTGGCTTGACAGTCATCATTCCTTTAGTTTCGGCCGGTGGTACAATCCTGAAAAAGTCCATTTTGGAGCCCTTCGGGTGCTCAATGATGATGTGGTCAGCGGCGGCGGTGGGTTTGGGACGCATCCCCATGATAATATGGAAATTGTGTCCATTCCCCTCAACGGCTCTCTGGCCCATAAGGACAGCACGGGCACCGACGGAATCATCCGGACCGGTGACGTGCAGATCATGAGTGCGGGCAGTGGCATAAGCCATTCGGAGTACAATTATTCCAAAACCGACCCGGTAAATTTCCTGCAGGTATGGGTACTGCCCAAGGTCCTGCAAATCAAACCGCGCTACGATCAGAAAACCTTTGATCCGTCGGGGCGCCATAACCGCTGGCAGGTAGTCGTCAGCCCGGAAGTTTCCGATGCAGGCCTCTGGATAAACCAGGATGCACGATTTGCGCTGGCCGATATCAGCCAGGGCAGCAGCCTGGATTATGTCAGCAGGTTTTCTGGCAGCGGGGTCTATGTTTTTGTCATCGAAGGGGAGCTGCTCGTTGATGGTAAAACCCTGGCAAAAAGGGACGGTATGGGCATCTGGGAGACTGATTCATTTTCCATCCGGGCCCTGCAGGCTTCCAGCGTACTGGCCATTGAAATACCCATGATCCTGCCTGCGTAATTACCTTCAAGAAGGCTTTTAAACAGGATATGACCGCAGGGGACCACCCTGGCCCTGGCTATGCACCGCGTTTTCCGGGCCCGGTATCCAGTGATGAAATAAAACAGGGCCGGTGCTGCTAAGCAGACCGGCCCTGTCCTTTTGAATTTTATACGATTATTGATGCAGGGTACTTACCCTGACCTTGTCTGTGAGCATGTCGCGGGCGGTTTTGGCAATACTGCCGGCATCAAAACCACATTCCTGCTGCAGTTCCTTCAGGGTTCCGTGTTCGACGATGGAATCAGGGATACCCAGTATTTTCACTTCTGCATGGTAGTCATGTTGTGACATGAATTCCAGCACGGCAGAACCAAATCCGCCCACTACCGTTCCATCCTCCACGGTAATGATTCTTTTGAATTTGGCAAATACTTCGTGGAGAAGCCCTTCATCCAGGGGTTTTGCAAAACGCATGTCAAAATGGGCCGGGTTGATGCCTTCGGTCCTGAGCTCCCGGATGGCGGCGGCTGCAAAATTACCCGGATGGCCAAGGGTCAGAATGGCCAGGTCCTCACCGTCTTTTATTTTCCTGCCTGTTCCGATCTTTATTTCCTTCATTTCGGTGCGCCATTCGGGCATCACCCCCTCTCCGCGGGGATAACGTATCACGAAAGGCTGGCTGGTGGATTCCAGCTGGGATGTGTACATGAGATTGCGGAGTTCACTTTCATTCATCGGGGCACTGACCACCAGGTTGGGTATGCAGCGCATATAGGCGATGTCATAGGCCCCGTGATGGGTGGGCCCGTCTTCCCCCACCAGCCCGGCCCTGTCCAGGCAGAAAACCACCGGTAGGTTTTGTATGGCCACATCATGAATCACCTGGTCATAGGCGCGTTGCATGAAGGAGGAATAAATATTACAGAATACCCGCATGCCCTGAGTGGCCATGCCAGCACTCAGGGTCACCGCATGCTGTTCGCAAATACCCACGTCAAAAGCCCGGTCAGGGAGTTTTTCCATCATCCATTTCATCGAGGAGCCGCTCGGCATGGCGGGCGTGACGCCGAAAATGAGTTTATTTTTCTCTGCCAGTTCAATGATGGTCTGTCCAAAAACGTCCTGGTATTTGGGTGGCTGGGGAAGCTCATATTGCTTCTTATAAATCTCCCCGGTGATTTTGTCAAACAGGCCCGGGGCATGCCATTTGGTCTGGTCTTTCTCTGCCTGGGCAAAGCCCTTGCCTTTCATGGTAATGACATGCAATAGTTTAGGTCCCGGAATATTCTTCAGGTCATTGAGGGTATCAACGAGCTTGGTCAGGTTATGTCCGTCGATGGGACCGAAATAACGCAGGTTCAGCGCCTCAAACAAATTACTGCTTTTGTTCACAAAGCTCTTAATGCTGTGTTCGATCTTGCTTGCCACTTCGCGGCTGAAATGCTTGCCTACAGGGAGTTTGCCGAGGGCCTTCCAGATATCGTCCTTGAATTTATTGTAGGTCTGGGAGGTGGTGATATCGGTCAGGTATTCTTTGAGGGCACCGACATTGGGGTCAATGCTCATGCAGTTGTCATTGAGGATGATCAGCAAATCGGTATCGGCCACGCCGGCATGGTTCATACCTTCAAAGGCCAGACCGGCCGTGAGCGCACCATCCCCGATCACCGCCACCACCTTTTTGTCTTTTTCACCCTTGTATTTGGCCGCCATGGCCATTCCCAGCGCGGCACTGATGGAGGTGGAGGAATGTCCCACCCCAAAAGTGTCGTAGGGACTTTCGCTGCGTTTGGGAAAACCGCTCAGGCCGCCATATTTCCGGTTGGTGGCAAAATTATCCCGGCGGCCGGTAAGTATTTTATGACCATAGGCCTGATGACCTACATCCCAGACGAGCTGGTCATAGGGGGTATTGAAAATATAATGCAGGGCCACGGTCAGTTCCACAACCCCCAGACCGGCCCCGAAATGGCCCCCATAAACGCTCACCACATCGATGATGTATTGCCGCAATTCATTGGTTGCCTGCTGCAATTCCTCCCTGTTGAGTTTCTTGAGGTCTGCGGGAGAATCGATTTTCTGCAGTAAAGGGCCTGGTTTAATATCCATTCACAGGTATTTAATGGGTAAAAATACTATATTCCTGCTAAATCTAACGCCTGCAGGCGCAGGTCAGTATGTCGGTACGCAATTTACCCTGCGGGACTTTTACAACCGGGCACCCCGATTTGTTTGACGGGGCGCAAAAAAAGGGTCTCCGCCAGGGGATTTTTCCCTAAGTTGCCCCAAAGAAGTGTTTAGGTCGCTCAGATACACCGACAGCCTACCTATATCACCATTAATACAATTATCCCGGATGCAGCAAGCAGAAATTTTTAACTTTATATAGCAGAAAAGTTATATGCCTAAGAATATATCGAAATACTACTGGTGGTGCCAGGTCGGCGGATGGGGGCTTGTGGGGCTGTCCATGCTGTTTTTTGCCCATACTTTTGATCAGAAACTGTCCGTCAATTACATAGCCCGCATCCTGGATGTGGTGGCCGGCGGGATACTCAGTACCCACCTGCTGCGCGCCGTGATCAAAAAAAGAAACTGGCTGCTGCTCCCCATTGAAAAGGTATTGCCCAAACTGCTGGTGGCCGTGTTGCTGACCAGCCTGTTTTTTATCCTGCTGCAGATGGGCATTAACCAGTTGTTCCATTTAACAGAATCAGGCAAGACCAAGCTTGACTTTACCACCCGGCTGATTGCCAATATCATCAATATAGGGATCTTCATTGTGCCCTGGGTCATGATTTATTACTTCTATCATTACATCGAAAAGAGCAGAAAACAGCAGTTTGATACCCTGCGCCTAGAAGCCCTTGTCAAGGAACTGGAGCTGAAGACCATCAAAGCCCATATCAACCCCCACTTTATCTTCAATGCCCTCAACAGCATCCGGGCGCTCATAGACGAAAACCCGAGCCGGGCGCGCACGGCCATCACCGAACTGAGCAATATCCTGCGCTCCAGCATGCAGGCAGAGAAGCTGGAAACGGTCACTTTTGAAAAGGAACTCAATATCGTCAAAGACTACCTGGCCCTTGAGCATATCCGTTTTGAGGACCGCCTGCACATTGAATATGACATTGACGAAGACACCCTCAACCAGCCCATACCCCCGATGATGCTGCAGACCCTGGTGGAAAATGCCATCAAACACGGCATATCCAAACAGGTCAGTGGCGGAAGGGTAAAAATCACCTCCGATTTCCGGGACACCTTCCATATGCTGGTCATCGAAAATACCGGGCACCTCAACGGTCACGCAGACGGGGATGGCTTCGGACTGGCCAGTACCAAAAATCGCCTGCAACTCCTGTTCGGCGACAAGGCCAATTTTGATATCCGCGAAGTAAATGGCTCTTCGGTAGAGGCCACTGTGCTGATTCCGGTCGATATTTACCGGTAAGACCCTGGTGGCCGGCCGTATAAAAAAACTCCAAAAATATTTGGTTTATAAAATAAACTACTTTACGTTTGTGTACTAAATCTTCATCCAGTGATCAAGTTATTTTCTTTCCTTGTCGGACTGCTGCCGGTTATGGCCGTTTTCTCGCAGGTTACCGTCTCCGGCCGGGTCCGGGATAACCACAACCGGGCCGTTGCCGGTGCCAGCATTACCTTGAAGGAAACCTATGACGGGGCCACCGCTGATTCGCTTGGCCGTTTCAGTTTCCATACCACCGAAAAGGGAACCCAGACCCTGCTGGTTAGCTCGGTGGGCTACAATTCGGTGGAACAAAAAATTGAACTCGGCCATCAGAGCGTGTCGGTCGATATCGTATTAAAGGAACAGCTCAACGAACTAAAAGCAGTTACCATAACAGCGGGCTCTTTTTCGGCAGGCGATAGTAAGCGGGGCGCCGTCCTGAGTTCCCTGGACGTGGCTACCACGGCCGGCTCGAATGCAGATATCACTGCCGCACTAAAGACCCTGCCTGGGGCCCAGCAGGTGGGTGAGCAGGAAGGCCTCTTTGTCAGAGGCGGCGCGGGCTATGAGGCCAAGCAATACATTGACGGAACCCTGGTCAACAACCCATACAATGCCAGTGTACCTGATATTGCTTCCCGCGGCCGTTTCTCGCCCTTTCTTTTCAAGGGTACGGTTTTTTCCACAGGGGGGTATTCGGCCCTTTATGGACAGGCCCTTTCCTCGGTAGTCCTGCTGGAATCCATCGACCTGCCGGAAAAGTCCGAACTGGACGCCACCCTCTCCCCGCTGGTGGTGGGACTGGGCACCCAGCAACTGGCCAAGGATAAGAAATCTTCCTGGGGGATCACTTATAATTATACCAATGTGGGCCTTTACTTCAAGGTCGTCAAACAAACGCCTGATTATTTCAACATTCCCCAGTTTCATTCCGGGGACGCCAATTTCCGGATCAGGACAAAGAACGGAGGTATGATCAAGTACTATTCCACCTTCGGCTACAGCCAGCTGGGGTTGCGCAGGCCGGATGTGGACTCCCTGAACCTCAAGGACGCTTTCGGGCTGAACAACCATAACTGGTACAATAATCTCAGCTGGAGGGAATACCTCAATAACGGATGGAAGATGAACCTGGGGGCCAGTTACAGCACCAACAAGGACAATATCCTGCAGCAGGTGCAAAATGCCTTTAACCGGCCACAGGCCTATCCGGACAGCATTTTCTGGATGCAGGCAAAAAACTTCACCCTCCTAAACCGGCAGGATCTATCCCAGCTCAAGGCGGTCTTTGAAAAAAAGATCGGCGGCATCAGCTACCTGAGATTTGGCGGGGAATACTGGAATGCCTATAACAAGGCAGTCTATAATGATTCCACCCATCAGTTCACGGATAACTACAGTTCCTTGTTCGCGGAATCAGATATTTTTATAACCAATGAACTGGCAGCCAAAATAGGCCTGCGCTTTGAAAACTCCTCCATCCTGGCCAGGTCAGATATTGCCCCGCGTATTTCCCTCGCCTACAAGACTGGAAAAGATGCCCAGGTATCGGCAGCCTACGGAATATTCTACCAGAAGCCCGAAAACACGCAGCTGTTTTATACAACCAACCTCGGCTTTACCAAGGCCACCCATTACATCATCAACTATCAGAAGATGACCAGGGACCGGATATTCCGGGTGGAAGCTTACTACAAAAAGTACGAGGACCTCATCAAGACCGTTCCGGTGAGCTATACCTATTCCCTCTACAACAACACGGGCAGCGGATATGCTCAGGGATTTGAAGTTTTCTGGCGGGACAAGCGATCCTTCAGGGATTTTGATTACTGGATCAGTTATTCCTACCTGGATACCAAACGCAATTACCTGAACTATACCACTCAGTTAATGCCCACTTTTGCCGCCAGGCATACCGCATCCCTGGTGATGAAAAGATTTTTTACCAAGATCAAGACAGGTTTCAACCTGACCTACAGTTATGCCACCGGCAGGCCCTATTACGATTTTATCCTGGACAGTACGGCCAAATTTGCGGTCCGGGACCATGGCACGACCCGGGATTTCAACAGCCTCGGTTTCAGCATGGAGTATGTACCCAGTATCGGCAAGCCGAAGGCAAGGACTTTTATCGTACTGTTTGCCTCCGTGAACAATGTACTTGGATACGATGCCGTATACGGGTATAATTATTCCTACAGCGGGGTTAACAAGGTCCCTGTACAGCCGCCCGCCAGGAGGTTCTATTTCATCGGTTGTTTCCTGAGCTGGGGGGTAGACAGGACCCAGGATGCCATCAATAACAATTTATAGCAGCAATCAGATTTAAAAATTAACATCAATAATTCATCCACATTCACACATTTAAAACCATCTATTATGAAATCATTTCTTCTTATCCTGGCAGTCTCCCTATCGGTGGCCGTCCACGCCCAAAGTGACAAATATGCCGCTGCCATGCAAAAAAACATCGCCCTGCTGGATTCAGCCAAATCAACCGCCGACCTGGAAGCGGTCTCCAATGCCTTCACCCGGGTGGGGGATGCTGAAAAGACCCAGTGGCTTCCCTATTATTATGCCGCCCTTGCCCAGACAAGGATCGGCTGGACGGATAATAAAGTGGACAAGGACCAGCTGGCAGAGAAAATAAAGGCCCTGGTGGCCAAGGCGGAAGCCATTGAAAAGAATGCCGAACTCTGCACCATTTCCAATATGGCGGCAACCCAGCAAATGCTGGTGGACCCCCAGAGCCGCTGGCAGACCTACGGGATGGAAGCGAGTGCTGCCCTGGAAGCTGGTATGAAACTGGACCCCAATAACCCTCGGTTGTACTACCTGCAGGGCATGAGTGTTTTTGGCACACCCGAGCAATTTGGCGGTGGAAAGGACAGGGCCAAGCCGATCTTTCAGAAAGCGGTTGATCTGTACAAGACCTTTCAGGTCAAACCCCTGTATCCCAACTGGGGGCAGAAAGAAGCGGCGGATATGCTTGCCAAGTGCCAGTAAAACCGGCGGCAATGACTAAATTACAGCAGCGTCCGGCCGGGACGCTGCTTATTTCATTTTTACCAAAGTTTCAGTATGGATAACAAAAAACCAGATGATTTCTCCCCGCAGGAAAGCCTGCGTTTGATCAGTTCCATGATCGAGACCACCCGGAATTCCGTGAAGGATTCCAGTCACTATTTCCTGCTTTGGGGCTGGGCCGTGATGATAGCCTGCGCCATCCAGTATTACCTGACCGTGTTTGCAGGGTCAGACAAAAATTATTATGGATGGTATATCATACCTGTTGCGCTGGTGTTTCATGTCTATTTCATCGTGCGCGACCGCAAAAGGGAAAAGGTAAAAACCTACATCAATGAGGCAGGAGCCCACCTGTGGACTGCCATCGGACTTTCTTTTTTTGCGACCTCTTTCCTGTTTGGTAAAACCGGCTGGGAACACAGCAGCCCCATTTATATGATGCTTTACGGCATCGGCACTTATGTTTCAGGGTCACTGATCAAATTCAGGCCCCTGATTATCGGGGGGTTGCTCTGCTTTCCGCTGATTGTGCTGTCTTCCTTTGCCGGGGACAATATGCAGATTGTCCTGCTGGCAGTGGCCATCCTGGTCAGTTATATCATTCCCGGTCATTTATTAAGGGCTAAATTCAAGAACCAGCAGGAACATGTTTAAGGATCTTGATCCCATATTGCATTCCCAGCTCCGGCTTGCCGTCATTTCGCTGTTGATCAGCGTAAAGGAGGCGGAGTTCACCTATCTCCGGGAGAAGACCCAGGCCACTTCGGGAAACCTGAGCGTGCAGATCAATAAACTAAAGGAGGCGGGTTACATCGAAGTGATCAAACAGTTCAAGGATAATTACCCCCAGACCATCTGCCGCATCACCCCGGCGGGCGTGAAGGCCTTTGCTGATTATGTCAAATGCCTGGAGTCCTACCTGGGTGTCAAAAAATAAAATCCCCCCCGGTTAAGGGGAGGATCTATTTTTGCTTACCTCTGATAAAACCTAAAATAGTTAACTCTTAATAAGTTGTATGGTCATTCTTTCATTGCTGTTGATGATGACTTCCAGCATATAGGTTCCCGGGCGCAGGCCGCTGGTCCCCTCCAGGCTGAAGCTGTTGGCGCCGTCGTCGGCATGCGCGGCCTTCTTCATGATCTGGTCCCCATGCTGGTCTTTGACCGTCATTACCACGAATGATTTTTCTTTCAGCTGGACATTGACCAGAATATCATTGAGCGCGGGGTCTGGCGTAACACTGACGGCGGTTACGGACTTTGTATTATACATCCGTACAATAAGCACTTTTGAATAGGTGGATGTATTTTCAGGACTGAATTGCCTAATGCGGTAAAACAGGTCATTTTTGCGGGCTACAGCCGGTTTCACATAGTCTGCGAAAGCGTATTCCTGGGGGCCGGATACAACGGCCTTTACTTCACCGATTTTTTCAAAACTCGTCCCGTCCGTACTTCTTTCTATAAAGAAATGATCAAATTCTTTTCCCTTGGCCACATTCCATTTCAGGTCAATTTCATGACTCATATAGTTGGCGTTAAAACTCACCAGGCTTTCGGTGAGCATGGTTTTGCCGGGTTCACCCTTTCTGCCCGCAAGACTGTCATTGGAATTGACTGCCAGGTAAATAATGCCGGCATGCACTGTATACCGGGTAATAGCATGGGCTGATACCCAAAGACAGGAAATCAGGAATGCCTGTAACAGCAGGACCTTACTCAGAATCTTTTTCATGATTGTACGTTTCAGTTGTTAATAAATGCGGCACAAACTGGCCTTGTAAGCGGGAGATTCAGAGGAAGGAAATATTATATTACAACGAAAGGTAATGGCTCTAAGAGGTTTCTTTCAGGTGGTTCCACAGATATTGAAAGGAAAAACCATACTGGTTTGAAAAGTACTGCTTCTGGAATAAATCAGGTCTTCGGGATTTGGGAGCTCAAAGCCGGAAATGGCTTTTGCGGAAGTGGAATTATCAAAGGATGATGGAGTAAAGGTATATAATGATCCCAGTTTATGCAAGTCTGAACGCCACTATTTTTTTTCCATTCATTTTTAACCTTTTAGCAACCATTATGCCCCAGAATTGGGGGGTTTACCACATGACGCACCAAAGATAGCCACGCCCGGCAAATAGGCCAAATCGGGGCCGGACAAGATCGGCGGCAAACCTTATTACAGGCTATTTTTAGGCCGTTCTCGATTGGGGGTTACTTCCTCCTAAAAGGCCCGCTAAAAGACCACCAACAAGAGGCAAACCTGCCTCAAACGATAAGACGCAAACTATATTTAAGATTTTGGTAGGGGGAAAGCAAAGTGGCGGTTTGCAGAGTGTATCCCCAAGCCTTGCAAGGGAAAAGGCTTGGGGGCGCGTAGCAATACTTGGCACTTTGCTTTTCATCCCTAACAAACATTCTGACCGCCGCGCTGGTGGTCTGTCTTCGACCCCAGCGATCAAATAAACTATATTCATTTGTGTAGGTTTAAATATATTATCAGCAGCCCCAGCAATAGGTCTGTTAAAACATCTAAATAAAAAAGAGTAACGGTGATTCATCCATACCGAGAAAGGTAAATAAAGGAGATCATTATAATAGCTTAAACGTATGCCTACCCGTTGAACATACTGTTAAAATACCCTTGTAGAACAAAAACGAATAATACCCAATGCTTTTGCGCGGAAAGAATTATGAAAAATGAAATTTGCGGTTAGGTGTATCCTGTTTCCATCAACGCTGGTGCATGAATTATGTTTATTGTATATGACCAATTAGCGAATCCCTATACCAGTACTATCAGAAGATTAGGCTCACTTGCCTAATTGAAAAAGAGTTATAGATTAGCGCTGCACGAACACTGTATTTATTCACTTATAGAACGCGCTCTGCATAGTAAAACCCCTTTTTTATAAAGCGTGTTGTTTTTTATACAACATAAGAAAACTAATCTACCTGAACATATATAGACGTTATTTCAAACCCCGAAAAGCTGGCCGATACCTTGTGGACACGGTTGGTAAAAGCGGCCTTTCTTTTAAAAATAAGACTACCAAACAGAAATAGGAGTTAAAAATATTGATGCCGCCGTTGTGTCTTTCGACCAACGGCTAATATTTGGGGATTGGCTCCTTGTCTCGCTGGTTGTCTACAAGTGACCCCGGCGTGTTATTCCTTCGGGGTTAACGAGAGAAACCCCAAAGTGACATGCATCCTTCGGTGTTAACAAGTGAAATCCCAAAGGGAAAATGCGTAACTGATTGTTAATCAATATCAGGTTGTCGGTCAGAAGACGCGGCAACGGCTTAAATCATACCTCTTTTACCAAAAAACAAACATGTTTTAAGGCATTTATTGTTGATTGTATTCGTTTCAATGACTATTGAAGAAGAAAATATCAATCCTTTAAACGGCCTTTTATTATCTTATTACTTATCAATATTAGATCGGTCCTTATCAGTGTTAGTTTTTACTAAATCAATAACAGTTTGCTGCTAATTAATCATTGTTTGTCGGTTAGAAGACACGACAAAGGCGGTTGTATTATTACCTTACTTCATTTCTTTGATGCCTTTGTTGCGTCTTTCGACCAACAAGCTAGATTATATATGTCTCTCTGGTGGTCTGCGAAGCGACCCCTACTGTCTCTTTGGGGTCTAACTTCCTTGACCCCGAAGGCATCCTCCCGGCTCATAGTATTAGGTTGTCTGTTATTATCGTTAGGTCGCCGGTCAGAAGACACGGCAATGGAAGTTATACTAAGGTTCGGAAGACTGGCAAGGGCTAAACAAGTAAGGCTATCATTGCCGCTTATGTCTCGCTGGTGGTCTGTCTTCGACCCCGGCGTGTATTTGGTTTCGTTCATACTGTCCCTTTGGGGTCAACAGGTGAAACCCCAAAGGGACAGAAGACACTGCAACGGCTGGTATAAGACCGGTTAAGGATTAATTTTTACATTTCCAAAAAATCTAATAGAAATATCTTAATGTTTATTTTTATTGAAAAGTTGTTCCATTAGTAATATCCGTATATTTGCATCAGTTCTTTGAGTGATTAGATTAATCGTTTCATGATTTAATGAAACAGTAATGATATGCTGATTCTTAAAGCGTTTAAATACGCAGTGGCGTAAGCCATAATTGTTGCCCATTCATCACTTCGAAAGGTTGTGAGAAGGTGTGTAATGACTTGTCAGGTACTTATGAATTGAAGTTGTGAGGTATTGGGATAATTGGAGTAGACAGGTAGAAATTTAATGTGTGCATGCGAAGCACGAATAACTGAAATCATTACTGGAATTAGACAGGGCAGTAATGCTTCTTTTATTCACATTAAATTTTATAAACATGGAACGTAACAATTCTATCACTGCTTTGGTGCAATGCATCGAAGTGGTAATCTCAAAGTGCCGTGCTTCGCTGACGGTTAAAGAAATTGAAATGCTTGAAGATGTAATTCATCTTTTGCATGAACTGGACCAAAAAGAACAGAGAAAAGATCAGCAGATGCTAGTCTTAATCCTGCTCTTGAGAATCTCAGGCTTCTTGCTTAATCCTGAAGTTATTGAGAAAATCAAAAATCTAATTCACCAATTGCTTTGACCGTCCCACTTAAATTTACTTTAATGGATCTCGGAAATACGATAAAAGAATTAAGAGAGGTAAGAGGGTTGAAACAAAAGGAACTTGCAGAGAAGTCTAAAATAACTCAATCTTATTTATCCTTGATCGAAAAAAACAAGAAAGAGCCCACTCTGGCCATTTTAAAGATTATTAGTGAAACATTAGAAGTCCCCCTGCCTGTAATTTTTTTCCTATCTATTAATGAAAAAGACTTCCCGGAACGCAAAAAGGAAGCGTTTGAAATGTTACGGCCATTGATTAAAAATTTGATCAATGATTTTTTCATAACTCATCATAATCAATTAGGTTAATGATAATCCATAAACCTGAAAAGCTAGCCCTAATTTTAGGATATCCCCTTAATGACCTAGTAAGTATCATTGATGATATCAAAAATCACCCCCGTAAATATTATTATAGCTATATCGATAAAAAAATAAAAAATGGGAAAGTAAAATTGAGGCCAATTGATCCCAGTAGAGATAAATTACGCAACATTCAAGATATAATCCAGGGTAAAATTCTTTCTACTATACCAATGCCCCCGCATCTCAAAGGATCAATCAAAAGGCGAAACAATATTCAAAATGTAACGGCACATCGCGGCAATAAAATTCATTTTCAAACAGACCTCACTAATTTTTTTGGATTTGTTAACAATAAAATGGTATTTACTGCAATTCGTTCTTTTGGTTACTCACCTGATGTTGCACATATACTTACAAACTTAACTACATTCAAAGGTCATTTGCCTCAAGGAGCACCGACAAGCCCAACTTTAGCAAATTTAGTAGGGCTAATAACTTTTGATAACCCAATATTGGAACTATGCCAGTTACATAATATTACATACACACGATATGTTGATGATTTGTGGTTTTCCTCCAACCTGGATTTTAAACATCTTGAATCTCAATTTTTGCAAATAATTTTAAATCATGGTTTTCTATATAGCAATAAGAAAACATTAGGGAAGGAAGGGAAAATAGAGGGTACAGGATGTTTACGGAAAACAAATGGAAAATTAGGTCTGACTAAAAAACAAGAATTAAAGTTAGCGGAACCGACTATAAGCCCTAAATCGAAGAAGGGATTGGAAAGTTATAAAAAACGAGTTGAAAATTCATAGCCCAAACCAGTGTTCTTAGCCCTTATCTTATTATTCTTCTGTCCCTTTGGGGTCTCGCTTGCTGACCCCGAAGGCATCCTCAGACACGGCAACGGCATAATATCTCTTATCTTCTTCCTAAGAATCTAAATAGATTATTCAAATTTACTCCCACACCAGCAATGTTTGGTTCAAGTATAATTGTATCATTTAAAACCCTTCCTACTCCTGCTTTCAGTTCCTTTTTTACTTTAAAGTCTCTGATTTCCTTTTTGTCTTGAATGTCTTTAAATATTTTTTCAAGAAGTTTAATAACGTCTTGCGGCGACTTACAGATTTTACCGATTTCAAGGAAAATTAATTTGTCTTCTGGGATTTTTTCTCCTTTCAGTTGCTTGTCATGCCCATTTAAAAAGTACCTGGGATGAATTGTAGTTATCATTAACGCAGGTAGTAAATCTTTTGGGTCTATGCCATTGATAGATTCCCACGACATTAATTCAGAATAAAAGTGGCTTTCCGAAATACCTTGAATTACAACAGAGTCGTTTTTCGTCGCAAATTCAGCAATTTTATCGAAGCTATTTCTTAGTGTATTTCCAATAGGCTCGTCCCAATTATAATAATCTAAAATGTATAAATAGTAACTCTTTGATACGCTTTCTGGAATTTCAGCTAATGAGTGTATTTTCAGTCCCATATTGTAGTTATTATAGTAGCTTGCTTGCCGCCTTACTCACTAATTTACTGACAAGTCGTATCATTAGTGGGAAGACTTATGGCGGCTAAATGGCTCAAGGATTCTCAATCTTATAAAACTCTAGCAGCAATAAAATTACTGCAATTGATAACAGTCCCAATCCTGCCCCAATAATAATACCTGGTACACCATTATTGGAGAGTATTCCAATACCATAGCCTAATAAGATACTTCCTAGTAAAATCAATAATGCGATTAAAAATTTAACTCCGGACGAGAAACTATTTTTGCTCATTGTTAGAAATATTTTTTGATTTAGCGAGATATGATTTATGACGTTGTTCGTATTTCTTATACAGCAATTTCTTTTTCCTTTTTGAAACAATACCTATTGAAGATTCTAACTTGGCACCTTCCCATTCAAGTTTCAGAAGAAATTGCATGATGGTAATAAGTTCATTTATTTTCTCCTTAGGCTCTTCTTCTGATTTATCAATTATCTCGTCTGTTAGCCTAATTATCTCTTTATCAAAGTATTCATCTTCTATATTTAAATGGAGCCTTATCAAATATTTTAGATTATCTACTCTCTTATACATATCATACAATTCCTTTAGAACCAGTTTCGCCTTTTCTTTTTCTTGATCAGTAAGTGAGATTTCTAAATCAGTCTCGTATTTCTTATACTCCTCTCTGTAAGTGTGAATCAACCCGCAAAATTCGGAAATACTATTTCGTAAGTCTTGGATATATTTTATGCGGGCTGTAGTAATGGCATTGATGTAAATTGTCTTTCTTGAATTTCTAAGCCCTATCCATACACCAGCGAAGCCGACAATAAAAGAGAGAATAATACCCAATAGGTAGATTGTGTTATAGGCTTCACTGTGGGGCATTCGTTAGATTTTAGGAAAGGAAAGGTAAACAAAATTCATTGATTCTATTATAGCCGTTGTTTAGGCTTTTTTAAGCGTTTGCTCCAATTTATAGATATATGCAACTTCCCGCCCGGTGAATTTCGCTTCTGCTTCAAGCAGGTTGAGTTGATGTTTCCAGAGCGCAAATAAGGAAGATGATATGTGCCCTGCTCCTAAATTATGTATGAATACATCTACTGCTGCTGTAACAAGGACTTCAATAATACCTTGTTTATGTTTCATTTTGTGTATCCTATATTGCTCACTATAATCGTGATATAGATATTGATATTCTTCCTCAATCTCATTTGTATTAAACTCCTTTTGGGATACATCATTTACCCATTTAATTAAGGCATAATACTTCTTCATTGTGTCTGGGTCATTGCGAAAGTCTATTATCTGTTCCCATGACACACTATCATCTGGTTCTGGAATCTGTTTGAGTAAAAATTTCAGAACATCCTCTTTTTTACCAGAAGAAGTATAATCCGGTTCATCGTCAAAGACGGGATAGGCGTCATTCCCTTCTTCCCTCAACCTGATGCCTAATGCCCTTGCAAAAGATGTTGGTAGTTTCTTTATTATGCCCATTAGTTTAGTTAAAGTACCACTTGAAGGATTAGCTTTAAGGACAGCCAATAATGTATTTATTTCTTCTGATTCATTACGAAGGGTTTCCATAAACTTTTCTTCATCTGAATCTATTTTTACGTTGATTGGTCTATTAATAGTTTCAATACTTAAGTATCCCTCTGCACCAAGAAAATCTATCTCTTGATTATTGAATTTGAAACTTTCAAGATTTCTATTCGGAGTGTAGTTAACAAAAGTCTTTGCTAGTCCTAATGACTGTTCTTCGACAATTATTTTATCAAATAATAGGATTTGCCTTTTGAGATTAAGAGGCTGTTGTATGTTGTGGTAGTCGATTGCAAGAATTGCTTGTTTACTCATTGTATAATCAGTTAAAATGAAAAAAACCACCCATCAATTAGGGTGGCTCGGTAAAATATATTTCTCATTTTGTTGCCGGTCAGATGACACGGCAACGGCAAGAAGCATGGCTATGGCGTTATATTCAACGTACCTTTTTTATCCCAAAAACCTTGTAAAATAGTTCTCTAATCCAAAACTTAGCAACCTTTGGAAAAGCCAAAAACAATATTAGGATTATGAGTATAAGAATTGGAAAAAAAACTATGTAAAGAATATCATCTTTTTTCATATTGGCGAGTTTGTTAAAATTCATTTATTTGCCCGGGGTCGCCTTCGGCAGACCGCCAGCGAGACATTATTTCTTTCCTAGCTCTTGCCGCAATTTCTCAATCTCTTCATTCTTCTCCTTCAATATCTTCTCATATAATTCTGACACCTTATCTATAGGATGAATTTCGTAGACATTGAAGTTTCCAGAATTATCATTCATAGTTTCAATGTGAAACATAATCGCTTCAGCGTTGAATCTTTTAATGGCATCAACACTGGTACCTAATTTATCTGCTACATCTTTTAACCTTTCGTCATCAATTTTTGGAGTAGCTAATAATTTTGAAATGGCAGCTTGGCTAACCCCCATTTTTTCTGCGAAGGCTTCCTGTTTAATGCCTTTTAAATCAAGTATCCGTCTGATATTCTCTCCTAAATGAACAGTGTCTTTCATAATTACAAAGTTAATAACGATAAAGGTTATAAAAAATAACCGGGAAGTTATAAAATATAACCAATAAATGCGCTATGAATCGCAATATATATCATTATTTTAATAAATGAAAGCCGTGAGGCTCAAAGGAGATCAAGAATAAACGCCGGGGTCGCTTCGCAGACCGCCAGCGTGACGATCCGGTCAGGCGCTGCCAACCAGATTGTAGTTAAGTTGCCAGTCAGAAGACACGGCAACGGCGGAATTAAACTTTTGTATGAAACCTCTATTGCTATTATTAGTCGCCTGTAACGCCTTCTCCTATTCCTATGCACAGTTAGCACAATTGTCGGAAAGAAGAAATGATACCTTATTAGAAAAGCGCATTCAAAAAATATCATTGCATGAAAATCAGTTTTTCAATACGGAAAATAGGGATTTCTTTACGCTTTTTACCGTCATACCTGATAGCTTATTAAAGAATAAAGATTCATTGATTCAGGAAAGCAGCCATTTATATAAAAAAATATTAACTGCTATTGGGAAAGAAAGAGAAAATGAAAATATAGATATTGCATACATAGGCCAGCAATCGGATGGATATAATTTTGGTTTAGAGTATACAAATGGTAGATATAAAGGTAACGTGACTTATAGTCTTTCCCCTAATACCTTGCTGGCCCCGAATGATAACGTTAAACAGCGATTGACCGGTTTAGTCGGGAATAAATATGTAAGACATGAGTTAAGGAAAGATGGGCTGTCGATTGTTTTTGAAGTGATATTGAAAGATGCAAGTATTATGACGCATAAACTTGCAGAAAGAGATGCGATTAGGTTTTTGGTGACATACCTAGATAACCAATATAGAGAATATAGCACATTAAAGATTATATATATTGACCAATATACGGGAGAAGCGTTCCGGTATAATGTAAAGATAGACGAGTTAACATTAGTGTCTCGTTAAAACAATAAGCAGTTCTTTGAAAGTCTTGATGTGCTTGTATTTCAGGCGATTTTAGGTGCGTGACGATTTGAAATTGCCAAAATCATAACTTTCTGAAAATCAGCGAGT
>CAIVKC010000021.1 GCA_903906365.1 uncultured Bacteroidota bacterium | reverse complement strand
GGGTATCGGAAACAACGGCCACATCGGATTCAACGAACCTGGCTCCAGTTTGTTTTCAAAGACAAGACTGGTCCCGCTGGATAACTCCACGCGCATTGCCAATTCCCACGAGTTCCAGAATATTTCAAAAGTTCCCCGTCTAGCCATTACGATGGGAATCAGTACGATACTCAAAGCAAAAAAGATCATGCTGATGGCATGGGGCCAGATCAAGGCCCCGGTACTGCAAAAAGCGGTGGAAGGCAATGTGACCGAACAGATTCCCGCTTCCCTGCTCCAGCAGCACAACGAATGCATCTTTGTGGTTGACCAGCCGGCAGCCTCTGAACTGACCCGTTTTAAATCGCCCTGGCTGACGGGGGAATGTGAATGGACTCCGAAGATGGTCCGCAAGGCCGTGGTCAATATGGCCCTGAAGCTGGATAAACCCATCCTGAGCCTGACCAACAGCGATTACAATGACAACGGGCTGAGTGACCTGCTGGTAGAAAAAGGCGATGCTTATGAGATCAATATGATGGTCTTCTATATGGTCCGCGACAGCATCACCGGTTGGCCGGGAGGTAAAAACCAACCCCTTCCCAACCCCCCTGAGCGAATGACCCCCTATCCCAAGCGGTGTATCATATTTTCCCCGCATCCCGATGATGATATTATTTCCATGGGAGGAACTTTTATGCGACTCCATGACCAGGGACATGATGTCCATATTGCCTACCAGACCTCCGGCAATATCGCGGTCACTGATGAATTTGTAACCAGGTTCCTGGATTTTGCCGTTGGCTTTGAGGAGCTGGCAGGCATCGATTCCAAGAAATCTTCCCAGATACTCCATGACGCGAGGACCTTTTTGAAAGATAAGAAGAACAGTGAAGTGGATACCCCGGAAATTCGCCAGATCAAGGGACTCATCAGGCGCTGCGAGGCGAAGGCCACCTGTCATTATGTGGGGATTGCAGACTCCAATATCAATTTCCTGAATCTCCCCTTTTATGAAACGGGAACGGTGGAAAAAAAGCCCATGGGAGAAGAAGACATTCTCATTACCATGGAGCTTCTGGAGCGCATCAAACCACACCAGGTGTATTGCGCCGGTGACCTGGCAGATCCGCACGGTACCCACAAGGTATGCCTGGACATCATATTTGAGTCTATGCGGCGTCTGAAGGCCAGCGGACAGGAATGGGTGAAGGAGTGCTGGGTCTGGCTGTACAAAGGCGCCTGGCAGGAATGGGATATGAGCGAAATAGAAATGGCCATTCCCATGAGCCCTGACCAGGTTATGAAAAAGCGGTTTGGCATTTTTATTCACCAGTCTCAAAAAGACATGATCCCTTTCCAGGGTACCGACGCCCGCGAATTCTGGCAAAGGGCTGAAGACCGCAATGCCAATACGGCCAATTTATACGCACAGCTTGGCCTAACCAAATATGCTGCCATGGAGGCCTTTGTCCGCTGGCACTATTAGAAATGAAGCTCTTTTATTAAAAATGCCGGTGAAATCCATCACCGGCATTTTTAATATCCCTCAAACCAATTAATTTTGCCGATTTTCTTGTCAGCATATGGAAAAACTATTTCAAGCATCCATGAACAGGGAGTGGCAGACGGCATGGCAATCAGGCGTTTTTCGAAAAAGGTTGATTTGGGGACTTATTCTTCTTTTTATCACCCTGGGGACCTTTCCTTTCTTTTTTTCGTCCATCGAAAAAAGAGAGGGTACCCAGATCAACGACTGGGTACTGAACCATCTGCCGGCCTACCCTGTATCACTTCCCATTTTTATAATCATATGGTCGGCTACGCTGTTCACCTTTATCAGGGCCATCCAGGACCCCAGGGGAATTATGATCGTGTTTTTGTGGTCTTATGTGATCATGTCCATTTCCAGGCTCGTGGTGATTACCGCTGTGCCTTTGAATCCGCCGGCGGGACTCCTTGAACTAAAGGACCCGATCAGCAATACCTTTTACGGCATGAAAGTGGTCACCAAGGACCTTTTCTACTCCGGACATACCTCCACCGTATTTTTGATGTTTCTGTGTGTGAAGAAAAGAAAGGACAAAATCACCCTGCTGACGGCTACTTTATTGGTGGGCTTTCTGCTGCTGCTGCAGCATGTGCATTATACCATCGATGTGCTCGCTGCGCCTGTCTTCACTTTTATCATCTATTTCCTGGTAAAACGGGCCTTCCGGCTGGATGCACCGGAGAAAACCAACTAGAAAGCTTCACCCAGTTGCAGGTAGAGTCCATGGGAGCCCGTGGAGGCAAAACCATAATCAATACGGAGGTTGAGTTTTTCGGTCTTATTGAGGGCCACCCTGATGCCCCCACCCAGGGTGGCTTTAAGGTGTTTGAAATCCAGATCGCCCAACTCCTCCCCTACATTCCCCAGGTCCCCAAAGGCCACCGCCCCCAGTCGCCAGAACAAGGGAACCCGATATTCCGCCTGCAGAACAGCCTTATTTTTGTCCCGGTACCTCCCTTCGTAGTATCCGCGCATGCTGCTGGCCCCCCCGATGGAGGCCAGGCTTCTCAATGGCACCTGTCCAAGGTTGAAAAACCCATAGGCCTGCAGGGCCAGAACCTGGTCTTTGTAAAGGGTTATAAACCTGCGCATATCCACTACAAAGTTGGTATAGTCGTAGTCTGAGCCGAAAAAATGGGCAAAATGATTGAAATAGAACTGCATCAGTTCCCCTTTGTCCGGGGAAAAAGCATTATCCCTGGTGTCATAGGTAAAACTAAAGCCAAGTCCTGAAACCTGATAGCCATTGCGGCCAGCCACGTTTTCCTTGTCGAAGAGCCCCCCGGGCTGATAATGGACATCCAGCAGGCGCTGGTATTCGTAGAGCAACCCCAGAAAAATCTTATTACCCACCAGGTATTGGGGATGCAGGTACAGATAGAATTGCTTGTAGCGGTAATGTTCCTTATTGCTGTCAGGCGCCACTTTTCCAAGGCCCCAGAACTCATCGGGGAAATAACTGTAGGAAAGCTGGTTACTCAGGATAAATTTCTCCCCCGGAAAGTAGGTCGTCCCGTTGATGGCGGTGACAACCTGGTGACGGAGGGTATACAAAAAAAGACCCTGCATATTGGAGGTGCGCGTCGGCGCTTTCTCCGATTTGAGTTGAAAAGTCATGGAACCAACCAGTCCGAACGACCAGCTGGTTTCTATGGAACGTGCAATAACAGGGAGTATGAGCTCGTGATGCTTACGGGAGATGCTGTCGGTTTGAGCCTCCATATCGATGCTTATGCCAAGAAAACCAAGGATGAAAACAACTACAGGGATCCGATTTTTTATCAAAGGCTAGAGCAATTTGTCAATATAACAGTTACATTTAATAATAAAAAGAAGACAAATTAACATGTAAATTTTAATTTTATTACTTTTGCGGATTAATATAAAGATCATAATTTGTTAAAATTCAAATTCACTTCTTTAATTTATAGGCACTGATTCAAGAACGTAAAGAGTTTTCCGTTCTTAAGATTAAACGCTAACGTTATGAAAAAAATAGATTGCCCTGGATTTATATTAGGTGAAAAGCTGACTTCGGAACAATTGGAATTTTTCGATAAAAATGGGGTGATTATTTTCCGCAATTTTATTCCAAAGGAAACAGTGAAGCTATTCATTAGTGAAACCGAACGCATTGAAAAACAATTACTCGAAGAAGGTAAAGAGAAGATAAACGGGGTTCCCCTTAAATTTGGCAAGGACGAAAATGGCAATAAGATCATTCAGCGCCTTTGCTTTCTTTCCCTGTTCAGTGATCCCCTCCATCAGCTCCTGCAGGATCCCCGGATTGCTGCCCTAATTGGGTTTCTTTATCCTTATGAAGGCCGAATCGCAGAAAAGGAGAAGGACGGCCTGATCCTCAACCATTATGTTCGTTTTCCCAACAGCGCCTTTACCCAGATGGGCTGGCATACTGACAGCCCCAGAGACCTTTTCCTGGGCCAGAAAATCATG
Source organism: uncultured Bacteroidota bacterium (assembly GCA_903906365.1). Lineage (GTDB taxonomy): Bacteria > Bacteroidota > Bacteroidia > Chitinophagales > Chitinophagaceae > Puia. The sequence goes on along the minus strand of CAIVKC010000021.1, from coordinate 2,538 downwards.
CCCATGCTCAATGTAGGCATTCATCTGGACGACTGTCCCTTTGAAAACGGGGGGCTTCGTGTGCTGCCTGGCACCCACAAACAAAACATACTCAAGCTTTTATTTGGCAAAAAATATTTTATCGACAACAACCCGGATGAAAGGGAAATGGGATTTGACATCAATGCGGGCGATTTGACGGTGCATGATGGCAGACTGTGGCACAGGGCCCAGCAATCCCCCCATTACGGGGAAGCCAGCCGGCGCAGGGTGCTATACTTACCCATAGTCACCGGCAAATACATGCCCAAGCATGAAAAGAGTAAGACGCCTTTCTATCACCGATTTGCATCCAAGGTGCAGAATTGAGGCCAGGGGACTACTTTTTAATTAGTAACTTTATGAAGGTCAACGGCTGTTGACCTCTTTTTTTTACACCTCCATTACCTAGTTTATCATGAATTACGCACTCATTACCGGCGCCAGTAAGGGAATTGGTAAGGCCATTGCTGAAGAGCTCGCCCGGCGGGGCCATCATGTCTTGCTGATTGCCCGGTCGGAAGATCAGCTTAGCCGAATAGCCGGTGAACTGGCAACCACCTACGGGGTTAAAACGGCCTATTATGCCACGGATTTAACCTCAAATACCGCAGCCGTTTCTATTTTCCGCTGGTGCCAACAAAATAATTATCAGGTCAATGTGCTTGTGAACAATGCCGGATATGGACTAAGCGGGCCTTTTGAAAAATACAGCATTGAGGAAAACCTGAATATGATGCAGTTGAATATGGCTACCCTGGTGGAAATGTGCCAGCTATTCCTGCCGGTGCTGAGAAACCAGCCAAAGGCCTATATCATGAATATTGCCAGTACGGCTGCCTACCAGGCCGTTCCGGGATTAAGTCTTTATGCGGCCACCAAGGCCTTTGTTCTGAGCTTTAGCCGAGGGCTGAGGCAGGAATTGCAAAAGACCGGTATACAGGTCACCTGCATCAGCCCGGGAGCCACAGCTACTGATTTTACAGTGAGGGCCCAGATTGGTGAAAAAGGACTTAAAACAGCCGAAAAAGTAAACATGACTCCGCAGGACGTTGCCAAAATCGCGGTTAATAGTATGCTTGAGGGCAAAGCAGAAGTTATAACGGGGTTCATCAATAAATTAGGGACCTTCCTGGTGAAGATTCTTCCAAAATCACTCGTTGAAAAAGCAGCCATGCGTATATATGAATAGCCAAATGGTAAAACCTCATTTTTTCCATTTTGGTTTTTGTCTTATATTTGCCACCCGATCAAAACGGCTGCGTAGCTCAATTGAATAGAGCATCTGACTACGGATCAGAAGGTTTTAGGTTTGAATCCTAACGCGGTCACCACAGAATCAACCACTTACAGCGTAAAAACTTGTAGGTGGTTTTTTATTTGCACCAAGAATTGCACCAAAAGATTTCCCAAAAAAGAGAACATTGGAAACCATTTACTAAAACCACTTTTATACAAAAAAGTGTTCCTCTGATATATTCCACCCTCACTTTGCTTATAACTTCTCAAAAAATTCATAAATTAATGCCAGTAATGAAACACTAAAAATAGGCACCCTATTTATCCCGTTATGAATAATATTAATACAAAGCTGGGGTGACTCAATCGGTTTTTGATTTTTAATTGAAAAAGATGGCTGCAAGATTAGAAAGTTCGCGAACATTATTCTCTGAATACACTAAATCCACATCCTCCTCTCCCATAAAATATTTTGAAGATTTAATTAATGATCAAAATTCAATAGAAAAAGCACTGAAAGAATTTTATTCCTTCGGAAAGTTTGCTGAAGAAACAGGACGATATGTTAGATATGATTACAAATTTGGAAGGATGATGATTTCATTCACCAAAGAAGATTATAAAAAAAAGTATGGGGTAATATTTCAATTTGATGATGACATAAGAAATGAGATTCTTCAACAACGGGGCATTTCTCAAAACTTGATAAAAGAGGGAGTTGAAGAAATCAAAGAACAAAACAATTTTTGATTCAAATAGCCAAGCTAAAATCAAAACTTTCCTTAACGCCACCTTGGCTAAGATCAATGAACTGCAGATAATTTTAACCAAATCAGACCGGATTCAAGAATATGCTGAGTATAGCTTAGATCTTTTACAGCATTAAAACCATTCACAAACCGATCGTATGCGTTGTGATTTGCTTTCAAATTATTATGTAGCTTAGATCTTTTACAGCATATCTCCTGTTTAGTGTCATAAACATCTGTTATGATTTGCTTTCAAATTATTATGTAGCTTAGATCTTTTACAGCCAGTAAAGATTGTGACCATAACGCTTTACGTTGTGATTTGCTTTCAAATTATTATGTAGCTTAGATCTTTTACAGCAGCCTAAAAATTTGGACTAACATAAACAGGGTTGTGATTTGCTTTCAAATTATTATGTAGCTTAGATCTTTTACAGCCATGGTTTTTATAAGCAACCGGCCGAGATAGTTGTGATTTGCTTTCAAATTATTATGTAGCTTAGATCTTTTACAGCACAAGCCCCCGGGGGTT
>CAIVKC010000020.1 GCA_903906365.1 uncultured Bacteroidota bacterium | reverse complement strand
GATTCCGGTCAAGATCCATGACATCGATTCCGATGACCTCAGGCTGCTGGAATCGGAACTCTCCGGAGCGTTAAGATCGGTGGATTTTATCTATCGCGACCAGGGCGTCAACAGACCGCTGCGCCCCGCAGACGACCTGAAGAGCAGCGGGCCGCTCAGCCCCCTGTATCGCAACCAGATCAACAAACTCGCCAACGTCATCAAAGAAATGGTGTCGGGGATTAAATGGATGGAAAAGGGCAGCGCCCCGCAAGCCCCCGCCTACCAGCCTTCCGCCAGGCAGATAGTCCCCAATGTTTTTTCGACCAACCTGTCAGCTGCCATCAAGGTGCAGGTCATCGACCGGCAGCGGCCCAATATTTACCTGGCCTGGACATCAGGCGATCTTAAGGAAAGCCGCGAAGAAATGGCGATCATCCTGACCAAGGCGGGGTTCAACGTGCTTCCCTCCATCGACTGCCCGGCTGATGATGAAACTTTTAAGCGCAAGGCGGCTGAGGAAATCCAGAAATGCGTCTGTTCCCTGCATATGCTCAGTGGTGAATTCGGGCGGCGCTTTGAATCCGATGAGGACACCTCCTTTCCCCAATACCAGTTTATGGAAGCCAAAAAAAGGGTGGATGGTGCCGGCGGGGATTTCAATGTCTTTGTATGGCTGGATCCGGAAAACAGCCGGACCATCAAACCTGCCCAGCAGAATTTTATCAAATACATCCGCAATAATATTACCCGCAACATGATGTTCTCCAACAGCCAGGGGCCCATGCAGCTGGTCGATGACATCCGGATCGTCATGATGAAACAGGACACCAAGGTCTATGATTCCAAGGATACCGACATCTTCTTTATATTCAACCAGCAAGATGAGCAGGATGCCCAGATCATCATTGACGCGCTCAGCCTGGAATTTCCCGTGGAGACCATGAACATACTGCCTGAGGGGGAGGATTCCTACCGGGAAATGTCCTCGCAGCAGATTCCGAAGAGCAAACTGGCGGTGGTCTATTTCAAATACGCCGCAGAATGGGCGCTGCCCTTTATCAAACAGATCTGGAAGCAGGTCGGGGGCGCCAACTCGCCGACACCCATGTTCCTGGTGGGAGAAGATGACCCCAGGACCAATCTGGCCCGTAATTTCAAGGCTCCCAGAGTGATATCCAATATTATGCCCAAAGAAACCATACCTGCCGAAGTTAAAAAAGTGTACAGCGCCCATTCCCTCTGAGGGAGTGGCGGGCCATTTACTTTGTGACGCGGCAGGGCATCCATATGAAAATCCCGGGACCATATAAGCCCCGGCTGACTTTGCAAAGACTTACCCTTCCCAGATTTATCTAAACCATCTATACCATACATGCTTCATTTCGAATTCGCTTTTTTTCTCACCCGCCGGCTGCCATTGACCCATGTTTGACAATTATCAAATATGCCCCTATACAGGACTGAGGTCATTCACCGAGGATGAATCCCTGTATTTTAAGGGAAGGGAACAGGATATGGACCAGGCCACCAGCCAGCTCCAGAAAAATAAATTCCTGATGCTCACCGGTGCCTCCGGCGACGGAAAATCCTCCCTGGTTTATGCCGGGGTGATCCCCAACGCCCGGTCCGGATTTTTAAAATCAAAATACTCCGCCTGGTGCATCGCCGATTTCAGGCCGGAGCGTGCGCCTTTTGCAAACCTCTGTGAGGCGGTGGCCAGGCAGCTGGATATTCCCCATGCAGGGACCGTTCAAGGCGAGCTCAACCATGGGTTTTCAGCCCTGGTCGACCTTTATAAAAACTCCAGGCGTTTTATTGATACCGGTTCAGAGGCCTGGCTTCAGGCCGGAGATAAACAAAAAGCGGCCATGAAAAGGGAGGCCGCCAACCTCATCATCCTGGTAGACCAGTTCGAGGAGTTTTTCACCAACCCGGAAAATTACCAGAACGGCGTTCCCTCCCGGGACGCCAACCTGGTTTTAAACCTGCTGTTGGAGACGGCCAGGATAGCCCTGGAAGAAGACCTGCCCATCTATGTGATCTTTACCATGCGATCCGATTATATCGGCCAGTGCGCCGCATTCCGCGGACTGCCCGAATACATTGGCTTCTCCCAGTTCTTCGTTCCCAGGCTCAACCGCACGCAGCTCCAGCAGGTGATAGAGGAGCCGGCCATGCTGAGCGGTAACCGGATCACGCGACGGCTGACCGAAAGACTGATCCATGACATCACCGAAGGCGTCGACCAGTTGCCGATCCTGCAGCATGCCCTCAGTCAGATCTGGGTGGCCGCAGACAGGGGCCGGGAGGAAATGGACCTGATCCATTATGCCATGGTCGGCGGCATGAGCGCCCGGGAACTCCCCGATGACCAGGTAGCACGCTTTGAAAGCTGGTTTGCCGGGCTGTCCCAGGAAATCCGCGACTGTTACCACGTCCCTACCCTGCAAAACGTACTGGATACCCATACCAACAAACTATATGAACAGGCTGCCGGTTATTATACTTCCAGGACGGGCAGGCCCATGGAGGCCGCGGTGGCCAAGAAGATCATTCGCACTTCCTTTACCTGCCTGACCAAAATCGACCAGAGCCGTGCCGTGCGCAACCGCATGACCCTCCAGGAGATCACCCAGATACTGGGCGACCCGGCCTATGATGCCCGTGCGGTGGGTGCCCTGCTTAATATTTTCCGGGAACCGGGCAATACCTTCCTGCATCCCTTCATCCTGGAGGAGAACCCGCAAAGCCAGGAACTGCAGCCCAACCAGGTGCTGGATATCACGCACGAAAGCCTGATCCGCAACTGGCAGTACCTTGGCCGCTGGGCCAGGGAGGAATTCGACAGTTATTCGGTATCACTGGATTTCGGCAAACAGCTGGACCGTTGGGTAAACAGCGGAAAGTCCAGTGCCTTCCTGCTTTCCATCGGCCCGCTCACCTATTTTGAAAACTGGTTTAACCAGGCCCGCCCCAATGCCTGGTGGATTGCCCGTTACCTGCCCGATGAAGCCGGCGGGGAAAAAAAATTATCCAGGGCAGAGAAAATACTCTCCCATGCGCTGGAGTTTTTTCAGCTCAGCCGAAGAAAACATGCTATCACCCGGATGGTTATGCGTTTCGGTCCCAGGCGCATCGCCCTTTCCGCGAGATTACTGGCCCTGCTTGTTTTTGCCGGCCTGGCCATCAGCAGTTACTACAAAAAGCAGAACGGCTATGTATTGGATTCCATATATAAACGCGTGACCGCCCTGGCAGCCGATCCCAGAGTGGCTGCAGGCAAAAGGGCTGCCCTGGTGGCGGAAGAGCTCAAACTGGGCAGGGCCACGGTGGATGAGATAGCCGGGACCGTGGCGGGACCGTTGCAAAAAATTGGCCTGCTCACTGACCTGGGATCGCTGCTGACCTTCCAGGGTAACAGCGACCCCCAACCACAGATCCTTCGCACGGTCGTGCTGGCAGACAGCCTGCTGGAATTGCTGCCCTACCCCGGGCAGAACCCGGAACTGCTTTCCAAATCACTGGACCAGATCAACAAGATGCGGGTGGTCCTGGAATTGGCCAACTATTACTCCCCCGGCCAGGCGGTAGCAGCCCTTCGGCAGAAAAATGCCGGTCGCGCGGCTAAATGGTGCCTGCAGGTGCTGCAAAAGCAGCCGGCGGGTTTTGAAGATATCAAGAACCTGGACCTGGCGCTGGAAAACGCGCTTAATTACCATGCTTTCACGGCACCTGAGTTAAGCGGGCTCCTTAAGCTGATGTCTCCTTTTGAAGGCGGCCTCCAGGGTAGCTGGCTGCAATCCAATTTTGAAAAAAACAAGCTGCAGCTGCGCGGGGATGTGCAGCTGGGCTATGGGTTCAAATACAACGGGCTTTACCAGGAGCTGGCCTACCTCTATGCGGCGGCCGGCCAGCCGGATAAGGCCCTGCTTTGCATCGATTCCCTGCTGGCCGGCAGCCAAAATAATTTCCAGGGTGATTATGCTGCCGGTATGGACAATGCCAGCAACATCGCAGCTGTCTTTTGCCTGAACGGCCAGGCAGCCTCCCTGGATGGCTTCGTGGATGGTTATTGCAAGCGAAAAAAAATTACCGCTGAGGAATTCTATTCCCGGCTGCTGGGACGCACCATCAAAAGTTTTGGGACCATCGCCAACCTCAATCTTTACTGGTGGATGAATCAGGTGCAAAACCTGAACCTCCAGTTTACAAGCAGGAGCCAGCTCGGCTTTTATTTTAGCAAATACAGGGATGTGGTGAAAAGCACTGTAAAGGACCCCTCCCAGGCCAACCTCTTGCTGGCGGTATCCTATAAGAACGAGGGTATCTTAAAATCGCTCAACAGGGAGGAGCCTGTCTCCGGAGAAATGAGCAGCACCGCCCTCTTTGACCAGGGCCTGGCCTTGTACCGGATGGTGGATCGCAGTTTTTTGGAACAGACCATACAAATATCCACCGACGGCGGATCGGACGAACCGATCGTTCCCCGCAAATACCTGTTTGTTTCCCCGGATTTAAAGACCGTATTCCATCCGCTGGAGCCCAGGGTATTTTTCTTTTTCTACTTCAGTGATGTCTATTTCGATTACATACTCTCCCGCCATCTGTTTGACGAATTTTATCCGGGACAACGCGAAATCAATTACCTCTCCAACTGGCTGTTTGACTATAACATGAAAAATATCGGTTTCCCGACTTTCATGATCACCCAGAAAATACACTACCCCCTGCTCAAAGGCATGCTCAGCGAACTACAGCGGCGCAATACCGGCGAATCGGTCGATTTGAACCTGCTGTATCTGTACCTGGGTCTGGAAGCCAGGAAGGCTGGCGAGCAGCAGGCGGCGCTGGGCTATTATGACCATATACAGACCGGCAGCATGTTCAACCTGCTGCGGTCCAAGGAATTTGCCGGACAGGCCAGAAACCAGGTCATGCGGCTGCTCTCCTTTGCCATCGACAGCTATGTCGGGGCAGGTCAGTGGCAGAAAGCCCAGAACCTTGTCCGGATTTTCAAAAACCCGGTTAACCAGTCCTCCCTGTACGCCTATACGGCGATGGTCATGCTCAAAGAAGGCCGTTCCAAAAAAGCAGCCGATCAATTAATAGACTCTGCCAAATCCACGATGGCCCGCGTGGAAAACATACAGAGCGGGCAACCCAACCGAAGGGTCCTGGCCTACGCCATGACCATGCAGGATCCGGCCCACCAGGTGCAGCCGGCCATGGACGTCATCAAAAACCTGCCGGAAAAATTCGCCTCCATCCAGGCGGTATGCCGATCGCTGGCATTTTACGGTGACCTCTTCGGGGCCGTTTCACATATCCCTGAATCCATTTCAGGCTCCGATGAGGCGGATTTCCTCTGGCTGATCCTGATCGGGTACCAGGAGGGAAAACAACCTTCGGACCCAAGCTGGAAAACCTTTGGTGAGCAATACCCCGTCATGCCTACTAAATTCATGCTATATATAGATGAAAGCAACTGATTTGATAAATATCTGTCCTTATACCGGCCTTCGTTCCTTCACCGAAGAGGAAAGCCTGTATTTCAAGGGAAGGGACCTGCAGGTTGATCAAATCACTTCCCTGCTGGAGCAAAACAAATTCCTCATGGTAACGGGGGCTTCCGGCGAAGGCAAGTCCTCCCTGATCTATGGCGGGCTCATCCCCAATGCACGGGCCGGGTTTTTCAAGGCCAGGTATTCCAACTGGCTGGTCGTTGATTTCAGGCCGGAAAGAAGCCCGGTTACCAATATGGCCCATGCCATCGCCGCTCAATTGAACAGCAATGCCCAGACGGTGGAAACGGAGTTGAGGCGTGGGTTTTCTTCCCTGGTTGACCTGTATACGCATTCCGAATATTACGGGGGGGAGGAAGGCGCCGGCTCCGCAGAAGCTCAGCTCCTGCGGGAAAAGAAGCGAAAATCGGCCAACCTGCTGATCATCGTGGACCAGTTTGAGGAATTCTTTACCAACCCGGAGAACTACTATAACGAAGTGCTCTCCAGGGATTCCCAGATCGTGGTTAACCTGATTCTGGAAACCGCCCGCATATCCATACAGCGCAACCTGCCCATTTATGTGGTCTGTACCATGCGTTCGGACTATATCGGGCAGTGCTCTGCCTTCCGGGGGCTGCCGGAGTATATTGGATTTTCCCAGTTTTTTGTTCCCCGTCTGAAAAGAAAGGACCTCAAGCAGGTCATCGAGGAGCCGGCCCTGCTGAGCGGCAACCGGATCTCCCAGCGCCTGATCGAAAGACTGGTCTTTGATATCTCCGAAGGAGTGGACCAGCTGCCCATCCTGCAGCATGCGCTGAGCCGCATCTGGATCGCGGCCAGCCATGGCTCCGAGGAAATGGACCTGATCCATTATGCCATGGCAGGCGGAATGCCGGCCGATGACCTGCCGGATGAGGATATGGAGCGGTTCGGGAAATGGTTCGCGAGGCTGCCTGAACACCAGCAGCAGTTCTATACCCAGACGGGTCTGGCCAAGATCATTGAGATCCATGCCAACCTGCTCTACGAAAACGCCTGGGACAGCTATTACCGGCTGCATCCCGATACGGCCCTCACCCAGGCGGAGGCCAAACGCATCGTGGCCCTGACATTCAGCTGCCTGACCAAAATTGACAACAGCCGGGCCGTGCGCAACCGTATGACACTCGGAGAGATCACGGCCATCATCCATAATCCGAAATTAACCACCGAAGTGGTGGGCGAAGTGCTGAACCCTTTCCGGGAAGAAGGCAATTCCTTTATCCGTCCCTTCAAGACATCCGATCCGGCTTCCCATCACCTGGAAGCGGATACCGTTTTGGATATCACCCACGAGAGCCTGATCCGCAACTGGAACAAACTCAATCAGTGGGCTACCCGGGAATTTGAATTCTATTCCACTTTCCTGGACTTTCAAAAACAGCTGAACCGCTGGAAGGAAAGCGGCAAAAGCAGCGGTTACCTGCTCCCCATCGGACCGCTTACCTATTTTGAGAACTGGTACCGCAACTGCAAGCCCAATACCGGCTGGATCAGGCGATATATGGAAGGCAGGGAGGATCCCCTTGCCATGGAGCAGGCTGCCGGGCAAACCCTTTCGGATACCAAAGAGTTCCTAGGAAGGAGCGCCCGCAAGGTAGTTGCCACCAGGGCCTTCATGAAATACGGGCCCCAGCGCATAGCCACGGTCTTTGCGATAGTGGTGATGCTGGTGCTCAGCGGTTTTTACTGGTACAATGCCGACCAGAAGAGGAATGAGCGCGTCATTGAGCGAATCCGCAAAGAATCCTTCAGCCGCCTGCAGAGCAAGGATGTGGACCTGAAGGACAAGGCCCTATACCTGCTGACCGAGGAGCGATTCCAGGAAGGATCCCTCATCCCCTACCTGCGGTCACTGGAATTCAGGGACCGGGTCAGTCTGGCCAATGAGACCTATAAACAACTGCTGCTGATCAACAAGCACCAGGAGGGCCTGGTGAAAAACAGGCTCTTTGAACTGATCACCCAGGACCTTGGCTCACCCGATGTGGCAGCCGATCCTCAGTACATGCTCAAGGAGCTCAATAAATTCCTCATCCTGCTGATGATGGATCATTACTATGAACCTTCGGAGCGCAAACAAACCGTGCTGACCACCCTGACCCGGAAAAACTTTGAAGTCATCTCGGGTTTCTACTCCAACAGGGGGCTTTTCCACCCGGTGGTGCCCACCGAACTGAATATGGCCGTCCATTTGTGGCTGACCACCGGAAAAGCCACCCAGGAGCAGGCGCGGGCCCTCATAGGCTTACTGTCGCCTTTTGCCGGCGGGCAAGCCGCCAAGACCTTTGACCTCTATTACAGTAAAGGCAGCTTTGAGCCCAACGGAAGGCAGTCCATGGATTTCAATATGGGATACCACACCCTGGCCTCCCTCTATGCGGTGGCAGGGGACCTGGACCATGTGCTCCAGTGTTTTGATAAGCTGCTTGAAAACAACCAGCGGGACTATTTTGAAGCCCCCCGCATCCTGAACAATCACCTGGGTATTCTGGGTTATCTCTACCAATACGGACACCGCGACAAAGTGCCGGCTTTTCTGCAATGGCTTGCCGTGCACACCAAAGACAACCCGCCGGTCACCCTGCTGCGCAATGTGGTCATTCGCTCCGGATATATTTCCCATTTATACTATATCAATATTGAGCGCGGTTACTACCGCTCCACCCGGGGATACCTCTATCCCAATCTGTGCCTGGTCGACCGGGCTGCATTTGACGCGATGACCGAGGATTACGAAAAAGCGATCGGTGCGCTGGCCGATCCGCAGCAACGCCATTTTACCATGGCCATGGAACTGAAGCGCAAAGCCATATTCTATTCCAAATACTGGTATGACCGCCATATTTCCGTCGACCAGCCCCGCCTGGACGGCTGGTTTAAGCAGGCAGTCGAATCCTATTTGCAGACCGACAGCGCCTACCTGGAAGGAAAAGAATCGACCACCCTGGTGTATAACGGCGACGGGGTTCGGACCAGTGATACCAAAAGAAGGGACCTGTTCCTCTACCCTGATTACAGGGATGGCTGGTTTGCCTGGACCTATCACCATGATTTCTTTTTTAATTACCTGTTGAATAACCACCTGCTGGAAGCATTGTATAAGACCGGTGCCGATCTGCAGTCCTTGCATCTGTGGGTCACCAAGGCCTATGAATACAAAACGGAAATATCACCGCAATCCTATTCCAATCCCTATCCTTTTGCCGATGCAACCCTGCTTAAGATACTGGACTTCGCCGACCACCACCCGCAGGGTGCGGCCTTTGACCGCAACCTGCCCTACCTGCTTTTGGCTGCCCATACATTCGACAAAGGGGATACGGCCGCAGCGATGGGGTATTTTCATCACCTGGATATGGCCACCATTTACCACTCTGCTGACAAATATGAATACCTGGAAAAGGTCTTCTATCTCAATGCCATGAAGGACCTCTGTATTCGGCTGGCAGATGCCGGTAAATACAAAGATGCCGTGGCCCTGGCCGAACAATTAACCCTGGACAGGCAGCGGATTTTTGCCTATATATTCATGGCCCAAAGGGTCTACCGGCAGGGCGCCAACCCGCAGGTCTTTGTTTTTCTGGATTCTGCCTATGCCAAGGCGCGCAAGGTGGACTATTCCAACCTAGAAGCGGATCTGGATTCCCGTTTTGGTCAGATCATGGTGCTCTCCGAGATAGGCAGCAGGGCCCTCAACAACAATGCCGCAGAACTCCTCAGGGATATACCGGAAGTCTCCAAATTTTACGGGGTTCAGACCCGGGTCATGGGTATAGCCGATGAGGGCAATTATTTTGCGGCCCTCACCTCCATCCCCTCTACCCTGACCGAATCGCAGGAGCTGGAATGCCGTACGATGATCCTGCTGGAAAACTGCCGGCAAAAGGAAAGGGCGGCTGGAAATACAGACTGGACTTCCATGGACAGTTATACCGACTGGCAATGGTATTTCATCAACTTCATACCCAATTAGATCATGAGGAATTACATCACCTTCTATTACCTGCTTACGGTGCTGCTGATCATGGGGGCTTTTGCAGCCATGGCTCAAAACAGCTATGGGCTTACCATCCTGGGGTTGGTCTGTTATGGTTTTGCGCTCATTTTTTTGCTCCAGTTTGTTTCCGGCATTCGGCAAAAACAGGTCCAGCCCCCAGGTGAACTCATGGACCTGCCCGCCCTGTTTATTATTTCGGTTATCCTGGCCCTGCGGTTATTCCACCTGCATTTCCCTTTTATTGAATGGATCTTTGCATTGGCTGGACTGGCGCTCATCCTGGTATATATACAAAAAATGGTGGGTACCTACAGACAGCTGGGTCCTAAAAACCAGTGGGCTGCCGCCCACATCCTGGTATTTCAGGGGTCCATCCTGTTTTTTACGCTGTCCCTGGTTACCGTACTCAGGTTCCTGCCGCTTTCCCGCTTTGCGGGAGGGCTGGCACTGATCCTGCTGGTAGCCGGCCTGCTGGGACTGCTGTTGAGAAGCCATTACCTGGTGGAAGGCCAGAATCTCGAGGTATTTAACCTCATCGGAGCATTCAGGGACCGCTCGGTTTTACTGTTGGCCCTGTTCCTGCTTTCCTCCCTCTACCTGAATTTGACGGGAACCGGTATCCTCCCCAGGATTTATTCGGATGAATATCCCCAGGCCTATTTTGAACTGGTCAACCGGGCGGAAACCGGCAAGGAAAAGCCGGTTGACGGAACCTATCAGTATGAAAGGTTCCGCAAGATGTATGAACAGTTTCTGGAAAAAGACATTAACAGCGGAGGGCAGGCTCCGGCTGCCCCTTAAAGCGGGTCTGCCGCTCCTGGCGCAGGCGTAATAAAGGTCCTTTTATTGTAATTAAGGTCTGCGTATCCCTTAGCGCGGATAAAGCTTGAAATAGATATGGGAGGCTGCATATAGGTCTTCCATGGCAATGCCCAGTGATTTAAAAAGGGTTATTTCCCCCGTGGTTTCCCTTCCCCTCTTTACCCGGGCCAGCACTTCGCTGATCTCCCCTTTAACATGGTCATCGGTAATCAGGTCCTCCTTTTTGGCTATGATGAAATCACCGGCTTCCGCCAGCAGGGATTGGTAGTTATCCGTATATAGTTTGGATCTCTGTACAGCCAGCCCATCCAGTTCCCTCGCTGCAGGGGTACAGGCGCCTACCGCATTGATATGGGCACCTTCGGCGATCCATTCCCCTTTCAAAACCGGCTGACCGGAGGCAGTGACCGCGCAGATGATATCGGCCTGACTGACTGCCTCCGCTGCCTGTTTGTGCACCCGGGTATCGACCTTGTACCTGTGTTCCACTGCACGGGCCAGAACAGCCGCATGCTCGTAATTTCTGCTCCAGACGCGGATCTGACGGATATCCCTGACCAGCTGGATGGCCTCGATATGTCTTTGCGCCTGTTCCCCCGAGCCCAGTATGGCAAGGGTGCTGCTGTCGGGGTTGGAAAGCAGGCGGGTTGCCACCGCGCTGGCCGCTGCCGTTCGGATGGCGGTGATTTCCTCCGCGTCCAGGATCATCAGGGGGCGGCCGTGCCGGCTGTCCATCAGGATCACCACCCCCTGGTGGGAGGGGATCCCGGCTTCCTTATTGCCATGAAAAACACTGATGACCTTGACTCCCATCATAGCCATCTCCCCGGCATAAGCCGGCATCATCCCCAGCAGGCCGCTTTTGTCAGGCAGCCACATCAGGGAGCGCAGCGGCTGCAGGCAGCCCCCGCCCGCCAGGGACCGGAACATCGTTTCCATCACTTCGATGCATGTTTTCATGGGAAGCAGGGAGGCAATCTTTTCTTTGCCGATAAAATCCGGGTCCATATCTAAAGGCGGTTGGTTAGAAGGTTATCACTGGCGCGGTCAGGCGGATTTTACGGGCATGCTTTTGGTTTTTCGAAGGCGGTCCAGCAGCAGGTCCCTGCTGGTCCTGCCAAGTTCCTCCCGGCCACTGAGGAATTGTTTGCGCACCACGGCAGCGGTTTTTTCCCTGCCCTGGGGGCTCCAGCCCGGAGGCATGAACAGCAGCCTGAGCTTATCGCCCCAACGGGGCGTCTTACGGATATCCTGAACAAGACAGATGCATTCCCCGAAATAAAAATCGATAAAGCTGGTGACCCTGAAGGGACGTGTGATGCCATATTCAATTTTCACTTCCCGTTTTTCATTCTGCAGGGTTCCAAAAAGCCAGTCCCAGAAAGGGATCAGGACGCAGAAATTGGTGTCTATGTAAAGCGGGTTTTTGGCATGGTGTACCCTGTGATGGGAGGGGGTGATGACCAATTTCTCCAGGATTCCCAGGCGGCCGTTGCCAAAGGCGTCTTCCCCTGCGTGGATGAAGGTTCCCCAGGTACCGTCTATGACCAGTATGATGGCCACCATATCAGGGTGTACCCCCATGAGCATTAGGATCGGCACCTGGACGGCCGCCGTGTAATATCCTTCTGCAAAAAAATGCACCCAGGCTACCGTCAGGTTCATTTCCTCGGGGGCATGGTGGGGAGCATGCAGGCACCAGAATATCCGGACCCGGTGAGCGGCATAGTGCCATACCCAGTAAGAGAACTCCCAGATCAGGTAAGCATAGATCCACCAGTACCACTGGCTGCCAATTGTAAAAAGCGCAAAGCGGGAAAAAAAAGGCATCATCTGCATGTACACGAAAATGATGATGAGCCGGGAGAGGTATTCATTGAACATACGGGACAGGAAATTGGACTTGTAGCGCCTGAAGAATTCCCGCCGGAAGGGATGCGCTTCTATGCGCCGAAAGATCATGGACATTTTTTCTGCCGCCGAATGCCCATGAAGGGTAGCCCGGAATGCAGCCAGACGGGCCCGCAAATCCTTCAGCGGGTTCAGGTGCAGGAACAGTCGGATCATTTCAGCCAGCAGGAAAAAAGTGGTCAGGATGGAAAGCAGGGCCATCACCGACTGGTAGTATTCCTTTTTGAGAACAGGGCTGCTTAAATCCTCCGCGAATCCCTTCCCAAAGAAACTCTGCCAGGTCCCGTTGATAAAGGAGGTGATGGTAATGTAAAGCGTGGTGCAGGCAAAGACCAGGAAAAGCAGGTTTTCCAGGATATTCCAGTATTTCTTCATGCGGGGTGAGGGGGTAGCAGCAATGGTGTTCATGTTGTTCTTTGTCTTTTTTCGTGTATGGGTCCTGAGAATCATTCGGGGTTTCAATATAATTTAAATTTGTGATATTTCACGGCGCGCCCGGTTGGTAAACCAGGGGGATTCCGCATGGGGAAACTTCCGGCGGGTTGCGGAGGCCTTTTAGGTAGGGTCTGCTATGCCGGCGCCCCAGATGGTAACTGCCAATAAACAGCACCTGCTTGATTGGCACCCCTGAGATCCGGTAGCCTTATTTTTCCATCCCCTCCCCCTGCCCGGTATGTCGGGACAGGGGAAAAGTCCCGGATGGTTGGGGATACCATTTGCAGCAAGTATTTTTTTTGAAGGGAGGCCGGGTGGCTGGGAAGGACCTGAAGGAACGGCAGTTCCATTTGATTGGAGGCGGCTTTGCATGTGCGCAGGTATTCCTATAGCCGCTCAAAGGGCTGGTTGCCGGAAAGGAAAAAACAATCCATTCCTTTAACTCTTTTAGACAGTATGACCTGCCACCGGTTCATGGCCTGATGCCGGCCTGGTTGCCTGAAAATCAAGGAGAGCACTTTGCCAAACAACCCTTATTTTTGCCGCAGCCATTTGGGGAGCCTTCTTTGGCAGGGTTGCCTGAAGAACCGGGTGAAAACAGGGTTTGGGTGTTTTGATGATGGTGGCAAGGGCTGATGCGGGGTTTATTGACAGCTGCCCGGGTTGTTCCATGCGGGCTTTGCGCTAACTGCTTCTTTAACCTTTTATTAACCCCAAGCCAAATACATTTGCCAATCAATTGAATCTATGAAGCAATTTCTCGTTTTTATCTTTGCATTCACTACCGTAACTGCTGCTTTTGCCCAGAAAAAGGATACCACCCTGGTGCCGGCCGCAACGCCTGCACCCGTCGAAATCAAGAAGAAGGACTGGAGCAAAGTGGACCTCTCCCACCGGGCCAATGATCATTTCATGGTTCAGATCGGTTATGACGGATGGGCCGCCAAACCGGATACCCTCAATACCGCCGGTATATCCCGTAGTTTCAATTTTTATTTCCTGCTGGATTTCCCCTTCAAAACGGATCCCCGCCTGAGTGTGGGCGCGGGGCTTGGAATCGGCAGCAGCAATATGTACTTTAAGAACCAGAAATCCCCCCTATCGGTGCTTCCCACAGCGGATGCCGGTGGCGGAGATCATTTTAAAAAATATAAGCTGGTGACCACTTTTCTGGAAGTTCCCCTGGAGCTGCGCTATGCATTGGATCCGGAAAACACCAACAAAAGCTGGAAGTTTGCGATGGGTGTAAAAGTGGGAACGCTGCTGAGCGCATATTCCAAAGGAAAGAATGTGGAAAACAGCTCCGGACAGGTAACCGATGCGGTCATTGAAAAGCAAAAAGCCAATACCTATTTCAATAACCTCAAACTGGCCGGTACTGCCCGTATATCCAAGGGGGTATTCGGGATCTTCGGACAGTTTCAGTTTACAAGCCTGATTAAAGCCCCTTACAGTACAGCGGTTTATCCGTTTTCAGTCGGCATTTGTTTCAGTGGCCTATAGGCTTGAGCCAGCGCTTTTTATATGCGAATCCCCTTTAAAAGAGATTCGCTTTTTTATTACATAACCTTGTGGCAGCCTTTGCCAATCGCTATCTTTACTGCTCATATACACAGTCGCCATTGATAGACAAGAAAAACAGCATCCAAAAAGAAGAGAAAGCCATCCTGGTGGGGGTAATCCAGAAAGAGCAGACCGAAGAACAGGTGAAGGAATACCTGGATGAACTGGCTTTTCTGGCGGAAACAGCCGGAGCCGTCACCATAAAACGTTTTACCCAGCGGCTCCCGCATCCTGATCCCAAAACCTTCATAGGCAAGGGAAAACTGGAAGAAATCAAGCATTATATCGCAGAAAAGGATATCCGCCTGGCTATTTTTGATGACGAACTGTCCGGATCCCAGATTTCCAATATTGAAAAGGTCCTCGATGTAAAGACCATTGACCGTTCTGACCTGATTTTGGACATTTTTGCCAGCCGTGCCAAGACTGCCCAGTCCAAGCTGCAGGTGGAACTGGCCCAGTACCAGTATATCCTGCCCCGCCTTCGGGGGATGTGGAAACACCTGGAAAGGCTGGGGGGTGGTATCGGCACCCGGGGGCCCGGAGAAACAGAAATAGAAACGGACCGGCGTATCGTTAAGGACAAGATATCCCTGTTGCGCAGGCGCCTTGGTGAAATTGATAAGCAGGCTTTTACCCAGCGCAAGGACCGCGGCGAATTTATCCGTGTTGCCCTGGTCGGCTACACCAATGTGGGTAAATCCACCCTTATGACCGCTTTAAGCAAAAGCGAGGTATTTGCCGAAAACAAGCTCTTTGCCACCCTGGATACAACCACCCGCAAGGTGGTATTTGAGACGACTCCTTTCCTGTTGAGTGATACGGTGGGATTTATCCGCAAACTCCCCCATCACCTGGTAGAAAGCTTTAAAAGCACCCTGGATGAAGTGCGCGAGGCGGATGTCCTGCTCCATGTCGTGGACCTTTCCCACCACCAGTACGAGGAACAAATCGGAGTGGTCAATAAGACCTTGCAGGAGATAAATGCATTTGAGAAACCTACCATACTCATTTTCAATAAGATAGACAAATACGAAGAGCATACCTTTGATGCCTGGCTGGAGCCGGAAGTCAAAACCGAAATGATGAATGAACTCAATGAAAGGTGGCGCAGGGAAACCAATGATAACTGCGTCTTTGTTTCAGCGACCCAAAAAAGGAATATGGAGGAGTTGCGAAATACGATCTTGAGCAAGGTTAAGGAACTGTATAAGGTCCGTTACCCCTATAAAACCCAGGATATTTTCTGATGAGGGACAAAAAGTATAAATGGCATAAAATAGCAGAGTCCCCTGAGGAACTCAACTGGGCGGCAAATGGCATGGCCACCGTTGAAATCAAGGGAAAAAGTATCTGTATTGCCCGTTTTGAAGCCTCCTTTTTTGGGTTTTCCTGCAAATGCCCTCACGCCGGTGGTCCGCTATCCGAGGGTTATATAGATGCCATCGGCAATGTGGTATGTCCGCTCCACCGCTATAAATTCAGCATCAAAAACGGCCGCAATACCAGCGGGGAGGGTTATGCACTGAAGACCTACCCGGCAGAATGCCGACCGGACGGGCTTTTTATAGGCCTGGAAGAGGGGGGACTCCTGAATTGGCTATAATTAGAGAAATAACCATCTTTTTTCAATTTGCCCTTTTTTCAAAACTTAAAATCCCTATTTTTGCAACCCGTTTGGGAAAATTCCTCCTTAGCTCAGTTGGTTAGAGCATCTGACTGTTAATCAGAGGGTCGCTGGTTCAAGTCCAGCAGGGGGAGCTGAAAATCAAGCAGTTATGACATATAAGTTATAACTGCTTTTTTATTTGCAAGCAATTTCCAAGCTAAAACGGAGAAATATTGCTACTGGATGACAGTTTATGACAAGATTATGCGGAAAAAATCACCCCTAGGGAGAGCAAATGTGATCTGCTTTATTTCTCCTCCTTCATTCCCTGTTTTCCAACTTGAAAAGCAATTCAACCTTCTAACACGTATTAGATAGCTATGACCAGTGGAATTTGAAAGTAAGGGCCACTTAAAAGGCTTAAATTAAGAGCATGGGCAAGTTAAAATCCGATTCCTGAATATTTCGGGAGTCTTTGAAGGCTTTAGGAACATATTTCCCACATACAACGTGTCGCTTTCTGTATTCCGGCATCAATTCGGATAAGATGGCTATGACCATAAAAACCCCTTCACAATCCTTGATTCGGAATAAAGAAGTGCTGGATATAAAGGGGATTATACCGGGCATGACTCATTTCGGAGGAATATGCTCCCGGACCTTTAGGCAGGGGCCGGGAAGATATCTTAATCGCATGTACAGATATCCAAAAAGGGCTTTAAATGAACTAGTCATTATTTAAAGGTTTAATATCACCTTTTTTCAGTAGAAAACAAAACCGCTCACAGTGGGGCGTTGCTGTCTATTATTATTTCTGCACGTTCCCGTTAGCTGGTTGGTACGCCTGATCAGATTGCCTCCACTGCAAACCAACAAGGGCGGAAAAAGCATTTGAAGGGCTTGGTTGTCAATTATTTTTTCGGTTATTCGTAGGCGTTATTTAGCCAAACCTGATTTTAAAGTCCTCGATAATCTGATTTAACCAAAAGCCATTTGTTCTCGCTACAAGAGTATTCAAATATTGTTTCCGAACCTCCTCCATTCCCAAAGTTATAATTCCTGCTTTTGTATGTAATGAAGAACTCTATTATTGTAATCTTGAGTATGTGGTCATGTAAAACCGGAAAAATCTGCCAAGCATGGATGCCTTTCTTCAAAACACTTATGTTCCTTGAATCTAATACATTAATTCTTTTAAAACCCAGCTGTGCAAACATTCCAGTATAATTATAATCCAGATTGTTTTCATCAATCAGATACAAATCTTTTGCGCCTTGGTTTTCAGTAGGTTTTAAAACCTTTTGACACATAATGCTGATAGCAGAATCAATCATTTTCTTGTATTCATTCTCCTGTTTCTGTGCATACCCTTTACTAAGCAAGAACAAGAACACTATAAATAATTTCCATATCATTTATCATTGGTTTGGTTTAAAATAATATTTTTGAGGAATAGTTGCTATAACTCCTGTGTTGTTACAAATAAAAACAGCACCATTACCCCTGAGAAAATGAAATTAGTGCTTTTGCTACTATTTTCGATATCTCCACTCTTATTTGATGGGGCATTCTGGAAAGAGCCTGACGTTGTGCTGCCCTCTATTATGTTAGGGTCTGTATTGCCTTCTGTTCTTGTACCACTGGGGTGTGAATGGAAATCAAATTGAAGGATATTAGCATATGTATCATTATGACCTTCTTTATCAACTAAAGGATTTGCAACTGGTCCTGCCGGTGCTTCTACAACTCCGCCATTGGGTTTGATCCTACCACCGTGTTCTTTATTATTCGCATCCGATGTCCCCCCTTTCCCATTGTCTTTATCGACGATATTTAACATCGCTTGCCTCGTCTCGGTTTTGCCTTGTATTTCAACGCTGTTCTTATATGCAATATCATTAGTCTTAAACGATTCTGTGTTGCCGGAGTTATTGGTAATAAACTCTTCAGTAGCTTTTGCTTCTTTCTTTGAAATTCCAGCGGATGGAGCTCCACTATCAAAATTCTTCTGACTTGTTTTGACCACATAAACTTTTCCATCATCAATGCCATCAGTTCCTATCTTTCTGCCATCTTCATTTATAAAATCACCCGGAACCATTCCATCAATTTCAATAAATCTAATTGGGTTATCATAAGCGTAACTATGTGGTGACCACCTCCTAGATTTATCAGCCAGCGGGTCTATGTTGTGCCAGACCCCAAGCTGCGGGTCCTGCATCCTTGCCCCGTAATCGTACTCTTCAAGTCCGGAACCGTCCGAAAATTCCTTATTGTTAAGCTCTTTGCCATTGTAACGGTACTTGTTCTCGGTATAGTTTGCTTTCACAGCCTTATCACTGATGCCGGCCATGGAGAGCCCGAACGTATGCCTCATGAGTATAAACCAGATCGTAACAATTGCAGCTGGCTATTTGGGGTTACAGGTTTTAAGCAAGGCTGCTAGGGATAACCTGCCGAGCCTGCATTACAAAAATATATTGGCGTTATTATTTATAACTTATCTGGGCGCATTGAACCTCGCAGTCAGGCTGGTTAAAAATGAAGTAGCCAAAAACAGGCTGCAACTTGATATCACCTCGCTATGTGTCGCCATAGCCTTCGCTGCTGCATTACAAAATAAAAAAATCGCACGCGCTCAATAAACAAAGTGCAGGTGCTTGCTGCGCTTAGTATTATTTTTTTTGTGCTACGATGAGTTTGAGTAAATTTAATATTCATGTGATAAACAAGATTCTTTATAACTCCACAACCCATGTTCTTCTCCTTCATCAAGGTACGATTTTATAACATTATAGTGTACTTCTGTGGGTATATCAACAGACATCAAAGTCTTCACATGACTTCCTTCCCATGTACATCCAAGTTTTTCCAACTCTTTTCCAATCAGAATCACATTATTTTCATCAAAAACTATCAATTGTACAACACTATGGCCGGATGCTTTAACCAGTTTATGAAAATATAATGCCCCATCTTCTTCTTCAATATCAACAAGATCGTCCAATGCGATATTTGTTGCAAAAAAGGGGATATTATTTATTCTATAATGATTGCCTTCCTTCGTTGCCCAAACGCTTTCAATTTGGTAATTTCCGTCAGCATCTTTATAAGTCAATAAAACTTTACTATCACTCATTTTATTTAATTGGGTTACTGAGTTGTTGTTGTTCTTGGTGGCGTTTTTGTTCCTTTATTCAGATTACAAGTTCTGCATAAAACTTGACCATTATTAGGAGTCCCGCTACCCCCCTTAGATTTGGGTTTTACGTGATCGACGTGTGCTTCATTTGATGGTGGTCTATTGCCGCTCGTGTGTTTCTCTGCAGGTTTAACCTCTTGACTACAACCCTCACATTTCATTTTGCCATCGTTCTTAGCCTTATTTACATCCTTTACCGCATCCTTACCTGCTTTTGTAAAATCTTTCCCCTATCTGGGATTTTCACTAAGTTTAGCAGCCCTTTGCTCAGCTTTGGTTAAATCTTTTTCTACAACATTTGCTGCCGTTTTTTCAGTATTTTTTATTGCATCTTTAACAACAAGCTTCTCAGCCGTATTTAATGCTGCTGCACCCATCTTTCCACCCAAAAGCGTGATGCCTAGCCCTAAAGCGGCATCAGACCTGTTAACAGCCGGTGCTCCTGCAAGATTATAATCTTTTCCTGTAAATAATTCAACTGCATCATTTAAAGGGTTAAGATTTTCATTAACCCAAACAACACCAGTCATAACGGCATCAGCTATTTTACCTAAAATTCCCCCGCAACAATCTCCATCTTCATCGCCGAGAGGATCAGTTTTAAATACCGGATCGTCAGACATAGAAGCATATGGGGAAAGGCTCTCCATCTCATTGTCAGCTTCTGGGTCTATCTGCCACCATCTTCCAGTTTGCGGGTCAAGGTCTCTGAATTGGGCTTCATAAGTACCTACTCCAAAAGTTGAATCATACTCTATTCCGTTATATCTCTTAAAATTCTCCGCATAATTAGTCTTAACCGCCTTATCCGATATCCCAGCCATGGAGAGGCCGAACGGATAATAATGATTTTCCTCCAGTACCGGCCCCCGCTTATGCTGTACACTTAAATTATCAAAGAACACGTCCCATCCCTGGGTTTCATTTCTCGCCCAAACATACAAATATCCATTCTTCTGCATCGTTATCGCCGACCCGGGGGCAATCGTATTCAGCGTCACTGCCGGGTGACTGCTGTTGGCGGCGGATACCGCCCCGCTGGAAGCACTGATATAATTGAACTGATCATCCAAAAACACCAAGTTACAGGATAATTTTTTCGCAATTTACTGCCATCACGATGATCCCGGCCATCTCTCTCATCTGATTTTGCTTGTGCTCCGGTAAATGTTCCAGGAAAGTGTTCATCTCCTAACGGGTTACATTACCGTAAAGCTAGAGAAGTTTTTTATAAAAAATAAAAGCCGCTGCTATCGCCGATCCACTCCCTCCGTTTCAAACTGATTCTAATAACTCCTTTTATACGACTCAATCGTGCTTGAGCTTATTTTATCGTACTTATTTGTCCGAACATAGAACTTATCTTGAAAGACCAGCATAGTGTCTGTTCCAGAATACACTACCCTTATTTTTTCGTGCTTTGCAATACTATCAACAACAGTCGAGCCTTCAGGAACAACCTTATAACTTACATTTAGCAGCGTGTCCTCAAAACTCCAATTGCCCTTGTACATTTTAACTATTGGCTCCCCTGCAAAAATGATAGAATCACCGTAGTTCTTCGGGTGCCTTTGCGTTGAAGCAAAAAAAATAAACCTTCCGGCTGTATCAAAGCATAACGTTTTAAAACTAGCAACTCTAAAAACATCGCCTGTTTCTTTGGGATTCAGGTCATCTCCACCCCACTTAATTTCTTTGGGTATCCAATATCCCGACAAAAATTTAAACCCAGATGTGTTAGCCTTTTTTACGTCCGACTTATTATCCTTACAGGAAAAGAATAGAGCAATCCCTAGCCAGATTGTAATTTTCGTTAGAGTCCATCTC
This sequence comes from uncultured Bacteroidota bacterium, assembly GCA_903906365.1. Taxonomy (GTDB): domain Bacteria; phylum Bacteroidota; class Bacteroidia; order Chitinophagales; family Chitinophagaceae; genus Puia. The sequence goes on along the minus strand of CAIVKC010000020.1, from coordinate 16,172 downwards.
ATATTTACGTTATTGCTGTGGTGTATCATGGGGTTCATCAACCGCAAGAGGAACTATTCCTTTTATTTCCGGATGCTCCCAAATGTATTGCAGAGCAGTTTGATCTTTTTCGCATACACACCTATGTGTTCTGCTATTATGCCATCTGTCTTTCCTGTGCAAATATAATCCTCGATCCGTGCTACCATCAGTTGGTGTCAACCTTATTCGATAGTTTCCATAATCTGAGTTTACATTATCTGTCGATCCATCCCGATGTTGAACTATAGTCCCATTCTCGATTTCTTGTATCCCAGTACCCGAGGGAGGGTTGGCATTATCGTTATCACTGTTATACTTGACTTTCGGCATCACACTTCGTTGACTAAGGTTTATTCTGTAATTGCCCTTAGCAGCTTCATTAAAATTGCCTGTAAATAAGCCAGCTCCAGGAAAAGCAGTAGATTGTACAGCTACTTTATTTCGGTTGTAAACCGTAAGCGTACTCTGTTTTGCACCTTCCGAAGTGTGCCCTTGGTCATATGTAAAAGTCACGAGATATTGGTAACCCTTCTTTGTTGTGACACTCTTCCCATCTCCATTGACGTATGTAGCCTTGTGGCCTTTTTTGCCAATGCCAGGCCTTATCTTTATCTTCTTTCCCTTGATAATAAAACCAATGCTTGCCCGTTGGGTCAATTCTGCTAACAGGGTTCTCATCTACAAAATCATATGGAGACGACCAAACATACTTATCTGCTTTGGGGTCTATTGTAGTCCATCGCATAATTTGTGGATCATAGTCTCTCTCCGAAATCTAACCATTCAAGACCCGACGCGTCGGCAAATTCTTTGTTCTGAAATTCCTTTCCATGAAACTTATACCTGTTTTCCGCGTAATTTGCTTTGAGGGCACGGTCGGATATGCCTTGCATGGAAAACCCGAACGGATAATAATGATTCTCTTCAAGTACCGGTCCCTGCCTATCCTGTACAATTAAATTATCAAAGAAAACATCCCATCCCTGGGTTTCATTACTCACTAAAATAGACAAATATCCGTTCTTTTGCATCGTTATCGCCGTCAGAGTTTGTGTTTTGAGCGCCCAGGTAACCTGGATACGCTATCCACATCTCCCCAAAGGCTTCGAGCTTTTCTTTTTTCGGCTCCGTAGCGATCACTTGGGCTTCTGCAAGGACGATAGTGACTTTAGCCACACCCTCTTCCAAAGTCTTCAAGAGCTTATTAAAGACCTCCAGCTTGTTCCTCAGCCAAATGTTGCGGACACCACCGGCTGATAGCGCAATGCCTTGCTTGCAAATCTCGCTAAAGGCCCGCTGCTGAACAGAAATAGGGAACTCAAAGGCCATCTTGACGACGGCTTCCTCAATCTCTTCGGGGATCCTGTCCTTAAGAATTGGTTTTCTGCGGCTTATTTCCTAGAGCACTGGCTCTCCGCCTGGATCGTACAACTCTTTTATTCGGTAGAAGCTGTCACGGCAAAAACCCATGACCTTGCATGCCTGGGAGACAGTGGCTAAATGTTTCGATAAATTGAGCAATCCTAGTTTGCTTTTGAACAACTTAAACTCTGATTTCATGAGCTGACATTTTGGGAATAATTAATAAGTGTGGTTACTTAAGGTTAATCACAATTGCCAGATTAAATAGTGACTAGTTCAATTAAGGTGAACTACTCACTATTGTATTGACCCCGTTTCCGCCTTTATAACCTGTTTAGGTTAGTGGTAGCTGCGAAAACAAATCATTAGCGGATGCAAGATTATACATTCTCGCTGCAAGAACAGTGCAGCCTACTTATATCTGTATTGTTTTATACTTTTTGTAATTCAAACAATTACTCTACTATTTTTTTAAAAATCAGCAACCATTTCAATGTCCTGGCATTTGAAGTTGCTATCGTAAACATCATTAATCAGGTATTTTTTTCCCAATAAAAAAGCAGAAAGCGCAGATACAGCACAAAATGTCATTACAACAGACATTGGTAATGCAGAATGGTTTTGAAATATGCTTATCATAGCTGAAGCACTTGCACCGACTGTCATTTGTATTGAACCGATTAAACCCGATGCGTTGCCAGCATTATTAGCAAATGGGGCTAAAGCCAGCGCCGTTGCATTTGGAAAGATGAATCCTTGACAAGCAAGGAATAAAAATGAGAACATGATTGTGAACGGCAAACTGATCCATCCAAACATGGCAAAGCAAATAAAGAGCGTCCCTATTATGCTTTGGCAACTTGAAGCCACTTTAATGATTTGCTGACTGCTGTAACGCTTTAATAGAATGTTATTTACCTGGCTTGCACTGATTAACCCTGCTGCAATAAAGGCAAATATCCAACCGAAATGTGCTACTGATACTTTGAAAAGCTCCATGAACACATAGGGAGCACCACCGATATAAGCATATAGTCCTGCATAAGAAACGGCACCTGTTATTGCATAGGTAAGAAAATGCGGATGTTTAAGAACTGTGGTGTAATTTCTAAGTATCTGAATGGGTTTTAACGAAAAAGTGATATTTGGCCCTTTACTCTCCGGCAGGATAAAATAAGCCCCCACTAAAATGCTCAGAACAACAACAATCAATGCTGCAAAAACATATCTCCAACCGAAAGTAGCGGTTATATATCCACCTAATGTTGGGGCAACGATTGGGGATACTGACACTACCAGCATGAGCATCGAAAACACCTTTGCATTTTCTTTTGTAGTGAATAAATCTCTTACCATCGCTCGCGCTGCCACCATGCCTACACAGCCCCCTAAACCCTGAATTAAACGTAGTACAATCAGGCTTTGTACCGAAGTAGCCAATGCGCAACCTACAGATGCTCCAGAGAATAGCAGAAGTCCTACATACAAGGGTCTTTTTCGTCCAAAGCGTTCAAGGAATGGACCGTATAATAACTGTCCAACGGAAATTCCAATGAAGAAGCTTGAAAGCGAGAGGGTTACTTGTGAAACTGTTGTATGTAAGTTGCGTGAAATAGAAGGGAATGCCGGCAGATACATATCAATTGATAAGGGAGCAATTGCTGTTAATAGCCCCATTACTAAAACCACATTAAAATTATTATTTTTCATAAAATAAAAAGCTCATAATTACTGAATGGCTTTAATAATTCTTGCAGGTATGCCAGCTACTACTGTATTTGCAGGTACGTCTGTGGAAATGACTGCACCTGCTGCAACCACTGCGTTTTCCCCAATGGTTACACCCGGCAGAATTATTGCACCAGCACCAATCCATGCACCTTTTTTGATGCGTATGTGCCCAGGAACAAGTGAGCCTCTTTCTTTGGGTGAAATAGGATGTGTTTCAGATAGTAAGCAAACTTTGGGTGCTATTAAAACGTTGTCTTCAATAGTAATACCTCCCAGGTCAAGGAAAACACAATCGAAGTTGATGAATACGTTTTTGCCGATCTTCGTGTTCTTTCCGTAGTTAATGTAAAGCGGTGTAAACACAGCGACGCTTTCGTCAATCTCTGAACCTGTTATTTCACCTAACAAGTGCCTTATCACCGCCGGATCCTCGGCGATATTCATTTGAACTGTTAACTTCTTAGTGGCATAACAAGCCTCCAGAAGTTTACTCGCTTCGGGGTTTTGAGGCCGAATGGTTTCTCCGTTCAGTAATCTTTCAAAAATGTCATTCTCCATATTTGATGCTATACCGCTAAGGTACTACGACCAATGAATTTGCTGGTAAAGATATTCAAACAGATGATTAAAACTTTCAAACAGCTTGTGCCCCTAGTGCTGATGGGTTCATTCCTGTAAGCCGTCTAAAGAAATTATTAAAACAGGTTGGATAATCAAAACCAAACGCATAGGCTATTTGTGAAACACTCCACTCTGTGTGCTGCAGGAGCGCTTTAGCCTCGGTTACCATGTGTTCGGTAATAAGTGCTGTGGTTGATTTACCTGTTACCTCTTTAACAGATCGCTGAGATGATTTACTTGAAAACCCAATTTATTTGCATAGTCCTGTGCTGTTCTTAACTGCAAGGGATGGTCTATTTTTTCAAAAGGAAACTGTCTTTCAGGCAGTTCCGCAAAGACGGAAGTAATTCGTGAAGCAGCATTCTATTGTACCGAAGTATTATCGGAGGGCTGCATTTTCAGTGCCTCATGAATGATGGGAATTAGGTAGTCGCGAATAAGCTGATCTTTAAAAGTATAGTCTGTTTGCTGCTTTGCAATCTTCCTTGCAAAGATGGATGCAATGAAATCAATTTGTTCATTTTGAGGGTGAGGACCAGGGTGCCGCCTAATTTAAACAAGGGGAACTATTGCAGGCTCTCGCTTCAGTCATTAACTTTTAAAAAACTTCGGAAAAAAGGCAGTCAAAATCCTTATAAGAGGAGGAAATGATTTCCCATGAATAAGGAAAGTGAGGATTACAGAAAAACAAAATTGTTCCGTTTGTTTCATAGCTTCTGTCCGCCCATTTAATGTTGTTCTGGCCAGTGTTCATGCACATTTTATAAAAATCCTTGCGCTTGTATGTACGAACCACTTTGCTTTCGATTTCACAGGCTATAAAGCCTTGCAATTTTAGCTCCGAATTGAAATCATTTATTTGGGAGTTTTTCTCCTTCCTCATACTGCAAATCGTAGAAAATTAGACAGGGGTGCTTTCTTAAAGATTTAGATAAGTTTCCGTTCTGTTTGTTTAAATCTACAAATACAATCGCTAAACATTCATCGTATTGAAACCTTCCCAATTTTAGCACAGCGCTAATTTAGACTTTCACTGCTACTTAGGTAATTTCATAACTTATAGGAATGTCCATGTTATACCTCCGGGCTTAAAAAATGAGGAAGCGTTGGCGTTCAGTTTAGTAATTTGGCAACATAAAATAAACATATTTTTAAGGAACTAGATATTATTAACTTACACATTATATTTTTTTAAACTAATGTAAATTTTAATTATCTTCAAAGCATCATCCTTCCTTAAAAACCAGCCCTGACCATTTTATGCAGTAAGCGAAAAAAACAAAGCAGCAGTTGCTGGTTATGAACCAACTGTTTCACTGAACACCCAAAAAACCCATTATAAGGTTACCATAAACGTTAAAGACAAAAGCGGCGGCTTCACTCAGAAAATGGTTGATATATTTTTTTCAGCCTTACTTCATTACCCACCAAACAGGACATAGGGCAGGACCGGGATTGAGCCAGAGCCAGAAAACTGTGAGGGCACAAGGTGGGGAATTAAGATTGGAGACCAAGATAAGACAGGATCGCATTTTATAATAGAATTATCTTTCAAATTAATGCATAAACATTCACGACTAATGCCTAAAACAATAACTGCTTCAAAAATATTGATAGCTGGAATTTATTTCTTTTTCATTTTAGGCTGTAAACACTTTACAGAGGTTCCTTTGCAATCAGATGATACCGCGTTCCCGCAACCCATCAGCAAGCCTTTCCATTTTAGCCCTGAAAAACAAATAAAATGGAACGACAGTGTTGCTAATGTGAAACCAACCATTAAACCATTTGATTTTAATAAACTCCCCATAAAAATATTTGACAGTGCAGGTTTTTTGCCATTTCCCAAAAAGCCAGAAGAGGTTGCTTTCGATGTTGACAAGCTTCCCGATACCGCATTTGATTATAATACACTTCCTTCCAAAACATTTCGTTTTGAGACTTCTATTCTGGAACAACCTAAACTGATAAAAGCTGGCCATCCTTATTTGAAAACCGGCACCCAGGATCTGATCTATGACTTAGGTGAGCAACAAGGCCTGCTTGGTACTAACATTACAAGTTTTTTTCAGGACAGTAAGGGGTTTATGTGGATAGCAACCAACCAGGCACTTTATCGTTACGATGGCGAAAATCTGTTGTCCTATTTTAGTGGCGGTATTGAACCCATTATACATTGCATGCTGGAAGATAGCAAAGGGCAAATTTGGCTTAGTACTTTAAATGGAAACGGGATTATTGTCATTGATACAAAACACTCACTCATAAAACGCCTTAGAAAGGAAAACGGGCTCAAACCAGGCGGAGTCTTTTCTATGTTACTGGATAACGAAGGTCGGGTTTGGACCGCGAGCATTAATAATGGCCTCACTATTATTGATGAGGCTCATCACACGCTCAAATTTCTTGACAAAACAAGGGGAATGCTATTCAATGGCAGTGTTGGTCTGGCCAAAGATAAGGATAACAATGTCTGGGCAACGACGTTTGGTGCCGGATTAAATATCATAGATCTCAACAAAGGCAAAATCAGACACTTGAATAAAGCGAATGGCTTAACCATTGATACACTAACTTCCATTATTCAAGACAATATGAACAGGATTTGTGTCGCCTCCGTCCATGGCGAAATAAATATTATCGATCCGCAACAAAAAACAATATTGCATTATAATGAACAACAGGGGCTCAAAAAAGTATTAACTTTTGGAATGATCAATGATAAAAAAGGAAATTTATGGTTAGGTACGGGATTTTCTAACAACCCTGGTGCTGGTGTAGAAATAATAAACACTTCAAAAGGACTGATTAAAATATTGAACTCAGAAAAAGGAATTGACGGAAATCACATCAATAATATTGCAAAAGATAAACTTGGGCAAATATGGCTTGCTACAACAACTGGCCTGAACTTACTTAACAGAGGAGGAAACGATGTAGAACACATAGGAAAAAAATATATATCAACAGTTTCAGAAGATAATTATGGGCAAGTTTGGATTGGTATTTATGGCGGTGATCCCGGTGTTGATATTCTTGATCCCGACACGCGAACAGTGAGATCGTTTACTAAAGTCCAGGGGCTTTGTAATGATTCGCTTCAAAATATAATCAACGATCATGGAAATATGTGGGTGGCGACCAATGGAGGAGTAGATATGATAGACTCTGCGCGCAGAACAATCACGCATTTTGGAAAGGAGGCAGGACTGACAACTGTTAATGCATCGATTTTGCTGTTTGACAGGAAGGGCAGAACCTGGTTTGGCTCAATCCTCGATCGGGCAGGGTTCGATCAGTTTGATCCTTCAACAAAAAAAATCCGGCATTTCTTTTTGGAACACGGTGTGAATGATACCATTGTATCGGATGCCAGGCAGGACCAAAAAGGGCAAATATGGGCTGTCACTTTTAGTGGAGGCGTTTTCGTAGTAGATCCGGAAAAAAATACAATAAAATATTTAGACGATGTCCCCGGCTTAAAGGAACATGCAAACAAAATAATTTTATCTGATCACAATAATAATATGTGGATTGGCACTGGCAACGGAATTTACATAGTGAATGCTAATCGGGATTCAATTACTTCTTTTTCCGCGAGCAACGGACTTCTTAGGGATGACGTTAATTCTTTAAACGAATATAATGGTCGTATTTATGCGGGAAGCGGCTCCGGATTATCCATCATAACTCCACCTAATTCCGCAAATGAAAAATGGCAGGTTCATACAATTGGAAAAGGGCAAGGAATTAGTAAAGAAGCTGCTACTTATCAATCAAACACCATTACTAAAAAAGGTCAGTTCATCTGGGGAGATAAAGGCATCAGCCTTTTGAATTACGATGGCGATAAAGAAAAAGTGATTCCTAGTACTCATATTACCGGCATTGACATTTTTAACCAGCCGCAACGCTTCCCTGAAAAGCAATTGTCTGATATTCATGAAGGCGATACATTATGGAGCATTAAAAAGGATACCTTTTATTTAAAAGGACAGTCTCCTGTAAATGCATCCTTTCTATCGGGAAGTAATATACAATGGGACAGCACAACAACCGCTTATAATATGCCGGTTAACCTCCGGCTTCCTTACTATCAGAATTATCTTCAATTCCACTTCACGCAAATACATATTGGAAGCGAGGATACTGTATGGTACAGATATATATTACTGGGTATAGATAAAAAATGGAGCGAAAAAACCTATAACCCATATAGCCAGAATTATCTAAACCTCCCACCGGGAGATTATGCATTTAAGGTGGCAAGCATGTTCAATGGGAAATGGAACGATCCAACAACATTCGACTTTGTTATATTGCCGCCATGGTGGAAAACCTGGTGGGCTTATTTACTATATGTGTTTGGTTTTTCCGGATTGGTTTGGGCAACAGCACTTTATCGATCCAGACAATTGATACGGAAAAATATTTTATTAGAAGAAAAAATAGCGCTGCGTACTATACAGCTTGAGCATTCGATAGAAGAACTTAAATCGACTCAAACACAATTGATCCAATCCGAAAAAATGGCTTCGCTCGGTGAGCTGACTGCCGGCATTGCACATGAAATTCAAAATCCTTTAAACTTCGTCAATAATTTTTCAGAGGTAAATGTTGAATTGCTGAATGAATTGAGAGATGGCCCTTTACAAAAATTACCAGAAACTGAGAAGGAAGAGGCAGATCAATTAATTGAAGATCTCAACCAGAATCTTCAGAAGATTGCTTATCACGGCAAACGAGCAGATTCCATTGTGAAGGGTATGCTTCAGCACTCGCGGTCAAATACAGGTTTAAAGGAGTCTACTGACATTAATGCATTGGCTGATGAATACCTGCGCCTGTCTTATCATGGATTAAGAGCAAAAGATAAGGGCTTCAATGCCTCCATGAATACCAATTTGGACAATTCTGTAGGAAAAATAAATATAATTCCACAGGATATTGGCAGAGTGCTGTTGAATCTTTTTAACAATGCATTTTATGCTGTAACCGAAAAAAAGAAATCAGCAGGGGCAGGATATGAACCAACTGTTTCATTGAGCACCAAGAAAACCGATAATAATATAACCATAAGCGTTAAAGACAACGGCGGTGGCATCCCTCAGAAGGTTCTTGATAAAATCTTTCAGCCTTTCTTCACTACCAAACCGACAGGACAGGGGACGGGGTTAGGATTGAGTTTGAGTTATGACATTGTGAAAGCGCATGGAGGTGAGATAAAAGCCATTACCAGGGAAGGTGTTTTCACGGAGTTTATTATTACTTTGCCATTATAGATATGTATCTCTGAGGAACAGGAAATGGCAAAACAATTACCAGAGGGACCCGTTTCACTCAATGATCTTAACGGTTCAACTATTCCCTATTCACAAACCTAACCTAAAAATATGGAAGTACATCATCACACCAATGCAGAATAGAAAGGTCTAATAGTATATTTCCTGTAGACTTTAATGATTTTGATTGCTTATGCAATGGGGCTTTTTTGCTGAAAATATAAAAGAAGGTATTAGCGGTGGGAAGCAAATGCGACAATCCAATGAATAGATCGTGAGCAACCTGCACAGCGGCCCACTCACGTATGACTCTTGTACGAGGTTCAACCACACTTATTGTACCATGATCGATTCCATCATTATTTATTTGAAAGAAATAAATCAAACACGGCATCGGTAAATTATAAGTAGTGGACATGGAAAATTCAGCTTATTGATTAATGTGGTGAGTTTAAAAGACTGGTCCAGTTAAAATCCGATTCCTGCAAATTTCCTCAGATTTTGAAGGCTCTAAAACCACCTTCTATCCAAATTCATCATTGGTAAAGAGGAGAACCTAAACCGCGACTGTTTTACATATAAATAAAGGAGCCTTTTATCTTTGCAGCGGTCTTATCAAACATATTTTTATATCCCTGGTTAAGATTAAAACAGCATTTTCATTCATATAGAAAGTTTTGGCTTTTACTTAATTTTCGTAACTTGTCAATAAGTAGTAAACCTGCCTAATTCCCTCTGAATCCAGTAGCTATCTCTGCCATGTAATTTTTTTCATAACCAAAATAAACATCATGAAAAATTCAGTTCTAGCAATGGGGCTATTCGCATGTGCAAGTATTTGGATGGCCTGTAACAACCAATCCCCTGCCCCTGCAGCCACGGAGGCAGCGCCTTCCTTTGACCTATCAGGCGCACGAAAAATCGTAGATTCCGTAAACCAGGCATTTGGAACCCTGGTAGAAAAGGGTGACTCGGCAGGAATCGCATCTCTTTATGCCAGCGACGCAAAACTTATGGCTCCCAATGGACCCGCAATTCAGGGTAACAGCGGCATTATTTCCGCCTTCTCCGGTCTGTTGAAATCCGGCATTGCCAAAGCGGAATTAAAGACCGTTGATCTATGGGGTACGGAAGCATTACTTTCTGAAGAAGGCACTTATGCGCTCTCAGGCAAAGACGGCAAAGGTCTGGATAAGGGAAAATACATCGTCCTCTGGAAAAAAGAAGGCGGCAACTGGAAAATATTCCGCGATATTTTCAACTCCGATATGGCAGCCGCCGGAGCTAAATGATTCGCCCATTTACAAAAAAGGTTTCCCTTGAAAAGAGGGAAGCCTTTTTATTGAATACCGGATATATATAAAAATAGAGTGGTGAATAGTAAACAGGTCGCCCAAGTGAAAAAGGAAAAGTGGAAAATTAAACTCAGGGAACCGGATGAAGCTATGAAAAGGACACGCCTATAAAATCTCACTCCAGGTGAGTTATCGATTTCCTCCTTATCTGAACTTTTAGAGAGAATAACATGTTGATATACATGTGTTTCAAAAATTAAAAACATTGGTTGACTCGTCCTTTTGGCATTGCGGGAATCTGATATTTAAATAAAAGGAAAATACGGTTATCGTGTGGGCTTTTTTGGGGGGCTACTGAACCATTATTTCAATTCGAAGGTTACATGCACGTTTCCCTTACCAACAGCCTGCTCAAGCCCCGAAATATCATCTATTTTTCCAAGAATTGTATAGCTGTAGGCGCTTTGGAAAGATTTATAAAATAGAACTAAGGTAGCAGAACCGAAGATCATCAAATCACCCGCTCTGATGTGCCCGGGAGTAGAGGGGCTAGTACTAAGGTTGTTTGGAAGGTCTGCATATTTTTCATTTCCGTTCAACTCCGTCATATATAAGGTAATCGGCAACATTTCTTTGAAATGGTCGGCTGTTGGATTATCATACAAAACAGCATCAAATGATTTCTTTCCAATGCTGATTTTCATTTTACTTGATGAATTTAAAATGTATGCTCAAAGCGTAGTTGGTTTGAAAACGGAGTTTATGAATAATGCCATTTACAACCCCATCAATACCCATATTTCATTTTGAACCTTCTTTTATTCTAAAATATGAAAATAAAGCTCCAATCTTTTCGGGCGCTGTTTTCGCAATAAAAGGGACGGAATCTACCCCATCCTTATAAAATTAATATTAATGCTAAACATCATACTCGCCTTGCCATGCGTATTTTCCAAAAAGCAGTAAACCGCCTGAAATAATAGGCGTAATGGTAGTCATCATGATGATACCGAAGATCAAATCGTCTTGTTTGCCTGAGCGTAATTTCGGTAATCCTAGTTCAAAAATTCCCAAATAGGCCGCTCCTAGACCTAACAATACCCAAACTATTCCTAACCAACGTTTTATTTTAATCATATTTTTAGATGAGGATTTTACCAGGGCCATTTCAGCATAATTTTCCTTCAGATAAAATATCCCAATAACTAAACTGATTGTCATTAAAACCATATGGTAAGTTAGTCCCGCCAAATAATATTTTGGATCATGTGCCTCGATCGCTTTATTGCCCAGATAATTGGCAATCACTAAAGTCATACCGCCAAGAATACCAAAACCGATATGATAGGGGAAGGAAAGCGAAGTGTAGCGGATTTTTAACGGAAACATCTCTACTAAATAAGCTGCAAGCGGCCCATATGACATCCCCGCTATCAATAAAAGCGAACAAACCAGGAAAATTAATTTCCACTTGTCTGAATCGTTTAATTTTATCGTTTTAATCAAATCGCTTGTTGAAGGCTTGTCTTGCGCTGTCGTTTCTGTTCTAACTTCTTGACATTTGGTATTATCAGTGTACAAATGCCGGATGGTGGTAACAGTCCATAATCCTTCCTGCTTTTTCTCGATTAAACGTTGAGTGAGGTCCTCTGTTTTATTTGCCAGGTTTACTGTTTGATACATTTGTTCGTAAATGGGGCGGAACAGTAGGATCCCTAGAAACAAACTGAGCATGAGCAAAGGCTTACGCCCTGTCTTATCAGAAAGCCAGCCAAAAAAGATGGTTACAGGCAATCCTATCAGCAAAACATATATAAAGATTGTATTCACCTGGCTGTAATCTAAAAAAAGAGTTTTCAGTAAAAAGGTTTGTACAAAGAAAAAAACAGGTCCATTCAGCACGCCTACTCCCATTGTTAAACCAAATAAGGCAAGCAAGACGACTTTTAGATTTGCCTTATTGCCAAATGAATCTATTAAAGGATTTGAAGATGTTTTTCCTTCAGCTTTTGCCCTTGCGAATAGAGGCGATTCCGACATATTTTTTCTGATATAAACCGATATTCCAACCATTAATACTGAAATCAGGAAAGGAAGGCGCCAGCCCCAGGCTTCCCAATTATCCTGACTCAATAATGCTTTGCAGGATTGTATTACCACAATGGAAATCAGGAAGGCTATAACCGCAGTCAGTTGAATCCATGATGTCCAAAAACCACGATGATTTGACGGTGAGTGTTCGGCAACATAGGTGGCAGCGCCTCCATATTCACCCCCGATCGCCAGTCCCTGCAGCAGCCTTAGAATCAGAACTATTACAGGTGCCACAAACCCGATTGTTTTGTAATCAGGTACCAAGCCTATTGCAAATGTTGAACCGCCCATTAGCAATAACGTCACCATAAACGTATATTTTCTCCCGATTAAATCCCCCAAACGTCCAAAGAATAAAGATCCAAATGGGCGCACCAGGAAGCCGGCAGCGTAAGTAGCCAATGTGGCCAGAAACGCAGCCGCCGAGTCTCCCTGTGGAAAAAATTTGGTCGCAATGATAGCAGCGAGGCTGCCAAAAATATAGAAATCATACCATTCAATAATTGTGCCCACAGAGGAGGCTGTAATTATGGGGATAAATGATTTATTTGAATGGCTCATATAGCTTTTAAGTTAAAATCAGTTTTGGTAACCATTTATTTAAGTCCGGGAATTTTCCGGTTGGTTTACAGGTAAACTCAAGGCTTGGTGTTGCGGAAGAAATGGCTATGAAAGGCCAATAATTGGGGCTGACTGATTGATAACCGAATCTAACCGCTAGATATTATCTAAATTGTTAACAATGAAAGCCCACCCCTCCACCATACCCAGGCTATATCAAGCCCTATTGCCGTAGCCCATAATTAAAACCCCTTGAAATCTACCCCTATTAGGCATATTTAAACCCGCCATCAGGACGAACCCGTGCTATTATTGTCCGAAAGACCTAATTTACTTACCGGAGGCTTTTACCAGCAAGGGCCCACTCGGGCATAATAATTCAGACAGGGTATGATTATAAAATAGCGGCGCACCATCAAACACATGGTGCCAGGAAACGCTGCTTAAAAACAATAAACAAAAACGCCCATTTAAAAGCCGTTACAAGCGTATCAGTTAACTAAAAACGCGGCAGCTGTTATGGGAGTCGGAAGAAATGTGAAACCTTCCTCACTTTCATGGAGAAACAGATATTGCCAAAAATTCACTTTTGCCATAACCATTCAAGGTCCCTTAAAATATCAAGTTAGGCTGTTTAAAATCCACCATTATACACCGTCTTCATGAAGAACTTGTGGCTCTCGGTAATTGCACTTTTTATTGCCACTATTTCTTTATATTTTAGTCGGACAATTCGCAATTGTAAAACCAATTTATATCGCTATCACAAATAACCAACCAACTCATAAAATGAAAAAGACAAAGCTTATTTTCTGGATTTCTACAGGCCTGATTGCATTACTCAATATCTCAGGGCTCTTTTTTTTGAACAGCCCACAAGCGCAGGAAGGCATGAAGCATTTGGGTCTGCCGAATTGGTTTCATATGGAGTTAACCATTGGGAAGTGTATAGGGGGATTAATCATTATTATACCCCTCATTCCCCCAAGGATCAGAGAATGGGCCTATGTAGGACTGGGAATTGATACCCTCTCGGCAATCATAGCACTGGTTGCGGTCGACGGTTTTGTCCCGATGTCCTTTTCGCCTTTGATCGCATTTATAATTTTGATGATATCTTATATATCCTTCCGTAAAATTACCTCCAATCAAAAAGCATGATTTCTTTTTGAAATTTATGTACCATCTTAATTTCAAACAGATACTTAAATAAGTATTAGATTATATATTAATTAATAGCAATCATACCTAATCCGGTCATCGCTGCATGGAAATCCTCTAAAATGGGATTCCATACCCATTTATACAAGCCGATATTACCCATTTCGGGGATTGTAGGATCCATACAATTCTTTAAACCTTTATAAGATATTTTATCTATTTCCAGGTTAAATTATTATAAGATTTTATCATACGGCTAATCATCGCTAAGTGGGTCATAAATGGGTTTCAAAACTTGTCTTCCAGGTCTCTCTATAAATTAAAAGTCGGCTTCCCATTTTATTCAAAATCTTTTTTACATTAGCGCATGCCCTACCTGAACGTGCAGCCAGCCGAGCAATTAAAAGACTATGTAAAATGCTATTGGTATGCGGAAAGAAATCTAACCGCTCCGGACTATTCCTTTGAAATACTTCCTGACAGTTATTTTGAAATGGTATTTTGTGAAGGTGAGCAACCTGTCTATTATTCAAAATATCAACAAAGCGAACCATTGCCGGAATGGTTTATCGTAGGCCTCCTGGAAAAACCATTGACAATTACTTCAAAGGGGAAAATACGGGCCGTCGGAGTTCGTTTTTTTGCCTGGGGCTTTCATGAGCTTATGCAATTATCCTTACTGGATGCTCCCATCACACAATGGCCGCATGTCTTTGAGACTTTGAAGGAACATCTCAAAGCTGCCATTACCAGCAATCAACAGGACGATGCGTTCCGGATACTCGAGCATTTCCTGTTAGGACAATTAAATGAAAAACGAATCAGGCATTCAGATATAAGAATCATTCAATTAGCGGGATCTCTTTACAAAGGCAAAGGGATGGTTGATATCAAAGAAAAAGCAAAAAATGCCTTTTTATCTGAAAGGCAGTACAGCCGACTGTTTTCCAATAAACTCGGCGTTGGACCCAAGGCGCTGGCCAAAAAAATACGATTTCAACATGTAAGGGATGCCATATTTGAAAATCCTGACATAAACCTTACCGAGTTGGCCTATGAATATGAATTTACTGATCAATCCCATTTCATTAATGAATTCAAGGGGTTTGCCGGCCGTTCACCTGGCACTTTTGCCAGGGAAATGAAGACGCTGAAAACTTCGATGGCCCAATATAATGTCCGATTTTTACAATGATTCCTGTAAGTGAAAAGATAATTTTATCCTTTATTTATCTTAAAACATTTTATCATGGAAGCAAAACTCAGTAACATCAACCTGCCTGTACATAACCCGCAAAAAATAAGGGATTTCTATGCTCAGGTTTTTGATCTCAAAGAACTGGAATACGCCTCTGAACCTCCCGGGTTCTTTATGCTCGATGCCAATGCTTGCACCATAACCATTCAGGATGCCGATGCCATCGGTCAATCCACCGGAACTGTAGGAGTAGAGCTTGGTTTTGAAGTAGAGGATGTGCCCTCTTATATTAATCGCATAAAAAATGCAGGAGGCGGAATTTTGAAAGAACAACAGCAGATGAGCTGGGGTGTCGCCTTTACAGCCGCTGATCCTGAAGGCCATATTGTCAATGTCTTCAAGTTCAAAAGATGATCCCCCAATATGTTCAAAGCCCAATAGGATTGATCAAAACAAACCAAATGCAGCAATCAGGTTATCATTTTGGTGAAAGCAATGATATTTATAATACCAGTTAGGCGGTGTTAAAACCAGCACGCCATTAATTGCCTTTGGATACCGCTGGCCGCAACAAGATGCAATAGATAATATCAGTGGGCGCCAAAATGGCGGCCGGGGTTGTTTGGTATGCAATCCCGGCTTTGAAGATGCTCATGGACAAAACCACCCTCCTTTATTTTACTGACAAAAGGTTTGATATGCCACATAGAAGAAATTTTATAAAGAACAGCTTTCTTATGACTGCAGGTTCCCTGTTATTTACTCCGGGAAAGTCCTATTCGTTTCTTGGTAAAAAACAGGCCCCTTCTTTTACCCGGACAAGACCGGGTCAACCGAGATGGCCTT
>CAIVKC010000019.1 GCA_903906365.1 uncultured Bacteroidota bacterium | reverse complement strand
GGCCTTCCCCGGAGGAATGGCATATCTTGCAGAAATCATTGATTGGAAAATTAATGAAACTGGAAGACCCCTTTTCCAAATGCAATCATGATTCTGCAAAGGCTGCTGAACTATTCGACTCTTTAAATAATCCCTATTTTATTTCAGATAATCCAGCCCTTACACAAACCACAGGTTGGCTAAATGCCTGGCAAACACAGACCAGTATCTATGCGGTTGAGGCTGCTTCAGCCCGGGATGTGTCTAGCGCCGTAAAATTTGCAAACAAACATCATTTACGGTTGGTAGTAAAAGGAAGCGGGCATAGTTACCAGGGCACATCCAATGCCCCGGACTCCCTATTGATATGGACACGCCATTTAAACAACATTGAAATGCTGGACCAATTTGTAGCCGAAGGCTGCCAAGACAGCAGCGCAGCGCCTAACAGCGTCGTAATAGTGGGCGCCGGAGCCAATTGGATGCAGGTGTATAATGCCGTTACCACCCTTCATGGAAGATACGTGCAGGGAGGTGGATGCGCTACTGTAGGGGTCGCCGGATTGATACAAGGCGGCGGATTTGGCAGTTTTTCGAAAAAATTCGGTTTAGCCGCTTCTGGAATGTTACAAGCCGAGTTGGTGACCGCAGGTGGTGAAATTCTCATTGTTAATGAATTCAATTACCCCGATCTTTTTTGGTCGATCAAAGGGGGAGGTGGTGGTAATTTTGGCATTGTTACCAAAGTATGGCTTATAACAAACCCCTTACCCTCCTATTTTGGAGCTGTGCATGCTGTGATCAGGGCAAAAACCGATGATGCTTTTCTAAACCTGATCGATGTATTCCTGGGCTTTTACAGCAAGAATTTAAATAATGAACACTGGGGTGAGCAGGTAAAATTGTATGGCGATAACACACTGAGGATATCAATGGTATTTCAGGGCTTAACAAAAGAAGAAGCCTCCTCCGTTTGGACAGAATTTCAAAATTTGGTTGAATCAAACAGTCATGAATTCTATTGGCAAGATCAACTTTCTATAGTTGCTATCCCGGCCAAGTTTCTCTGGGATCCTGTTTTTTTACGTAAACACGCGCCTTCCCTCATAAGTTCAGATAAACGCCCGAATGCTCCTCCGGAAAATATTTATTGGGCAGGGGACGGCGAGGAAAGCGGCCAATTTTTATACAGTTATCATTCCTACTGGCTATCTGAAAAACTATTAAATGAGGGGAGCCGCCATAAATTGAGCAGCACACTATTTGAGTCGAGCAGGTACTGGACCCTTTCATTGCATTTTAACAAAGGGTTGTCTGGATCTCCTGCCGAAGTCATAGAACAAGCAAGGAATACCCCGATGAACCCTGCGGTTCTGGATGCGTTCGCGCTGGCCATTATAGCCGGTGGAACTGGTCCGAGCATGGAAGGAGTAAAAGGACATGAGCCTGACAAAGGCATGGCGACCATGATGGCGGAAAAGATCAACCAAGCTGCAGTCAAAATCTCGAAGCTGCAGGATAGCCCTGCTTCCTATATTTCCGAAAGTGACTATTTTGAAATGAATTGGAAACAGGCCTTCTGGGGCGTTCACTATCATCGCCTGGCTACTATAAAAAGAAAGTACGATCCGAAATGCCTTTTTTTCACGCACCATGGGGTAGGTTCTGAAAACTGGAGTCCGGATGGATTTTCAAAATTATAAGCCGAAACACAATCAATAGCAACATGGAAGTGCATTACCATCCGCATAAGGAAAGCCAAAAAAAATGGAAAGAGTATCTCATTGATTTTTTCATGATATTTCTTGCCGTTACGCTCGGATTTTTCTCTGAAAACTTTAAAGAGCACCTCAGTGACACCAACAGGGAAAGAGAATACATCGAAAGCTTTATACAGAATCTACAAACCGACGTCGGTGAATTAAAGGAACTTTTGGCAGATAAGGAAATTATGAATGGGTATGACTCTCTGTTTAGGGTTGATAAAACCGGGTTTCTGAAATTGCCGGTCCAGGATTCATTATTTTATTATTCGGTAAGATATATCTCAACCATCCGGGATTTCAAACAAACTGATTTTACGATAATTCAATTACGCAATGCAGGTGGTTACCGATTAATCCAAAAAAGAAATGTGGCAGATAGTATCTCTAAATACGAAGAGAAAAATGACAATATCAAAATGCAGAGTGCTTTAATGATTCAATCCTTTCTTTCCCAATTCAATTATTTCGACCAGATCTTTGATCTCTCTAAAGTATCCCGTGTATTCAATGGCTCAACCTATGCAAGTCATATTCCAGGGTCTGAGCCTGTTTTGATTACAAACGATTATAATAAGATAGCCTTGTATATCAATCAGTGTTACCAGACCAACCTGATTTACCGCGGGTATAGATCCATGTTGAATAATCACCTAAACTATCTGAACAGATTAATCATTTTCTTAAAAAAGGAATATCATATTAATTAGCAAATGCCCCTATCTGACTTCCCTTCACATGCCAGCATGGACTGGCTTAAATCGCCTGGGCCCTTGGTTTACGCATTCCAGTTAACCGGCCTGCTTGGAGGGGGGCTTTTTTTAAATCAGGTTTATTATGAGTGGCCTGTATAATTGCCCCGTTCAGTGGACTTGCATCCTTCCCTGCTGTTTGGCGGATTTCCCCTAAAAATCGGTCAATCCGTTTTCCGGATGTCTAATAAGCAGGATACATCCCGCCGGAGCGCTGTTATACCATTATGAAGGCCTCCTGGGATTTGCACTTGCATTCAAGGGAGGGGGAAAGACGCCCGGAAACCCTTTGGGTAGCAGGAGGGCCAGGATCGTCTGGAAGGTTGGGGAGGGTTCCCTGGTTACTCCAGATCTCGTGTACGCCTATTGCGGAGCCTGCGGCAATTGAACGCATTTTCTGAAATAACGGGGCCCATGTGCTACCCTCTGGGCCAGACCGGCCACCCGGAAGAATTCCTCAATGAGGTCATTTAAAAGTATGGCGGATTGTTTTTAGCAGGGCGGGATGGTTGGATTGCCTGATTACTACCTGTGGGCACCCGTTAAAACCGGCAAAATCGCGGATGGCATCCGCTATTTTTTCAGCCATGGGTTGGGTGATTTTCACCGGCTCCACATGCAGGTTATGGATGGTAAGGGTATGGGACTTACGATCTGCTTTGGCATCCATCCTTGCTACAAAGAGGTCGCCGATGAGCACCGGCAGGGAGAAATACCCGTATTTTCGCTTGGCTGCCGGAACAAAACACTCCACCTGGTAATCAAAACCGAAAAAATCCCTTAAGCGGTGCCTGAATACGTTCAATGTATCGAAAGGGGATAAAATAAAGGCATCCCCGGCCAGGGTGATCTTTTTGTTCTTATACCCTGGCAGCATATACAGCGGACCTTTGAGGCCTTCCACTGAAACCTCGCAGATTTCCCCGCTGATGACCAGGTTTTTCAGCTCCTGCTTGATGCCATGTTTCACCAGACGCGCGTTCCAGGCAATTTCTTTGGGGTATGCTATGCCCAATGCTTTCAGGGAACGTACTATAATATGGCGGCTGAATTCCTCCAGGGTGGGCTTGGTTTTATCGACATCCGCGGGAACAATATTACCCGTAAGGTCATAGCTTTTGTGGAAGTCCTTTCTTCGGGTCGCCAACAGTTGCCCGGTGAGGTGAAGCCGCTCGAGGGCGACTTTTGAAGGGCGCCAGTCCCACCACCCTGAACTTTTGGTGTGGCGGTCATTGTCAAAGTCTTTGGCCCGCAGCGGGCCTTCCCGGCCAATGCGGTCCAGGATCCTGTTCATCAGTTTGACCTCTGCGGGCGGCAGCGACGCCCATTTGTCGGCAAAACTGTCATGGATGGGCAGCGAAAAACGGAATTCGCTCATGGGCATAAAGCCCGAATCGCGGGTCCAGAATTCATAAATCCTGCCATCGGCCTGCAGTTCCTCCAGCCATTCGGTTTTATAACCCGGCACCCTGGAGGCAATGGCATGATGATGCGCCCTTTCCACAACATAGTTTGTATCAACCTGAATGAAGCCGAGATGATCGATGACTCTATAGGCCGCTTCCGGTCCATTTCCGAACTGCCCGCGACGGGTCAGTCCTGCTGCGTGCAGGATGATCTTGCGGGCCTTCGATTTTGAAAATTCAGCTGGTTTCATGGAAATTTATTCCTCAATCCGGATACTAAAATACGCCGTATTGACTTTTCCCCCTACTTTTCAATTCAGTCCCGGACCTGATGGTTTTGACAGATCAGCCACCCCCGGCCAAATCAGGGGGCTTCCTCCTTTTAAAACCCTGGAAACGGAATCTGCTACAGTAGGATTATTATATTTCTGGTAAGGCAGGATTGGCGGGGGATTATTATATCTTTAAAAAATATTCATCAAATGAATAGCCTGCCAATAAACTAGCAGTAAATCCAAGGAGCCCAATGATTGCCCCCTCAAATACTTTTGGACGCAAAGGATCTGGTCAGGCGCATTACCGGGGAACCGCAAATGATAGTAAAACCAAATTAAGACCCATTTAAATTAAAACCAACCTGAATTGATACATTCTGAACCGGACCCTGCCCGCGGCGGGCCACAAAAATTTTACGGCCTGGACCATCTGAGGGCGGCAGCCATTTTAATGGTCCTGGGCTTTCATTATTGCGTGTTCTTCGGACATCCCGGCTGGGCCGAAAATTTTAGGGCTTTTGGCTGGACAGGGGTTGATCTTTTTTTTTGTATTAAGCGGATTTCTGATCTCCTCGCAGTTGTTTACCCAAATCAACAAAGGGAACCCCCTGAATGTCCGGGAGTTTTTTATCAAAAGAATCTACCGCATCCTGCCCATCTATTTTTTTATGGTTGCCCTGTACTTTTTTGTCCCTTATTTTAGGGAAAAGGAAGCCCTGCCGCCTGTTTGGAAATTCCTCACCTTCACCCAGAATTTCAGATTGAACAACGCTGAATTTGGTACTTTCTCCCATGCCTGGTCCCTTTGTGTGGAAGAGCATTTTTACCTGCTGCTTCCATTGCTGCTGTTGGCCCTGCAGGGGACAAAGTTTCTAAAATCATCCTACTGGATACTAATTGGCCTGTTTGCGGGCGGACTGGCCCTTCGGATATTTCTATGGAAATACTATTATCCGCACGCAGGGGAGGACAGTTACCCTATAGCCAACTGGACGGAAAATATTTATTACCCCACCTATAACCGGCTCGACGGTCTGGTGGTCGGAGTCTCTGTCGCCGCCTTTTACAAATTCCGGCAGGCCAGCTGGGAGAAGTGGTCAAGACTGGGAAATCTGTCCATTTTGATCGGCCTGCTGATACTAACGGGTGCGTACTTTTTTGCTTCGGACATGGAGACCTTTTCCACCACCGTATTTGGCTTTCCGTTGATTGCCATTGGCTATGGATTTTTGGTAATGGGAGCCATCAGCCCATCGAGTTTCCTGTATCAATGGCGTTCCAAAACCACCACCCTGGTGGCAGCACTCTCCTATGCGGCCTATCTCTCCCACAAAGGAATCATCCACATCACCCAGCAATTGCTTTCTATGGCCGGCCTGGACAAAAACAGCAGTGTGACCATGGCCGTTTGCGCAGTTACCTGCCTGCTGGCTGCCTGGATACTGCACCTGGCGATAGAAAAACCCTTTATGAGGCTGCGAGACCGTGTGCTGGGAAAAAAGCGCGCTCCCGTTGTCCGCATGGATGTGGTCCCCCTGGAGCAGGGGTCTTGAAAAAGGGCCCTCCCCCGGATGGCGCCGGGGTATTTTCCCTTTGTATATTCCATCTGTTATCTGCCCGGGCCAGAAGGTCTTTTCACATCAATAAGGGATCCCTGTAACGGCCGAGAGCAATGGAAAGACGAGCCATGCTTCTTTGGATTGGGAATCAGGCCGGCCGTTGCATCCCTGCCGGGGATTGATCGGTCTGCAGAATTTTGTCAGTAGCTGTCTTGAAGGTAATTTTATCTCCATAGCATAAGATATTCACCATAAGCACTCAAAAATGGGCCATTTTGAAACGCTGAAGGAAACCTGCCGCAAATCCAGCCTGCTGGGCGAATCGGTACTGGATGGATTTTTACTCTATTACGCGGCAAAGACCAACAAGTTAGATAAAGAATTTGACGCCGCATTTTCCCGTTCCAAAGGAGCCACCAGGGAGATGACCTGCCTGCAATTGGCCGTCCCTCATAGGGCGGGTGGGAACTCCGGGCAATCTCCCGCAAGGATTCAGAGACAAGGGGTCAGCCTGTAGGGCTGACCCCTGCCTGGCTACAATCTATTGGGCTTCGATGGACAAAAGAGCGTTCCTGCTTTGTACAACTGCGATAAATAGGGTACCTTTTGGTATACTCCTTCAATAAATGTCCATGACTTATCCCAAGGCTTTCCGTGGTATTACGGTGCTTATTTTCAGTGCATGCCTGGTCTGCGGTTGCCAAAGGCCCGGCAACCCCTATCCCCTGATCATGGAAGAACTTTCACATCCCCTTAAAGACAGCCTGCTGGCCGACAGCCTGCATCTGACCGACACCCTGTCCTACCACCGGGTGCGCATCGACCCCCAGGGAGGGATTCTACCCTGGTATGCCGCCAATCCGGGAATTTCCTATGACCGGGTAATCCGTCTGGTCTGGGATTTCTGGAAAAACATGGAAACCGATTCCAATGGCCTGAAGTATTACATGAACCACCAGGTATGGCGTCCCGGCCATGACAAGCGGGGACTTGGCGGGGACCAGCTCATGATGGCCCTTTCTTCCTGGGACCTGCTCTATGATTATACCGGGGAAAAAGCCGTGCTCGACGATATGCAATATATGGCCGATTATTACCTGTCCCATAGCCTGTCTGCCTCCTCGGACGCCTGGCCCGATCTGCCCTATCCCTATAATACGGTGGTCCATTCCGGATTCTACGACGGGGATATGATCCTGGGCAAAGGCTACCTTCAGCCCGACAAGGCAGGCTCCTTCGGGCTGGAACTGGTGCATCTCTACAAGAAAACAGGGAGGGTAAAATACCTGGAGGCGGCCATCCGCATCGCCAATACACTGGCCCGGAACATCCGGCCCGGGGACGGCAATCATTCCCCCTGGCCCTTCAAGGTGCATGCCAAAAGCGGCGAGCCGGGCAAGCTGATCAACCGCCCGGAAATCAATAAACTGCCGGCGGACAGCCCTTTTCGTGCCAGCCAGCCTTCGGTGTATGCCACCAACTGGACGCCCACAATCCGGTTGTTCGGCGAGCTCCGGACTTTGGGAAAAGGCGATACCGCCGGCTACGCAAAGGCCGCAGGCATCGCCCTGAACTGGCTCAAGGCCTATCCTGCCATCAATAACCGGTGGGGGCCTTTTTTTGAGGATATTCTCGGCTGGTCAGACTGCCAGATCAATGCCATCACCTATGCAAGCTACCTCATGGATCATGAACAGGCCGACCCGGACTGGAAAAATACCGTAAAAAGCATCTTTGGGTGGGTGCATCATAACCTCGATGACAGGGAATTTGAAAAGTACGGGGTACTTACCACCGATGAACAGACCATTTACCGCACACCGGGCAACAGCCATTCTTCCAGAGAAGCCTCCGCAGAACTGCGCTATTGGGAAAAAACAGCTGATACCGCCTATGTCCGCAATGCCATCCGGGAGCTCAACTGGGCAACCTATATGGTCAGTTCGCAGGGACGGAACTATTATATCCGCGATGATATCTGGCTGACGGACGGATACGGAGACTATATTCGCCATTACCTCCGGGCCATGGCTGCGGCCCCGGACCTGGCGCCGGACGGGCAGGACCACCTGCTGGCCAGCAGCACGGTGATACAGGATATCTCCTACAACCCCTCCTCCATTGCCTATAGGGGTTTCGACAGGGCTTCCAGGGAACGGTTTCGCCTGCGTGAAAAACCACGCCGGGTTTCCCAGGACGGAATGCCCATCGGGGAAATACCGGCGACAGCTGTCCTGCCCCCGGACCAAAGCGGGTGGCTTTGGCAGAGTCTCCCTCACGGGGGAGGCGTCCTGACCATCGACAAACGACAGGGAAGCAGGGTGGAAATAAACTGGTAGGAGCCCCTGGCGGACAAATGGAAAAGATGTCCCGGAGTACGCTGTCCTGTCATCAGGGACTTTTGGTATTTTTAACAAATAAACCGCCCTTTACTTAAATCATTATGAATACCATCGGCTATTTTGAAATCCAGGCCGCCCAGCCCGAAAAGATGATTCCTTTTTATGAAGCTGTATTCGGCTGGAAGTTCATACGTCTGCCGCAGGTCCCCATACCCTATTACCGGATTGAGACCAATGGCATCAGCGGCGGCCTGCTGCAGCGCCCGGCCCAGGTGCCGCCGCCTGAATATGGCACCAACGCCTTCACCTGTTCAGTGCAAGTAGCCGATTACGACCAGACGGCTGCGAGCATCTTAAGCCAGGGCGGACGGGTTGCCATGGCCAAATTTGCCGTGCCCAACACCTGCTGGCAGGGTTACTTCACAGACCCGGACAACAATGTATTCGGGATTTTCCAGGTGGATGAGCTGGCCAACTGATAGGCCGGCTGCCCGGACCGCAAGTTCAAAGGCCCAATAAAACGGCGTACACCGGCCAGGTCCCATGGGGATAAAACGGGCTAGCGGCTAAGCACGGCTGTATCTGCCGCCTGGAAGAAACGTATGAGTTTTCCATTGCTTATGGTCCAAATATGGACCACATTTGCCTTAAATGGATGACCGGTGGCCTTGTTGGTGCCCTGGTAAAAGCCTTCCATAGCCACTTTCTCCCCTTCTCCAAACACGTCGCTGACTACAATCTGAAACCCGTCAAAATATTCCGGCAAATGCATAAAGACATTTTTTACAATGGCCTCACCGCCGAAGTACCGGCCATCATCTTGTACAAAGGGCATGCCTTTACATTCGTTCCATTCTATGGCCGGGTCAAATACAGACATCACCCCGTCTATATTGCCCGTTTCAAAATACCCGTAGGCCTGTTTTACCAATTCAACATTTGTCATGATCTTGCTATTTAAAATTGAAAAAAACTGACCGAGGAAAGCACCGGAAATTAAAGGGTCTGACCAAAGGACCTGCTCGATGCGGATTGCGGGGTATGCCGGCGGCGCTTATGGATTGGCGTGAATTGAAATTACCACCTCCATTTTCATGCACCTCCAGGGATCCCCCTCAGTTTCAAGATACGCATTTTATACACCTTTATATAATATGTTTTGGGTCTTTGGCCGCTGCCTGTCCGTATGCATGGTCCCTGTGCCGGATGAACCGATCCGGATGAGGGGCTGCGACCAAAAAAAAGAGAGGGTATCAATAAGAACTGTTTCTTATTGATACCCTCCCCATCGCCCTTTGTTTGATCCGGCCTCCTCCCTGCCCTGCCTCATAGGGGAATGATATCCCCCATGGTCATGGGCAGGGCTCAAAGGCCCCCCAAATACAGGAATTAGTCTGCCAGCGGCTTGACTTTAATGTCTTTAAAATAGACGATGCTGTTGGGATCATGGCCCTGCAGGGCAAAAGTGCCCTTTGAAATCAGGCGCATGGGATGGTCCTGGGTGCGCAGCGGGTGTTCGGGTTCGGTATAATCCACCACAATGGTGTTATTGATCTTCACGATCACCCTTTTTCCCACGACTTTTACATATTCAGTGAACCATACATAATCCTTTACAAACACTTCCTTGACATCCACCACATCATAGAGGCTCCCCGTGCGGGTGTCATCGGAATGGGAATTGTTTACCTGCACCTCATAGCCCTTGGCCGGCCAGCCGCCTTCCTGGTATTCGGTATGAAAGTAAATGCCTGAATTGGATCCGGGCATGGTCTTTACCTGGGCCTGGAATTCGAAATTCTTAAACTCGTGGTTTTTTACCTTCCCGTCATAAAACAGGTGGGCGGTAGGGCCATGGACGACAATGCAACCGCTGTCAACCGAAAAAGTGGAGGCATTCTTTCCCACTTTCCAGCCATCCAGTGATTTGCCATCAAAGAGGGAATACCATTGGTTCTGTAAGGGGGTCTTTTCTGCCGTAAACAGCACCATACAACCTAATACGACGGCTACTGACAAAAGTTTCTTCATACTGCTTAATTGAAATTGTGGGGGGTTTATGAATGAATACCAATTAAAAATAGGCTATTTTCCGAAATGGCCTCCAACAGAAATGCGGCCTAGTCGGCCAGCTCCCTGACCCAGATATTGCGGTAGGAGATGGGCTCGCTCTTATCACCATGGGCCTGCAGTTTGATGGGCGCCGGGCCGTGGGCCATGTAGGCAGGCTGACCGACATAAGGGGTATCGCCGCGGAGCACAAAATTATTTTGCACCAACACGCCATTATGCAGGACAGTCACCCGGGCTGCCGATTTCAGGGAACCATCGGAATTAAAGCGCGGTGCGGTCCAGATCACATCATAGCTCTGCCATTCGCCCGGCTTGCGGCAGGCATTCACCAGCGGGGGGGATTGTTTATAGATGCTTCCCGCCTGGCCGTTCACATAGGTGGTGTTCTGGTAATTATCGAGCACCTGTAGTTCGTATCCACCCGCTCCAAAGGGCAGGGATGCCAGAAATACCCCGCTGTTTCCGCGGGCCTGGCCCGAACCGGTGATATTGGAAGGGATCCGGTATTCTATATGCAGCTGGAAATCGGTGAAGGTTCGACGGGTTTGGATATCCCCTTTTGATTTATCGACGGTGATGATCCCGTCTGCGACCTTCCATTTCTGGGTGGCTGTGGAGTCATCCACCAGCCTCCATTCATCCAGGTTCTTGCCGCCAAACAAAATAATCGCGTCCGAGGGCGCGTCCCCCAGGGTCTTTCCCGGGGTCACGACTTTTGGCACGGGCGTATAATATTCGGTGTCTTCGGGCTTGGGAGTCTGGGCGCCCAGGTTCAGGAAATTCAGGCCGAGCAGGGCGGTAAAAAAGAGTCTTTGTTTCATGTTTTGTTATTAAAAGTATAATGAGTGATTAATGACGGTATTCCTGCTAAACCACCGGCGCCGCCCGGGCGGGTAAAAGCCGGGCCCCTGCATAAAACCGGCCCGGTAAAAGGTAAAAGAATACCCCCCGGCCAATCCCTGTGGCGGGGACCTGTTCTCAGAGGGCTTCGGGCCTTTCTTCTTCCTTTAGCTGCAGCGAAATAAAAACCAGCATGATGAAGGTTACGATCCTGTCCGCGCTGTAGAGTCCGTTCCACTGCGTACTTTGCCACATCCCGAACCATTCCCCGCCAACCACTTCAAAGCCGATAAACCAAAGCAGGATGCCACCGGTCAAACCCCACAAGGCCCATCTTTTGGCTGCATGGAAGGCAACCGCTCCGGATTTCAGGTTGCGCGTCATGTCCCAGGAACCTCTCAGACAGGCAAATGCCATGAAGGCTTCCAATGTAATGATACAAACATAACAGCAGGTAAAAACGACCGGCGAGTGGAAGGACCGGTTATGTATGTTGCTTGCAGGGAAGATCGTATCCATTTTCATCACATGCTCCACAAACAGAAAATTCGAGCAGTAATCGGTTATATTTCCCAGGGTCACCAGTAAAGACAGCAGGCCGATACCCGTTACGGCAACAATCTTTCCTATCCTCAGGACATGGGCAGTAGGCGTCATATGATTGCTCTTATTATCACACCGGCATTAAATAATATCATTCCCTTAGGCTCGGGAAGGTCCCATTTTTTGCCAAATTTTCCTAACATCCGCGAAATAAAATATTGGCCCGGCAGCCAGGACCCTGTAAAGGTTATTTACACTATCTTGAATACCCGGCCTGTCTTATAACGCCTTTCAAATCCCTTCACATGCTTTTAATGAGATCCCTGTCCGCGTGGATGGTTACCCAAATGGTATTGACCCTGACCCTGTGCGCCCAGCAGCGGGAAACTTATAGCGTGGGCACCCGGGGGATCCGGCTTATCCTTTCCTCCCAGGGAAAAATCATCGCGGTGCGCCCGGGAAAAAATGCGCCCCCCACTGCGCTGACGGGCTTTGCCTCCGTTTCCGGCTGCAGGCAGTCCGGCCCGGCGGTGGTCATCAAAAAGCGGGACGGGTCCATTGGGTTCACCAGGATACTGGTGAACGATTCCCTGCACCGCTCCTGCGAGGTGACAGAAACGTTTTCCCCATCCGGGGGCAGTATCCGCTGGAATCTGGTGATCCGCGGCACAGGTGCGCCCTGGGGTGGTCAGATCAATACGGAACTCCGTTATCCTCCGGGTGCCCATACCCGTTTATGGACTGCCTGGGGCAGCCCTTCCTATGATTCCGCCCTGTCCGACAGGGCGCTGTCGGACCGTCTCAGGCCCCTGCCGGGAGGTTCGGGGCTGACTGAATTTATCGTTCCCGGCAATAACCAGTGGACCGATCCGCTGGTAGAGGTCCCTTTCAGTGACAGGACTTATTACTATGGCCTTCCCTATTACAGTCACCGGCAGCCGCAGATTTCCATCTGCCCTTTCCAGGGCAATATCCTATGCATTCCCATGATAACGGTGCTGGAGCCGGCACAGGACCTGGGGCTTAGCTTCGCCCTTTCGCCGGCCGACGACCTGGTGGATCTGGTCCTGCAAACAGGCCGGGATGGGAAGATGGTTTTCACCAGGCTGTTCAACCGGATCTCCGGGGACCATGCCCTGCATTTTTCCATGGACATCACGGCCCATTTGGCAGACTGGCGCGCGGGACTGGGCTGGATGGCGGCCCGCTATCCGGGCTATTTCCGGCCTAAGCAAAAGCGGGCATTCCGGCTGGGGGGCCTGGGCGCTTACGCCGGACCGTTTGCGGTCACGCAGACAGCCCGGATGCATGCCATGGGTTTTACCACCAACTGGCAGGCAAGCTTTGACTTTCCTTATATGGGCATGTTCCTGCCTCCGGTCAAAAAGAACCAGCCCTGGAAAAGGTTCGGCGACAGTACCATGACGATAGGAGCCATGGCAGCCTATGCCACCCGGATGAAAAGCAACGGCTTCCATGTCCTGAACTATTTTAATGTGACCGAATTCGGGACAAAGGTTTTATACCCGCCACCGGCCCCTGCGGCTGGCAGGCCCGAAGACGCCTGGAAAGACTGCAATGAATTCCTGTACCGCAATTTGTCCCGGGCCATTTTTAAGGCGTCCCCCCGGATGGCCCGTCAGGAAGGCGTTAACTTCATTCCGGGCGGGCCGGTCTATACCTGGGAAGACGGGGTTGTCATGGATTGCGGGGACAGCGCCTACCGGCATTTCCTGCTGGACCAGGCCCGCCGGCATATCAGGGAAATACCGGATGCCGACGGCATCTGTATTGACCGCATGGACTGGCTGCGGATGTTCAACGAACAGGCTGATGACGGCAGGACCTGGTTTGAAAACAGGCCGGCGCGCTCCCTTGTCCATTCCTTCCGGGACCTGATGGACAGCCTCGGGCCGCTGATGCACCGCGGGGGTAAAAGCATCTTTGTCAATAACCATGATAAGCGGATCGACCTGCTCGGCCAGGCCGATGGCATATTCGATGAATTCACCTACGCCGGATCGCCCCTGAACCTCACGGCCCTGCTTTGCGTCTACAAGCCGGCGATGGGCTGGACCGACCAGGCGGCAACCGTCCGTAAAGAAGGACCGGATGCCTTTTTCCAGAAATACCTTTACATGGGCCTGTATCCGATGTGTCCCTATCCCGCCAACGACCATTCCATCATGCCCGACTCGCTGGTAGACGGCTACTTCCTGGAGTACGGGCCTTTGTTTGATTTGATGCGGGGACGGACCTGGGTACTGGAGCCCCATGCGGTACTGGCGGAAAACGACGCCGCCCGGGTCAATTTATTTAAAGTCCCGGGGGGATTTGTAATGCCCGTCATGTACGGCAAGTCCCCTTCGGTGCGGATCCATGTCAGGATGAAAGACAGCCGGGGCCGGTTGCTGCGCATTGCTTCGGCTCAAATCTGGTATCCCGGCAAAAAAAAGGGGGTGGCCATTCCCGTGGGAAAAGAGGGTCATTCCTTGGTGTTGGATGTGCCGCTGGTACGCGGCTGCGCGATGGTCTGCTTCCCTTCCAGGGACCTTTTAAAAACAGACCCCCGGTAACCTCCTTTTAAAATGGGGGAGGGCCCATAGAGGGGCCGCTCTTAACAGGTTTATTTTCTTTTTCCTTTCATTATAAATGGGCCGGCCTGGGATAACCCGCCTTTGAAGGACCGCCGGACCTGAACTGCCGGAAGCCCGCTACTGCCGGGTCCGTTACCTGAGCCGCCCCGGAGGACCCCCTGCATGACAAAAAAATCCCTGGAGAATGGACGGCAGCTCATGGAACTGATCAATAAAGTGTTCCGCCCGCCGGGAGAACAGATTCCGGGTGGAATCCCCCGAACCCCTTTCTCCATACAGGGGAAAACCGCTGTTTAAGGCACCTGGCCTTCCTTTACAAGGGCCCGCGAGGCGGGACTACTCCAGTATTTTTTCCAGCAGGGTCAGGGGCAGCTCCCAGGCGGGGTTAAATTGGCCGGAAGCGGCATAGCGCAATAAAGAGGCCTTTAGCTGACGGGCGGCCGGGCGGCCGGCGGAACCCCTATCCAGATCTGCTGCACAAACCAGGAGCCTGCCCCTGCCTACCCGCGTTTCAAAGATCAGACCGAGCTTATCATTTCTCTCATAGTTATCGATCACCTGAACGATGGGCAGGTAACCGGCCGGAGCCTCATCGAGGATAATGGCTTTTGACCGGTTAAAAACATCGCCCCAGGCGTGCGGGGTCATGTCCCCGGCGGTCTGGTAGGAGCCGGCGGCCGTGAACCTGCCCAATATATCGGCCCATTGCCAGTCGCTGTGTGATTGGGTCGGAAAACCGGAAAGTGCCGGATGCCCCGGATCGCATAAAATACCCAGGGTGCCGATCTGGTTAAAGAGGCGCATGTTCCAAAACGCCGGGGTGAAGGACCCGGGTAAAGCATTTTGTCCTTTCTGCACGGGGTGAAAAAATCGCTGGTCATCGGCGGGCATAAAGCCAGGTTGTATGTTAAACAGACCGCTGTCGGGCGCGGAAAACAGGACCACGCTTTCTCCTTTTTGCAGTGCCTGCCTGGTATTTTCATCGAAGCTGTAAGCCACCCGCACCCCGGAAGGGCCTGCAGGCAGCCTGGCAGGGTAGACCCAAATATTCCAGCTGTTGGAGCTTGCTCCGGCCCTCACCGTGACCACCATCCGGGTGGGTTGGGTGATATCATGCAGCGGGACGCTGATCTCACCGGTTGCAATGAGTGTTCCCCTCGGGATATGTCGGGCAGGGAAGGATCCGCGGTACCATAGCTTCCCTTCGGAGTCTTCCATTTTCCAGTCAACGGCTTCATGCAGGCGGGCGGGACCAAAATTAGACACCTCCGCCCGGGCCTGAAAGGTTTCTTCATTGGTGTAAATCCTTTTGGGCATCCTCAGCAGGCATACGACGGGTCCGCAAAAACGGCGAAATGCCTCCGGGGTGATAAGCCCCTTGGAATCCCAAAAAGCGTCCAGCCAGCCGATCATCGCCCCGCCTTCGCCGGGGAAATCCCGGGCTTCCACGATTTGAAAGCCCCCCAGGGGGAAGGTCCTGAGACAGCCTTCGATTTCTTCCTTATAGAGTTCCAGGGCCAGGGCGCCGCTGGCCCGCGCAAAGGCCTTATTCATGGCAGCCATATGATGGTCCGAGAGTGACTGGCGAAACCTTTCATAATTATAGGGGCGGAGGGTGCCGGTGAATTTGGGGATTTGGTCGAAATCGGGGTAGCTGGCCCACTGGCCCACTTCATGGCCCATGGTGGGCATGGGTGAATGGGCGTACCGGCTGGTGAGGGAATCTGCTGTCAGGGTCCAGCGGTTCCAGTCGGTGCGGGGACCCGGGAAACCGCGCTGGCCAATTTCGGTGCCGCGCTCCGCATAGTCACCATGGCTCAGCGTATCGCCGTCGGCACAGCGGTACAGGTGCCGGCAATCCCTGGCGCGCGCTTTATTGACCAGTATATCCAGGGGCCCGGGCGATTCATTGCCCATGGCCAGGAAGGCAAAAGAAGGATGGTTGCCATATTGATCCAGGATATGATAGAGTTCCTCCTGCAGGAACTGGTCCCTGGCCGGATCCTCGCCATAAACGGGAGCGTCTATGGACCAGAAAGGCAGCTCCACCTGCAGGAACATGCCCAACTGGTCAGCCGCCTCAAAAGCTGCTTCAGGCGGACACCAGGAATTAAAGCGCATGAAATTAAAGCCGTATGAGAGGCAGATATTCAGCACCCGCAGCCAGGAAGGTTTATCCATCGGCGGATAACCGGTCAGCGGATAGACACATTCGTTGACCGGGCCCCGCATCTGCACAGGCCGGCCGTTTAAGGTAAACTGGCCTCCCCTGGTGGCCAGATCCCTCAGGCCATAGTGCACCGTCAGGCTGTCAGCATAGATACCCGCTGCCAGGCGCAGGGTATGGGAAGCCGTTACCGGGGCAAACTCATCCCACCGGGCCCCGTGGGAGTGGTAAGCCATATCGGTGAGCAGTCCTGCCACAGGGATCCTTACCCGAATACCATCCAGGCGCGCGGACTGGGACCTGCCCGTTAGATTTCCAATCCTG
Source organism: uncultured Bacteroidota bacterium (assembly GCA_903906365.1). GTDB lineage: Bacteria > Bacteroidota > Bacteroidia > Chitinophagales > Chitinophagaceae > Puia. The sequence continues at coordinate 55,748 of CAIVKC010000019.1, read as the reverse complement.
ACCTGGAGATGATCTTCATAAACCTGTACCTCCCGGATCCATAGGGGATCGGTGGCCCGCAGCGCAATCTTTCCGATAATCCCGTTCCAGTTCCCCTGGGTATCGTCGGTAATGGCAAAGCCCCAGCGGCCAATGGCGATCTTATAGGTATTGTCAATGCATATGGTAAGCCGGTGGAAGCCCGGTGGCGTCAAACCCAGTTCATAGACGTGGGGGGTGGACAGACTGTTTTGGGTTCCGAGTGGTTTGCCATCCAGCCATACCGAAGACTCCAGGTGGCATCTTTCCAAAAACAACTCCAGCCTTTTTCCTTTCCAGGAGGCGGGAACCTCTATAGCCCGCTGATACCAGATTTTACCTTCATAGCGGATGGCCCGGGTAAGCCGGTCCTTATCGGCCAGGCGGCTTGGTTGGCCGTAGCCCATTTGTTCACAGGATCCGGGCAGCCTCACAGGCTGCGTCAGCACAGAGTCAAACCATCTTTGCTGCAGACCCAGATTGGCTGAATCCATCCTGATCATCCAGGTGCCTGCCAGCGATAGTTCCTGGCTGTAGGTCAGGGTGACTGGGCCGGTCAGGCTGAGCAAAAAAAGCGGCAGGATCTTATATAGTCTGGCCATAAAGCAGCGGGTAAATTCTTTTTTTCAATGCAGGCATGTTGTTGGCTAACCTGCCCGGGATAAATCGGCCATCAAGTGGTCCGGTAGCTGGCAACCATCACAACCTGTTTCAAATATAAGCTTAATTGCCTGCCGCATGCGCCCTGGTGGGGACCTGGAATCGCCCTTTGAAAACCCAATCAAAGGACCCCGGGTTGGAACCAGGGGGCTTTACACAACCCTTTTTTCGCGGTCAGTCCGCGGCTGCCTCCTATGTATAGCCTGCCCGGGTCTTTTGGCTGCCTGAAGGCGGGGTGCAGCCCGGATGGCTACCGGCCGGCAAGCGCCTGCCCTGAAGTCCGGGCGGGTGGTCAATAAAAGACCCCGGGGCACTAAGGCAACCTAGGCGTCCGCTTTCAAAATACTGGCTCACCCAAAGAAGTTAACCTATATCTTTAAGGCGCTGCGCGGAAGGTTTTTTTCCGGTGCATCATTAATTAAGAAATCGCCTGATTATATGCTACCATGCCGTCTTTGCTGTATCTCTGTATTGCTGGTCCTGCTGCATGCCGCCTCCGCCCAGCCGGTCTGGCTGAGCAGCCCGGACGGCCATCTGGAAGCCTCCGTGTTTTTGGACGCAGGCTCCCGGCTCAGTTATAGCATCCGGCTGGAAGGCAGGGTCCTGGTAGCAACCTCCCCTTTGGGCATTACCGTGGAGGGCACCGACCTGGGTCTGGCTCCCGTAATGGGCCAGGTCACCCGGGTGGAAGAAGTCAATGAATCTTACCCATGGAAAGGGGTACATGATACGGCGGTCAATCATTACAAAGGGCTGATGCTGCAATTGCTGAATGGGCCTACCGGCAGGGTGTTCCTGCTGGAGCTGCGGGCTTTTGACCAGGGGTTGGCCTTCCGCTATGTGGTTCCCGGCCGGCCCGGAAACCGGGGCCGGGATTCCTTGCTGGTGCAGGGAGAAGCGACGGGCTGGAACCTGCCGGGTCATTCCACCCTCTGGTTCCAGGAAAATACCGATTACTATGAAGGGCTCTACCAGTCGGGCCTGGTAAGCCGCCTGGGCCCCAGGCATATGGGGCCCCCGGCCACTTTCCGAACCCCCGACGGGTTTTATGGGGCAATCACGGAAGCCGCCCTGTACAATTACAGCGGCATGTCCCTGCGCCTGGATGAGCGGGGAGCCCTGCATGCCGATTTTTTGCATGACCCCCATGGCTGGCGGGTTGCCGACAGCATCTGCAGCCCCTGGCGGGTGGTGCTGGCCGGCAGAAACCTCCATGAACTGGTCAATGCAGATATTATATACGACCTCAATCCGCCGCCGGCACCCGAACTGGCCCATGCAGCATGGATCCGTCCCGGCCGGGCGGTATGGTCCTATTTCAGGCATGATAATGTCAAGGACCTCTCCACCGAAAAGCAATACGTGGAGCGGGCTTCCCGCCTTGGCTTTGAATACAGCATGGTCGATGCCGGATGGGAATGGGCCTGGCCCGCTAAATGGGACAGCCTCCGGCAACTGGTTGCATACGGCCAGGCCAGAAAAGTCGGTATCTGGGTCTGGAAATCATATGCCTCCCTGGTGGCAGACAGTGTGCGCCTTCCTTTTTTCCGGCAGCTCAGTGAGCTGGGTGTGGCCGGCGTTAAGATAGACTTTATTGACAGGGAAGGCATCGGGCAGGTGCGGTTTTATGAGCAGGCGCTCCGGGACGCGGCCGCCTTTCATCTCATGGTCGATTTTCACGGCGCCGATAAGCCCACCGGCTACCAGCGTCGCTTCCCCAATGAACTTACCCGGGAGGCCGTATACGGGCAGGAATGGCGGACATTTACCCCGCTGGGGCCTGCCAACAACGTCCTGCTTCCTTTTACCCGGATGCTCGCCGGTCCGGCCGATTATACCCCGGGTGTCTTCGAGAGCTCACTGGCCTACGGGGTCTCCCGTACCCACCAGCTGGCCCTGACCATTATTTATAACTCTCAACTGATGTGCTGGGCCGAAGACCCGGCGACCTACCTGGCCAGCCCGGCAGCAGGCCTGATCCGTTCCATCCCGGTGGTATGGGATGAGACCCGGGTGCTTCCCTGTTCGGAGATGGGTAAAACGGCGGCCTTTGCCAGGAGAAAGGGCCGCGACTGGTACGTGGGGATCAGTCATGCCGGGCCGGCCACCACCCTAACCCTTTCTCTTGAATTCCTGGGGGCCGGGCATTTTGACGGGGTGATCTCCCGGGATGATCTGACCAATGCCGACCAGCTGTTTATGACAAGGTCGGATTTTTCGGCGGCTGATAGCGTGGTGGTCAGCCTGAACAACAACGGTGGCTGGGCGGCGCGGTTTTCTGCCGTCTCCAAACCCGGGATGTCCCTTTGGATCCGCCCCGGGGGAAACTACCTCACCGCACCGGTAGCCGCCTCCCTGGTGGCCGGCCTTGCGGGTTCCGCCCCCGGGGGTGTGGATATCCGTTATACCCTGGACGGGAGTGAACCCGGGCCCCGTTCGCCGCTATATACCAGGCCCCTGCAGATAGGAAGGCCTGTTCTGATAAAGGCAAACCTGTTCCGGGCTGACACAGCCCTTACAGCCAGGGCCGTGGCCCAGTTCCTGGCCTACCCGGCACCCTCCATTGAACCCGCAAGCAGCCTTTTTATCGGAAGCGGGGTCGTTCAAATCAAAGACCCCGGAAACCACCGGATCGTCTATACCCTCGACGGCTCCGTCCCGGTGAAGTCCTCCCCGGTTTATACCGGCCCCATCCTGCTGCGCCGGTCGGCCACCGTCCGGGCCAGGGTCCTTTTCCCTTCGGGTATCCCGGGGGCGGTGGCCCAGAAATCATTTATGAAAAAAACACCCTCGGACCCCGTCGGGACCCCTGCACTCCACCCGGGACTTCCTTCGGGACTCCATTACCGGTTCTTTAAAGGCACCTGGGTTAAGATCCCGGATCTAAAGGGGCTCAGGGCGGCATCGGAAGGAACGGCAGCGGCCGTAGGCCTGCAGATGGTCGGCCCCGAGGAACCCTACTATTGCCTGGAATTCAGCGGCTACATAAATATTCCCCTGACAGGGGTATATACCTTTTCCTCCCTCTCCGATGATGGTTCTCGGTTATGGGTGGACGATACCCCGGTGGTGGACAATGACGGATGCCACGGGGACCTGGAGCGTTCCGGGGAAGCCGCGCTCCGGGCGGGCAGACACCGGTTCAGGCTGGTCTATTTCCAGGATGGGTCGGGCCAGACCCTGAAGGCCTATATACAGGGACCCGGCATGGTCAGAGAGGAAATTCCCCCCTTGCTGTTTTTTCACTAAATTGCCCTTCCGGGGCGGGTGAGCCGTGCTGTTTTGGAGCCCGGCCGCCGGAGGGCGGCCACGAGCCGGAAAAAAGAAACTTATCTCCTAAAAATATGCACCCGGCCCGGGACGGATGCGGGCTCAGGGAAACCTGTCAGAAAAGCCCGGAGTCACCCGGGAACGGAATTTTTTTACACGCGCACTAATACTATTTTCCATGAAGATGATGCTGAATGCGGCTGCAGCCCTTGTCTGCATGCTGGTTTTACATGCCTGCTCGCAGAACCAGCAGGACGCAGCCGCCCCGGCAAGGCCGGAAAAAATTGACCCGAACCCTTCACCGGACTACCTCAGCGCAGCCCAGAGCATGAAAACCATGCACCTGCCCGCCGGCTATCACCTGGAACTGGTGGCGGGCGAACCCGATATAGAGGAACCCGTCGCCATAGTCTGGGACGCCAACGGGCGCATGTTTGTGGCTGAAATGCGCTCCTACATGCAGGACATCAAAGGCACCGGGGAACGGCTGCCCATCTGCCGCATCACCATCCTGGAAGATACCAACGGGGATGGCAGGATGGATAAGCATACCGTCTTCATTGACAGCCTGGTACTCCCGCGCATGATGCTGCCCCTGGGAGACCGGCTGGTGGTATCGGAGACCTACAGCAACAATTTATACAGCTACCGGGACACCAACGGGGACGGAAAGGCGGACGAAAAAAGGCTCGTATACCACAACGACTCCCCCGATGACGCAAACCTGGAACACCAGAAAAGCGGACTGGTCTGGAATATTGACAACTGGATCTACGTGACCAAAAACCCGGTGCGTTACCGTTATAGCCAGGGCAACCTCGTTGCCGATACCCTGGAGACGACCCCGGACGGTCAGTGGGGGCTCACGTTCAATAATTATGGCCGGCTGTTTTTTTCTTCCGCCGGGGGAGAGGTCGCCGCCCTGAATTTCCAGGAAAACCCCCAGTATGGCGAACTGGATTTCGATAACCAGCTGGCAGGCAATTTCAACGAGGTATGGCCCATCACCGCCACCCCCGATGTGCAGGGCGGACAAGAAAGACTCCGGCCGGACAGTACCCTCAACCATTTTACCGCTTCCTGCGGTCAGTCCGTATTCCGGGGCGACCGCCTGCCCCAGGCCCTGCAGGACAACCTCTTCATCTGCGAACCGGTCGGCCGCCTGATAAGAAGGGCCATCCTGGTGGACAGCAATGGGGAGTCCATCCTGAAAAATGCCTATGAGAACCGGGAATTCCTGGCATCCACGGACATGAATTTCCGGCCCGTCAATACGGCCACCGGGCCGGACGGATGCCTCTATATTGTGGATATGTATCATGGCATCATCCAGGAGAGTGCCTGGACCCAGCCTGACAGTTATATCTATCCGCAGATAAAACGAAAAGGGCTGGATACCCATACCGGCCGTGGCAGGATCTACCGGGTCGTGCATGACGGCTTTCGGCCCGGCCCCAGGCCACAGCTCCTGAAGGCCGCCTCCTCCCAACTGGTGGACTACCTGTCCCATCCCAACGGCTGGTGGCGGGATAATGCACAGCGGCTGCTGGTCCTCCGGGGCGACCAGTCCGTAACGGAAGCACTTAAGGAGCTGGCATTGCCCTCCCATACCTTTCTGGATAAACTGGCCTTCTGGAAAAAAAGGCCCGGCCCCATCACCCGGCTGCACGCGCTCTGGACCCTGGACGGCCTGCATGCCGTCAACGAATCCATCCTGGCAGCAGCCCTCCGGGACGAGGACGCAGAAGTCAGAAAAGCGGCTATACGCATCAGTGAAAACTTCCTGCGCGCTAAAAGCCACCCGGTATATACTGCCCTGCAGGCCCTGAAAACAGACCCCGATCCGGGGGTCAGGATCCAGCTGGCCCTCTCCATGAGGTACAGCCGGGAGCCGGCGACGGCGGCACTGCTCCGGGAACTGCGCAGGGATAACTCCGGCAACTTATTCATGGAAAAGGCGGTCACCCGCAGCCTGCAGGCTGAAGATGAATCCCTGGCCGCCCTTCGGGCCGCCACCATGGGCATGGACGGGGAAGACAGGGACCTGGTCTACGAAGGTTCGGTCAACTTCAAGCAGCTCTGCGCCACCTGTCACGGAATCGACGGCCGGGGCATCGCAACCCGGCTTGCGCCGCCGCTGGCGGGCTCCCCCCGGGTGAACGGGGACAAGGATATCCTGCTCAACATCGTGCTTCACGGCCTCAAAGGGCCGGTGGATCATCAGCAATACCCCGATATCATGCAACCCCAGCAGGAACATAACGACCATTACATCGCCTCGGTAGTCAGTTATATCCGGAACAGTTTTGGCAACCGGGCACATCCCGTAGACCCCGACGAAGTCCGGGACTTGCGTAAAAAAACCGCAGACAGGAATTCGCCCTGGACCCTGGAAGAGCTGGATGCCTGGAAGAAGGCCGGTAGTAAAAAATAAGGAGCCTGTTTGCCAGGCAAAGGAATCCCTCCGCGGCAGAACCCGCTTGCGGACCATCTAAATTACGCCTACAATACCCCCCGGATTCGGGGGGTTTATTGTAAAGGATACTAATCGTATTCCGGTAAAATCCAAACTCTCCCGCAGCAAGGCCCGCAGATTCGGGGATCGTTCCCTATTTTGTCCGCCGGACCACACGAATGCCCTGTATGAGCCGGTTCTGCCGGCCTGCGTCTTTGCTTTGCGCCGGGGAGATTCGTGACTAAAAATGATCGTCCAACCCTTAGATGAAAACCCTTTCTTCCCTTCTTTTAAAACAGGCCCTTCGGACCTGGGCAATGGCAGCAGGCTGCTGCCTGTTGGTCCCGGGTCTCCTGCAGGCGGCTACCACCCCTGCCACCGGCCTAACCAATTTCAATGATAATTTCAGTGCTGCAGGCTCCCTGCTGGGTACGACCCTTGGCCCGGGCTATTCGCTCAATGTCGGAAACTCCGGCAATGCCACCGGGATTCTGGCTTCGGGCTGGGATTTTTCCATATCCACCTTCATTACCTCGTTGGTCAGTATGTCTGCCACGACCGCCGGCGCAGACAACGGGGGTGTATCGGATTACTGTATACGGCTCAACAGCCTGCTGGGGGGCCGGTATGTCCAAAGCGTCGGGGTTAGATCCGATGACTCCTCCGGCTTTTCCCTGCAGTATGTATACCTGCGGCTTAACATAGTTTCAGGAGGCACCGCCGATATGATCATAACGGGATACAAAAAAGGATTGGCCGTATCCGGGGCGACGCTCACCATCACCGGAATAGCCGGTAATGTATGGACCAAAATGGACGTGGGTTCCAACGCCTCTTTTGCCAATGTGGATGAATTCAGGTTTACCCAGGCCGCCACCAGTTCGGCCAGGATCTCCTATGAAATGGTGGATGATATCAGCATCAACAATGCCATTTCACTGCCCCTGCTCCTCACCGATTTCCAGGGCAGCAGACAGGGGGAGGATTTCCTGCTGACCTGGAGGACCTCCATGCAGGAGAAACTGGCGGGTTTTGAAGTGCAGCGGAGCGCGGATGGTCATATCTTTTCCAGGATTGGATGGGTAGCCCCCAGGGACAGCGCTGATTTCGGGCAGGGGTACGAGTTCCGGGATGCGGTGGACGCACTTTCCCCGGGGATGTATTATTACCGGCTTAAAATGCCGGACCTCGACGGCCATTATACGATGAGCCCGGTGGTACCCTTTGCCGCCTCCCAGTCCGGACAGCCGGGATTGCGCGTATATCCCAATCCCTTCCGCGAAAGACCGCAGGTGGTTATTACCCTGCAGCAGGATGCCCCCGTGTTTATAACGGTGACCGATATTCGCGGCCTGGTGGTTTGCCGCATGTCCCTGGCCCTGAAAAAGGGCTCCAACTACCCACCGATGCCGGATTTTACCGCCTGGGCAAAAGGACGCTACTGCATCCGGGTGAGCGCGGGTCCGCTTCAAAAGACGGTCTTTGCCGAAAAACTCGAATAGCCCCTGCCATCCGGGCCCCGGTTTGTCATGCCGCAGGCGGGCGGAGGCCCTCTTTGGGGAATCAGGCGCTGCCATACTGCACAGGTCCTCAGGGCCCCGACCGGGCCCGCGATACCAATCATCTTTTTTTACCCGGGAGTTCCTTATTTTTAGCGCGGTTTGGCTCCGCCATGCGGCAAATGGAGCGCCGGGCCTCAGGGCCCCTGCCCTGTGCCGCTGCCGGCGGGCCTTACAAAAGCCCGCCGGCTGGTCAACCCGGAAGGTCAACCCTTTCCGGGTCACCAGTCGGGTGCCGCAGCAGGAAAAACAGGACCAGGAGCCGATCCTGCCATCCTTTAAAAAAAAGGGAATCAGATTCCCGTAACCGGTATGAACCAAGAGAGTTTACTCATTGAAGGGGACGTCAATTTCTCCCCGTCCAGGCAGGCCTGGTACGAGGTGGCCGATTCTGCGACCCTGGAACTGCTCAAAAAAGATGAAGACCTGTTTATGCACCAATCGCTGTCCACCCCCTGCCTGGATGTCATCGCCGCGGCAGAGGGGATCTACTTAACCGACACCCTTGGTAAAAGATACATGGACTTCCATGGCAACAATGTCCACCAGATCCGACACCGAAACCCCTTTGTCATCGAGCGGGTGAAGCAGCAGATGGATACCCTGCCCTTCTGTCCACGCCGGTTCACCAATACCACGGCCATAGATTTTGCCGGAAAACTGGTGTCCCTGCTGCCCCAGGCACTGAACCGCGTTTTATTCGCCCCCGGCGGTACCAGCGTGGTCGGCATGGCCCTGAAACTGGCCAGGGTAGTTACCGGCCGCCACCGGGTGGTTTCCCTGTCGGACTCCTTTCACGGGGCATCGATGGACGCCATTGCCGTTGGCGGGGAAAACCAGTTCAAAAAATACATGGGCACCCTGGTACCGGAAACCAAAAACATCCCGCAGCCCGTGCACTACCGGTCGGTATTTACCCCGCAGGCGGATGACACCTCCTATGCCGACGAACTGGAAAAAATCCTGCAGCAGGACAGCCAGGTAGGGGCTTTTATTGCAGAAACCATTCGCAATACCGATGTCCAGATTCCTTCCAGGGGCTTCTGGCAGCGGGTCCGTGAGATCTGCGACCGCTATGGGGTGCTGCTGATCCTGGATGAAATCCCCATTGCCTTTGGCAGGACGGGCACCATGTTCGCCTTTGAGCATTACGGCATCTCACCCGATATACTTTGCCTGGGAAAAGGCCTGGGCGGGGGAATCATTCCCTTTGCGGCCATGGTTACAAAAGATAGCTATAATATTGCAGGGGATGTTTCCCTGGGCCATTATACCCATGAAAAAAGCCCGTTGGGTTGTGCGGCGGGCCTGGCTTTGATCGAATACCTGCAATCCCATAAGCTGCTGGAAAAGGTACAAGCCGACAGTGCCTTCATGGCAGAGGCCCTCGGGGAACTGAAGAACAAATATCGGCTGATCGGCGATGTGCGGGGTATCGGGCTGCTCTGGGGCATCGAACTGGTCAGGGACCGGTCTACCAAAGTCAAAGCCATAGAGGAAGCGGGCCGGATCATGTACAGCTGTCTGAAAAACGGGCTGAGTTTTAAGGTATCGCAGGGAAATGTGCTACAGCTGAGTCCTCCGCTCACCATCACCCGGGAGGAACTTCAAAAAGCCCTATCCGTACTGGATACCGCCCTGGCAGCGGAAACCGCTGTCATTGCCCCTTAGGGGTCTGCCACAAAAAAAGGAATATGCGCATATTGATACTGCCCCTGTTGCTGGCCTGCTGCAGTCTGGCCGGCCAATGCCAGCAGCAGGACCCCGTCCCGGCATCCGACCGGTGGAAGGGATTTGAGCGGAGCTATCATATTATAGGCGGTCACCTTGCCTATACGGTCCGTCCTGCAAAACCCCTTCCCGGCAACCCCTGGGTATGGAGGGCCTCCTTTCCCGACTGGCATACGGAGATGGACAGCCTGTTGCTCTCCAGGGGATTCCACATCGGCTATGTGAGCGTGGATGACCAGTACGGAAGCCCTTATGCGATGCAGATCTGGGACCGGTTTTACCGCTACCTCGTCGACAGCCTGTCGCTGGCCCCCCGGGTCGCCCTGGAAGCGGTGAGCCGGGGCGGACTATACGCTTACGGCTGGGCCAGGAGGCACCCCGATAAGATAACGGCCATCTATGGGGAGGCCCCGGTCTGTGATATACGCAGCTGGCCGGGCGGAAAGGGAAGGGGCCAGGGCGCTCCTGATTCCTGGAAGCAGCTGCTGGAGGTCATGGGAATGACCGAGCAACAGGCCCTGTCCTATAAGGATAATCCCCTCGATGACCTGGAAGGCCTGGCCTCCTTCAGGGTGCCCCTGATACATATCATCGGTGCGAAGGACAGCATCGTACCCAATGATGAAAACACTTTTCCACTGGTGCGCCGCTATGAGGAACTCGGCGGCCCGGCCCTGGTCTACCCGGTAACCCAGGGTCCGCAGGAACTCGGCGGCCATCATTTTCCCATCCCGCATGCGCAGTGGTGGGCCTCTCTGCTGGAAAAGGCCTCCTACCCCCTGCGGCAGTCCGTTCCGCCGGATTCCTTCATGAATGTACGCGACGGTTTGCCCAATGCCTGGCGGGTCTTCGGGTCAAAACAGCCCTGCACGGTTGCCTTCCTGGGCGGCTCAATCACCTACAATCCCGGTTGGAGGGACAAGGTGTGCCGCTGGTTAACAGAGCGATTTCCCCAAACCCGCTTCCGCTTCCTGGCAGCGGGTATTCCTTCCCTGGGAAGCCTCCCCCATGCCTTCCGCCTGCAAAGAGACCTGCTGGACAGCGGCAAAATTGACCTGCTTTTTGTGGAAGCCGCGGTAAACGACCGGGCCAACGGCACAGACAGCCTCACCCAGCTCAGGGCCCTGGAAGGCATTGTGCGGCAGATACGAAAAAACAATCCGCGGGCCGATGTGGTAATGATGGCTTTTGCCGACCCGGAAAAAACGCAGGACTATAGCCGGGGAATAATACCGGCAGAAGTACATAATCAGGAAATAGTGGCCGGTTATTACCAGCTGCCCTCCATCAACCTGGCAGGGGAGGTCTACCAAAAGATGAAGCTCGGAGAATTCTCCTGGCAGGACGATTTCAGGGACCTCCATCCCTCCCCTTTCGGCCAGGAGCTCTATTTTGCCGCCATTTCCAGGCTCCTGGAACGCTGTGACCTGCCCGCCGCCCCCGGGGGACCGGCGGCCTATATGCCCGCTGCCCCGCTGGACCCAAATAATTTTGAAGGCGGCAGGTATTACCCGGTCAGCATGGCGCGGCCCGGCCCCGGCTGGACGCTGGCAGCCGACTGGCTGCCCTCCGATCGGGTTCCGACCCGGGAAGGGTTTGTGCACAGGCCCATGATGGTGACAGACCATCCCGGGGCCACCCTGACCCTGCCTTTTGAAGGCAAGGCCATCGGGCTTTGCCTGGTTTCGGGCCCCGATGCCGGTATCCTGTCCTGGTCAGTGGACAACGGGCCTTTCCGCCGTACGGACCTGTTTACCCCCTGGAGCGCACAGCTTCACCTTCCCTGGTATATCCTGCTGAGCGGGTCACTGAAAAACAAAAGACACCTGCTTCGCCTGCGGATGGAGGGGGAACATCATCCCGGAAGCCGGGGTCATGCCTGCCGGATCGTTTATTTCCTAGTCAACCAGAAAATACCTTCGTAATTTCCCTGTTCACTGCCAAAAACCGACCCTCCATGTCTGCAAAAAAACAGATCGCTATCGCCGGACTCCTGGTCCTGTTTGCCACGCTTTGGCTCTCCGGTACCGCCTTTGCCCGGCAGGCCCTTGCCAGCCAGCAGGACAGCCCTGTAAGGCATCAGGCCGATATCCGGTGGTTCCGGGATGCCAAATTCGGCATGTTTGTACATTGGGGGTTATACTCCCAACTGGCCGGGACCTGGAATGGAAAGCACTATTTTGGAAGCGGGGAATGGATCATGAACCGGGCAAAGATCCCGGCTGCCACCTATGCAGCCCTGGCCGGCGGATTCAACCCGGTTGACTTCAACGCGGAGGCATGGGCGAAATTTGCCCGGCAGGCCGGGTTTAAGTATATGGTCGTTACGGCCAAGCACCATGAAGGCTTCAGCATGTTTGACTCGGAAATCTCCGATTTTAATATTGTAAAGGCCAGCCCCTACCGCAAGGATCCCATGAAGGCCCTTTCGGAATCCGTGCGCAGGCAGGGACTCCATTTCGGATTCTATTATTCCCAGTACCTGGACTGGCATGAGGCCAACGGAGGGGGCAACGACTGGGACTTTGATGAATCAAAAAAAGACTACCAGCAGTATTATCTCCACAAGTCCATTCCACAAATCAGGGAACTGCTCACCCGCTATGGCCCGCTGGGCATCCTGTGGTTTGATATGCCCGGGGGGCTGAGCCGCCGGCAGACCCAGGACATGATCGACACCCTGCACCGGCTCCAGCCAGCAACCCTGTTCAGCAGCCGGGTTGGACAGGGACTCGGCGATTATACGGATTTTGGGGACTCCGAAGTTCCGCCCCTGCCGGTAGCGGGTCCCTGGGAAGCGGTATATACCCACAATGATTCCTGGGGTTATATTACCCATGACATGAATTTCAAATCCCCCCGGGAGATCATCCGCCTGCTGGCAGCCACCGCCTCCAAGGGAGGCAACCTCATGCTCAATATCGGCCCCGACGGCCGGGGCAGGCTGCCGGCCTATTCGGTCAAATACCTGCTGGAAGTGGGCAAGTGGCTGGCCAAAAACGGGGAGAGCATCTATGGAACAACCTACGGCCTGATTCCCGCCCAGCCCTGGGGGGTGACCACCTCCCGTCCCGGAAAGCTCTACCTGCATGTACTGCAAACCCCTTCCGATGGCAGGCTGCTGATTCCCTCCTTTAAAGGCAGCATCAGCCGGATCTATCAACTGGCTTCCGGCAGGGACCTGAAATGGGAAAAAACCGGTTCCGCTGTCCGGGTCCTCCTGCCCAGGGAGGCGGCCGGCCAGGCCGACCAGGTGCTGGTGGTGGTCTACCGGGGATCCCTGCCTGACTTTGACCTGACTACCCCGCTGACCGTCTCATCGGATTACCCCGCCAATTACCTGGAGGCAGCCTTTGGCCGGCTCTACGGCAAGGCAAGGACCGAATCGCTGACCTTCAGCCACTACTACGGCGACTGGAAACATGCCAACTGCATCCGGGGGATGAGCCGGCCGGGTGATTCCGTTGGCTTTCTCATCAGGGTCACCGATCCGGGCGATTATAAAATCCTGCTGGATTACACCTGTCCGCCGGGTAGCGACGGCCAGGAAGGGTCGCTGTTCATACAGGGAAAGGAATACCGCTTTGAGACCCTGCAGACCTCCGGGCAGCAGGAGGAAAAGCCCATTTTATTCCTGGCCCACCCCGTGGCGATTGTGTCCTTTGACAAAGCGGGCTTGTATACCCTTCGGCTCTCCCCCGTCCGCGATGGGCAGGAATTGTTCTGCCTCAGGTCCGTGCAGCTGCTACCACTGCCATGATTAACCGAACAAAAGTCACTATCCCCTTTTTTGTCATCCTCCGGGGCGCAGCATGGGTACCTCCCGGGCATGGCTGAGGGGCCCGGAACCCTTCCCCCGGCAGAACCGCCCGCCCACCGAAAGACTACAGGCAATTATGATCGAGTAAAATAAATAATCCCTATAATTTTTAGGGTGCTGTTCACCGGGCAGGGTAAATGATGGAAAGCCGCAATGAATTGAACCAGCAGCCTCCTGGAAACCCCATTCATCAGCATATATACCGTACCCCCCTGGATACCCTTTTTTGCTTGCGCTGAGTTTTGACCAACCATCCATTTTAAGAACTCATTATTGTATAACCCAAAAACATCATTCCGTGGTTAAAGGCTTGCCCCGATTCAACCCCTTTGGCGGTATCCTCCTGGGTGCTGCCATGGTCCTGGCTAGTATGATTATCCCTCCAGGGTCTTTGTTGGCCCAGGACCCTTCTGAAAAAGGGCTTCCCTTTGTGACCAATTTCTATCCCAAGGACTTCCAGGGCAGCCCGCAGAACTGGGCCATTATGGAAGACAACAAAGGCCTCATTTATTTTGGGAACCAGGGCTACCTGGAGCAGTACAACGGGGTAAAATGGCTGAAGATTCCTTTTCCGGGCTCCATAATGTCTTGATTTTTTGTTTAATGGTTTCTCCCCGCTGAATTAAATATGCCTGCTCCCCGTCTGGGCCCTGGACTGCCCAGCGTGGCGGAGCTGCCGGCTCAAAAAAAAGGGTTTCGCTTAAAAAACGGGGCCGGATATGGCTCCTCGCCGGGCAGCAGGCCCGGGAACAGCCAGGTGCCGTTCATGGCATGGCTGGACGCAGGGGCATATCTCCCCTTAAAGTCATGTGCATGATGAACTGACAGAGAAAAGGCGGACTGGCCGGGGGAAGGCATTAAGCCTTTTAGCCCGCCGACAGCTGGTAGCCCACCGTAAAGGTCTGGGATTTGTTGGGTTCCAGTACCAGCAGTCCCATCCCGTTATTGAAGCAGTCCGGGGTGCCGCTCAGGTTTTCAATGGCGATGCTGCGCCTGTGCGGGGGGGTATAGATCTGCAGGTAGGGATAGTGGTCGCCCGGGAAAAACTGGAGGCGCAGGCCGTTGGCCGGGTTGGAGAGGGTGCAGGCCGGCCCGCCCTGCTGCCGGTCAACATGGAAACAGTTGTCCAGGAAACTGTCCCCGATCCGCTGCGGGGTGGAAAAAAGGGTATTGGGCACGAGCCTTCCGGTCGGGATGAGTTTGTCGTTGAACTCAACCATGCTGGATGCATGAAAGGACAATTGCCAGTCGTCGGAGCTGCCGCCCAGGGTAAAATAAGGGTGCCATCCGTCGGCTATGGGTAAGGGTTGCTTACCGGTATTGAGAACAGCGGTTTCCACCAACAGCATTCCGTCCTTTCTGAGTATATACCTGACCAGGCAGCGGTAATGAAAGGGATAGCCCTCATCGTCGCCCAGGTAGTGGTACTGAAGGGTCACCGAAGCGGACGCATCGCTGCCCAACTCGTCTGTCACTTCGAAGGCTTTGTCAAAGAGGATGCCGTGGATGGCGGACCCGTCGGTGAACTTGCGACGGAACTCATATTCCCTGCCCGCGAACCGGTATTTGCCATCCGGTATCCGGCAGACAAAGGGGGAGAGTTTGGAACTTCTGTAGGAGGTATTTAACAGCTGCCTGAGTTCCCCCAGGCCGGCATAATTTTCAATTACATTGACCGGACCCCGGGAAGTCTGAACCGAAAAGGAATGCAGGAGTGCCCCAAAGGCAGGCAGGATCGCCGCTTGCGTGCCGCTCTGGTTGTCATGGAGCACAACCAGGTTCAGTTCATTTTCGGTTTGGTGACTGACAGTAAATCTCATAAGCAATGGGAATGTTCCCTGCAATGTATATAAATTGGCTATTTTTCCATCATGGAATCTGTTTTTACCCCTAAATTCCAACCTGGCGCATCAGGGCCTGCAGCGGCCAGGCCTGCAAAGGTTTTCCTACCCGGTGGGTCCCGGGCCGCCTGCCATAGGATCTGTGACTGGCGTAGAGGGCGTATTGATATTTTTAAAAATAATATTTAAACGGCACCGTATGAAACGAGCGCTATTGTTGGTTGGCATCCTCCTGGTCCTGGCTGCCTGGGCCACCGGCCAGCCTGCCACTGAAAAGGCGGCAACGCTCCGGGAGTCTTTGATCTTTCCCCTGCAGTCCCAGCATGCCCATGGCAGCAGCCTGACGGAGCTTCCCGGGGGAGACCTGCTGGCGGCCTGGTTCCAGGGCAGCGGGGAGCGTACCGCAGATGACGTGCGCATCATGGGCTCCAGGCTCAAAAAAGGGGCAAAGAACTGGTCGGAACCCTTCCTGATGGCAGATACCTATGGCCTGCCGGATTGCAACCCCGTGCTGTTTTTAAACAGCCGGGGCACCCTGTTCCTGGTCTGGATCGCCGTGCAGGCCCACCGCTGGGAATGCTCCCTGCTGCGGTACCGCACTTCCAACGATTATGCAGCAGACGGAGCGCCTGTGTGGAACTGGCAGGACAATATCCTGCTCCAGCCCAACGACAGCTTTGCCCTCCAAACGGCAGCCCGGTTCAAAGAGCTCCCCGAAAACACCAGCGGATCGGGAACCTACGCCCCCCGGTATGATGAGATGATCCAGGAGGCAAGCCGCGACCAGTATAAAAGAAGCACCGGCTGGATGACCCGAATAAAACCCCTTCGCCTCAGCAGCGGCCGCATACTGCTTCCCCTGTACTCAGATGGCTTCAATATGAGCCTGATTGCGATCTCCGATGACGACGGGCAAACCTGGAAGGCCAGCCTGCCCATTGTGGGCAGGGGTAATGTACAGCCGGCCCTGCTGCAGAAAAAAAACGGGCATATCATCGCCTATATGCGGGATAACGGCGATGAACCAAGCCGGGTGCAGACCAGTGAGTCCCCGGACAGCGGCCGGAGCTGGACGGCCGCACAGAAGACCTCCATTCCCAATACAGCCAGCGTGGAATTGCTCCTGCTCAAAGACGGGCGATGGGCCTTTGTAGGGGATGACGAAGATGACGGGCGTTACCGGTTAAGCCTGTATGTGTCCGAGGACGAAGGAAGGACCTGGAAATGGAAGCGCTACCTGGAAAATGCCATCCGCGGCAAAGGCAGTTTTTCTTATCCCTGCCTGATCCAGTCCCTGGATGGTCTGCTGCATATCAGCTATTCCTATTCTCTCGATAAGATGGGGGAATCGATCAAGGTGGTGGACCTGGATCCGGCATCGCTGCGTTGAATGCCCGGATTACAAATCAACTAAAACCAAAGGCGGGCCCCTCCTCTGAATAAACCGGGGCTTATTCAGGGGTATTTGCCTAATTTTATTGTCTCCCCATTTAAACAAGCCAGGGAGGCCATTGCCGATGAAATGTCTTTTTACCGCCACCGCTTTGTTCCTGGTTGTTTCACAGCTGCTTTCCTGCAGCACCGCCCATCACCCGGCCGCTGTGTCCCGCGCCAAAATCAACCGGTGGGTTCAATCAAGGACCTGGGCCGGCGGCCTGACCTGGCAGCTGCACCCATCCACCGATATGGATTCCTTTTACGTGGCTTATCACCGCAATAAACGCCTCTGGGATGCGGCCTTTGCCTTCCTGAAAAACCAGGATTTACAGCAGCTGCCGCCGGGCAAATATCCCATTGTGGGCGAGCATGTCTTTGCGAACGTAACGGACAACCCCTCCAACCGGATCGAAGACGTCAAATGGGAATCCCATAAAGATTATATAGACCTGCAGTATGTCATCAGCGGAAAAGAGCAGATCGGCGTGGCCGACACCTCAGGGGCCGCCATTACCAAGCCCTATACGGTGGATGTCATCAACTACCAGGCGGAAGGAACCTATTATGTGGCGCAGCCGGGTACCTTTTTTTTATTTTTCCCCAACAATGCCCACCGGCCTACCATCCGAGTGCCTGGCTATGACAGGGTAAAAAAAATCGTCCTCAAAATACAAACCGCCCAAGTCCCCTGACAGTTCCTGCGCCCCGGGGCAGGGTCCGCAAAAAAGTACAAAACGCTGGTTTAGCCGATTCTAATTGAATATTATATAAAGTAGTTGTAATTTTAATGTCTTCCAACAATACCATCCGCCATGAAGGAATCCGAAGCTTCTTCCAGACGCAATTTTTTAGGTAAAATAACCGCCGGCTCACTGGCCCTGACCCTGGGGGTCGCCGGGGGAGCCACCGCCCTGGCTACCCCCAAAAATGACAAGGGCCGCAAAACCGGGGATGGGCCCTTTGAAAGCCACAAAAAATTCGTGCCCGTCATGGTCACTCCCTATCTGCAAAACGGTCAGATAGATTATGACGGGCTCTCCAGGCTCATTGATTTTTACCTGGCCTCCGGTGTCAGGGGCTTTTTTGCCAACTGCGCCAGTTCTGAAATGTACAACCTCACTGAACAGGAACGGTTGAGCCTGACCCGGCATGTCGTCAAATATGTAAACGGGGCCGTTCCCGTAGTGGCCACCGGTTCCTTTGGAGAAACCCTGGCTGACAAAGCCGAGTTCGCCAAAAAGATCTACCACACGGGCATCAGCGCGGTGATCATGATCACCAGCCATTTTGCAAAAAGCGATGAGTCCGATGAAGTACTCATCAGCCAGTTTGATAAATTCTTCCGGTTAACCGACAATATTCCCATGGGCACCTACGAATGCCCCTCACCCTATAAGAGAATCCTGACGCCTGCTGCCTTTGGCTACCTGCTGAACAGCGGCCGGATGTTATACCATAAGGACACCACCATTGATTTTGATAAGGTAAAAGTAAAAATAGAAATGGCCAGGAACAACCGGCTGGAATTCTATGATGCCTGTGTAGCCAACACAATGTATTCCCTGCAGGCAGGCGCAAAGGGGATGTCGGCGATCTCCGGGAATTTCTACCCGGATATACTGGCCTGGATGTGCGCCCAGTCCACCAACCCCGACAGGCAGGAAGACGTAAAATTCATTCAGGAGCAGCTCACAAAAACAGAGGACATCATCTCCCAGAACTACCCGCTGAGCGCCAAATATTTCCTGCGCAAAAGAGGGGTGCCCATCGAAGTGATCAGCAGGACTTCCACTTCTGCGCTGACCCCCCAGCAGATACAGGGTCTGGACGATACCTATACCAAACTGCAGGCATGGTGCAGCCGCATCGGCATACAGCCTGCCCGGATTTAGCCGGGGGGTGCGACGCGGCAACCGGAGTGTACCAATCAGGGAAGCGGCCTGTAGTAGAGGTTGCGTGCCTGGGCCTGCATGCCGTCATTGTGGCATTGAATGGCAAACATACCCTGGCGGTACTGGCCGTCACGGTGGGTCATCACCAGCGAATCCTTTACCCAAATCCGGATCAGGGTTCCCACTGCCTGAACTCTCATGGCAAACCATTCACCGTCCTTTGTGAGCAGCGCTGAGGCGGCACCGGTAGGTGTCCCCGGCTTCCACAGCCAGCCCGTAGAGGCTTCCTGGTTATTGCAGATCTGTGCCTCGTAGCCCTGCGGAAAACCGTTGAGGTCCTGTTTGGGGGGATGTGCCCGGAAATACAGGCCGCTGTTGGCCCCCTTTCCCAGGTCGATGATGCGGAATTCGCCCTTTATTTCAAAATTACGGACCAGCGGGTCTGCATAGATATGGCCGCGGCCGCCTTGGCCGGTCAGGATCCCCTCCTGCACCGTCCATACGGCGCTGCCGTGTGGGGTCCAGCCACTCAGGTCCTTGCCGTTGAACAGGGAAATCCATGGTCCCTGCGGCTGGCTTGTCGCCCCGGCAGACCGGGAGGATCCGCTGCAGGCTATCATCAGCAGCCAGCAAGCTGTCAGGGCAGGGAGCGGAATTTTTACAGCCATGGCATCGGGGTTTTATCCGGTCAATCCGGAATGAAAAAAATCAACCTACACGAGAACCCAAAAACGGGAATATTTTTTAAAAAAGTAAAAGCAAATTGAATGATATTAAATATAAGATAAATATATTTAGCAAATCTTATTCCTACCGAAGAATTAGCAGGGGACTTACTTACCATGAATGATTCTGTTTACATCCATTAATTCCGGAAACAAGCTTCGTTAACCCCAAACAAATACGATATGAAGGATGAAAAAAAGGCAATTAGCCGAAGAAATTTCGTCAGGGATGCTTCCCTGGCAGCTGGCGGTATGATGATCATTCCGCGACATGTGCTGGGCCGTGGATTCATTGCCCCGAGCGACAAGCTGCACATCGCCGGCATCGGCGCAGGCGGCAAGGGCGCAGATGACCTGAAGAATTTTTCAGGCAGTCCAAAAGTAAATATCGTAGCCCTCTGCGATGTGGATGAAAAGCGATCGGCAGAATCCAGGGAGCGTTTTCCGAAGGCCAAGTTCTACAAGGATTTCAGGGAGCTGCTCGACAAGGAAAAGAACAATATTGACGCCTGCTCGGTATCCACCCCGGACAATATCCATGCCATAGCGGCCCTCTCGGCCATGGCCATGGGCAAACACGTCTATTGCCAAAAACCACTCACCCACGACATATATGAAGCCCGCCTGATGGCGGAAGCGGCCAAAAAATACAAAGTGGTCACCCAGATGGGCAACCAGGGCGGATCCAGTGACGGCGTGCGCCAGGCCAAAGAAATGTATGATGCCGGCATGATCGGTGATGTCCATACCGTACAGGTCTGGACCAACCGCCCGATCTGGCCCCAGGGACTGCCCACGCCAACCGGGAAATTTGCAGTGCCCAAAGAACTCGACTGGAACCTCTGGCTGGGCCCGGCCAAATATGTTGATTATAACCCGGCCTACTGTCCATGGAGCTGGAGGGGCTTTAACGCATTTGGCACCGGCGCCCTGGGTGATATGGCCTGTCATATGATGGACCCCGTATTCCGGCTGCTGCCCATTGACTTCCCCACCGAAGTGGAATGTTCCATTCCCACCAGCTGGACCCCCGACGGCAAGGAAGCCAAGTACCCCGACGGGTTCCCGGCCGCTTCCATGATACACCTCAAATATCCCCGCAAGGACCAAAAAGGCACCATCCGTGTTTCCTGGTATGATGGCGGGCTGCTGCCTGCCCTGCCCGATGAACTCCTTCCGGGCGAACAGTTTGGCGGTGATGACGGAGGTGCTCTTTTCATCGGCACCAAAGGCAAGATGATGGTCGATTGCTACGGCGAAAGGCCCCGTCTGCTTCCCAGCAAGCTGATGGCGGAAACCACCATGCCCGCCCAGACCATCCCGCGGGTTCCGGAAGGCCATTACCTGCAATGGGTCAATGCCTGCATCGCCGGATTTGGAAACGCCAAGACCAGCTCTCCGTTTGAATACGCCGGGCCCTTTACCGAAAGCATCCTGATAGGCAACCTCGCCATTCGCAGCTGGGGCCTGGAAGACACCCATAAACTCAAGGACTCCGACCCGGACAATCCCGGCAGGATCAAATTGCTCTGGGATGCCAAAAACATGCGCATCACCAATTTTGAACCGGCCAACCAGTTTGTAAAAAGGGATTACCGCGAAGGCTGGAAGATACTTTCCTGAGCCATTGACCGGTAAAAAGCAATGATACAGGCAGGCCGCTTCACCCCATCAGGAATATGTACACGGGGTTGTTGGGCCTGCCTGATTTCATTGGGCTAGTCCCCATCCCTAAAAAAATAACGCGGCATATGGTATATACTGCTTCGCATTCGCCATGACGGGGGCCGGCAGCACCCTCATCCCTTGTTTAATAAAGGGGATGTTTCTGTCATCAGCAGGGCAGCCGGTTCCATGGGTTCTGCTGCGCAATCAGGCTTGATCCAACCAGAAAATATAATTCAATGAACCACCCATCCGTGGCCGCAGGGGCCCCCATTTACCGATATGCTATTTTACAGGCGGGCCGTATCAAATTAAACAGGCTGCTCCTGGTTTTCCTGTTCCTCCTGGTACTACCGGCTGCAAAAGGGCAGCAGGCTTACCTGCGCAACCTGCAGGTGGTAACGGGGACGGGTACCCCGGGCCATGCGGGGCAATCGGCGGCCGTTGTACTCCGGGAGGAAATCACCAAAAGGACCGGAATACCGGTTACCCTCTCCAGTTCCCTGCCTGCCGCAGGCAATGTGATCCTGCTGCTCCGGGCCGGAGAAGACCCTAAACTGCCCTTTGTCCTGCCACAGCAACCTGCCCGGCTGTTAAAACCCGAATCCTACCGCCTGCTCAGCCTGGAGCAGAATCACCGGACCATACTGGTCGTGGAAGGCTATGACGGCAGGGGTATTTTTTATGGCGCAGGGGAGCTGCTGCGCCGCTTTGGCTATGCCAGGGGGGCTGTCCGTATTCCCAATGACCTGCCCGTTTCATCCGCTCCTTCCAAACCGATGCGCGGCCACCAGCTGGGCTACCGCAATACGGCCAATTCCTACGATGCCTGGACGGTAGCCCAGTTTGACCAGTACATCCGGGAACTGGCCATCTTTGGCACCAACTCCATAGAAAGCATCCCCATTTTTGAGGAGGAGAAAAGCCCGCATTTCAAGCTTTCCCCCGATTCCATGAATGCCTCCATCAGCGCCATCTGCGACCGCTATGACCTGGATTACTGGATCTGGGTGCCGGCCCAGTTTGACCTGAAGGATACCGCCCTGCGTGCCCGTTACCTGGACAGGATACGCAGGATATGTGTCAGTTCCGTAAGGCTGAACGGGGTCTTCTTTCCGGGAGGCGACCCGGGCGACAATCCACCCGAGACGGTCTGGCCGCTGCTCAGTGAGGTGGCGCAGGTGCTGAAAAAATACCATCCTTCCTCAAAAGTCTGGCTCTCCCTGCAGGGATATACCCCCGCTCAGAGCCAGACCGTATATCATTATATTCAGGACCAGCATCCCGGCTGGCTGGGCGGGCTGGTAACCGGGCCTTCCAGCCCCCCGGTGGAAGAAAGCAGGGCAGCCCTACCGCCGCAGTACCCCCTGCGGTATTATCCGGACCTGACCCACAACGTGCGCTGTGACTGGCCGGTGCCCTGGTGGGATCCTGCGTTCAATTTCACCCTGGGCAGGGAGAGCGTCAATCCCCGTCCCATGCATTATGCGGCCCTGTATCATTTCGTGGAGCCCTTTATGGACGGCTTCATTTCCTATTCCGATGGCGTCCACGACGATGTCAACAAGATCACCTGGACGCGCCTGGCATGGGATCCTTCCGCCAGCGAGCGGCAGATCCTGTGTGAATATGCCAATTTCTTTTTCAATTCTGCCGTCAGGGAGACCGCTGCCGACGGCCTGCTGGCCCTGGAAACCAACTGGCAGGGCCCGGCTGCCTCCAATGGGAGCATCCAGGGTACCTGGACCGCCTGGCGGCAGATGGAACTGCGGCACCCTGCCCTGCGTGAGGGCTGGAGGTGGCAGATGTACCTGCTGCGGGCCAACTACGATGCCTATGTGCGCTTAAGGGGCCTCTATGAAGCCGGCCAGGAAGAAAAGGCCAATGCCATCCTGGCGCAGGCCGGTCTAAAAGGACCGGATTGGGCCATCGGGGCTGCCCGCCACCTGTTAAACCAGGTCAGCCCGGACCCCTTCCTGGGATACCTGCATCAACGGGTTGTCACCTTATGCGATACCCTGTTTCATTCCATCGGCCTGCAGACCAGCGTAAAAAAATACCGGGCCTCCGGCGAGGAGCGGGGTGCCGTGCTGGATTTCCTGGACCATCCCCTCAATAACCGGTGGTGGCTGGAAGACCGCTTCAGTGCCATCAGCAGGACGGACCGGGCCGGCCAGGTGGCCGCGCTGGAACAGATCGCCTGCTGGGAACACCCGGGTCCGGGCAGTTACTATGATGATATTGGTAATGTGGGTAAATCCGCCCATGTGCTGCGGGGTGAACCCTGGACGACAGACCCGCTGATCAGAAGGCAGGACAGCCCCAGCTTCGACTGGTGGGAGGATGGCTTCAGCCGCCAGCGCCTCTCCTGGATGTCTTCCATGCGCTGGCCCATCAGCCTGGAGTACAACGGACTGGATTCCTCGGCTTCCTATACGGTCCGGGTAACCGGTTTTGGGGAATGCCTGCTGAAGGCCAATGGCAAAAGGCTGGAACACACCCGCTATGGAAAGGGCATCGGGGAAATCAAGGAATTCCCCGTTCCGGGGGAACTGATCCGTAACGGAAGGCTCTCGGTAGGCTTCGATGAGATCAATGAAGACAGCATCAACTGGAGGCAACAGTCCCGGGTAACCGAAGTCTGGCTGATAAAAAATCCACGTAAATGACGTTGATCTGCCTTGGCGGCAGCCTGTTTTTTAGTGGGCCGGCCCCACTCATACGACCAGGGAGCCTGGTGCTGAATCCCCCGGCTGGTCGCCTGCCGCTTTTTTGATAAAGTCCATATCCTGGCAGAGCCGCTGGGTAAACAGGGCAATGTCAAAGCTGTGCACCACCATATTGGCCCCCTCCCTGATCCACTGCACCTGCCGGGAGGGTTCGAGGGAAAAATGAATACCCACGTGGATACCGCGGGCACGGCAGGCATGTATAATGGTCCGGACGGCTTTTTCAAATTCGGGGTGGTCATATTGTTCGGGCAGCCCCAGGCTGACCGACAGGTCATGGGGTCCGATGAATACGGCATCCAGGCCGGCCACGGCCAGGAGCTCCTCCAGCCGTTCCAAGGCGGGCACACTTTCTATATTGGCTATGCAGAGGTTGGGCGCATTGAAGGAACGGATATAATCGCGCAGCGGCCCGGGCATTTCGCGCCGTCCGGCCAGATAGTCCTGCAGCAGTTCCCCTTTGAGGGGGCGGTATTTGACGGCTGCCACCAATTCAGTAAGCTGCCCGACGGATTCCACATATGGCATGACAATACCCTGGGCGCCCCCGTCCAGGGCCTGGCAGGCGCTGAAGGGATCCGGGGACGGAATACGCACGATGGGAACCACCCCGCGGGCCCGGTAGGACTGGCAGAGTGCAGACAATTCCTGGCGGCTGAGCGGAATATGTTCGGTATCAATAAATACAAAATCCAGTCCCGCCCGGGCGGTGGCCGCCGGCCACAGGGGGCCCGTGGCCGTGATACAGGTGCCATACACTTGTTGGCCCCTTTCCAGTTTTTCCAGCAGTATGTTGTTTGTATTGCCCATCATGTTTTCAGGTTATTGGTGGTTCAAATATCAGCAGTTATTTTGCTTCGTGCCTCAGTCCCCTTTTTTTCAGGTAGCTGATTAAAAGGGCGGGATGGTCTGTCTGCAGCCCCCGAAAGCCCATGGAAATGGCCCTGTCCCAGTTAGCTGCCTCCCCCGCGCTCTGAATGTCGGGCCAGGCGGGGATTCCACGGGAAGCGGCCGCTTTGATCATTTCCGGTGTATAATCGCTGTAATCGCCATCCAGCAGGGCAACGGGCGCTGAGGAAAGGAAGGCCTGCAACTGTGGGGTGGTTTTTACCTCATCGGGCAGGCTCAGCATCAGGGGCACCTGCGGGAAAAGTGTTCGCCATTGGACAAACTGCTGTTCGCTGTTGATGTATACGATAAACTGACGCTCCATGCCATATTTGCGGATCAGGTCAAAGGACTGCTGCACGCTGGCATCCTTAAAGTCAAGGTAAATATAGACCTTGTCCCGGCAGGTCTGCAGCACTTCCTCAAAACTGGGCACCTGGCAGCTGACCGTACTGTCCCTTTTGTCTACCACGCGCAGCCGGCGCAGCTGCTCATAGGTGAGTTCGCTGACCTTCCCGTGTCCGTTGGTCATCCGGTCCACGGTGGCATCATGCATGATGACCAGCACGCTGTCCCGGGTGGTGCGCAGGTCTATCTCCACGTAGTCCACCCCGTTTTTGATCCCGTTGCGGTAGGCAGCGAGGGTATTCTCAGGGGCCTCGGTATGGTCTCCCCGGTGGGCGATCACCATAAAAGTATGCCGGGGAACCGGAAGGGGTGCGGGCTGGCCCCGGAGGCCCGAAAGACTCATCGATACCAGTATGCTCGCAATTATTTTATTCATACACACATTTTTTTAGGTTCAAGGTACAACACGCATGGGTCGCCGCAGGCAGGCCATGATGAGTAAATTGTTATGTTTGGCCCTCCTAGAGTTTGATAAAAATTCGTTTGCGGTAGAGCCACCAGGCCGGTATGAAATTGACGGCGACAAACAGCAGGGCATAGAGCAGGCTTGCCAGCCGGGGGTCGGCCCCGAGCGCACTCAGCTGGTCGACGAATTGTTCGTTTAAGGAATGACCCCCGAACTTGGCTTCATAGAAAAACAGGGCCCACACATCGGCCAGGAAATAAACGGTGATGGCATTGGCGCCGAATATGATGCCGGGCAGCGTGCCGGCTGTATGTCCCCTGATATCCACCAGGAAATAAAAAGCGCCGAACAGCAGGGCCGCAAAACCGGAAGTCACCAGTACAAAGGAGCTGGTCCAGAGATTCTCGTTGACCGGGAATGCCAGACCCCAGAAATAGCCCGCTATGGCAGCAAACACGCCTGCCGTCATCAGGTAATTGACCTTTTCCTGCGGGCTCTTGTTACCCAGCATGAGCTGTCCGGCCAGCATGCCGGTGATGCAGGTGACCACCGAGGTAATCGTGGTCAGGATGCTCTCCGGATCCCAGTTGCCCCGCCACATCCTGCCGGGCAGAAAACGGCTGTCCACCCAGGCCACGATGTTTACACCCGGCTCCAGCATCACTTTTCCAACCCCCTGGGTGGGAATGCAGGTCAGCGCCAGCCAGTAACCCACCAACAGGATGGCCGCCAGCCAGGCCTGCTGTCTGAAGGTCGTATTGAGATAAAGAAAGGCCGATATCAGAAATACCACGGCGATGCGCTGTAGGGTGCCCGTCCAGCGGATCTGGTGGAAGTCAAACTGTGGCATCAGGTTGAGGAACATGCCCACGGCATAAATCTTCAAAGAACGCACCAGTATCTTTTGATACATGGACCGGCGGGAAGTGCCTTCCGCCAGTCTTTTGGTGTAGGCAAAGGCAATGGAAGCCCCGACAAAAAAAAGGAAAAAAGGGGCCACCTGGTCGGTAAAAGACAAGCCATTCCAGAGGGTATGGCGCAGGGTGAAATAGACGGACTGCTCACTGCCGGGGTAGTTCACCACGATCATGGCGGCCATGGTAAATCCCCTGAGTGCATCCAGGGAAACAAGACGTTTGATGGGGCGGGTCATGACAGTTTATTTAAGTTTGAACAATGCAGCAGTCTTCAGGGCAGGAGCAGATCCGGTAATTGGGCCGGCACCCTGCCGGCACCGGCGCTGATCACCCTGAGGTAACGCCCCATCCAGTAAGGCAGCAGCCATATATCGCCTGCGCTGTACTCGGAACCGCCTTTTTCATCCCCTCCGTCCAGGTCGAAGCGGTTGGAATTGTGCCGGTTGACCGGCAGTTCATCGGGGGGCAGCACCTCGGAGATCGTCTGTCCACGAAAGTTTGGGGGTAAAAAATCAATGTCTTTCCGGTGGCTGTTGGATACCTTCCAGTCCACCAGGTCCAGGGGATACTTTTTCAAATACCAGACGGACGCTTCCAGGTCGAAGTCCCCCGGGCCGGTGATGGCCGTAAACAGGTTCCAGGCAGCTTCCTTTTCAGGCCGCTCCGCCTGCCAGTGATCCAGGATGGCCCACCGGTACTTATTTTTCAGGGTATCGCTGAAGGCATATCGGTATAAACCCCAGTAGCCCAAGAAATACATTTCATCATCGGAATGGTTCCATCCCTCGGAGAGCTGTCGGCTGAGCAGGTCTGCGCTGTCGGCGGCATAGCCGATCTCCTTCATGGGACGCATCAGGTTTTCCAGGTAGCCATATTTATTGAGCAGTTCAACTGCTTTTTTCCGGTAGATCTCCCTGCCGGTGAAATGATAGGCCGTCTGCAGCATGGAGATGATATTGGAGGAATTTATTTTCCGGTCGCCTACATTTTTGGGCCTGGCATTGACATAAGCGGGATTCCATTTTCCCCACAGGGTGGGTTTGCCATTCCAGTCGATCATATACAGGTCGTTGTCCACGATATGCTGCATCAGGGCATCCATGAGGGAAATGGCCTTGCCCCGGATGGATGGCTCATCGATGAGTTCGGCAATGACCCCGAAGGCAAACATATGGCCAATGGCCTCGTCGCTGCTGGTCGTGGATTTCCAGTCCCATTGGGGATGGGAAGCGTGCTGCCATTCCCTGGTATCGGAGACCGCATAGCCCCTTCTTTCCATGGAACGGGAGGGAAATCCCTTCAGGGAATTGAGGGTATATAACCGCTCCAGCGCATCCAGGGACTCCCGGCAGTTTTCCAGCGCCTCCCGGGACCTGGTGGCCGCATAGCGGAATACTTCCGCCCCCAGGTACATCGAAGTCCACAGGCCGTCATTGTCGGAATCCACCAGTGAGCCGGTATCCGGGTCCCCGTTTTTGAGGTGGTACAGTGAAGCATTCAGACCAAGGCGGATATGGCGGCTGCGTACCTGGTATTCATAATAAAGGGCCTTTTCCTCCAGGGTCATGGCGCGAAAAAGGATGGCGGCCAGGCCCCGGCGGGTAAGTACGTATACCGAGTGGTCCGGGCCCTCCGTCATATCGATCACGGAGTCCGAGGGAAGCCAGCGCCTGGAAGCATAATAGGAAACCTCTCCGGCCGGCGATATCCTGAAAACCCCTGACATAGTGCCAAACCACCAGTCAGTGCCGATTTCCCGGATGACAGTGATGTCCGGGCAGGGCAGGCGGCGGCTGAAATCGCCCAGCGGAAGCAGGGTCTTGGTATCCAGCCTGAAATAGCCTTCATGGGTGCCCACCGCCAGCTGCCGTTCGTCCCCCGACAAGGCAAAACAGGTCAGTCCCTGCTTTTCATAAACGAGGCGAGGGGCGGGGTCGCCCCTCCGGTAGCGTGAAATCCCCCGGCTGCCCAGGAGCCAGAAACAGTTTAGTGTATGGTCAAATACCATGGCCTTCAGGCTGTCCAGGGCCCGGCCTTCCCAGAGCAGGGTGGAATCCCTCAGGTAGCGGCAGGATATTCCGTCAGATACCAGGAAATCAAAATCCTCCCCTCCGCAAAACAGTTTGGCCTCAGCCAGGGAATGGGGCGTATAGAGCTTTCCCGCCCAGGCATTGCTCAGCAGTACCCGGTCATCGGCATATACAAACTGGCTGCGGTAAAGCCCGAGGCATTTCAGGGGTCTGTCCAGCAGCGGTGCGTAAGCCCGGTATGGCACCAGCCTGCCCGGGTGAAGGAACCGGCCCCCCGAAGGGATCAGCAGGCCGGCGGAAGAGAAGACCTGCACCACCTGGTTGCGGTCGCATGCCAGCTGGCTGAGCCCGAGGCTGCCTGCAGGGGGCAGTCCTTCCACCCCGTACTGGATGCTGACAGGCTGCATAAAGGCGCTGTCCCGGTAATGGGTATGCGCTCTGCGGGGCGGGTAAGCGGGCGGCGCTGCCATCAGGTCATGGTGGGAAAAGATCATCGATAACCAGATGGCAAGACGGTAATTAAACTGGTTCATTGTCATAATAGGATGCTCATTTTTAGGGTATCATCCGGAGGGTGCGGCCCATCCAGTAAGGTAAAAGCCAGAAGACCGGTTCCATTTCTGAGTCCGGCGCACCCCTGACCAGGCCCCAGGGATTCTTATCCCAGCGCACGATGCTCCGGATGGCAGGAGGCGGTACGGTTTCCAGTTGCCATTCATTGAGTACGGGGGCATGGGTCAGCCGGATATCCTCCCGCTTGGAGTGGTCGATATCCCAGTCCACCAGGTCAAGGGGCGTATCCCGCAAAAAATCCAGGGATGCTTTTGGTGTGATTTTTCTGCCACGGCCATAGCTGTACAGGTAACTGATCAGCGGGTTCTGGTCTTTTTTGCGGACTTGTATCCACCGGTCTGCCAGCTGCCGGTACACGGCCAGCAGCCGGGGATCCTTTTCGCACTGCAGCAGGATGGGATAGATATAAGCCTGCAGCGTGGCGTCAAAATAAATGAACCAGGCCGGGTTCTGACGGACTATCTGCGCGGCATTGTCCAGGTAATGCTCTGCCTTTATGAGGTGCAGGTAATGCTGCTGATACTTATTGTCACCGCTGCAATAATAGGCGAGTTTCAAAAACCCCAGCAGTTCCAGGGAGTTCTGGGCACGGTCGGGGGCCCATTCCGGATCCCGGTTCAGGGAAGCGGGCGACCATACAGACCAGCGCGTATGCTGACCGTCGGGATCAGTCATATTAAATTCATGGGCGATCAGGTGGTCAGCCAGTGAGGTTATATGGCGGCGCACCAGGATTTTTTCCGCTTCGTCCGCGGCCAGCCGGTAATAAAAAAAATATCCCATCATATGGCCGCACCATTCATCGGAGCTGGCATCACCTTTCCAGAGCCACTGACCATCCGCGGATTTGTGCCAGCGGACTTCCACCGGCTTGAAACGGGGCTCCCCCACCAGTTCATCGGCCAGCTCCTGGGCGGTATAGCGGCGGTTGGGATCATGCACCCGGCCGGCCCAGGACAGGGGTACCATACTGCGTGCAAAATAGCCGTCCCCGCCGGTGATTTCCTGGAGCTGCATCAAAAAATGGAAGGCCTTCCTGGCCTTTTCCCGGGCATCCGGATTTTTGGTGGCAGCATAGCGAAAGGATTCCATGGCCAGGTAGTTGCCCGTATATTCCCCGTCATTGTCATCATCCTGCGGCTCCCAGCGGGTAGTATCCCCTGCAACGGGCAGGTGGCACTGGCCGGCTGTCCAGGGCGCCCGCATATGTCTTGCCATCAGTACCCTATAAAAATAGTCCTGCTTCTCCTCCAGGGTCATCCATTTTTTCCGGATGACGCTGACGCCCTGCTGGGTGGCTACCCAGGCATCGCCCTGGTCGTCGAAGCACAGGTCGTTGACCTGGTCATCTGCCAGCCAGCGACGGCTGAACAGTAAAGAATGGGTCCCATCCGGGTTGAATCGCACCACCCCGACCCGGGATCCTACCCACATCACGCCCTCGGGTGAGCGTTTTACGCAGCTGGTATGGATGGAAGGGCATCCCTGTGAGGGTCCTATAAATCGGGGGTGCTTGTTGCCCTCCAGAACCGACACGCCGCCCAGTCCCGCCGCCCAGAGTTCACCCCGCGGGCCGGTTGCCAGCCCCTTGAGGGCAGCGCTGAGCAGCCAGCGGGTATTATAATAATGCTGCGTGCCTGTCGGGCTGGCATGGTAGAGCCCCACATCACTGGCGGCCCAGATTCCCCCTTTGCCGTCAGAGACCGCGCTGCGCACGGACCTTGGGAGGGGATAGTTTATACGCCGGCCATTTTCGGGGGTCATCCAAAAAACGCCCCCCGGGCCGATGCCGTAGATGCCTTCCCGCGCCGTGCAGAGCACCGACATGGGTCCAACGGTGCCGGGTATCCGCTTCAGGCTGTCCCTGAAATATCTGTATACGCCTTTCCAGTTTCCGATCCAGACCCCGCCCGCTGTGTCCAGGGCCAGGGCATAGGCCGGCCCCTGGTCAGAGTCGGCCATGGGAAGCGGGGAAAAAAGCCTGTCGCCGGGTAGTTTCCTGTACACACCGGCCTCCGTGGTGATGAAGATGCTACCGGCTTTGTCAGCCAGGATGCAGCGCACATTGCTTTGGGCAATCGCACCGGCCAGTGGATAGACTTCCTGGTATTCCTGGTAAAACCCCCGCGGATCATGGCCGCGATGGGCCACCGGCGGGGCCGCAGGGGACTGCCGGGCAAAGATGCCGGTAACACAAAACAGCCAAACAGCCAGGATGAATAATTTTCTCATGTGCTTGTCCTATGGTTGCCGCCCCGTCCGGCTTGCCGGGCATGGGCGGGTTTTTTTTGAAGATGGTAAGATGGCAGGCATCCCTGGGCTCAGCCCCCAGGGGAGCATGAAAGTCATGGCGGCATAGCCGCTATATTAACGGGCAGCCCGCTCGATCAGTCTTTGAACGGCGTCGACTACCTGCAATTCGCATCTTCCGCCCTGCTGGCGGGCGCGGGCGGCAACCAGCAGTTGCTGCTCCAGCCAGGCCCCGTCCATTTTCCTTCCGGCATCCAGGGCCTCCATGGCATCCAGTCCCGCTCCCGCCAGCAGCGACAGGTTCCGGGACAATCCGGCGGCCTCCCGAAGCACCGGGGCGCCCAGCAGCAGTCTTTGGAAAAGGGCGTCATTTTGTTTCCAGCAGTTTAATTTGTCCCACAACAGCTGTCTCAGAGCCGGGGAGGGGTGCAACAGGAAGGAATCCACTTCACGGCTGAAGATCCTGGGCTGCGGCTGGTCGGGAGAGGCCAGATCAGCGAGCTTGGTCAGCGGGGAAAAGACGGTATACATCGTATCCCCCTGGTTTCTTTCATAGATCTTCAGCGGTTCAATCAGGTCGGAAAGTACTTCCAGTGAGCGGGTGTCGTCTCCGTGGGCCAGCTGTCGCAGCAGCACCTGTTTATAGGTCCTGTGGCGCAGCCCGAGGGCTTCCAGCCCAAGGCTTATTATATCCAGCCGGCGATACATATCCTCCGTATCGGTTACAGATCGGGGGGACCAAAGCCGCTCTGCAATGGCCGCGGTACGCGGCCATATCCTGGAATCGACCGTGAGGGGTGAGACCAGTTCACTCCACATGGTGGCTTCACCACCCAGTACACGCTGCTGCTCCTGGGCCGACAGGGCCGCCGAGTCGGGAATCGGATCATTCTGGTAATGGTAGGAAGCCGGTTGTATCAGGTCAATATAATATCCATAGGAAAGGATGGCCCTGTATCCCTGGCGCAGGGATCCGTAAAAAGAGGCATTGCCCCGCCAGGACTGGATGACGATCTGTTTTGGAACGCCCGGCTGCAGGATCTCATCCCAGCCCATCATGGTCTTTCCGTTTTTTTCAATGATGGGC
Organism: uncultured Bacteroidota bacterium; assembly: GCA_903906365.1. Classification (GTDB taxonomy): domain Bacteria; phylum Bacteroidota; class Bacteroidia; order Chitinophagales; family Chitinophagaceae; genus Puia. The sequence goes on along the minus strand of CAIVKC010000019.1, from coordinate 23,387 downwards.
AGCAGGCGGCGGTTGAAATAGGTCTGCAGGTCCATAAAGGATTTCATGCCCCGTTCAGCCATGAACCGGCGGATATGCGGCTCACTTTGCCAGTCCTTACCGGTATTTTCATCCCCGCCGATGTGGAAATAGGCATCGGGAAAAAGGGAGGCCATCTCCGAAAAAAGGGTGTCCAAAAAGGGGTAGAGCCGTTCATTGGTGGGATCCATCACGGGGTCGAACACCCCAAAATATCGCTGCAGGGAGTACTTTCTTTTTACACTGGCCCACTGGGGGTAGGCAGTCAGGATGGCCGTGGTATGGGCCGGCACGACAAATTCGGGTACGATGCGAATGCCGCGCTGCGATGCGTAGGCCACCAGTTCGCGAATCTCCTGCTGCGTGTAATAGACGCCGTCGGAGGCCACCTGCTGCAGCCGGGGGAAACGCCTGGACTCCACCCGGAAACCCTGGTCATTGCAGAGGTGCAGGTGAAGCACGTTCATTTTGACGCAGGCCATGCCGTCCAGGGTTCTTTTGATCTGGTCGACGGGCATGAAATGAAGCGCCACGTCCAGCAGCAGACCCCTCCAGGCAAAGCGGGGGTAGTCTCGTATACTGAGTCCCGGGAAAAAATAGCCCTTTTCATCGGCGCTGACCAATTGCAACAGGGTCTCCAGTCCGCGGATGGCCCCGATATCGGTCACGGCGGAAAGGATCACCTGGCCGCCGCCGCTTTCCAGCGAGTAGCTTTCGTCCTCCCCCAGTTTCAGGGAACCCGGACGCCTGATCTGTATCAGCAGGGCCGCTGAGGGGCTGCTGTCCGAGGGGCTCACGAAGCCCTGGTGGTCCAAGAAGATACCCGTGCGCTCGGAGAGGCGGCGGACAAACCGGCTGGCTTCCGCAAAGATGCGCCGGTCCGGTTTGCCGCGCACGGATACCCGGAAGCCTTCGCCAATATCCACCCTGCCCGGGTGGGCTGTCAGCAAAACCGGCACCGGCATCAGGTTCAGGCTGTTGTTTTCCTGGGTCCTGGCCAGCAGGCCTGCCAGCAGCGCACAGCATATTAATATAAACTTTTGAGCCATCATGCTTTCTTGGCAGCCTGTTACCAGGGCTTGCCGGTTCCCTGCAATAACCAGAATTTCGACCAGGAACTGTTGTTGCCGTCCGGACCCACATAAGGGCTTGTCTGGAGTTTGGCAATGGCGGCATCCCCGTTGGCCGAATTGTTCTGCAGTTCTGTGTTATCGTAGGCGAACCTTACGGGTATGGCTCCCCGGTAGGAAGCCCATCCGATGGTCAGGGAAGGAAACCCTGTCCTTCTCCAGTCCATATAGGCTTCATTGCAGGCCTGCCAGGAAGCGATCCATTTCTGTTCGATGATCTGCTGCAGCGTGCCGTTATAGGCTACCGCCGGCTGGGCCAGGTAACTGGCAGCATCCTTGACGCAGCCATAATAATTATTGACGTCAGACTGGTAGCTGCTGAAGACCTGCCACTTGTCAAAGGAAGCCTGTATTCCTGCGTTGTACCACTGGGCAGCGGATCCTTTAATAGTCCAGCCGTTCAGGGAAGCCTCCGCCAGGTCAAAACACATTTCACTGTAGGAAGCCAGCTTCTGCACCAGCAGTGGGCCGCTGGGATTGTCATAGATATCCCTTCTCAGGTAGGATACGTAGTCATTGAGCGAATAGGCCTGGTTGCCTGCTCCGTTGATGTTATACTGGAAATCATTGTTGCCATAACTGGGAGGGATACCCACATAATAGGAGGAGGTATCGTAGAGGCTGTAGATATTGGACAGTACGGCGCCATAGGGGCGGTCCTGCAGGTAGGTGGCCGGGTCAAACTGCTTGAATTTGGAAGCGGTGGCAGCGGCAGGGTTGATATAGCGTATGCCATTGACCAGGTTGACCAGGGTCGTGTTATCCCCGGGCGCAAACTGGCTGGCGTCAACTATCGAAGGGGTGACCACCGGCTGGGCCATGATGACCACACGGGGATCTTTGAGTGCTTTTAGTTTCATGGTCAGCGTACCGCACATCTTGTTCCTGTCGTAACCGGAAGCTCCGTTGAACTTGGAGCAGAACTGGTAGGAAGTTCCCTGGTCAGCGCCGGGCAGTACCATCTGAGCGTCATCGTCATTTGACTGAAATACACTGTCGGCCACGGCTTCCACGGCTGACTGAACGTTCATTTTGGAGGAAAGGCGCATGTAATAGCGCAGCATCAGGGAAAAGGCGAACTTTTTCCAGGCCACCGGATTTCCGCCGTAATACACGTCGGAGGAAATGGTCACCGGGGTGATTTCCTTGTGTTCGTCCATGGTACCCTGCAGCAGCGGAATGGCCTGCTGTAAGGTGGAGATTACACGGGCATAGACCTGGTCCTGGGCATCGAAAACCGGAAACTGGTTCTGGCTTCCGGCTTTGTCGCCGTTGAGGGCCGAAGAATCCGGCGCATCACCCCAGAAATCAGCGATGTTGCCAAAGTTAAAGGCCCGCATGACCAGGGAAACGCCCTGGTGAAAGCGCCAGCCGTTGGCTACAGCCTTCTGGTTGAGCAGTTTGTTATCGCGCAGGATGGAGTAGTTGGTATTCCAGGGAGTTGGATCCCACTGGTAGCCGCTGAAGCCGTTACCGAAGGCATCCTGGTAGGTTTGCTGTACCGCGCCCGACATCATGCCCGAACCCAGGTTGCCATACCACATCGCCGACTGGGTCAGCACATTGGCCATCAGGTAATCGGGGGAAGCCAGGTCCGGGGTGATCGAGTTGGGATCACTGTTTAACACCGTGAATTTCTTGCACGAGTCCCCCAGGGTAACTATTATAAAGAAAACGCATATTACTGTTCCTATTTTCTTTGCGCTTTTCATTTTGAGTATTTTTAGATTTGACTGAATGTAGGTCTTAGAAATGAACATTGAGTTTTACACCGGCCGGAATCGTCCAGGGGGTGATGTTGTAGCGTTCGATACCCTGCCTGAACTGGGAGCCATTGCCCTGGGGTCCGGTCTGGTACTGGAAAGCCAGTTCCGGATCAATGCCCGCCTTGGCCTTGGTCCAGATGATGATATTGCGGGTATATACCCCAAAGGAAATTCCCTGCAGGTGCAGCGCATCGGACCACCTTTTGGGCAGCTGCGCGGTCAGTGTCAGTTCACGCAATTTGATATAGGAGGCGTCGAACATGCTCATTCTGGCAAAAGGCCAGCTGGCGGTTACGGCATCCTCGTAATTATCCAGTTTGGTCACGCTGGGATCGCCCAGGTTCTCCACATATCCGCCATTGCCATCGTCATAGACGCCGGGATAAAAGGCGCCATCGTTGATGGTGATGTTGCCATTATCCGTATAGGGAAAGCCGCCGGTCTCTTTGGTAGGTCCGCCCACCAGGTGGAACTGGGCCAGTCTACCCTGGATCTTGATGAAGGCATTGGGATTGGTTTTGAGATAACCGGGGATGTCATTTTGATGGGCCGCAGGTATGGGGATGCCCACATTGGTCTGCCGCTCCATGGCCGCATCGGACTGCATATAACGGTAGGTCTGTGAAAAGAAGGTGCCTCCCAGGCGCATGTCAAAGCTGGCATTGAGGGTCAGCATCTTCCAGGAAACGGAGGTCTGCATGCCCATGAGCAGGCGGGGGTTATAGTTGCCAACCACCACTTTATGCTGGAAGTCGCCATTTCCCACGGTCTGCAGGAAGCCGCCGTTGTCCAGCAGGGGATACCCGTAATAAGGTGAGCTCTTATCGGTAACGGTGGCAATCTGGTTATCCCAGAGCTGCCCCAGTTTCCCGTCGCTGATGACCTGCTTGCCGTTGGCATCGAAATTATTGGGAATGGGCTGGCCTTTGGCATAGGTCCAGGAACCACTGCGTCCGTCCTGCCAGAAGGAGAAATAGTTCACCCCGGGGGCGAGGGACATAATATAAGCATCGTTATGGGTATAATTTACACTCATATCCCATGTCCAGTCCTTGTTGGAAATAAGGGTTCCGCCAATTCTCAGTTCGATGCCCTGGCTGCGCACCAGACCTGCATTGATCTGGCGGCCTGTATACCCGGAGGAGCCGGGGGTGCTGATCGACAATATCTGGTTTTTGTTATCGGACCGGTAAATGGTCCCTTCAAAACGAAGCCTGCTTTTGAACATAGCCAGCTCGACTCCCAGTTCGGTGGAAACGGCCTGCTCCGGTTTCAGATTGGGGTTCTTCAGGGTAGAAGAAGTGGATTGGGTGATGATGCCCCCGAAGCTGCCCACGCCTACCGTGCCATAAAGATTGTAGGGGTCGGTATCCTTACCCACACTGGCCCATCCGCCACGCAGTTTCAGCAGGCTGATGTTGTGACCCAGGTTCAGCATCTTGTTGATCAGCAGGCTTAAGGAAGCAGAAGGATAGAAATAGGAGTTCTGACCGACAGGCAGGGTGCTTGACCAGTCATTCCTTCCGGTCAGGTCCAGGTAGGCCATGCCCTGGTAACCCAGGGAGGCCGTGCCGTACAAGCTGTAGACCGCCTTTTGGTTCCATCCGGAGTTATTGCGGATATTGTCCCGGGATATGTTGGAGACATTGAAGAATTCAGGGGCGATGATTCCGCCACCTGAGGCTGAATAGACCTGGTTGGAGGCACCGTACACATACTGGAGGTTACCCCCGGCAGAGGCGGAGAGGTCGAATTTCTCCAGGAAGGAATTCTGATAGGTGACCAAAAAGTCCGTGTTGCTCTCCGAATTGTGAATGTTGGTCAGGCCATAATAACCGTTGAGTTCCCCGTCAAAACTCTTGGAGATCTTGGTTTCCCTGTTTTCATAGAACAGGTCCTGTGAATAACGCATAAAGGCGCTTACATGCGGGCTGATCTGGTAATTTAATTTCAGGTTCCCGAATAGATGGTTTCTCAAAAAGCTGTTTTTTACCTGATTGAGTACAAACCAGGGGTTGTCGTCCCCGTTGGATGCCTGGTCAGGCGCCCCGGGACTCTGGTCCACACCAACCGGTGGCAGCGCCTTGCGCTGCTGGATGCCGGGGGTCAGCCAGTAGTTCTTCATCTGGCGAATGTCCACACTGGGGGACAGATAAGCTACATATTTGAGTACCCCGTCATTGCCGCCCACCACATTGTCGGAGTTGGAACGGCTGTAATTGATCACGGAAGTCAGTTTGAGGGCGCTGTTTAGTTTATGTTCTATGTTAAGAGCCAGGTTATGCCTGCTCAGACCGGTCGTGGGGATAATTCCCTGGTTGGCCATATTGGTATAGGAGAACCGGTAATTGTCCCTGTCGGTTGAATTCTCCACCGCCACGCTGTTGGTGGAAGTAATGCCGGTCTGCACAAAATTCTTCAGGTTCGGATGGCTGACCATCGGCAGGGGCAGGTAATTGCCGCTGGCGTCCTGCGGGCTGTTCCACTGGATGGCGCTGAGTCCCTTGTTGAGCGGGGTGCCAAAGCGGTAGGTGTTGGTACCGGCCAGATCCACCAGTACGCCATTCCAGCTGTTAAAGCCATTGGGCGTGGTGTAGGGGTCAGTACCCACGGTATAATCCATATTGTTGGGGAGGTAGTGGTAAGGGATCGCCGCCTCGGTATTGGAATTGAAGGTAACACCCAGGCCTTTGCTTTTCTTTCCGCTCTTGGTGGTGATCAGTACCACGCCGTTTCCGGCCCTGGAACCGTACAGGGCAGCGGCGCTCGGCCCTTTGAGGATGGAAACACTTTCAATGTCATTGGGGTTGAGATCGGAAATCACATTTCCATAATCCACATCATTGCCGCTGCCGGTATTGGTGCCAATATTGCTCAGGCTGTTTTTGACTGGTACCCCGTCAATCACAAAGAGCGGCTGGTTGTCGCTGTTCAGTGACCGGGTGCCGCGGATGACCACGCTGACCGAAGAGGTGGGTGAAGCCCCGGTGGAGCTGATGGTCACGCCGGAGACCTTTCCGGCCATGGCATTGAGTACATTGGTCTGGGCTACCCGGTTCATTTCTTCCCCGCTCACCTGGCCTACATCGTATCCGAGTGATTTTTTGTTGCGGGTGATGCCCAGGGCGGTGACTACTACACCGGAGAGGTTCTCACCCCTGCCCGGCTGCAGTTTGGCCTGCAGGAAGTTCTTTCCCCTTACAGGCATTTCCAGGTTCTCATAGCCGATGAAGGAGAAGACCAGGATGGCATCAGGCCCCGAGACCGGAATTGTAAAATTCCCGGAAGAATCGGTGGTAGCCCCCCTGGAGCCGCCTTTTTCCATCACATTGGCCCCTGCCAGCGGGCCGCTGGCATCGGATACCCTTCCTTTTACAATGATTTGTCCCTTGGGGGCATTGCTGTTCTGGGCCATGGAGGGGCCGGAGAAAACAAGCAGGAAGCCTAACAACAGCATGGGCCATTGTAACAAGGGGGCGTTCAAAAATTTTTTACACATGGTGGATGAATTAGCAGTTAGAGAATCGAAAGTTTTACTTGTATAAAAATGAATATCTGTGCCCTTTTTGATGCCCCCCCTTGCTGCCTGATTACCCTGCGGACCGCGGGCATCCGTTCACAGCAACAGCCCAGTCAGCAGGTCATGGCTGGCATGTACCGGCCTTCAGGGACGGATCGTCTTATTTTTAAGAAAGGTTAGGGTATTAAAGCAGTACGGGTTTTTCTTTTCCGGAATAAGCAGACAGGACAGGGCTATCGGGTGGCAATTCGGTAATGATGTAATCAATGGCTGTCCAATCGCTTATTTTGATCTTTTGTACTGTATTAAATTTTTCGGCTATACTGACCACGGCTGTTTTTTTGGCCGACCGGATCATGGCTTTGATCACCTGCACCACCTCCCAGTCCGTATCGGTCAGGCCTCCTTCCGGGGAGATGCCGTTGGTTCCGATGATGCAGAGGTCGGGCCGGATATTGGCCAGTTCATAGATCACGCTGGCGCCGGTATGCACATAGGCATTTTTGGCGAGCCGGCCCCCGATGGTGATCACATCGATTTGCTCATGTTCTGCGAGCGTCAGGGCCACCTGGGGGCTGATGGTCATGAAAGTCGCTTTCAAATCGGGGGGTATCTTCTTGGCAATCTCCATGATGGTGGTCCCCCCTTCTACCAGGATCAGCATATCTTTTTGGAATAGGCCGATGGCTTTATCCGCAATAACCTGCTTGGCTTCCTGGGCATAAACCTGGTTCTGTCCGTTGAAAGGGTAATGAAAAGTCTTACCCATTGCCCCGCCGTGCACTTTGACTATCAGTCCCTGTTCAGAAAGTTCATTTAAATCCCTGCGTATAGTATCTTCAGAAACAACCAGTTGCTCACTCAGATCGGTGGAAAGCACCTTATTGTGCAGGTTGATTTCTTTCAGAATTATCTTATGCCTTTCTTCCTTAAGCATATGGGCCTTCTCTCTGTTAGAAATTGAAACTAAGAATAATTTGCATGAATTTGCATATTTTTACTAGAAATAACTGAAGAAAAACGCAAACATAATATTTATGACACGTATCACGGAGCAACCCTCTGTACACAGAAACCTGGAAACTAAGAGCATAGCAGAAATCACCGCCCTGATCAACGGGGAGGATGCCTCCGTGGCAGGTGCCGTGCACAAAGCCCTTCCCCAGGTCAACCGCCTGATCGGGGCCATCGTGGAACGACTCGAAGCAGGCGGAAGGATGTTCTATGTAGGGGCCGGCAGCGGGGGAAGGCTCTCTGTGCTGGACGTCATCGAACTGCCCACCACTTTCGGGATCGAAAAAGGAAGGGTCAACACCATTTTGGCTGGGGGCATCGATCAGCTGGCGCTGGCCCGGGAGGAAATGGAGGACAATTACCAGGAAGGCTGGGAAAAGCTCCAGGAAAATCAAATTTCCCCCAAAGACATAGTGGTCGGCATCTCCGCCAGCGGCACCACCCCCTTTGTACTGGGCGCCCTGGAAGGCTGTCGCAGCAGGGGCATTCCCACCGGATGCATTGTAAGCAATCCGGAGTCTCCCATTGCCGCGCAGGCAGATTACCCCGTGGAAGTCATCACCGGTCCGGAATTCATCACCGGCAGTACGCGCATGAAATGCGGTACGGCCCAGAAAATGCTTTTTGATATGATCTCCACCACGGTCATGATCAGGCTGGGCAGGGTGGAGGATAACCAGATGGTACATGTCATGCTGATCAATGAAAAGATCACGGACCGCGCCGTAAAAATGCTGATGGCCAGGTCCTCCATCGCCCGCTATGAAGAGGCCAAGCGCCTGCTGCTGGAATTCGGCAGCGTCAGAAACGCACTGGATCACCTGAAACCATAAGACATGCCCATTGAACCAAAACCCGGCGGCCGCCTATCGCTGAGCCGGCCCATTTTCATCATAGGGATCCTTTTTTTCGTGTTCGGTTTTTTTACCTGGCTGGGGTCGGTCCTGATTCCCTATTTAAGGATCGCCTGCGAGCTCAACGATATTTCAGCCTATCTGGTGGCCTTTTCCTTTTATATCTCCTATATGGTCATGGCCATACCGGCCGCTTCCCTGCTTAAAAGAACGGGATACAAAAACGGGATGTCCCTGGGTCTGGTGATCATGGCCGCAGGAGCCTTCTTGTTCATTCCGGCGGCCCTGGTTCGCTCCTACCCGCTGTTCCTGTCCGGCCTGTTTGTCCAGGGGACCGGGCTGGCCATTTTGCAGACAGCCTCCAATCCCTATATCACCATACTGGGTCCCCTGGAAACTGCGGCCAGACGGATTTCGGTGATGGGCATCTGCAATAACGTGGCAGGCGTGATGGGACCCCTGATTTTGGGGGCCGTGACCCTGCGCGGGGCCGATGACATCAAGGCCCGGGTGATCCATATGCCGCTGGCCGAAAAGACCCTGCTGCTAGACAGCCTGGCCCACCGGGTCATTACGCCCTATGCGATCATGGGCGTTGTTTTGCTGCTGCTGGCCCCGCTGGTGGGTTTTTCGGGGATCCCGGAACTGGATGCGGATGCGGAAAGCGATACGGTGGCCCTGGCCAATACCAATAAAACCAGCATCCTGCAGTTTCCCCACCTGCTGCTGGGTGTGATGACCCTGTTTTTGTATGTGGGGGTGGAAGTCATTGCCGGGGATACCATCATCAACTATGGTTCCTCCCAGGGCATACCGCTGGTCGACGCCAAATTCTTTACCAGCTTTACGCTCACCTGTATGCTGGCAGGCTACGTGCTGGGAATCCTCCTCATTCCAAAATACGTTTCCCAGGTCAGTGTGCTGAAGATATCTTCGCTGCTGGGGCTTGTTTTTACCGGCGCGGCGCTTTGCACCACGGGATACCTGTCGGTCACCTTCATTGCCCTGCTCGGGCTGGCCAATTCCATGGTCTACCCTTCCATCTGGCCGCTGGCCATACGGGGCCTGGGGCGGTTCACCAAAATCGGCTCTTCCCTGCTCATAGTAGCCATCGGCGGCGGAGCGATCCTGCCCCTGGTCTATGGCTGGCTGGCGCACCATTATTCCCCGCAGCAGGCTTACTGGCTGGTGATTCCCTGCTACCTGTGTATTGGATACTATGCCCAGTTCGGGCATAAAACCGGTTTATCTTTAAAAAATACCTGAATGATCCTTGTAGCTGACAGCGGTTCTACCAACACCAACTGGTGCCTGTTACAACCGGGCAGGGAGACCTGCTATTTTGATACCGAGGGATACAATCCTTATTTTGTCAGCAGCGATTACATCGTTCACTCGCTGGCCCAGCAGCTTCCCCCGGAGGCAGACCCTGCCGGGGTGACGGCGGTTTTTTTCTACGGTGCCGGCTGTTTTGAAGACAAGGCCGCCATCATCGAAGATGCCATGGGCCGGGTTTTTGCCGGAGCCGCCACTTTTGTCGGGCTGGACCTGCTGGGATCTGCCCGGGCGGTACTGGGAGATCGTCCCGGATTTTCTGCCATCCTGGGAACCGGCACCAACAGTTGCCTCTTTGACGGAAGCCGGATCACGGCTAATATCGATTCACTGGGTTACCTGCTCGGGGACGAAGGCAGCGGCTTTTATATTGGCCGCAAACTGCTGGGAGATTACATTCGCGGAAACATGCCCCCCTCCGTCCGAAATGAGTTCTTCGCTGCCTATGGGCTGGACCGGGAGACCATCATGGAGCGGGTGTATTCCGAAAAACTCCCCAACCGCTTTGTCGCCGGGTTTACGCGTTTTCTGTCTTCGAGCGTCTCGGACCAAGCCTATACCCTGGGCCTGGTGGAAACCTCCTTCCGGGATTTTTTTGAAGCCCTGGTCACCCGCTATGAGCATTACAGGGACTACACCTTCAACTGCACGGGCTCGGTGGGATTCACCTTCCGGGACATCCTGGCAAAGACCGCCTCCCGCTATGATATGGAGGTGGGCCTGATATTAAAAACGCCCATCGAAGGACTGGCAGCCTACCACCGCTCAGTCGCTGAGGCCTCCTCCTGAGTCCGGCGGCTGCCCATGACCGGTATCCGGATGATTTCCCCGGGAAAAAAGGATGCCCGTCAGCAGGATGGTCAGGGTGCCCACGACGATCACCATATTGATGTGGAAAGTGCTGCGCAGGGCAGCATAACGAACGGGTATCAGGGAAGGAAAGGTCATCCAGGCGATGACCAGCATCCCGATGATGACCGCCAGCAGGGCCTGGGCATTGCCCGCCCGCCTGCTGATGAATCCCAGCAAAAAAAGGCCCAGCATGCCTGCCGCAAAAATTCCAGAGAGCAGCCACCAGAGGTCCAGGATACTTTTTACCCCGATCATGGCGATGCCTGAGAGGATGGACAGGATGCCAATCACAAAGGTGGACAGCAGCAGCAGGCGCAGGAGCCGGGCGTCACTGAGGTCTTTTTTCACGTAGCGCTTATAGATATCGAAAGTAAAAACCGTGGCCGAGGCATTGAGGCCGGAACTGATGGTGCTCATGGCGGCAGACAGTATGGCCGATACTATGATTCCCACCACTCCGACGGGAAGCACCCGCACCATGAAATCCGGCAGGATCTTATCCCCATAATCGGAGGGCTGCAGCCGGGAGGCCAGCCCGGCTATTGCCTCTTTACTAACGCCCAGGGGCAGTCGCTCTGCCGCTGCGCGCATCCGGACCGCGTCGAGCATCTGTGGGTGCACCTGGTAAAAAGCGTACAGGGAGGATCCGATAATAAAGAACAGCAGGGAAACGGGAAAGTATAGTTTAACACAGAGCCACAGTGAGCGGCCGGCTTGGCCGGAAGATCCGGTTGCCTGGTAGCGCTGGATATAATTTTGGTCTGTCCCGAAATTATTGAGGTTGCTGAACAGCCCGTAGAGGAGCACCACCCAGAAACTGGAAATGGAAAAATCGGGCCGCAGGCTGCCCAGGCTGAACTTGCCATTTGCTTTGCCAATGGCGATGATGTCTGTGATGCCTCCCGGCATATTGGTTATGATGAAAAACAGGATGATCAGGGCCCCGGCCGTTTTGATGATCCCCTGCACCACTTCGGTCCAGATGACCGCTTCCATCCCCCCCAGTACCGTATAGACCACGATGATGACGCCCATCACCACGATGATGGACTGCATGGAATAGCCGGTCATGGCCTGCAGGCTCAGGGCGATCCCAAAAAACACCGAACCCATCCTGGCCAGCTGGGTCAGCAAAAAACAAACCACCGCATAGGTACGCGCCCAGGGACCGAAACGCCGCTCCAGGTGCGTATAGGCCGAAACCTCGCCACTGCTGCGGTAAAAGGGTATGAAATACCTGGCCGCAATCCAGGCAGCCAACGGCATGGACAGACTGAAGACAAATGAATTCCAGTTGGCCCCGAAGGCTTTGCCGGGTACGCCCAGGAAAGTATTGGAGCTCAGGAAGGTCGCATACAATGAAATGCCCAGCGCCCACTGGGGAATACGGCCGGAGGCGCGGGTGAACTGATCGGTGTTGCGGTTGGAGCGCGAAAACCAGACCCCCGTGCCGATCATGGCCAGCATGTACAGTGCGATGATCAAAAGGTCGGTCAGGGGTAAATGTTGGATCATTGTAATGGGCAATCGATTTAAGATATCATGGCCTCACAACGGGTATGCCCAGGCGGTCGCACCAGCCCAGGAAATCCACATAGACCTGATCGAGGTCCCTTTGCTGATCGGGGGAAAGTGAATAAACCTGGCTCCGGGACAGGCTTTGCAGCGAGAGTCCCCTTTTTTGTAAAAAATATTTGGCACTCACCGGGTATCCCTGGTGTATGATGGGATCCACGCGGGATATCTCAGACTGTATCCACTGCAGGTCCTCTTCACGGGATGGGTCGCCCAAATGGTGGCAGATCCAGGACATGATCTCCGGGTAAAAATTCCCGGATATGGAGGACATGCCCCGGGCGCCGGCCCCCAGTGAAAACAGGGTATTGGGGGTGTGGGCATCGTAGAATTCGAGGTTCTGGTTGCCGGAGGCCTTCAGCAGGTCCAGCTTGGCTTTGACCAGGGCGGGCACCAGCGAAGTGTCCTTATGATATACCATACGGCCGGAGGCCAGCAGGGTGGAAAAAACCTGGGGTGAAAGAATTCTTTTATAGGGAGCAGGGCATTCATATATCCCCAGCGGAATGCTGCCCGTAAGCCCTAAAAGCGTTTGGAGCTGGTCGGTCAGGACCTGGTCGCTCTCCTGGGCCAGGGCAAAATGGCTGGAGATCATGATGACGGCATCCACCCCCGTATCATAGACCCTGCGGGTGGATTCGGCCCTTTCCTCCAGGGTCACCCCGAAAGAACCGGTGGCGACCACCGGCAGGGCGCCATTGACCTGGTCCACGACGTGCCTGGTGAGCTCCAGCCGCTCGGTTTCCGAGATGGAAAACATTTCCGAGCTCAGGCAGTTGGCAAAAAACCCATCCACTCCGGCCGAGCGGTAAAAATCGGTCAGCTCCGAGAGGGCATACAGGTCAATGGCCGACTGGGAAGTAAAGGGGGTGATCATCACCGGTACAAATTTTTTGGGGGGAGGCTGTGTCATATCCTAAAATAAAAGGTTGCTGCTTGATTACTGGAAAAATACGCATTATCTGCTTTACAGGGAGACGCACGGCTGCCGGGTGCCCGTCCTGGTTTTAGAAAGCGCACCGGTTGGGAAGGGTTCCCTTTACTGCCACCTGCTGCACAAAAACATCCCCGCTGTGGGGGTATTTTTGCAGGTCTTCGGGACTTAAGCCCTGCCGGGCCGTGGTGATCATAAGGTAATCCATCGACTCACCTCCGAACACACAGGAGGTTACGTTGGGCACCGGAAGGCTGACGCTTTCCATGAGCTGGCCGTTGTTTGGATTCCACCGGTATACCCCAAAACCACCCCAGTGTGCGATCCAAAGCATGCCTTCCTGGTCAATGGCCATCCCGTCGGGGGCTCCCAGGTGGGGGGGGATAAGGATCACATCCTTTTCAAAGGCAATGCCTCCGCCGGCTTCATCATAAAAAAAGGACTGCACGCGTCCCGTCGGGCTGTCGATAAAATACAGCCGGCTGTTGTCCGCAGACCAGGCCATTCCGTTGGAAATAGTGAGTCCCCCCTGTTTTTTGCGTGGCAGCAGGTCCTGCTCCACGCTGTACAGGGAGCCCGCCCCGGTATGAAAATCCATGTGCATGGTCCCCAGCCAGAGCCTGCCCCGGCTGTCCACCTTGCCGTCATTACAGCGGTGGGAGGCCCTGTCCTTTTCCAGGTCGGCCAGCCAGGTGAAGGTTTCATTTACCAGGTCATAGCGCCCGATGCCTCCTTCCAGTCCCAGTATAAGCTGGTTATCCTGTCCATGAACCAGCAGGGTAACCCGGTAATCGAGCCGGCGCACGGTGACCTGTTGGTCTGCCCAGTGGTATTCATAGAAGGTCTTTCCCTCTATGTCCACCCAAAACAGGCTCCCTCTATGGGGATGCCAGAAAGGGCCTTCGCCTAAAAAACACTGTGCGGGATATAACAGGGAAGCCACCATGTCAGAACAATTTTATTCCCTTGCGGGGGTTTGATGATCAGCCGGGCCAGTACTGCTGCATTTTTTTTCGCAGGAAGGCAACGCTGCGCTCCAGCTGGTCCATGCCGTCCACACCATCTTCGATGCTAATCCAGTTGTTGAAGCCCACCCGTTTGAGCTCGGTGAAAATGGCGTCATAATCATTGAGCCCTTTTCCTATTTCCCCATGGCTCAGCCGCCTGGCATAACCGGCCGCGCCGCCTTCTTCCCTGCGAAGGTCCTCGATGGTGCCTTCTTTGAGATAGCGGTCGCTGGCGTGCATGGTGACCACCCTGTCGGAGACACGGCGCAGCAGTTCAAGGGGGTCCTCCCCTGCCAGGTAGGTGTTGCTGGGGTCATAGTTGACGCCAAAATGGGGGTCGTGGATCCGGCTGACCAGTTCGCAGAAAACCTCCATTTTCTGCGCGAATTCGGGATAGGTCCAGAAATCGTCCTTATAATGATTCTCTATAATCAGGGTAATGTTTCTTTGGCTGGCATAGGGCAGGCAGGCCTCTATGCAGGCTGCGGCCAGGGTAATCCCTTCTTCGGTGGAAAGCTCCGGTCTGCGCTGGCCGGACAGCACTCGGCAGTAGGAGCCGCCGAGGGCTTCGGTCATATCGATCCAGCGCTTCTGCTTGGCAATCTCGTTATCCCGAAAGGCTTTGTCAGGATGGGTGAAATCCGGCGAGCAGCACATCATGGGGATTGTTTTGCCGCGGTCTTCCACCTGTTTGCGAAAACCCGGCCAGCGGCTTTCATCTGCCATCTCCAGGAAACCGGCATACCATTCCAGTCCCTCGATGTCCAGCTCAGTTGCCAGCTCAATCCACTCGGAAAGTCGCATGGTGCCGTCCTTGCAAAGGGCCTGCATGAATGCTTTGGGAAATACGGCCAGTTTGGGCATAGCGTTATTTATTTTGATGGGGATGAGTGGATGGTGCTGGTGTCTTTGGGCGGATTGCGGCCGATAAAGGGATACTGCTCCAGGTCGACGACCTGCCCGGATACCGGGCCGCTTTCATCGGAGAGCCAGTATACTGCGGCCGCAGCGATTTCCGCCGGCGCCAATATGCGGCCTGCCGGGGCATAAACGGACGGCAGGTCCCTGTACCAGTCCGGGGAGAGGCCATGGGATTTTTTGCGTTCCATTTCTGTTTCGGTGAGCACCCAGCCGGGGTTGATCTGGTTGACCCGCACGCCGTTTTCCCGGTGGAGGGTGTCTCCCAGGTTGCGTGTCAGGGTCATCAGGGCCCCTTTGGAGACACTGTAGGCCAGCAGGTTGGGCTCCCCGCTGTAGGCGTTGACCGAACCGATATTGAGTACGCATCCCCGGCGGATCGTCAGCTCGGCCAGGGCGGCCTTGATCAGTAGGAAGGGGGCAATGGTGTTTACTTCGAGCAGCCGCAGCAGGAAGGCTTTGTCGGTACTCTGCAGGTTGGAAGAGGCCACAATGGCCGCGTTGTTGATCACCCCGTCGAGCCTTCCAAAGGTGCGGGTGGCCAGTTCCACGAGTTGCTGCGGGGTTTGTTCCTGCGCCATGTCTCCGATATGGAGGACGGCATTTCCTGGTCCGGCGGCCGCCACCACGTCCAGGCCCCAGTTTTCTTCCAGGCCATGGATGACTACCCGGGCTCCTTCTGCGACGGCGCGCAGGGCGATGGCCTTGCCAATGCCGGTGGTGCTGCCGGTAACAATGAAAACTTTATCTGCTAAGCGCATCGGGCTCATGGTTTTAATACACTTTTTACCACCTCTCCATGGTGCATTTTCTCAAAGGCCTCCTGCCAGCCGGAGAGGGGCCATACACCGCCAATGATGGGTTTTACATCCAGCTGGCCGGAGGCCAGCAGACCAATCACTTTTTCCCAAACGGGCCAGTTGTGGCTGAAGCTGCCCTGCAGGGTGACATTCTTCTGCACCAGCGGATCCAGTGAAAATCCCAGGGGCTGTGGTCCCCATCCCACTTTGGTGATGTGGCCGTTGGGCCTGACGAGTTGCAGGGCTATTTTGAGCGTGATGCTGGCGCCCGCCGCATCGATGATGAAATCGGCTCCCAGGCCGTCCTTTTTGCGGGCCCACTCGGTGGCATCGCCGGCGATGGCCTCGCATCCGTAACGCCTGGCAATTTCCAGCCGGTGCCGGTCGGATTCCAGCCCGACGACAGCCACCTCTGCACCGCAAAGCCTGGCCACAGCCGCGCAGAGGATGCCGATGGTGCCCGGACCCAGCACAATCACGCGGTCTCCGGGGCGTATATGGGTGTTTACAGCCACGGCATTGTAGGCCACGCAGCAGGGTTCGGTCAGGCATGCCTGTTCAAAAGGCAGGGCATCGGGAACATGGTGAAGACACCTGGCCGGCACACGAACGTATTTGGTCATGGCCCCATTCACCCCGTACCCGAATCCTTTGCGGTCGGGATCGAGGTTGTATAATCCGGTGCGGGTAAGCGGGCTGTCGGGGTTGATCACGGCCGCTGTTTCAGAAACCACGCGGTCGCCTTCTTTCCATCCTTTCACCCGGCTTCCCAGGGCAACGATGTGTCCGCCGAATTCATGCCCCAATACGACCGGGTAATTCACCGGCCAGCTGTGGTCTGCTGTCCACTGGTGGAGATCACTGCCGCAGACCCCTACATTGACCACTTCCAGCAGCACATCCTCTTCACCAATTTCAGGCCTGGCAATTTCCCGGATTTCCACGGATCCCTTCTGGGGTGCAAAATTGACTACGGCGGCCGATCCTGTTTTTGTACTCATATAATATCTAATGGATGGTTTATTTCAACATCAGTGGCCATGAACGGATACATCACCGTAAGAGTGAACCTTCTCACAGATCATCCGGAGGGAAGCCTCCAGGTTGCCGTCGGCTGTTTTAAATGCGTCGGCATCAATGGTCAGCGGCGCGCCCAATACCACCAGGGGGGCTCCATAAGCCGGGCAGGCGATGGCCTGCTCCAGGGAAAGTCCGCCCACCGCCTGTACCGGGACGGTCACCGCGGCCACCACCTCCTTTAGCTGATCCAGCGGACTGGGCATGCGCAGGCCGCGGGCTGCAATGCCCCTGCGCTCATCGTAACCGATATGGTGAACAATATAATCGCATCCCAGGTCCTGCAGCCACCTGGCCCCCTCCACCATATCAGGGCAGGCCAGGTTATCCCCCATCACTTTGGCACCAAAATCACGACCGGCTTTTACCACGCATCGGATGGTCTCGGCATGCGCACGGGCCATAACCACCACATGGGTGGCGCCGGCCTTGGCCATCATCTCGGCTTCCAGGTATCCCCCGTCCATGGTTTTCAGGTCAGCCACAATGGGTATGCCCGGGAAAGCCTCCCGCAGTTTTTTAACCCCGTGCAGTCCTTCGGCGAGCAACAGCGGCGTACCGGCTTCCAGCCAGTCCACCCCGGCCCGGATGGCCATGGCGGCCGTGGCAAGGGCTTCGTCAATATCGGTAAGATCCAGGGAAATCTGAACAATGGGTTTCATATACTTGGTTAAAGTGGTTGTCCGTCAGTTTATCGCTCGTCTTTGCCCGGCAAGGCCGGGCTAGGCCCGGAGGTTACTAACGATGCCGGATATCCGCATCTTAGTCGCCCGGGCCCGGTTTAGGGCTGTCAAAGTAACATATTATTGTGATAAATAATTTGAAAAATACTGTTTTTTACTTTTTAATACAATCGGTTTTTTTTCCTCCGGGCCAGCCTGTTGGCAGCCGGACTCCCGCGCTTTGCCTCTCTGGCCTGCATTTGGTCCATCCGGTCCTGCTGACGGGATCTCAAAAAAATCAGGGCTGGGGAGACCGGTCCTTGGGGGAAATAATTTAATACTAACTTCCCCCCCTTTTACAAAGAGGCAATTTGGTATAAGCCAGCCTAGCAGGTGCAGCCCTAATCCGATTTAACCATGAAAGGAAGATTTTCAACTTTGCTTTTGCCGATGATCTGTCTGTGCATGGCAGCCCCTGCGCAGCGCAGCGCTTCCCGGGACCTCTCCGATCTGGTCAATCCCTTCATTGGGACCGATACGACCAGTCATCACGCCGTCTGGGCCTCCCTGGGAGGCACTTTCCCCGGTGTGCTGCTGCCCTTTGGCATGGTCCAGATCAGCCCCGACAATTACGCCTATTCGGATAAGGCCATCCATCGCTTCAGTTTACTGGATCATACCAGCGGATGGAATTCGCTGGGAAGGTTTTTTGTGATGGCGGCTTCGGGCAGGCCGGATTCCGGGGGGACTGAGCCGGTTTCAGCGTTTAGCCATCTGCGTGAAGAGTCGCACCCCTACTATTACCAGGTGCTCCTGCAGGATTACGGCATCCTGGTATCCTACACGGCCGGCACCCGCTCTGCCTACTTCCGGTTTGTTTTTCCCGCTTCCGCTTCCAGCCAGATTATCCTCTCGGACCTCTCGACGGCCCGGGTAAGCGGCGGGGACCAGCTGGAGGGAAAAAGCGGCGGCACTTATTTTTCTGCCCGGCTTAGCCGCCCGTTTTACTCGGCGGACAGTTTTTCAGGCGGCATCAGGCTCCGCTACCCCACTACCGACAGCCAGGTCATTGAAATGCAAATTGGCTTTTCAGCGACCTCCTGCCAGGCGGCAGCCAATAACCGGCTCCTAGAGCTGCCGGACTGGGATTTTGCCGGGGCCTGCAGGAATCACCATCAAATATGGAACCGGCAGCTGGGAAAAATTGAAATCTTCCCGGAGCCCGGGCGGTCTATAGAGCGTGCAGACCTGGAACGGTTTTATACGGCGATGTACCATAGTTTTTTCATGCCATCGGTCACCAGCGATGCCACCGAAAAGCGGACCCGCTACACGTCGCTGTACCCCTGGGATACCTACCGCTGTCTTCATCCGTTGCTGACCATCCTGGAACCTTCCAGGGAAAGCGATATGATCGCTTCCAGCCTGGATGAATACGACCGCACGGGGTGGCTTCCGACCGGCAATATGATGGGTAACCACGGATTCCAGCTCATCCTGGATGCCTACGTCAAGGGGCTGCGCGGCTTTGACACGGACAAGGCGGTGGAAGCCATCCGTAAGACGGCCCTGGAGCCCCCTTATGGCCGAAGGCAGATGGGGCCTTACCTCCAATACGGGTATGTCCCCGCTTCCATTACCAGCAGTGTCACCCATACCCTTGATTTTGCCTATAACGACTGGGCCGCGGCAGCCTTCCTGCGGGCAGCCGGAAAGGGAGGGTCATTCAGGCAGGACGCGGAGCGGCTCATGAAGCGTGCCTTTTTTTACCGAAACCTCTTTGACCCCAGCACTTCCTTTATGCGCGCCCGAACCCAAAAAGGGGACTGGGCACCCGGGGGTTATGCGGAAGGGACCGAATGGACCTACAGCTGGTCAGTGCCACACGATGTAGGGGGCCTGATCCGGCTCATGGGAGGAAGACAGCGATTCTGCCGCAAACTGGACAGTTGTTTTGAGGGAGGACATTACGTGCATGACAACGAGCCTCCCCTGCACTATGCCTACCTCTATGATTTTGCAGGCCAGCCCTGGAAAACACAGGCCCTTGTCCGTAAGATCATGGCCGGGAGTTATTCCAACGACCCGGGCGGTCTGCCTGGCAACGACGACCTGGGGGCCTTGTCCAGCTGGTATGTCTTCAGTGCCCTGGGCATTTACCCGGTAAACCCGGGCCGGCCGGTATATGAGATCGGCAGCCCCCTTTTTGAAAAAGTCATCCTGCATAGGGAAGCGGGCAGGGACTTTGTCATCCTCGCCCGCCATACTTCGGCAGGCAACAAATACATCCGGAGTGCCCGCCTGGGGGGCAGGCCCCTGAACCATCCCTGGATTACCCACGGGGATATGCTACAGGGAAAGACCCTGGACCTGGACATGGGGCCTGTGCCCGAACGCTCCTGGGGCAGCGATCCGGTCATGGCCCCGCCTTCCCTGACCAAGGGAATGCCCCGCTTTGTCTATCATGACATGCGGCTTGGGGGTCACCACCACAAAGCCGGCGATACCGTGCTGGTATCGGTGCGGGTGGAAAACAGGGGAACGGCGGCCGGCTGCGCCCGCTTCAGGATCCTCGATGATGGAAAAACAGGGTCGCAACCGGCCCTGTTGCTGGAGGCGGGCCACTCAAAAAGGGTTACCACCCCGCTGGTCCTGTACCGTGCCGGCGTTCATACCATCCGCATCCGGGGACTCCCCGGCCAGCAGCTGCGGCTGGACAAGGTGGCCCCGGTATTTCGGTTCTCCGATCTCCCTTCCCCCCTGCCCCCGGTTGGCAGGGCCGGGGATTGGGTCACCATCCGGGCCCGGGTGCAAAACCTGGGCAGTTCCCCGGGATGGTGCCCGGCGATACTCTACATAAACGGCCTGCCAAAAGATTCCAGCCGGTGGCTCCTGGCACCGGGAGAGGACAGGGTGGTTTCTTTCCGCTTTGCCCTGTCCGGGGAAACCCTCTGCCGGGCCGGAATAGGCCGCTTGGCTCCCACCCTGATCCGCGTTGTGGGGAGCCTGCCGCAGCCCGCCATCGACAGCGGGCTGCTGAGCCGTTGCGGGGCTGCCCTGGCGCTGGACTTCGACCAGGTTTCCGACAGCCTGGTCAGGGACCGTTCAGGCAGCGGGCGCCGGGGTATAATCCGGGGCCATCCCGGGTGGCAGGCCGGTCTATTCGGCAGGGCGTTGCAGGCCAACGGCCCGGCGGGGGATTATGTATTCGTCGCAGGCGATGTGGGACTGGACAGCCTTTCCAGGAGCGGGACCATGACGATGATGGCCTGGGTGTATCCGAGGGAAGAGGAGAATTTTTCAGATATCCTTTCCCGTGGGGACTGGAACGACCTTGAAATTAAAGGGGGCAACACGGTCATAAATTTTTTCAGCGGGGGATGGGAAGGCCATGAGGTCAGCTGCGCCGTGCCGGACTCATGGAACAGGCACTGGCATCATATCGCGGGAGTCACCGAGGGTCCCTGCCAGAAACTTTATATAGACGGGCGGCTGGCCGCTGTCAAAACCATGGAGGCCAGGGATGAGCGCGGCGAAACCGGGCTCCTGGATTATGCTTCCGGAAACTGGCGCATCGGCAGCAATGAATCCAATCCCGAAAGAATTTTCAAGGGACTCATAGAAGATGTCATGGTCTTTACCCGGGCCCTCGGTCCGGAAGATATCAGGGCCTTGATGCTCCGCCTCCCCTGCGCGGTTCGGGGGCTTCCCTGAACAAACGGGGATACCATGCCCGGGCATTGAGGCGATAGATTTTATCAATCACGCTGCGTGGCAGATGCAGTCCGCTAAAGGCGCTGTCCACATCCGGCACCTGCATGTTGTCCTGCGTCACGAAGAATTTCCAGTCGCTCAGCCAGGTGGCATGCAGGTCCCTGCCCAAAGCCAGCCCTCCGGAGAGGGGGCCGGCGCCCATGTCGGTGGCATAGATCAGGCGGTCCTGGTAGCGGATCATAAAATCCCTGACCCGGCTTCTGTTGCGAACCGCCTGGTACTGAAGGTGGGTGATCCTGGCCGCCAGGTCGACCGCCATATTGGGAAAGCGGTCCAGCCGCCGGGCCAGTTCATCTACATTCCACTCCAGGCTGCCCAGGTGGGCGCCGACGAAGCGGAGGTTGGGGTGCATTTCCAGCATATGATCCCTGGAGGCTATCTGGGCCTGGTAACCGGGGAATTCCGGGTGCAGGTACATATGGTATTCAGGATGCTGGGTAAAATAATTTCTGTCTCCGGCAATGGTCATTTCCTCCGCTGGCAGCCAGCAGTTCCTGGGTTCGCCCAGGTGCCCCAGCACGGGCATATGGCGGGCCGCTATGAAGTCCAGCACCGGGGCCAGGCGGGGATCATCGATCATGACCAGCCTGCCGGAACCATCGCGCAGGCTCATGCCTATGACCTTGTATATTTTTACGGCGGCCGCTCCCCGTGAAAATGAATTTGACAAAGAGTTGATGGTTTCCGGGACCCAGCCCGGGTCGTTGAAATTTCGGGTTGAAAAACTGCATGCGTAGCCAACCCGGCCCGGGAAGGTCCTGATCTGGTCCAGGGCAAAAGCCTCCTGCTCGCGGGTGTCGGAGGAATCACTGGGATCGTCATAGTTGACAGTCATGGCCCGAAAATGGTCCCTGGCAGCCTGCTCCATGAAATCAGGCCGGCTGGTATTGATATGTACATGGGCATCGGTCTTTTCCACCTGTAAAAAATCCTCCATGGTATAATACAGGGAGTCCTTTGGCTGTCCGGGGGCTGCGGCCGGATGCTGATCCGTTCCCCAAAGCGCGCAAAATAAGGCCATACCCAAATACAGGACGATGCTCATCATGGATGCTGCTGAGTGAAAAGCGAAGGTAGGACAATCCGCATGGCATAGGGGGGTAATTGCCGCGGTCATGCCGGGCGGGATGACCTGGCGCCGGAGAAACCGGGCATCCCTTTTACAGGGACAGCCACGAAAACCGGATTCCTGGTTGAAAAAAATCCGATACTTCGTGGCTGTCAAATATATATTTAAGCGGGGAAAAAAACGACCGGCTATTTTTTGAGCCTTTCATATTCCTCCACACTCTTGTAACCACCACCTACGTCCATGGTCTGCCGGTAGGCGTCCTTCCCCATCATGTCCAGATCAATATCGAATTCATGGCCCCTCACCGCCCTAAAGGTGGAGGCGGTCATGGATTCCTTGATTTTATGGTCCCCGTTCATGGCGAATTTCCCAAAACCCATGGCGGTATGTCCCTTCTGCAGGGAGTCCTTCCAGAAGGATCCCCAAATGCAGTTGCCGGCAAAATAGGTCTTGTACTGAATGGCGGTTGTAGGGGTTGTGTCCTTTCCTTTGAAATAATAGCGCTTGGTCATTTTCCAGGCACCATCCAGGGGGGTCGTTACGGCAGTTCCTGCATTTTCGTATACCTCGGTAAGATCGAAGGTTCCCCCTCCACGGCCCTGCATACCCGCAATGACCTGCTTATAGCCATTGGCTTTTTTTTCGATGCCCAGGCGGAAGGTCTGGGGTTTGTCACTGCTGCTGGAATCATAGGCCGTGAACAGGGAATTTTCTGTAACACTGTCCTGGTCAGTGCTGTAAGCCGCAACGCCAAAACCACCCACCGAATCGGGGGCATTGACCGAAGCATACATCATGAACCCCTCTGTGTAAATCTTCATCTGGGTTGAGTTCGTATAAGTCGTGTCGGATTTGTCTGTTTTGAACCCGACAGAGCGCATCTTGTAAGCCCCTTGCATGCTGACCGGCTCCTTTTTCCCCGGAGCGGCGCAACCAGCGATCAGTAATAAAATGACGGCAGGAACAAATTTCATAAACAGCGGTTTTATGTTAAAAAATAGGTGACAACAGGGAAGGGTAGACGTTAAAGAGGCAGGGTTGATATAATCAATCAATTATATGTAATATAATATAAATAT
>CAIVKC010000018.1 GCA_903906365.1 uncultured Bacteroidota bacterium | reverse complement strand
TCTGTGGCAGAGCCTGCTGCTGACCGATGTCAACGGGGACGGCAAAGTGGATATCCTGGCCGGCAACTGGGGACATAACAGCAAACTGTGGAGCGGCAAGAGCGGCCCGCTGAAATTATATGTCAAAGACTTTGACAACAATGGCTCGGTGGAGCAGGTCATGACCTACCAGCAGGGGGGTAAGGAATACACCTTCCTGGCTAAGGACGAACTGGAGCTGGCCCTGCCCGTGCTGAAGAAAGCCTACCTTACCTACGGAGAAGTGGCCGGCCAAACGGTTCAATATATGTTTTACGACCTGTTCAAGGACTACCGGGAGCTGCAGGCGGACGTCCTGGGCTCTTCCTGCTTTACCGGGGATGGCCAGGGGCATTTTACCAGGACCGATCTGCCCGATGAAATGCAGCTGGCTCCCGTTTTCACCTTTGTTCCTGTGGACAGCGCGGCAAACCCGACCTTTCTGGCCGCGGGCAATTTTTTCGGGGTGATACCCTATGAAGGCCGTTATGATGCCATGATACCCGCCTTCTTTTCGGCCGGAAAGACGCCTGGCAGTTACCCGGTGAAATCCACCCTGCCTGGGCTGCAGGGTGAATTCAGGGATGCCAAATGGATCCGGACCGCCGGGGGAAAAAGACAACTGCTCCTGGCCAGGAATAACGAGCGGCTCCTGCTGCTAAAACCCACACATGACTAGATACCGACTCCTGCCATACCGCCTTTATGGGGCCTGTCTCCTGCTGGGCCTGCTGTTTTCCTGCGGCAAATCCGCCAACGCCCCTGTACCGCCACCTACCCAGCCCACCGTATATCCGGTCCTGGTATCGGTCCTGCTGGAAGGCAGTTCCCTGTCATCCAACCGGTACAATGTATCGGCTAACCCTGTCCTCCAGCTTACCCTATCCACGCCGGTCTCCAAAAATTCGGTGGCTGCGGCTCTAACGCTGACCACCTCCGGCGGCCTGGCCGTACCCCTGACCCTGAGTTACCTGCAGCATGATTCGGTTATCGTGGCCCAACCCCAGTCGGCTCTGCCCTACCTGACAAAATACACCCTTCAGATTTCCACAGCGCTGCAGTCCGCGGCCGGCAACAGCCTAAAGGCCCCTTTTACGGGCAGTTTTGTAACCAGGCTGGATTCCTCCGATAAATTTCCGCGTATTGCGGACAGCGCGCTGCTGACGCTGGTGGAAAAACAGACTTTTTCCTATTTCTGGGACTTCGGCCATCCGGTTTCCGGGATGGCACGGGAAAGGGCTTCCAACCCTGATTTGGTCACCACCGGTGGCAGCGGCTTTGGGATCATGGCCCTGCTGGCGGGCGTGCAGCGCCAGTTCATCACCCGGGCCCAGGCCCTGGACAGGATCAGTACCATCGCGGGTTTTCTTTCTACCCAGGCGACCCGCTACCATGGTGCTTTTCCGCACTGGATGAATGGAAGCACCGGCGCCACCGTTCCCTTCAGCTCGCAGGATGACGGGGCCGACCTGGTGGAAACCTCTTATATGATGGCAGGCCTGCTCTGTGCCCGTACCTTTTTCAACAGCCCCTCGGATTCTTCGGAGATCCGCCTGCGTTCCACCATCAATGCCCTGTGGAACGGGGTGGAGTGGACATTTTTTACGCAGGGTGGTCAGCAGGTCCTTTACTGGCACTGGTCACCCGATTATGGCTGGTCATCCAACCAGCAGATCAATGGATGGAATGAAGCCATGATTGTATACATCCTGGCGGCCTCCAGCCCGGTGGATTCCAACCGCATCGCAAAAACAGTGTATGACAATGGGTGGGCTGCGGGCGGATCGATCAAAAACGGCAATGCCTATTTCGGGATCACCCTTCCCCTCGGCCCAGCCCAGGGAGGACCCCTTTTCTTTGCCCATTATTCTTTTTTGGGCATCAACCCCACCGGGCTCAGTGACGGCTATGCCAATTACTGGACGCAAAACACCGCTCATACCATGATCAATTACCAGTATTGCCTGGCCAATCCCCAGGGATACTACGGATACAGTCCGCTCTGCTGGGGACTGACTGCCAGTGACGAACAGAAAGGATACAGCGCGCATGCCCCGGGAGCCGATGACGGGGTCATTTCCCCCACGGCAGCCATCTCCTCGATGCCCTATGCGCCGGCCCAGTCCATGGATGCCCTGCGGTTTTTCTATTATACCCTCGGTGACCGGACCTGGGGAACCTATGGTTTCCGGGATGCCTTTAACCTGTCCACCCCCTGGTTCGACCAGGACTATTTAGCCATTGACCAGGGACCTGAGGTGGTGATGATTGAAAACTACCGCAGCGGACTGATCTGGCAACTGCTGATGGGCTGTCCTGAAATCAAAAACGGTCTCAGGGCCCTGGGCTTTCAGGGCCCTTCATTATAACATTAATACCCTTTTCGGGATGAAACATCAAAACAAACAAATAAAAAAAACGCGCCGGGTGACCCCCCTTTATTTCCCGGGGCTTGCCCTGGTGCTGGCCTGCGCCCTTGCCGCCAGCCCGGGATGCGGGGTTCAGGCTCAGGGATTGTCCTCTGGTACCGCAGTAAGGAAAGGACTCTCCGACAGCGCCCTGCTGGACCTGGTGGAGAAGCAGACCTTTCGCTATTTCTGGGATTTTGCCCATCCTGTCAGCAACATGGCCAGGGAAAGAAGCAATGTGGCGTATAATTATGGCAGCGAAGTGGTGACCACCGGCGGGACCGGTTTTGGGGTGATGGCCATCCTGGCCGCCACCGACCGCCACTGGATCTCCAGGGATACGGCGGCTTCCTTCCTGTTGAAAATGGTCAGCTTCCTGTCCAGGGCCAGTTCCTACCATGGGGTGTTTCCGCACTGGATGGACGGAGCCACCGGCAGGACCATCCCCTTCAGCCGCAAGGATGACGGGGCAGACCTGGTGGAGACTTCCTACCTGTTCCAGGGCCTGCTCTGCGCCCGGCAGTATTTCAATGGTGATAACCCCACCGAAACCGATTTACGCAACCGCATCAACTGGATGTGGAATGATATTGAATGGAACTGGTTTACCCGGGAGGGACGCGATGTGCTCTACTGGCACTGGAGTCCCAATAACGGGTGGGCCATGAATTTTCCGGTACGCGGGTTCAATGAATGCCTGATCATGTATGTGCTGGCAGCAAGCGCTGACCACTACCCGGTAGAGGCGTCGGTCTATCACCGGGGATGGGTACAGAGCAGCTTTTTCAAAAACGGCAAGACCTTTTACGGATACCGCCTGCCGTTGGGATTTGATTACGGCGGCCCCCTGTTTTTTTCCCAATATTCCTTTTTGGGCCTGAACCCGCATGGGTTGAAAGATGCCTATGCCGATTACTGGGAACAGAATACCGCCCATACCCTGATCAACCATGCCTATTGCCTGGATAATCCCAAAAAATTCAAAGGCTATGGGCCGAATTGCTGGGGGCTTACGGCCAGTGATACCTATGACGGATATGACGCCTATTCCCCCACCCATGACCAGGGAACCATCTCCCCCACGGCTGCCATTGGGGCCTTCCCCTATGCGCCGGCTTTTTCCATGAAGGCCCTGCGACATTTCTATGAGGACCTCGGAGACAGGATCTGGGGGGAATACGGGTTCACGGATGCTTTCAATGAAACCCGCAATTGGTATGCCCGCTCCTACCTGGCCATTGATCAGGGACCGGAAGTGGTGATGATCGAAAACTACCGTACCGGCCTGCTCTGGAGGCTGTTTATGAGCTGTCCTGAAGTGCAGGCCGGCCTTGCCAAACTCGGATTTGAAACCTCCGGAAGGGATAAACCCATAAAACCATAACCGGTAAACAGGGTCCCTCCGGGAATATAATTAACAATAACCTGCTGCCATATGTCAAAAGGCCTGCTCTTTTTCCTTTTTGCCCTGTCCGCTACCTGGTGCTCTTCCCAGGGAAGGTCCTTATGGGCGGGCTATCCGGATTCGGTGGCCCCCGCGGGCCTGGTTCGCGGCCTGGGTGACTCCGCCCTGCTGGACCTGGTCCAGCGGCAGACTTTCCGTTATTTCTGGCACTATGCCCATCCGGTAAGCGGGCTGGCCAGGGAAAGGGACCAGGCGGTCAGGGCGGAATATTACTGGGACTTTATCAATGAAGCGGAAGATGAGCCCAATTTCAGCAAGGGAAGTTTTGGGGAGGAAGCCTGCGCCATCGGTGGCAGCGGCTTTGGCATACTGTCCACCCTGGTGGCCGTTCAACGGGGCTGGATAGGCAGAGATACCGCCCTGAGGCGGCTGGTGAAGATGGCAGATTTTCTGATTAAGGCCGATTGCTATCATGGGATCTATCCCCATTTCATGAATGGCGCTACCGGCAGGACCATCCCCTTTGGCCGGCTCGATGACGGGGCCGATATTGTGGAAACATCCTACCTGTTTATGGGCCTGCTCTGCGCCCGGGCCTATTTCAGCGGCCCGGACCCGCTGGAAAGATACTTCCGCAACCGGGTCAGCCAGATGTGGGAGGCGGCCAACTGGAACTGGCATGCCAAAGGGGACAGCACCCGCCTGTACTGGCACTGGAGCCCGGCCAACGATTTCGACATGAATTTCCCGGTATACGGCTATGACGAAGCACTGATTACCTATATCCTGGCTGCAGCCTCTCCGGTTCACCCCATTTCCCGGCAGGTCTACGAGAACTGCTGGGTAAAATCAGCGGGCTGGAAAAACGGGAAGTCCTACTATGGCATCCCGCTTCCGCTGGGTAATTTTGAAAAAGGGGGGCCGCTGTTTTTTGAGCAGTATACCTATATGGGTATTGATCCCAACGGGCTCACGGATGACCACGGGACCGATTATGCGCAGCAAACGCGCAACCATACCCTGATCAACCGCGCCTACTGTTTGGAGAATCCAAAAAAATTCAAAGGCTATGGAGAGAACTGCTGGGGGCTGACCGCCGGGGACAGCTATAAGGGCTATGTAGCCCATTGCCCTGAAGTGGACCTGGGCGTGATTCAGCCAACCGCTTCCTTGTCGTCTTTCCCCTATACGCCGGCTTTTTCCATGCAGGCCCTGCGGCATTTTTATGAGGACCTCGGCCCCCGTATCTGGGGAGAATACGGCTTTGCCGACGGTTTCAGCGAGACCAGGAACTGGTATGCGAAATCCTATCTGGCCATCGACCAGGGACCCATTGTGGTTATGATTGAAAATTACCGCAGCGCCATGATCTGGAAACTGTTTATGCAGATCCCGGAGGTGCAGCAGGGACTCCAAAGACTGGGGTTCAGGAGTAAGTGGATGTCAAAATAAAACCCGGCCTTTCCCGGCAGAGGGCCGGCCTGTAAACTGAAGTATAAAAAATTTGTATGCAAGGTTTTTTTTCTGCAAAAGGCCTGGCCCGTGAGGGCGGACTCACTTTCCTGAGGCTGCTGGTTGGCCTCTTCCTGGTTTACCATGGCTGGGAACTCTTTGATGCGGCCAAAATAAAAGAATATGCGACCTGGGATCTGTTCCACCACTGTACCTGGGCGCCGCTGCTGGTCCGCTCAGGGAAAGGGGCGGAGCTGGCTGGAGGGCTGCTGCTGGCTGCCGGCCTGTTCACGCGGGCTGCCTGCCTGCTGATTGTGGGAACCATGCTTTTTATAACCTTTGTCATTGGCACGGGGAAAATCTGGTACGAGGACCAGTATCCGTTCCTGTTCGCGGTGCTGGCTATGGTCTATTTTTTTAACGGTCCCGGCCGCTACAGCCTGGATCACCATTTATTTGAAAAAGTGCAATAAATAGGATTTAAACTTTGCGGCATATGAAACCAGTTTACGGTCGAATCCTTGTTCTCTTCCTTATGGGCTGTTGCTTAAACCAGGCCCGGTCGCAGTCGCCCCGGCGCACTTATTGCAACCCCCTGAACCTGGACTATGCCTACCTGCCGATTCCCAATTTCAGTACCTGGGGTAAGCACCGGGCTACCGCAGACCCGGTGATTGTGACCTACCAGGGGGACTATTATCTGTTTTCCACCAACCAGTGGGGTTACTGGTGGAGCAGTGATATGGGTCACTGGAACTTTGTCTCCAAAAGATTTCTGAGACCCTGGAACCAGGTCTATGATGAACTCTGCGCCCCGGCCGTGGCTGTGCTGGGAGATACGATGATTGTGATGGGGTCCACCTATTCCAGGAACTTCACCCTCTGGATGAGCACCAACCCCAAAGCCAACGAATGGAAGCCCCTGGTGGACTCCTTTGAAATAGGCGGATGGGACCCTGATTTTTTTGCCGATGAGGACGGAAGGCTCTATATGTACAACGGGAGCAGCAACCGGTATCCCCTCTACGGCATTGAACTCGACCGCAGGACCTTCAAGCCCATCGGTACCCGACAGGAGATGTACCTGCTGGAGCCGGACCGCTACGGCTGGCAGCGCTTCGGGGAATACATGGATAACACATTCCTGGACCCCTTCATTGAAGGAGCCTGGATGACCAAACATCAGGGCAAATATTATCTCCAGTACGGGGCTCCGGGCACGGAGTTCAGCGGTTATGCCGATGGGGTGGTGGTGGGCAGCAGCCCGCTGGGCCCCTTCACCCCGCAGTCGGACCCGTTGTCCTTTAAACCCGGGGGATTTGCCCGCGGCGCCGGCCATGGCAGCACCTACCAGGATCCCTGGAAGAACTGGTGGCATATCTCCACCATGGCCATATCGGTCAAAAATAATTTTGAAAGAAGGCTGGGCATCTGGCCTGCCGGATTTGACAGCGACCAGGTCATGTACTGCAATACCGCATTCGGGGATTACCCCCATTACCTGCCTTCCGAACAGATGGCAGCCGCTTTGGCACCCGGCGGGGATGGCAGGTTTACGGGCTGGATGCTGCTGAATTATAACAAACCGGTTACCGTATCGAGCACTTTCGGCGGCTACCATGCCAACCAGGCGGTGGATGAAAGCATAAAGACTTACTGGAGTGCCGCCAGCGGAAATCCCGGGGAATGGATATGCTCTGACCTGGGCAGCCTGTCCACGGTCCGGGCCGTGCAGATCAATTATGCCGACCAGGACGCGGAATTTTTGGGCAAGCAGTCCGGCATCTGCCACCAGTACCGGCTCTCCGGATCCACCGATGGCAGGCACTGGAAACTGCTGGTGGATAAATCGGCCAATACCGCCGATGTGCCCCATGACTACGTGGAGTTACCCCAGGCGGTGGAAACGCGCTATATCCGGCTGGAGAACGTCCATGTCCCTACCGGTAAATTTGCCATCAGCGGGCTGCGGGTATTTGGAAACGGCCATGGCCCGCTGCCCGATACGGTCCGGGAATTCATCGTGCTCCTCACCGAAAAGGACAAGCGCAGCGCCTGGATCAAATGGAGCCCGGTGGACAACGCCTTTGCCTATAATATTTATACGGGTCTTGCCCCGGGTAAACTGTATAATTGCATCATGGTTCACAACGCCAATGAATACTATTATAAAGCCATGGATAAAGACAAACCCTATTATTTTTGTATAGAGGCCATCAATGAAAACGGGGTCTCGGCCCGCACCAAAGTCATCCGGGCAGACTGATACCCGCCTTTTGGAAAATAAAAAAATGATATGAATAAACTGATATTTCCGGCCTTCTTCCTGCTCGCCGGTCTGCTGGTTTCCATGACCTCTATGGGGCAACCCCTTCCTGCTTTCTGGCAGGACATCCAGCGCTTCAGGTCTGAAGACAGCCTCAGGCCCCCTGCACGGGACGCGATTGTTTTTGCCGGCAGCTCCTCGTTTACCAAATGGACAGATGTACAGGACTATTTTCCGGGGTATCCCGTCATCAACCGGGGATTTGGGGGATCCACCCTGGTTGACCTCATCCGTTATGCGGGTGATATCATCATCCCCTATCACCCCAGGCAGGTGGTCATCTACTGCGGGGATAATGACCTGGCTTCCTCCGATACGGTCACTGCCCGCCTGGTGAAAGAAAGGTTCCAGACCCTGTTTGGGATGATCCGTCAAAAACTGCCCCAAACAGTGATCACTTACATATCCATCAAGCCCAGTCCTTCCAGGCTCCATCTGATGGCCGCCATGGAGGAGGCCAATAAAATGATCAGCGATTTTTTGAAGCGACAGCCTTTGAGTTCCTATGTGGATGTATTCCACGCGATGCTCGGAAAGGACCACCGGCCACTGCCGGGTATTTTCCTGTCCGACAGCCTGCATATGAACGCAGCCGGATATGCGATCTGGAAAAAACAAATCGCTCCCCGGTTGCTCCGCTGACCCTGGGAACGGTTTGATGCAACCCACTGTACAAACAACATCTCGTCAATATTTATTAAAAAAGAAGCTACATGAAAAAATTGCCCGTTCTATTTGTTTTGCTGTTGGCAGCATCAGTAGGAATCCATGCCCAGCCATCCAGGATGAATGACTTTATCGGTGAACTGATGGGAAAAATGACGCTGGAAGAAAAGCTGGGCCAGCTCAATTTACCCGGGGCGGGTGATATCGTCACCGGCCAGGCCGGCAATGCAGATATCGCCAAAAAGATAGCGGCCGGCCAGGTGGGCGGGCTCTTCAATATCAAATCGGTGGCCAAGATAAAAGAGGTGCAGCGGATTGCTGTTGAAAAAAGCAGGCTCAGGATCCCGCTGATATTTGGCATGGATGTGATCCATGGCTATGAAACCATTTTTCCCATCCCGCTGGCACTGAGCTGCAGCTGGGACATGGCGGAGGTAGAAAAATCTGCCCGCATTGCGGCCACAGAAGCGAGCGCAGACGGCATCTGCTGGACCTTTTCGCCGATGGTGGATATTGCCCGGGACCCACGCTGGGGAAGGATTGCCGAAGGCAATGGGGAAGACCCTTACCTGGGCTCCCATATAGCGCGGGCCATGGTGAAGGGATACCAGGGCGACCTCAGTTCCAACAGCCAGATCATGTCCTGTGTCAAACATTATGCCCTCTACGGGGCCGCGGAGGCCGGCCGTGATTATAATACCACCGACATGAGCCGGGTCAGGATGTTCAATGAATACATGGCCCCCTATAAAGCGGCCGTGGATGCCGGGGCCGGGACGGTCATGGCCTCCTTCAATGAGGTGGACGGCATACCGGCCACTGCCAACCATTACCTGATGACCGAAGTGCTGAGAAACCAATGGCATTTCAAAGGAATGCTGGTCACCGATTATACGGGCATCAATGAAATGACCGCCCATGGCATGGGCGATTTGCAGACCGTTTCCGCCCTGGCCCTCAAGGCGGGCATCGATATGGATATGGTCGGAGAAGGGTTCCTGCTCACCCTGGGAAAATCACTCAAGGAAGGCAAAGTCACTATGGACCAGATCAATACGGCCTGTCGCAGGGTCCTGGAAGTAAAATACAAACTCGGCCTGTTTTCCAACCCCTACAAGTACTGTGATGAAAAAAGGGCCGCCAGCGAAATATTTACGGCATCCAACAGGCAGGCAGCCCGGGACATTGCGGCCGACTGCTTTGTATTGCTCAAAAACCAGGGAAGCCTCCTGCCCCTGAAAAAAGCAGGAACCATCGCCCTGATCGGACCGCTGGCCAATTCCCGTGAAAACATGACGGGGACCTGGAGCGTGGCCGCCAATTTTGAAAAATCCGTGTCGGTGCTAGATGGCCTCAGGCAGGCTGCCGGAGATAAGGCCAGTATACTCTATGCCCGGGGGGCTAACCTGGAATCAGACAGCCTCCTGGAGGAGCATGAAACCATGTTCGGTAAATCTTTGCACCGGGATCCGCGGTCAAAAGAAGTCCTGCTGCAGGAAGCCCTGGCAGCAGCTGCCCAGGCCGATGTAATCGTTGCCGCTGTGGGGGAATCTGCCGAAATGACCGGGGAGGCTTCCAGCCGCAGCAATATTGAAATTCCGGAGAACCAGCAGGAATTGCTGAAGGCCCTGATGAAAACGGGTAAACCCGTTGTGCTCGTACTTTTTACAGGAAGGCCGCTGGCCATCAAATGGGAAAACGAACACCTGCCGGCCATCCTCAATGTATGGTTCGGGGGCACTGAGGCCGGTAATGCCATCGCCGATGTATTGTTTGGTGCGGTAAACCCGTCGGGCAAACTCAGCACCACCTGGCCGCAGAATGTGGGACAGGTACCCCTTTATTACAATCATAAGAACACGGGCCGGCCTTTGCCGGAAGGAGGCTGGTTCCAGAAATTCAGGTCCAATTACCTGGACGTCTCCAATGATCCCGTCTATCCCTTCGGATACGGCCTGAGCTATTCCAGGTTCACCTACCATGACCTCAGGCTGAGCAGCACCCGCCTGCATGGAAATCAGCACCTGACCGCCACCGTTACCCTGACCAACGAAGGGACCATGGACGGCAAGGAAGTGGCCCAGCTCTACATCCGTGACATGGTGGCTTCCATTACGCGGCCCGTAAAAGAACTGAAGGGATTCCAGAAAATATTTCTCAAGGCCGGAGCATCCAGGGAAGTCAGTTTTGACATCACACCGGCAGACCTGAAGTTTTACAACTCGTCACTCAAATACGACTGGGAGCCGGGCGAATTCGTGATCATGGTGGGGGGTAATTCCCGCGAACTGCTTTCCGCCAGCGTGAACTGGAGCCGGTAAAAAAAATTGGCCAGGGGGAATTGGTTCTCCCTGAACGCTCTGGCTGCTGCATTTTCCGTAAAGATCCGGACAGGGCAGCAGCCTTTTTTTTAAGGAGGCTGCTGCGGGCCAAACCCGGTTTATCCTGCTGTCACCGGATCAATGATTGTCTTAATTTCACTGACCATATTGGCGGGGAATCCCCCCTGCCTGGCATGCTCCAGGACCATTTCCTCGTTGGGAGCCAGGTAGACACAGTAAATTTTATCGCCCGTTACAAAGCTTTGCTGCCACTGGATTTCCGGGCCCATGTTACGTAACACCCCGCAGGAGGTCTGGGAAATTTGCTGTAATTCAGCCGGTGTCAGGTTGCCTGCCCCGGGCAGGTTTCTTTCAATCATGAATTTTTTCATGTTTTGGGTATTTGAAGGTGTCCTGCAAAGTTGAACAAAAACCCCGGGGATGATATAGGCATCACTACCTATTTAAGGGTTGGCCATTCCCTAATTTATAATTCCCATGCGGAGGGCTTCCCCCACCGCCCGGGCGCGGGTATTGACATCGAGTTTGAAAAAAATGGAAGAAATGTGGTGGTCCACTGTTTTGGGAGATATATACAGCTGACCTGCGATTTGCCGGTTCTGGATTCCCTTTTTTAATAGCTGCAGTACCTCCAGTTCCCGCGTGGTGAGCCGGGCAGGATTGTTCCGGGTACTTTCCCGCAACCCCCGGGGGATCTTCCGGATGCCCGAGGAACGCATGTCTCTTTTTATTCTTTCATATACGGCAGCAGCGCCGAGCTGCTGAACCAGGGCCAGGGCCTTTCTTTTTTCCGCTTCGCTTCCCTCCGAAAGGCAAAGGGCCTGTTCATAGGGGGAGCCTATCTGTTCCCAGAAACGGGCCTCCTGCCCGGCTGTTTTTTCCGGGCTGGTTGGGTCTGTTTCCCCCAGCTCCGGTGGAAGCATATGGGTTCTGGACGTTCTTTTCAGCCAGAAATAGAACCTGCTTTTCCGGGAGAATTTTCCCAGCCGGGTCAGCAGGTCGATGGTTTGGGCCAGGGATGCTTCGGAAACGGCCTGTTCGCCGGTGACCCACTCATATTCGAGCATGGCCATCATGACCGGGACGATGCGCTGCAACTCCATGGTCTCAAAGGCCCTCGCGCTGGCTTCGGTCAGTAGGGGCAGGGCTCCTGTTTCCCCTCTTCTGATCTTAAGGGTTGCAGCCACGGCGAGGGCGCCTATCTTAACTACGGGAGACTGGTTTTCGTTTTTGATCAGGTGGCTGGCAAGGCTGTAAGCCTCCGCCCAGTTTCCTGTTTCCAGATTCAGCCTGGACTTCCAGGCTGTCATATAGGCCTTCCAGGAATCCAGGTCCCTTTCCTCGCAATAATGGATGCCTTCCTCCAGGGTCTTGCGGGCCATTGCATAATTTCTCAGGGTAACGGAATTGCTTCCCAGGTTGGTATAGGCCCGGGCCACATGTTCGTGGTAAGCGTTCTTTAAGGAAATTTCCAGGCTTTGGTAGAGCATATCAATACCCTGCTGGGTGGTGCCGTCATTGAGCATCAGGGTTGTGCTTATGCAGTTGAGTGCATGGGCAATGGTTTCCTCGTCGCCGGCCTGCTCAGCGGCATCCAGGGCTTTTTGTCCCCAGTACAGACAGTCCGGAGTTTGGTCGGATAGCATTTTGAGCTGGGACATATTACTGTAAGCCATGGCCTTGGCCTTGGAAGCCGGCTGGTCTTTCAACACCTCAATGGCCTCTTCCCCCAGTCGCTCGGCCTGAAGGCGGTTTCCTTCAAACCACCAGAGCCTGGACAAAAAGCGCAGGCTGTTGCCGATCTGCTCGGTCTCCTGGTTCGCCTGCCGGATCTTCAGGGCACGGCTCAGGAAAATGATGGCGTTTTTGATCTGGTTGGTCAGGTAGCATTCATAGGCGTAATCCTCATAAAAGCGGACCAGCTTTTCGGTGTCTCTGGGGTCGGTATATTCTATGGCGGTCAAAAGGAGTTTGGATGCCTCAATATGGGCACCCACCGAAGCCGCTTTCCTGGCTGCTCCGGGGGCAAATTTCACCACCAGGGCGTTTTCGTTGGCATTTTTGGCATAATGGACGATCCGCTCGATTTCCGCTGCTTGTTCAAAATCTGCCAGGAAAATATCCAGCAGGTACTTGTTGAGTTCAATGCGTTTAAAGGGCGAAAGGTGTTCTTCGATCGTTCGGCGGTAAAGCTCATGCTTAAAGAAAATCTTGTTGTGGCGGATAACCAGGATCTTTTTTGACAGGGAATCCTCCACCGATTCCTGCCAGCCCGGGTCTACCCTGGCCAGCCTGGATACCTCCATTCCTTCTGGGATCACGGAGAGTAACTGCCAGACCTTCCTGGTAGGTTCCTCCTGGCGGTGGTAGATGGATAAAATGGTATTTCTCACATTGTCAGGGATACCCCAGGAGTAGGATGCAAGGATCTCGGTAACATAAAACGGGTTGCCACCCGATATGGAAAAGACATCCTCGCCGTCATAACCCTTCTCCAGGGCCATTTTCTGCACAGCCGCCCGGGACAGGGGCGTCAGGGAAAGCAGGCTGAAGACGCCAGGCTGCAGGTCCCCCGGCAAATTTCTTAAGGGATGGTACTGGCTGACCTCATTATCGCGGTAGGTTAGAATAAACAGGCACCGGGTGCGGCTGATGCGGCGTGACAGGAATTTGATGAAATCAAGGGTCGCCTCATCGGCCCAGTGGATATCCTCAAAAACAAGTACCACCGGCAGGGTATTGCCCGACAGGGCCTGCAGAAAGCGGGTAAAGAGTTCGGCCCGGGATGACAGGGAGTTTATTTTTTCAGACCAGTCTCCTTTCATCTGCAGGGATAGGTCGTAGAGGGGAGCCAGTGGCCTGGGCGTGAACAGGGAATCGCAGGCGCCCGTATATTCCAGGCATTGTCCCTCCACCTGCTTTAAGAAGGTCCGAACCAGGGAGGTTTTGCCAATGCCTGCCTCCCCCGTGATAAAGCAACAATGCCCGGAGGCGGAGGCCGTCTTTTTGAAACGGTCGTGCAGGACTGCCAAAAATTCATCTCGTTCAATCAGTTCCATGGCCTTTCTGTAAAATGGGGAATGAGCAACCCCAATATAGGTAAAACTTCCTAGACCTTCCGGCGCAATGGCCCTTTATTTTGTACACCTAACATTTTAATCATCTTAAAAAATTCTGATCATGAAAATTTCAATCTCTTGCTGGATCCTCTCTGTCATGGCCCTGTATGCAGGCGGTCTTTCCGCCCAGGGCGTTACGCCGGCAGCAACCGCCGCGGTCACCGCAGACAAGAACCTCTATATCGATGTGCATAATCTGGTGCCGGGCAAAGTGACCCTGGCCGATGTGATGGCCGCCCACCAGAAGGACCTGGCCACAGAAGGTAAATATGATGTGAACTTCATTAAGTTCTGGGTGGATGAACAGCAGGGAAAAGTGTACTGTCTTTCCACAGCCAGGGACACCGCCTCCGTCATTCAAACCCACCGGGAAGCCCACGGACTGATTCCTGCATTTATTTACAAGGTGTCCGGCGGTACCGAATCAGCTGTGGTGGAAGGCCGGCAGTTTTTCCTGGATGTTCATAACCTGGGAGCGGGCAACGTAACCGAGGCCGCGGTGGCCGAAGCCCATAAAAAGGACCTGGCTGTGGAAGGGAAGTACGGGGTGAATTTCATCAATTACTGGGTGGATACCAGGAACGGAAACGTCTTCTGTCTTTCGGAGGCTCCTGATTCCAACGCCATCATCCGCACCCATAAGGAAGCCCATGGACTGCTGCCCGCTTATGTACTGAAGGTAAAGGAAGGTAAGTAGCTGCCGGGAGCGTGCCTGGTTCCTTCAGAGGCCGGCTAAAAAAATAAGGCGGTTACCGGTCCCCTTTTTACATTTAGGGTATGAAAGAAATCAGCAATATCATATTTGATCTCGGCGGCGTCCTGCTCAACCTGGATAACCAGCGCACCGAGGATGCTTTTGTATCCCTGGGTGTGGGGCATTTCAGGTCTTTATTCGGCCACGGATTCGCCGCTTCCTTCATCCGGGACTATGAGATCGGCCGGATCAGTGACCGGGAGTTCATCGATCAGTTAAAACAGGCCGGTGGTCTGAGCGTTTCCGACGAGGTCATTATAGAAGCATGGAACTGCATGCTGCTGGATTTTCCTACGCAGCGCATCGAATTGCTCAAAGAACTGGGTAAACGGTACCGCCTGTTCCTGTTCAGCAATACCAATGCCCTGCACCTGGCCGCCCTGCAGCAGATCTACCGCAATACCTTCGGGCAGGGCTCCCTGGACGACCATTTCGAAAAGACCTATTACTCACATATCATGGGGCTGCGCAAACCGGACAGGGAGTCCTATCAGTATATCATAACCGAAAACGGGCTGGACGCAGGCCGTACCCTATTTGTGGATGACGCCCTGGTCAATGTGGATGGGGCCATTGCTGCTGGCCTGCAAGGGTATTTCCTTCAGCCGGGCACCTCCATCAATGAGGTGGACTGGTAGGCAAACAGCCTATTTCACTTCTTCAAAATCGATGTATTCGTCCGAGGGGTGCTTGGGCCTGGGTGTTTCCGGGCGGGGTGGACGGGCATCTGCGGGCTGCTGCTGCTGGTAGGTGCCGGCCTGCCTTTGTCCCTGCTGGTGTATATCGCGGAATTGCTGCTTCATCTGACGGGCCGCATGGGATACCGGGACAATGAAATCAAAAACAACCTTGTAAATGAAGTATCCCAGTAGGGCGAAAAAAATAATTTCTGCTAGCATAATGATGGCAAAGTTACACTAAAAACCAAAACAGCCTTGTTAAAGACTTCCTTAATAACGGGCTACTTCTTGTCAAAAAGCCGCTCCAGCCAATGCTCAATTCCTGCTGCAGCCCGCTCTGCCAGCTGGCTGCCCAGGTTCGTCAGGCTTCCCTTCAGCCTTTCGTGGTGGACCACCAGGTTCACCAGGCCCTCCAGTATCCCCCTTCCCCTGGGTTTTTCCCCCAGCAGGCTGTTGAGCAGCATGGAGCCGTAATTGGACTGCAAATGACTGATGTTTTCATCCAGTGCCTTTTCCATGCCCTTTACCTTCCTGCGCAGCCGGAGGATTTCCTGGTCGAGGGTATCGAGATCCGTGATTTTATTAGACTGGCTGGTCATGGCTTTTCGTTGTAAGGTTGGTCAATGGGATGGTCATCCAGGGTGGAATCCTCGCTGCTCCGGCGGATAATGATGCGGACCACGGGGTCCACGAACCAGGATTTCCTGAACAGGGCCAGGATCGAAAAGATCAGTACCATCAGCAGGGTGGTCAGCCCGAAGCCCATGATATGGCTGTGTGTCAGCTCGGAGAGCCAGAGTCCCAGCACCAGCCCCCCGAACAGTACAATGAGAAACAACAGGAACAGGGAAATGATGATCCATACCAGCAATCCGGCGGATCTGGATATCATCCGGATGGCGGAAAGCCGGAATATGTCCGCCCTTGTCTCCAGGTAGTCCTGCAGGAGGTCCTTGTTTTCCTTGAAATAGGACCCCAGGGTCTCTGATTGGCTCATGGGGGATTGTTTTACTTAAAATTACTGGGTTTATCACTAATATCTTTCAAACCATCGTTTTAGTTAACTTAAATTTTTTCCTGAGTTTTGGAGGGAATGGCAGAATTGTATTACATTTGCATTGGCAAACGAAGCAATGGAAGGGAACGAAGTCGTTCCCTTCTTTATTTTTCTATGGTACAAGAAACGCAACTAAAGGCTGTGGAGTCCATGATCGGGCAGATCATGGCCGGTGATCCGGAGTATTTTCTGGTGGAAGTAAAAATAAGGCCCACCAGCAATATCAAGGTATTTCTGGACGGGGATGCCGGCATTTCCATCGAAAAGTGTGTACAGTACAACCGGGCATTGTATAAGAAGATTGAGGAAGCCGAACTGTTCCCGGGCGGGGACTTTTCGCTGGAGGTTTCCTCTCCGGGCCTGGACGAACCCCTGAAACTCTTCAGGCAGTACCGCAAGAACCTGGGCAGGCCTGTGGAAGTGGTCCTGCTGGACGGAACCAGGCGGGAAGGGGTACTCAGGGAGGTGAGCCAGGACGGGATCATCGTGGAGGAGACCAGGGGAAAAAACAAAAAAAAGGAACTGATTCAGCATACTTTTTTATTCACCCAAATCAAAACAACAAAAATTCAAGTCGTTTTTTAACTTGTTCGGGCCAGCCCCGGATTTTTAAATTCAAGTGTTATGGCAAGTATCAACCTGATCGAAGCTTTCCAGGATTTCAAAGAAGCGGAAAATATTGACCGTCCTACCATGATGAAAGTGGTGGAGGATGTCTTTAAGACACTGCTGCGTAAAAAATATGGCAGTGATGAAAATTTCGACGTCATCGTGAACGCAGAAAAAGGTGACCTGGAAATCGTACGCCACCGGATCATTGTCGATGATGGTCAGGTGAACGACCCGCTGGCTGAAGTTCCTTACAGCGAAGCGGTCAAGATTGAACCGGATTTCGAAGTGGGTGAGGAGCTGTACCAGGAGGTGGAGATACTGGATTTCGGGCGCCGGGCCATCCTGGCAGCCAAACAGACGCTGGCCAGCCGTATCGGCGACCTGAAAAAAAACGTACTGGTAAAAAAATACAATGACCGCGTGGGCGAGATCGTGAATGCGGAAGTCTACCAGGTCTGGAAAAAGGAGATTCTGCTACTGGACGAGGAAGGCAGCGAACTGATCCTTCCCAAAAGCGAGCAGATTCCTCAGGATTATTTCAAAAAAGGGGAGACCATCCGCGCCGTTGTTAAGAAAGTGGACCTGAAAAACAATTCCCCGGTAATCATCCTGTCCAGGACCAGCCCCTCCTTTTTGTCCAAACTCCTTGAAATTGAAGTGCCTGAAATATTTGATGGCCTCATTGTTGTTAAGAAAATAGTTAGGGAACCCGGGGAGAGGGCCAAGGTGGCCGTGGAATCCTACGATGACCGCATTGACCCGGTAGGGGCCTGCGTGGGGATGAAGGGAAGCCGCATCCATGGCATTGTCCGCGAACTCAAGAACGAAAATATTGACGTCATCAACTGGACCAATAATATCCAGCTGCTCATCCAGCGTTCTCTGACGCCTGCCAAAATAACAAGTATGGACATAGACAGCGAAAAGATGCAGGCGAATGTCTATTTAAAGCCGGACCAGGTTTCCCTGGCCATCGGGCGCAAAGGGGTCAACATCAAACTGGCCCAGGAACTCAGCGGTTATTCCATCGATGTGTTCCGGGATAATGAAGGAGAAGTGGAGGAATTTGATATCGACCTGGAGGAATTCTCCGATGAGATCGAGACCTGGGTGATTGATGAATTCAAGCGTGTGGGCTGTGACACAGCCAGAAGCGTACTGGCCCTCACCACCGAGGAACTGGAAAGAAGGACTGACCTGGAAAAGGAAACCATCGAGGATGTAAGGCGCGTGCTGAAGGAAGAATTTCAGAAGGAATAATGACCGGACCTTGCCTGAAGGCCGGCTGTAACAGGGAACGATTTAACTAAAAATAATCCGCCGCAGGCGGATATTGGGCAACGAATTTATGGCAGAAATAACAACATTACGATTAATGGCCGCGGCCAAGGAATTCAACATTGGTAAAGATACCCTGGTTGATTTTTTGGTAGGTAAAGGCTTCAGTAAGGAGGATCTTAAGCCTACGTCCAAGCTGACGGAGGAAATGTACCGCTCTTTACAGCAGGAATTCCAGGGCGATAAGGTGGCTAAGATCAAAAGCGACCAGATTGACCTGCCCAAAGGAAGCAGTGTGGAGGCCAAAAAGAAAAAAGAGGATGAGACGATCCTTTTCAAAAAGGAAGTCAAAAAGGAAATAAAGGAAGTCGTGGTCGTCCCGGAGATCATTGCCGAGGAGCCACCCAAGCCAGAGGTGGTGGCGGCTCCCGCTGAACCCCGCAGGGAAGAACCCGCTGTGGTGAAACTGGAAGCGCCGGAAATCGAAGGGCCAAAAGTCCTGGACAAAATCGACCTGTCGGCCATAGATTCGTCCACCCGCCCCAAAAAGGCCACCAAAAAGAAGGCCGAAGAAGAAGTCCCGGCCCAGGAAGCCCAGCCGGAACAGCCTGTTGAAAAACTCCAGGCTGCCGCCGAAGCCGTTTCCGAACCGGTGACCGAAGCCCCCCAGGCGGTCTCCCGGGAGGAAGAACCCAAGACCATGGCCCCGGCGGCCAGGACTGAGCCAGTCGCCGAAGCCCAGGTACAGTTCATTGAGAACATCAAGGCAGAAAAAATCGAGGGGCCCAAGATTCTGGGCAAAATCGAGCTTCCGGTGGACAGCGATACCAGGCCAAAACCGGCTGAAGAAAAAAGAAAGCGCAAGCGGATACCCATAGAAAAAAAGACCCGGGGCAGCCTGCCCGGTTCCGGCCCGGGAATAACCCCCAGGACCGAGGAGAAGGGGGGAAACAACCGGTTCCCCATACGCAAGAACGACCGGCAGGGCGGCGGCGGTGCAAACCGCAGACCCGACTCCAAGCCATCCCATCCCAGGGAAGTCAAGGAAATCGACCAGAAGGAAATACAGGAAAAAATCCGGCAGACCCAGGCCAAGCTGGCCGGAGCCGGCGGACGTGGAAAAAGCCTGAAAGCAAAATACCGGCGCGCCAAAAGGGATGAGCTGGCTGAAATGTCGGGAACCGACGAGCAGGCAGACAACAAGCTGCAGGTGACTGAATTCATCAGCGTCAGTGAACTGGCTAACCTGATGGATGTAAGTTATGCGGATGTTATCAGCAAATGTATGGGCCTGGGTATGATGGTTTCCATCAACCAGCGCCTGGAAGCTGACCTCATTGAGCTGGTTACCGGTGAATTCGGGTATACCGTGGAATTCATCGGCATCGATGACGCCGCGGAAATGGAAGAAGAAGAAGAGGACGACGATCCCGAAGATATTCAACCCAGGTCCCCCATTGTGACCATCATGGGACATGTGGACCATGGAAAGACCTCCCTGCTGGATTATATCCGTTCGGCCAAGGTCGTGGCGGGAGAGGCCGGTGGAATTACCCAGCATATCGGCGCCTACGAGGTCACGCTGGCCGGTGGCAAGAAGATCGCCTTTCTGGATACCCCCGGTCACGAGGCTTTTACGGCCATGCGTGCCCGCGGTGCCCAGGTGACAGATATCGCTGTCATTGTCATTGCCGCAGACGATGCGGTCATGCCGCAGACCAAGGAAGCCATCAGCCATGCCCAGGCTGCCGGCGTTCCCATGATTTTTGCCATTAACAAAATTGATAAGGAAGGCGCCAATCCCCAACGCATTTACGAACAGCTGGCCGGCATGAACCTGCTGGTGGAAAGCTGGGGTGGTAAATTCCAGTCCCAGGAAATCTCCGCCAAAAAGGGACTCAATATCGAACAGCTGCTGGAGAAAATCCTGCTGGAAGCCGAGCTGCTGGACCTCAAGGCCAACCCCCATAAGGATGCCTCGGGAACCATCATCGAAGCCACCCTGGACAAGGGGCGCGGTTATGTGGCGACCGTACTGGTGCAAAACGGCACCCTGCGTATCGGCGACCTGGTCGTTTCCGGCCAGCATTACGGACGCATCAAGGCCATGTTCAACGAGCGCAACAAAAGGGTGGAGGACGCCCCGCCTTCCACGCCCGTACTGCTGCTGGGACTCAACGGCGCTCCGCAGGCCGGTGAGAAGTTCCGGGTATACGAGGATGAAAGCGAAGCCAAGGAAACGGCCAACAAGCGGGCCCAGCTGCTGCGCGAACAGGGGATACGCACCAAAAAACACATTACCCTCGATGAAATCGGCCGCAGGCTTGCCCTGGGTAACTTCAAGGAACTCAACCTCATCATCAAAGGCGATGTGGATGGTTCGGTGGAAGCCCTCAGCGATTCGCTGCAAAAACTCTCCACCGAGGAGATTGCCGTTCGCGTGGTACACAAGGCTGTTGGGGCCATCACCGAAAGTGATATCCTGCTGGCCACGGCCTCCGATGCGGTCATTGTGGGTTTCAACGTCCGTCCTTCCCTGCAGGCATCCCGCCTGGCGGAAAGCGAAGGGGTGGAAATCAAGACCTATTCGATCATCTATAACGCCATTGAGGAAATCAAAAGCGCCATGGAAGGCATGCTGGAACCGAAGATCCAGGAGAAGGTGGTGGCCAATGTGGAAGTCAGAAATGTCTTCAAATTCGATAAGGCCACGGTGGCCGGTTGTTTTGTACTGGACGGTAAGATCTACCGCAATGCAAAAATCCGGCTGGTACGCGATGGCATCGTAATTTATCCGACATCCGAAGGTGCCACCGCGGAACTGGCATCCCTCAAACGGTTCAAAGACGACGTCAAGGAAGTTTCTTCGAGCATGGAATGCGGACTTGTTATTAAAAATTATAATGATATTAAGGTCGGAGATATCGTGGAAGCCTATGAAGAGGAAGAGGTTAAACGTACGCTCTGATGGGCACGGAGCCCCTTTGGGGAAGCCGGCTGCGCACTTAAGCTTTTGTTAAATTGACGGCCCCTGCGGTTAATCCGGCGGGATGAAATTATTTTTGAATTCTATACACCTGATATGAATAGATTTATCCTGTTATTGTTATCATTTTTTGCTGGCTCTGCCCTGTTTGCGCAGCAGAAAATAGTAGCCGATAAGATCGCAGGAATAGTGGGGGATAAGATCATACTTCGCTCTGAGATCAAGAACGCCATTGAAGATATCGTGCGCCAGGGCGGCCAGGCACCCGAAGAATGCATGGTGCTGGACCGTATGCTGATCCAGAAAGCCATGGTCATGCAGGCCGAAAGGGATTCCATCCCGGTCAGCGAGGAGGAAGTGGACGCGCAGCTGGATCAGAAGATCCGGTATTTCATCGGGGTATACGGCAGTAAGGAGGCCC
The DNA here is from genome assembly GCA_903906365.1 of uncultured Bacteroidota bacterium. Taxonomy (GTDB): domain Bacteria; phylum Bacteroidota; class Bacteroidia; order Chitinophagales; family Chitinophagaceae; genus Puia. The sequence continues at coordinate 47,834 of CAIVKC010000018.1, read as the reverse complement.
TGGAACAAATCGCCGGGCGAACCATTTACCAGCTCAAAGAAGACATGCGCCAGCCCATCAAGGAAGAGCGCCTTTCGCAGGGTATGCAAAACAAGATCGTCGAAGACGTGAAGATCACTCCCACCGAGGTAAAGGAATACTACGATAAAATACCCAAAGACAGCCTGCAGTTCTATGAGTCCGAATTACAGATCGGGGAAATAGTACTGTACCCCAAGGCCTCCAGGGACATTGAACTGCTGGTGATAGAACAGCTTTCCGACTTCAAAAGGCAGGTGGAAGCCGGCACCAAGAAATTCGACGCCCTGGCCAGGTTCTATTCCGATGACCCGGGCAGTAAGGAAAAAGGCGGAGAATACCAGCTCAACCGCAGTGACAAGCAGTGGGATCCCACTTTTCTGGCCGCAGCCTTCCGCCTCAAGGACGGGCAGGTTTCCCCGGTCATTAAGACCCAGTTCGGCTACCATATCATCCAGATGGTGAGCCGCAATGGCGATGATGCCGTCATCCGCCATATCCTGCGCATTCCGGAGATCACCGAACCGGAGACCAATGAAGCCATTAGCAGGCTGGATTCCATCCGGATGCGACTGCTGGCCGGCAGCATCAGTTTCAAGGACGCCGTGCAGCATTACAGCGAAGACCCGACGGCCAAATTCACCGGCGGCATGAAAATGGGCCGGGACGGATCAACCTACCTTGCCATCGACAAGCTCGACAAAGACATTGTCTTAATGCTTAAAAATGAAGATCTTAAACCGGGACAATATTCCAAACCCACTCCTTTTACCGATGAAAAGGGCAAAAAAGGTGTGCGTATCATCCACATCCTGACCAAGTCGGATCCCCACAGGGAAAACCTCAATGACGATTATAATACCATCAGCCAGCGTGCCCTGGACGAAAAAAAGCAGGCTGCCCTCCAAAAATGGTTCACAACCAAGATTCCCACGATTTACATCATGATTGACAAGGATTTCAAGCATTGCAGCAACCTTTCCAAATGGATGCAGAATGCCGCCGTGGTCAGTAATTAATCGGCTGATTAAGGATTAACACCTATAATCCACTAAAAGCTCGAACTAATTCTGTTTTTACATTCCTTAGTAGTAATTTAATAGTGAAATTAGCTGTAGCTTTTATGTCAGGTCAATAGATTGATCTTTGATTGATCTAACTGATGCCCGTTTGCCCCCGCACCAATATCAATTTTATGTTGATTACTGCAAGAAAACCCTGGTCGGAGCCTGGTGAATTCATCATCCCCTATTTGATTCAAACTGACTCAAAACGGACCTTTTTATCCCTGTCGCAAGGATTTCGGGCCCTTTTTAACCAACCTATTCTTCCCGCTTTCAATACCCCTTTGCATACCGCTCAACCCCGGGTCGCCGCCGCTGCGGTACAGGCCGGGGAAAGGCTGCTTTCCGAAGCCCCTCAACTGGGGGAAGCCCTTACACAGTCTTCTGCTGGCAGAAACAGCGCGGAAAACGAACCCTTTGAAGCCTCCGGAGGCGGGGAAACGGACGATTTTTTTGCCTTAAGCCGGGAAATCTGCTGCATATTTGGCCCCACAGGCAGGCTGCTTTCTGTCAACCAGGTATTCTGCGCACTGTTGGGATACAGCAAAGAGGAACTCCTGGGGGTTCCCTACGCCAGCCTGCTGGACCCTTCCGACCGGCCATATAGGCCGGGTCCTGATTTTTTTATCCCCGCAAAGCCGGGTCCCCTGTCTTTTGAGAACCGCTTCATCGCCCGGGACGGATCCATTAGAAAAATCGCCTGGACAGCCACCCTGCTGAAAAGTGGCGGCCTGCTGTCGGTGGGTAAGCTCCTGGGGGCACATCCGGGCACCCATCCCGCAGGCCTGCTAAACCCTCCCCTGCAGGACCCCGAACAAATCAATACGGTCCTGGACAGCATCACCGAGGGATATTTCCTGCTGGATCAAAACCTGCATGTCCTGTTCTGCAACCACAAAGCAGCGCAGATCCTCGAACAGCCGGCCCTGAGCCTGGCTGGCAGCAGCGTGGAGGGCAGACTCCCCCCCTTCATGGGAGCAGACACGGTCCTTGCCTTCAAAAAGGCCGGCCAGGAAAAAAGCACCTTTACCCGTGAATACTATGTTCCCCGCCAGGGAAGATGGCTGGAAATGAATACTTATCCGGTTTCCAGGGATCTCTTTGTCTATTTCAAGGATGTGAGCAGGCGAAAATTCCATGAAATGCTGCTTGAACTGGAGAAAAAGGTGCTGGAAATCAATTCCAACCAGCAGGCCAGCCTGCCCACCACGGTGGATTACTTCCTGGAGGGCATAGAAAAGATATTTCCAGGCATGCTTTGTTCGGTGCTGCTGGTCAGCGAGGACGGGAGCACCCTGCATCACCTCTCTGCACCCAGCCTGCCAAAACCCTATTGCGAGGCCATCAATGGCATCAATGCCGGCCCTTCCGCCTGCAGCTGCGGCACGGCTGCTTATACCAAAAAGGCGGTGATCGTCTCCGATATTGCCAGCGATCCGCTTTGGGCAACCTACAGGGACCTGGCTGCGGCCTATAACCTGGCTGCCTGCTGGTCCCTGCCGATTCTGGATAACTCAGGACAGGTGCTGGCCACCTTCGCCATGTATTATAGCTACGTGAAATCTCCCAACGACCTGGACATGGCCGTGCTGGTCCGGGCAGCCAACCTCATCCTGATCATTCTGGAAAGCAAGCGGGCGGAGGAAAAAATAAAGATCAGCAACGAAAGATACCTGCTGGCCATCAAGGCCACCAATGACGTGATCTGGGATTTGGAGTTAAAATCCCAGATACCCTTCTGGAGCGAGGGATTTTATACCCAGTTTGGCTTTAAATCCGGCAAGGAAGTCAATACAAGGGGCTTCTGGGAAGCCCATCTGCATCCCGAAGATGCCCGGCGGGTGATCGACGGGCTGACTGCCTTTATCGGCCAAAAGAAAAGAGGCCTCTGGCTGGAGGAATACCGTTTCCGGAAGGCCAACGGCAAATATGTTTTGATATCCAACCGCGGCTTTCTGATTTTCGACAAGAATGGCCAGCCGGTTCGAATGGTCGGCTCCATGCAGGACATTACCGAAAAAAGGGCCATGGAACAGAAGCTCCTCCAGCAGGAACTCAACAAGCAAAAAATGATCGTACAGGCGGTGGTCGATGCCCAGGAGCGGGAAAGGGCCGAGATCGGGAAGGAACTGCACGATAATGTCAACCAGATCCTTTCCACCACCAAACTCTACCTGGAACTGGCCGGCAGTGATGAAGCCGAACGCACTAACCTGATTGCAAGAAGTGCCAAAAATATCACCCAGGCCATTACCGAGATACGTAATATTTCCCGTTCTTTGGTTCCTCCCAGTATCGGTGACCTGGGGCTGCTCGATTCCATACACGACCTCATTGAAAACATCCGGGCCATCAAAGCCATCCATATCGAGTTCTACCCGGTGGGTGATTTTGACAGCCGGATCGGGGACCAGCAAAAGCTGATGCTCTTCAGGATCATCCAGGAACAGGTCAACAATGTCCTCAAGCATTCCGAAGCCCGGAATCTGATCATCGAACTGGTCCTGGTGGAAGCCGAAAACCGGATTGAGCTCTTTATTACCGATGACGGAAGGGGATTTGAACCATCCAGGATCAAGGGAAAAAAGGGGATGGGGCTCTCCAATATCATCAGCCGTGCTGATTTGTTCGGAGGCAAGGTTTCCATCGTGTCGGCAGAGGGGGAAGGCTGTAAATTAAACGTACAAATACCAATCAATAACCTATAAACAGAATCTTATGAACAAAATTCGAATCATGATTGCAGATGACCACAAGCTCATCCGGGAGACCTGGAGTTATATCCTGGACAGTGATCCGCGTTTTCAGGTCATCGCAGAATGCGGGGATGCCGAAGAGGCGGTGGATTTAGCCAGGCTAAAACATCCCGACATCGTGCTGATGGATATCAACATGACTCCTTTTTCCGGGCTGGAGGCCACCCAGAAAATAAGGAAGATATCCCCTGCTTCCAGGATCATCGGGGTTTCCATGCATTCCCAGCCGGCCTATGCGAAAAAAATGCTGCAAATGGGTGCCCGCGGATATGTGACCAAAAACTCCTCCAAGGAAGAGATGATACAGGCCATACTGGAAGTACACCAGGGGAATAAATACATCTGTGATGAGATCAAAAACATCATCTCAGACCAGTTACTGGATGAAAAGGAAAATTCCCCCAATATTAACACGCTGACCGAAAGGGAAATGCAGATCATTAACCTGATCAAGGAAGGACTTTCCTCCAAGGAAATCGCCAACAGCCTGAACATATCCCTGAAAACAGTGGAAGTGCACCGTCATAATATCCTCAAAAAACTCAAACTCAAGAATTCTGCTTCCCTGGTAAATTTCATAAATACCTCAGCGACTTATTTTTAGCCACATAACGCATCCGTTTCCCCGGTACCAAACCAGACCGGGGAAACTCCTTTTAGAGCCGCTTCTTTGTAATCTGTTTCCATTCTTAGGGAATTTAGCCCTAACTTTGCGGTTCATTTTTTTGCATGAGCGATGAAATAAAACATGAATGCGGTCTGGCATTCATCCGGCTCCGAAAACCGTTTTCCTACTATTTACAAAAATACGGGACAGTACTCTACGGCTTGAACAAGCTGTACCTGCTGATGGAAAAGCAGCATAACCGCGGACAGGACGGCGCGGGCGTGGCTACCGTAAAACTGAATATAGAGCCGGGACATCCCTTTTTGCACCGGATCCGAAGCAGCGCCAACCAGCCGATTGCCGATATTTTCTCCAAAATACATGAGGAAATCAGGGAGCTTGAAAAATACCAGCCCGATATTGCCAAGCACCCCGGGCTGATGAAGGGCCATATCTCCTGCCTGGGCGAACTGCTTCTCGGACATCTCCGCTACGGCACCCAGGGTAAAAACAACGTTGAATTCTGTCACCCCTTCATAAAGCGGCATACCATACCCGCCCGCAACCTGGCGCTGGCCGGCAATTTCAACCTGATCAATACCGACGAACTGTTTTCACTGGTCAATATGGAACCGGGCGAATTCCAGAAACAAAGCGACCTGGCCGCCATGATGGAGGTCATCCATCACTTTTTGGTAAAGGCCGATGAGCATGCTCCCGAAAACCTGGACGTGGCCGATTTGTTGAGGAAGGCGGTGCCCCTGTTTGACGGTGGCTTTACCGTAGGAGGGCTGATCGGCAACGGCGATGCCTTTGTATTCCGGGATGCCAATGGCATCCGCCCTGCCTATTATTATATCAGTGACGAACTGATTGTGGCCGCTTCAGAGCGTTCGGCCATCCGGACGGTATTCAATGTGGGAGAAAACGAAGTCATGGAACTCATGCCGGGTATGGGTCTGATTGCCAAGTCGGACGGCCATATTTCGGTGGAAAAGATCCTCGAACCCAGGGAGAGAAGGGCCTGCAGCTTTGAACGGATTTATTTTTCCAGGGGCAGTGATGAAAAGATCTACCGGGAGCGGATTGCCCTGGGATATAACCTCAGTGAGCAGGTCCTCAATGCCATAGACAATGACCTGAAAAACACCATATTTTCCTTCATTCCCAATACTGCGGAAGTTGCCTTTTTCGGGCTTTGGAAGGGAATGGAAGACTATTTGAAAAAAATAAAAATCCAGCGCATTCTTTCCTGGGGTAAGGATATCACCGAGGAGAAACTCTCGGAGATGATCAACCGCAAAATACGGATAGAGAAAATAGCGATCAAGGATGTGAAGATGCGCACTTTCATCACCGCGGACGTTAGCCGCAATGAAATGGTGCAGCACGTCTATGACGTAACCTATGGCACGGTGGAAAAAGGCGTGGATACGCTGGTTGTCATTGACGACTCCATTGTGCGCGGGACAACCCTCAAGGAAAGCATCGTACGCATGCTGGCCAGGCTGGAGCCCAAAAAAATCATCGTTATCTCCAGCGCCCCGCAGATACGATACCCCGACTGCTATGGCATAGACATGAGCAAACTGGGGGATTTTATCGCCTTCCGTGCGGCCATAGACCTGATGCGTGAAAGGGGAATGGACGACTGCCTGCAGGAACTCTATGAACGGTGCAGGGAAATGCAGCGTCTCGGGCAGCTGGATACCGAAAATGTGGTCCGCAACGTCTACAAGCCATTCACCACAGAAGAAATCTCCGATAAGATCGCGCGGCTGATTACACCGCCGGAATGCAATATACCCGTCCAGGTTATTTACCAGACCATTGAATCCCTTCACCTGGCCTGTCCGACCAATACGGGCGACTGGTATTTTACCGGCAACTATCCGACCCCCGGGGGAAACCGGGTGGTCAATAAAGCCTTCATCAATTTCATGGAAGGGAAAAATATCCGCGGGTACTGAGCGAAATTTACCGGCAAAACAACCCGGTCTTACTTTGAAGTTTAAGCTATGAAATCCTTACTGATCATACGGCATGCCAAGAGCAGCTGGGATACCGGGGTGCACAGTGATTTTGATCGACCCCTCCAGGAGAGGGGAAAAAGGGATGCCCCTGAAATGGCCCGCCGCCTGCTGGCAAAAAAAATTCCCATAGACTGTTTTGTTTCCTCCACCGCCCTCCGCGCCAGGTCAACAGCCGAACTCTTCATGGCAGCCTACGGCCGCAAACCGGAGGATATGAAACTGATTCCCGAACTCTATCACGCAGGCACCGACACCTTTGAGCAGGTAGTGGCAGCATTGCCCGATCCATGCAGCCATGTTGCCCTGTTTAGTCACAATCCCGGCATTACGGCTTTTGTCAATACCCTGACCGGTGTGCAGGTGGACAATATGCCTACCTGCGGAATCTTCGCCCTGCATATTCATGCGGATTCCTGGTCCCGCTTCCCGGAGGCTAAAAAAGAATTCTGGTTTTTTGATTACCCCAAAGCCCTGGCTGGTTAAAGGCCCTTACTTCCGCCCGGTCCCGGCCGCGCCCTGGCGGAGCTCCAGGTCCAATTCCTCCATGGCCGCTGTAAGAAGGACCTGGTGGTCCCAGGGGGCCATGGCATAGGGAAAAGCCTCTGCGCCCGCCAGTGCCCGGGAAAGGGAAAAAGATTCCTGTTTGGCCTGGTAGGCTATTTTTTTACCGAAAAGATAGGAGGACAGGTATTCCTGTTCGCTTTGCCCGGGAGTGGGTATCAGGATGCTTTTGCAGCCCAGCCTGACCAGGTCCATCACCGTACTGTATCCCGAGCGGCTGATGACCAGCCGGCTGCGGCAGATCAGCTCCTGAAGACCGGCTGAATCCAGGTGATTGCACAGGGTCACCCCGGGCGGCGCCTCTGGCAGAGCCCCTTCGCCGGGAAGCCCCCTGAGAAAAAAAACCCTTCCTGGATGGGAAGCCAATTGACCCAGGAGGATCTTTTCCAAAACCGTTCGTTGCGGTTCGGCTCCCGAAAGCAGGACGAGCAGATCAATATCGTGGGCGACGCGATGTGGGGCTTCAAAGCGGGAGAGCGGGCCTATATAGCGTAGCGTTGTTTCAGGCAGCTTCGCCGGATGCGACAGTGTACCGGCCAGGGAATGGAACACTTGTGGATAGTCGGGTACCCAACAGGCATCAAAGGGCCGTATGAAGCGGTAATTGAGGTGCCGCAAAAGAAGGCTGACCAGCTTACCCAGCGGGGTCCGGATGGACAGCTGGTGGGTGATCAATATGCTGCGGAGTTGGGGGTTATGCAGCCCGTAGCGGTTGTCTGCAATGACTGCTGCCGGCGCCTCCTGACGCACAAACTGCTTCAGCCATCGATTTTCCCGATTGATCTGGATCAATATTTTGGGAATCTGCAAAGAAATCTTCATAATGGTTAACCATCGATTTTTGCCATAGCGGACCCTGTATCCGCGCAGTTCTACAAAACGATCAAGGGGGAATTCCTGCTCCAGCAGCCGGCGCTGGGCTCCTTCACCTGCAATAATCACCTCATAACCAAGTGATTTCAAATTCCGAATGATTGGAATGCAACGGGTGGCATGCCCCAGCCCCCAGTCCAGCGGGGCTACAAGGATTTTGGGCTTGGGAGGGGGAAAACTGTTAAATTTTGACATTTGGGCCCGGCAGCATATTATTTTGTCTATAAAATAGTTTAAATTTATCAACAATAAAACTATGAAAAAGCCAACATCAGGAGTTATTTTCTTGTTTATAGTAATTAGTATGCTGTTTGCTTCCTGCAGTTCAGGAAACCGGATTGGCGGATCGAGCAAGCGTTGCGGATGTGGCACCAATAAAGGCATGGTAGGATATTAAAATCTAATTGAATGAAAGCTTCTAACAGGGATTTGCTTGTTCTTGTCAAGGACGAATACATGAATGAAAGGTTCATGGAGCAGGAACTGGAACAATTAAATGATTTGTTGTTCCATTATGAAACGGTGGATAATTTTTGCGTTTGTCACGAGATCTTTGATATGAATAAATACAAGATCCTGTCAAAGGCACGCGACATACAGCAGGTGGTTCGCCAAAAGGAATTAAAGCCTTTTCAGTTTATCTGTAACAAGAATTAAAGTCGGTTTTATTTTATTTTTTAATAGCAGGGGATTACCAAAAGTAATCCCCTTTTTTATGTGAGTTTTTGCATGGCTTCCCTCAGGTGACTGATGACCGCATCTATTTGGTCCAGCTGACAGGTGCCGACGCTGAGCCTGTACCAGGGCATGTTTTTGGGAGTGCCGAAGGCAGAAAAGGGTACCACGGCCAGTTTGGCTTCCCTTAGTAAATAGGAGGTTACCTGGCTCTGGGTGGCCAGCAGTTCACCAGCCCTGTTTTTTTTGCCCGCCAGGTCTATTTTGATGGTCAGGTAGATGGCCGCCTGGGGCGTGATGGCATCCACTGCAAAGCCTTCATTTTTCAACTGCATGAACCCCGCATACATTTTGTCCAGTCTTTGTTTCATGGCAGCCTTGAAGCCGCCCAGAAAGGCATCAATTTTTTGAGACTGGGGCAAAAAACGCGCGGTGGCCTTTTGTTCGGCCATCGGGCCCCAGGCACCGATATGTCCCAGGATGGATTTCATTTTTCCCATCACCTCCGCGGGGCCGAAGGCCCATCCGATGCGAAGGCCGGTGGCAGCAAAAACCTTGCTGATGGCATCGATGTAGATGGTATAGTCTTTCATGGCGGGCCGCAGGCTGACCGGGTCATGGTGGCGGAAATCCCCGTAGGTCAGTTGCCAGTACATCTGATCGTACATGACGAAGAGTTTTTTTTCTCCTTCCCCACGCCGGCCGTTTTCCTGCAGGACCATATCGCAAATGTCTTCGAGGTCCTTTTGGGAGATGGTCGTACCGGTGGGGTTCTGCGGTGAACAGAGGCAAAGCAGGGTCGCCCCCTGGATATGGGGCCTGATATCGGCAGCGGCCGGCATAAAATCATTTTCCGGGCTGGTATCAATCACGATGTGTTCTCCTCCCACAAAATGGGTATAGTGGTTGTTGTTCCAGGAGGGTACCGCATAGATGACACGGTCACCGGGATCAGCAATCACCCGGAACAGCGAATAGATCAGTGGCCTGCCGCCGCATGACACCAGTATTTCGTCGGTGGAATACTGCAGCCCTTCGCGCTCCAGCAGAAAAGCGGAGATGGCTTCCCGCAGGTCGAGGTTGCCTTCGGCGGAGGGGTAATTGGTAAAATGTTGCCGGTAGGCTTCTATCACTTCTTCTTCCAGTGCCTTTGGAATGGGGAAGATGGCCGGGTCAAAATCTCCAACCGTAAAATTGTAGACCGGCTCCCCAAGCCGCATTCTTTCACGGATTTCCCCGCCGAGTTTTACAATTTCTGATCCGATCAGGGTCTCTGATAAATGGGACAGTTTCACGGTGGTATTATTTTGTCATAATTAGGTTGCGATAGATACAAAGGGTACATGGCCCCGGCTGCCCGCTGGCCCCCGCCCGTTGCGGCCTTCAGGCAGGAAGGGGCTGACCAGCCGGTGGCAGCCTGTCAGGGACGGTGCAGCCACCGCTCGAAGAATTCGTAGGTGCGCAGCATCTGGTCTATCCGCTGTCGGTTATCACCGGCCCGGGTGATCTCGTGGGTTGCTCCGGGATGGCGTACATATTCCACCGGCCTCCCCAATACCTTCAGGCTGCGATAGAGCATTTCACCCTGTACGAAACCGGTGCGGCGGTCATTTTCCCCGTGGAAAATGATATAAGGGGTGGTGATCTGATCCACATAGCTGATGGGGGATTCCCGCTGCAGGATTTCCCTGACGGCAGGCTGCCAGGGGTAGCCCCCAAAATAATTGGGGACCAGCCGCCATGCATTTCCTTCCCCGAAAAAAGTGGCCAGGTCATAGACACCGCGCTGGGAACAGGCTGCGCGAAAACGGTGGTCATGGGAAATGATCCAGGCCACCAGATAGCCCGCATAGGATCCCCCGCTGACCAGCAGCCTGGAGGTATCTGCCCAGCCTTCGGCCACCGCATGGTCCAGGGCCGTGAGCACATCGCTGGTGGGGCCTGCGCCCCAGTTGTTGATATTGGCTCTGAGAAAATCAAGGCCATATCCGCCCGAGCCCCTCGGGTTGCAGTATACAACCCCATAACCCCTGGCGCAGAAGTACTGGAACTCATGCCACATGCTGCTTTCCCCGGGACCCCACATCGCCGAAGGCCCGCCATGGATATCCAGCAGCAGGGGATATTTTTGACCTGCCTGGTAATGTAGGGGCTTCATCACCCAGTATTCAATCACCATTCCCTGGTCGTTTTTGAAGGTATGTTTTTCCGGTAGGCTGAGGAGGCGCTCCTTCAGCCAGGGACCATTGAAATCGCTGATCTTTTTGGGATGCTCCAGGTTTCCGTCTGCACTGTAGACTTCATAAGGATCCTCCACCGCCGTCCTCACATAGACCAGCCGGCCTGCCTGCAGGTCAAAACTTCCGGTGCCTGTATTGAAGTCTGTCAGCTGCTCGGTGCTGCGGGTCTGTAAATTGGCACGGTATAGTGGCACCCCCCCGTTGGACTGGGCGGTGAAATACAGGTATTTTTCATCCTTGCTCCAAACCAGTCCGCCCTTGCTGCGGTCCAGGGGTATGCGGATGATATCCGCCGCGGTTCCGTGCAGGGGCATCACACAAAGGACCGGGATGCTCACAAAGGAGGTCGAGCCCGCCAGAAAGGCCAGCCATTTGCCGGAAGGGGATACCGCAGTCCCGCCGAAGGTCTTGTCTTTTTCCCCGAGCACCAGCCGGGCCCCTGCTCCTGAGAGGTCCTGCAGGTAAATGGAAGTTTCCAGCGCCCGGTCGGGATGAAGGGTCGTGTCCATATTGGCGGTAATGACCAGTTCCCTGCCGGCCGGGGTGAATTCCACGCCCGCATACCGGTAAAAACCATGGGTAATAGCCCGGGGAAGGCTGCCTTTTTCCAGTGGCTGCAGGAAATAATGGGTAAAGGTCATTTCCGTATTTACATTCATCTCATCTTGAAAGACCAGCTTATCGGCCACCTTGGCTTTTTTATCCGTCACATCGTTGTCCAGGTAGGCTCTAATTTCCTCGAGGCTGCCATCGGGGTTGATGGGGGCCGCCGAAGCCAGCAGGTCCCTGTTGTTATCGATCCCCGGCTTTTCATCAGGCCAGCCGGGCAATTCATGTCCCGCATTGAGCAGGGAATCCTTTAACAGATCCCGCATGCCTACGGTGGCCGAATATAAGATCGATCTGCCATCCGGGCTCCATCGGGGGGAACTGGCACCATACCTGCCATGGGTGAACTGCACGGGTTCGCCGCCATTCATGGAAAGGAGGAATATTTGCGGCTTGCCTTCCACGGTCCTCACAAAGGCGATCTGGCTGCCATCCGGGCTCCAGGCCGGCTGTGAAGCGCCTTCCTTTACAGTAAGCTGCCTGGGGGCAGCCGATCCGTCCGCCGGCACCAGATACAGGTGGCTTACATATTTATAATCCCATTTGCTGTCCCCGTCGGGCTCAATGGAAGTCAGGGTGAAAACAGCCCTGCTGCCATCCCGGCTGAGGCTGATCCCCCCCATAGATTTGACCCTGAGCATATCGGTTACCTGTATGGGACGCTCCCGTTCCAGGGGCTGGGAAAAAAGAGTCGCCCGGGTCATAAAAAAGGCCAAGGACAGCAAAGCAGTAAGTTTCATAAATGATTTGTATTGGCTGCTGAAAGTACGAAATCATCCGGTAAAATCCTTCCCTCGTGCACCAGGGGCCATGCCGCCGGCCGCATACCATCCCGGCCGGATGGGAAACAGCAGGATAGTTCTTTGGTGGCCCGGGGGCGTTGATGGCTCTTTTCAAAAGCCGACGCATCCTGGTCGAGGCCTGCCTACAAAAAAAATGCGGCTCTATGCTTTTGACAAAGACAAGGTGGATCTTTTATTATCAGGTCATGTGTAGCAGGGCCAGGGGGTTTGGTCAGGGTCCGGCACCCGAGGGCTCTACCGTTCCTGCGAGACCGCATCCATTATAGCCCTGCCCCCATGAGCAGATCCTGGCCCGCCTGTTTTATAGCTGAGGGAGCCACCACGCTGTAGCAGCCGGCCTTTTCCTGTTTTTATTCAGTGTTTGTATGAGGAACAATGGTCAAAATAAACCCGCACCGGATCGGGGTGGCCTGCCCGGGCTGTCGGCGATCACAAAAAAGTCAGGGCCCTTCGGCCATTTTCATCCATTCCTTGTGTAAAACATATTATTGACGTAAGTTTGCTTAGAATCATTTTACCATGAGTGAAACAACCACGATTGCCCAAAACACCCTGACCTCCAAAGATTTTGCCACCGACCAGGAAGTACGCTGGTGCCCTGGTTGCGGCGACTATTCCATACTGGCGCAGGTGCAGAAGATCATGCCCTCCCTGGGTATACCCAAAGAAGATATTGTAATCATTTCCGGCATCGGCTGCAGCAGCCGGTTTCCTTATTATATGAATACCTATGGTATGCATTCCATCCACGGTCGGGCTACGGCCATTGCCTCCGGCCTGAAGGCCAGCCGCCCGGAACTGAGCGTATGGATTGTTACCGGCGACGGAGACTCCTTGAGTATCGGGGGCAACCATACCATCCATTTGCTGCGGCGCAATTTTGACGTCAACATCATGATGTTCAATAACCAGATTTATGGACTGACCAAGGGTCAGTATTCGCCGACTTCCGAAGAACACAAAGTTACCAAGTCCACGCCCTTTGGCAGCATTGACCATCCCTTCAACCCACTGGCCCTGGCAATGGGCGCAGATGCCACTTTCGTGGCCAGAAGCATGGACAGGGACCCCAAACATCTGCAGCAACTGCTGCTCCGTTCGCACCAGCACAAGGGTGCCTCATTCCTGGAAATTTATCAGAACTGCAATATATTCAACGACGGGGCTTTTGAAATCTTTACCGAGAAAGCCAGTAAGCCGGTGGAAACCCTTTTTGTGGAACACGGTAAACCGCTGGTATTTGGTGCCCAGCAAAACAAGGGCATCAAACTGGAAGGGTTCCGGCCTGTGGTGGTAGACCTGGATGCCGGCGTTTCCAGGGATGATCTGTGGATCCATGATGAGCAGGATTTTTATAAGGGCCAGATCCTGGTCCGTATGTTTGACGACCCCCATACTGAAGGCCACCTGCCCAGACCCTTTGGCGTATTTTATCAGACGGACCGTCCCTGTTACGAGGAAATGCTCAACCTCCAGATCCAGGATGTAGTCGCCAAAAAGGGCAAGGGCGACCTGGACAAACTCCTGAGGGGCAACGAGACCTGGACCATACTGTAATTATTCCCTCCATATTACTGCCGGGCCACTGTCAAGGGGGCCCGCTGAAAAGAAAAGCCCCGCGCTGCGGGGCTTTATTTGTCGGTTTTTTCACAGTTTAAAATCTTTTTTCAAAGCAAAGACAAAAAAAGAGCCAGCGATGGAAATCGCCGGCCTGTGCTTACCTCTGAAACCACAAAAAGAAAGGTGCTGATTTATATATCAATATTTTTTTTAACATTTCAGTTTATCATTTCCGGTTCAACCATCCGTCCCAGTTGTCGAGCCCTGAAAAATGATATTCCATCCCTTTACCTGTTGTTCACCGATTCCCTGCCCATGCCGCGCTGGAGCGGCATCCTGCTTCAGCCATCCGTGTATCAGCCTAAGACCATCACAAAAAGTTAGTTTTGGTTACTCAATCTCTTTAATAAAATGGCTGCAACGGACTGCATCACCCGAAGGGCATGCACAGAAAATTCGATTCTTTTAAAGGGTCTGGCGGATAATTTTTCCTGTTCAATCAAACAGGAATAGAAAATAAAGGGGTAATATCAACGGGCTGCCATAACTATGGCTGGTAATTAATTGCTTGTAATAGAGAAATTGGATGGTGGTAGAAAATTAGGAAATTGGAAAGTACAGGGGTTGTGTGGATGACTACAAGCATTTACTCTTAGTCATATGCAGGGTAAAAATAAAGAGTGTTTCTTTAAAAAGCAATAATTTTCTAATATTTCTTTTGTTCTTTCTCAAAAAAAAAGTACCCGGACGCCTGGTTGTTTTATGGAAACCCTTACTGGGCGGCAGTTTCCAGCGCTTTTTCGGCGGCCCGGAAGGTCCTGTCCTTTTTCATGGTAAACCACCAGTTCGGAGCCGTCCTTTTCATGAGTGTATCAATGCTGCGCATCCCAAACAGGTACCAGGCTCCTTTCAATTTGCCCGAAACCGATGACTGCATGGCCCGAAGGCTCATGGCAAACCCGCTGTCCAGGTATTCCATATGATGCCAGTAACCGGCCGGCATGAACAGGGTATCGCCATGTTCCAGTATGACTTCATAGCCCCTGGCCAATTGCAGGGCGGGGTAGGTTTCCAGATCCAGTTTGTTATGGTGGCTGTCAAAATATTTTTCAAAGTTTACAAAACTCAACACCTCCCAGGGCTTGCGGTAGAGCTTATGCTGTTCTTCAAAGGGAAAGAGCAGGACCCTTTTTCTGCCGGCGAACTGCGTATGCAGGATATGGGACAGGTCAATATCAAAATGCATGTGGGTTACCGAACCCTGACCGCCGACAAAGAGCATCGGGTACCGCTTTACGAAACCGGTCATGAGTTCTTCGGGCCAGCTGAAATCTGAGGTGATTTTGGGTGCATGTTCGAAAATGTTGAACAGAAAAATACGCCATTCCGCAGGCCCTTTTCTGACCATGTCAATATAGTCCCCGAATTTCATATAGTCATCGGCCGTGTTGATCGGCGTATAGGCATCACTTTTAATGTTATTGTATACACCCACCCTGACATCCCCAACCACCTCCTTGAAATAGTCCCAGTTCCACCGGGTATAGGCGGGCCACTGCCTGGACAGACCCTTGATCACCAGGGGCTTCTTGGGATGATAGTAGTTGGCCTTAAAATCTTCAGCACGGATGCTTTCAACCTGGTCTACTGCTTGCAGCTGCATGGCTTAAAAATTTTGGCAAAGTTACTATTAAATACATGTTAAGAAAATGTTGTTAATCGCGCCGCCCGGGCAAAAAATCAGGGCGGTATTTCTGTAATTTATTTTCTACATTGCCACATATGCTCTTAACGCTTCATCCCAGTAACCCGCAGCCAAGAAACATCAAAACCATTGTGGAATGCCTGCAGGACGGGGGGATCATCATCTATCCCACCGATACCATTTATGGTCTTGGCTGCAGTATATTTAAACCCAAGGCCATTGAACGTATCTGCCGTATTAAAGGGGTTGATCCCTCCAGGGCCCAGTTGTCTTTCATCTGTTATGACCTGTCCGACCTAAGCCGTTACACCAAAAGCATTTCCACTCCGATGTACCGGCTGCTCAAAAGCCATTTGCCCGGGCCTTATACTTTTATACTGCCTGCCTCCAAGGAGGTTCCCCGCATCCTCAAGAGCAGAAAGGATACCATTGGACTGCGGGTGCCCGATAACCTGATAGCCAGGTCCATTGTCCGGGAGCTGGGACACCCCATCCTGAGTGCATCGCTGCCCGGGGACATGGTGGAAGAATATACGGATCCCGAACTGATCGAAGCGAATTTCAAGAACCTGGTGGATATTGTAGCCGACGGCGGAATCGGCGGCATGATCCCCTCCACCGTCCTGGACTGTACGGGCGCAGAACCTGTGGTGGTCCGCATGGGCCTGGGCCCATGGGCCGAAAACTGAGCGGGCAGCTCAGTCCCGGATCATGGCCCGGAGGCGCTGTTTTACCTCGCCGAACCATTCATGTCTCAGGATGGATAAAATGATGGAATCCCTCCTGCCGCCGCCTTCGATGGCGCAATGGCTTCTGAGAATCCCCTCTACCTGGCAGCCGATGGCTTTCATGGCCTCAATGGATCTCTCATTGCGCGCATCCGCCCGGAATTCCACCCTTTCCAGTTCCCAGCTTTCAAAGGCATGGGTCAGCATCAGCAGCTTGCAGTGCCTGTTGAGGCCGGTACGCCGGTATTCCCGGCCATACCAGGTATAACCCAGCTGGGCGCTCTGGTTATGGGGCTGAATATCATAAAACCGGGTAGAGCCGGCATAGTTGCCAGTGAGCTTGTCAAATACAATGAATGGATATTCCCGGCATTCCTTACGCTGCAACAGGGTCTGTTCCAGGTATTTTTTCATGCCGGCCTCCCCGGCCGGGCTGCTCAGGGAATACTTCCAGGTATCGGGCTCCTGCAGGGCAAAGGGAAGCAGCAGCGGGAGGTCTTCGGACTCCAGCGGGCGAAGCAGCACGCGACTGTCTTCCAGCACAATGGATTGATCAGGGGAAAACATATCAAAATATTTTTAATTGTTTGGGTATGATCTGGAAACTTTTCCGGTGATACTCACAGAGACCGGCGGCCGCAATGGCTTTTCGGTGTCCGGCCGTACCATACCCCTTGTTTTTGTCCCATCCGTACACCGGATAGGCATCGTGGAGTTGTCTCATGAAGGCATCCCGGTAGGTTTTGGCCAGTATGCTTGCCGCCGCAATGCTGCTGTAAATGGCATCCCCCCTTACAATGCATCGGTGGGGAATGTCCGGATAGGGATTAAAACGGTTTCCGTCGATGAGCAGCAGGCCCGGAGCGGGCCGCAGCTGGCTGATGGCCAGGTGCATGGCTTCCAGGGAGGCCTGCAGGATATTGATCTGGTCAATACGCTGACTGTCCACACTGGCCACGCCAAAGCCCAGGGCATGTTCTTGGATATAGGCTTTCAGCTCCTCCCTGTTTTCTTCGGTGACCTGTTTGGAATCATTGAGCAGGGGATGGGAAAAGCCCTCCGGCAGTATCACGGCCGCCGCAAATACGGGCCCCGCGAAGCTGCCCCTACCTGCTTCATCGCAGCCCGCTTCTAAGAGTTGGTGTTGGTATGCCGTTTTGAGCAAGGGAATATTTTGCCAAATATAAGACAGTCCTCCCTCAACCGGACAGGCCCCTGCCGCCTGCGCGGCCCATTTTGATTTGGGGGAAAAAGGATCGGTGGTTTTCCATTAACTTTGGCCACAAATAAAGTCTATGCATTTTATAGAGTATTTGAGCCGACCCTGGCCCTGGTATATAACCGGACCGCTCATTGGCCTGACCGTGCCTGCCCTGCTGGTGATGGGCAACAAATCCTTTGGGGTTTCCTCCTCCCTGCGGCATGTATGTGCAGCCATATTCCCGGCCAATATCTCTTATTTTAAATATGACTGGAGAAAGGAATCCTGGAACCTGTGGTTTGTAATGGGCATATTGCTGGGCGGACTGGTTTCAGTTACGATCTTCAAAAATCCGGAACCTATGCATCTCAACCCCAAACTGGTGCAGGAACTCAGTGGCTACGGAATCCATGATTATGCCGGCCTGCTGCCTGCCGACCTGTTCAGCTGGCATGCCCTGCTCACACCCAGGGGATGGGTGCTGATGGTGCTGGGCGGATTTCTGGTCGGATTCGGAACGCGCTATGCCGGGGGATGTACTTCGGGACATTCCATCATGGGCCTGTCCAACCTGCAGTGGCCCTCCCTGGTTGCTACCTGCTGCTTTATGGCCGGGGGCTTCCTGGTGGCCAACCTGCTGCTTCCACTTATTTTACAACTTTGACAAAAAATAACCATGATCCCAACCATGTCTGAAAAGGAAACGGCCTATATCCGGGAAGTAAACACTGATTTTGAAGTGGCTTCCCTCCACGAGGATTTTGCCCAGGAACCCCCCGTGGCCCGCCGTCTGGCCGCCCAACTGAAATTCCTGCTGGCAGGCATCTGCTTTGGTGTGATCCTGATCAAGGGGGAAGTGATCTCCTGGTTCAGGATACAGGAGATGTTCCGCCTGCAAAGTTTTCACATGTACGGGGTAATCGGATCGGCTGTGGTTGTTGGGATGGTTTCGGTATGGATCCTTAAAAAAGGGTCTTTCAAGACCATCTATGGCATGCCCATCCAGCTGCATACCCGGGCCTTCAACCGGGGCCAGGTCTATGGCGGTCTGCTTTTCGGCTTCGGATGGGCCCTGACGGGCGCCTGCCCGGGCCCGCTGTATGCCCAGATTGGTGCCGGCACCACCGTATTCATCGTTCCCCTGCTGAGCGCCCTGGCCGGCACCTGGGTCTATGGCCTGCTCAGCCGGCGGCTTCCACACTAAAATCCTTTTGGGTTAAAAAAGGAAATAATTTATTTTTTCGTAACTTTCTGTAGCCCGGCGGACTGCCGGTTCCTTACTGACTGGCAGGGCGTCTTCCCCCGGCTTGCGACAACGGCCCCTGCCCCAGAACTGGCTGTAATCCTCCGGCAGGCAACCGGGGAAATGAAGGCCGTCCCGGCCCACACCCTATGCTGCGTTTTTCCGTCACCCGCTGCAAGGCTGTTACCTCCTGACCAAGACCCCCCTTTACCGGATAGTCAAGACTGTTACGCTTTTTCTAACCTAAAACACGATTGTATGTCAAAGAAGGAACATTCAAATCAGACCCACCGCCGTGGCTTTCTTGCCATGATTGCCAGCGGTGCAGCTGCCCTGGGTATTTCCATGGTAGGCAGACCGGCCTCACTGATGGCAGAAAAAAGGCAACCCGTTTACGGGGATCATCCGGCAGAGGAGTGGTTCAACCGTATTAAGGGTAAACACCGGATCGTTTTTGATGCAACCGGCCCCCATGAAATGTTCCCATTTGCCTGGCCAAAAGTCTTCCTGCTCACCAATTCGGCTACCGGAACCCCCGAAAAAGACAACAGCGTGGTGGTGATACTGCGGCACAGTGCCATTCCCTATGCCTTCCAGTCAGCCCTTTGGGCCAAATACAAATTCGGGGAAGTCTTTAAAGTGGATGACCCGGCCACCAAGGCCCCTTCGCTGCGTAATCCTTTTTGGCAACCCAGGCCGGGGGATTTCAAAATTCCCGGCGTGGGCAGCGTGGAAATCGGCATTGACCAGCTGCAGCAAAGCGGGGTGATGTTCTGCGTTTGTGATATGGCCATTACCGTTTACTCGGCTGTCATGGCCCAGAACACCGGGCAGGAGGCCTCCGCTGTCAAAAAGGAATTCATTGAAAACGTCCTCCCCGGCATCCAGGTCGTTCCCTCCGGGGTCTGGGCAGTAGGCCGGGCCCAGGAGCATCAGTGTGCTTATTGTTTTGTGGGTTAGCAGCCCGGGTCTTTTCATACAGGCAGGCCTTTTGTAGCAGCCTGCCTGTATATCCGTATATTTATCTGCAATAAATCATTTTCACCTATGATCGCAGGCCGGTTGCAGACTTTATATGGCCTTTGCCTTTTGTTGGGGTTATTGGGTGCACCCGGAGCCGGGTGCCATCATAAACCAGCTGCCCCGAAGGAGGCGGTTGCCACTGGGAAAGCTGCGGAGCCGCCCGCCTGGTCAGCTCCCGATACGGCCTCCATTGCGGCCGGAAAAGCAGGTGACCTTATCCGCTATGGCAGGAGGCTGATCTCCAGCACTTCCTGCTATTTTGGACCCAAAGGCAGTATTGCCCGCATCAGCAACGGGATGAACTGTCAGAACTGTCACCTGGACGCGGGTACCCGGCCCTGGGGAAACAATTTCGGGGCAGTCTATTCCACCTATCCCAAATTCAGGGAAAGACGGGGCGCGGTGGAAAATATCTTCCAGCGAATCTCCGATTGCTTTGAAAGAAGCCTCAATGGCCATGCCCCGGATTCCACGAGTCTGGAGATGCAGGCGATGCGGGCCTATATCCAATGGGTGGGTAAGGGGGTGGCCCGGGGGGTTAAGCCCAGGGGCAGCGGCCTGGAAAACCTCCCCCTGCTATCCCGGGCGGCAGATACGGCCAAGGGCCGCATCCTGTTTTTAAATAAATGCACCAGCTGCCACGGCCCGGGGGGACAGGGCCAGCCTGAACCGGGCGGAATTTCCTACCGCTACCCGCCGCTCTGGGGCCCTTCCAGCTATAATACGGGAGCGGGCCTCTACCGTATTTCCCGCTTGGCTGCTTATATCAGCAACAATATGCCCTTTGGTTCCACCCACGCCAGCCGCCAGCTGAGTGATGAGCAGGCCTGGGATCTGGCTGCCTTCGTCAACTCCAGGCCCAGGCCCTCCGGCCATTTTAAGGGAGACTGGCCGGATATCTCCCAGAAGCCCTTTGACCATCCCTTTGGCCCCTATATGGACAGTTTTCCGGAATCCATGCATAAGTATGGTCCCTTTGCCCCCATCCTGCAGGCCAAAAAGGACCTCGCAGCCGCCGGAACCCGCCGGAGATGATGGCTTCTGACCAGCCCTGACCAAAAGATTGAAAGAGCCTGACGCAGTGGCTGGTTCCTTCATTACCTTTGCCCGCGTTATGCAAAAATCATCTTCCTCCCCTTTTTCCCGACCCGTGGCCAACTGGGTGCTGCTGGGTGTTTTCATGCTGCTCGTACAGGTCATGCTGGGCGGCATTACCCGGCTCACTGGGTCCGGCCTGTCGATTACCGAATGGGAGATTCTCACCGGGTTTTTACCCCCCCTGAACGCCTCCCAGTGGGAAACCCATTTCAGGGAATATCAGCAAACTTCCCAGTACCACCTGCTCCATGCAGGCTTTTCCCTGTCGGATTTCAAATTCATATTCTTCTGGGAGTGGTTTCACCGTTTCTGGGCCAGGATGGTGATGGTCGTTTTTGTGGCGGGGTTTATATACCTGTTTGTAAAAAAACAGCTCAATGAAAGGATCATTCTTCCCCTGCTCATCCTGTTTTTAATGGGGGCTATGCAGGGGCTCATCGGATGGATCATGGTGAAAAGCGGGCTGACCGGTGACGCGGTGTATGTGAAGCCCACCAAACTGGCCCTGCATTTTGTATTTGCCATGGGGCTTATCTGTTATGCCTGGTGGTTTGCTGTTTCGCTGCGTGTGCCGGGTAAGGAAATAGTCTATCATACCGGTATGCACCAATGGACCCTGACCATCATCGTGATACTGTTTATTCAGCTGGCTTTCGGGGCCCTGATGGCCGGCCATAAAGCCGCAGCAGCTGCCTCCACCTGGCCCACCATCAATGGTGACTGGCTGCCCGGCCGGCTCTGGAAAGAAAGTCCACCGGTGCTGAACCTGATTGATAACCCCATCACCATCCATTTTTTCCACCGGTCCATTGCCTATCTGCTGCTGGTCCTGACCCTGCTGTGGACCTTCAACATATACCGCGTGACGGGTGTGAGCCACCTGGTCCGTAAAAGCAGGTGGCTGCCGGTTCTGATGGTACTGTTGCAGGTCCTGCTGGGAATTTCCTCGGTACTCACCAGCCCGGGCATCGTGGCCGGTCACTGGGGCCTTTTTGAATGGCTGGCCCAGCTTCACCAGATCGTGGGAATGCTGTTCCTGCTGGTCATGATATATATGTTATTTCTGCTGCGCAGGCGACGACCGGCAGGCTATTGAGTCAATTAGGGGCGAGCGGCATCTGCTTTTCTGCCAGGCTGCTGACCTTCCCCTCCCGGCCTGTCCGGGTTGACTGCTACCGGCCGCTTCCATTCCTTATTCCGGTCCGCCTCGCATGCTTTTTTATTCTCCTGTAGGAGCCTATAGCCCAAATCCGGATACCTTCTCTCCGGCTAACTGCCCTTGATTCCGACACCTCATAAGATCCCTGCTGTGGGACAGGCGGATGTTGGAATATTTGACAGGTTGCTCCCGCCACGGGGGCCCTCCATACAAAAATAGCCCATTTGCATTATTGCCCTGGCCCGGCAGAAGGTCTAGTTTTAAGCTCCAAACATTTACCTGTTATAAACCTTTTTTACAATGAAAACGAGCCATTTTCCACTACGCCTTATTATCGGCGGGGCCCTTGCTGCCGCCATTTTTTCCTGTGCAAAATCCACTCCTAAAAAGTCTACAACCACTGTTTTGACGGTGAGCACGCTGGCTGGCACCGGCAATACCGGAGCCGTCAACGGCATAGGTACGGCTGCGAGTTTTAACAATCCCTCCGCGCTGGCCCTGGGCAGTGCCGGACTCCTGGTGGGAGACTGGGGAAACAGCCTGGTAAGGGCCATCAACCTGGGGACTTCCGCGGTCAGCACATTTGCCGGAACCGGCACCCTTGGATTGGTCAATGGTCCTGCAGCTTCCGCTGAATTCAATGGTACGGCCGCCATTGCGCTGGACAAACAGGGCAATCTCTTTATTTCAGATGAAGAAAACCAGGTGATCCGGGAAGTGACTGCGGCCGGTAACGTGATCACCGTGGCAGGCACCCCCGGCGTAATAGGTCTTAATAACGGACCTGCGGCCACCGCCACTTTTTACCATCCCGACGGAATTGCCATTGATGCCAACGGTGATCTGTATATCGCAGATAACCAAAACCAGGTGATTCGCAAAATCACGATGTCTACCGGCATGGTCAGCACCTATGCCGGCACCGGCGCAGTGGGCCTGAACAACGGGGCAGTCGCCACTGCCACCTTCAATAGCCCCTACGGGCTGACCCTGGACGGCAACGGCGATCTTTATGTGGCCGAGCCGGGCAACTGCGTCATCCGCAAGATCACGGTGTCCACCAGCATGGTCAGCACCTATGCCGGAGCCGGGACCCACGGATATGCCGATGGCCCGGCAGCAGCCGCCCAGTTCAATGCCCCGATTGCCTGCGTCTTTGACGGCGGCGGGGATTTATATGTGTCAGATTTTTTCAACAACGTCATTCGGAAGATCTCTTCGGGAGGGGCTACCGTAAGCACCTACGCCGGCTCGGCTACAGCAGGCGCCACAGACGGACCGGCGGCCTCAGCCAGCTTTAACCATCCCATCGGCCTGGCCTTGGATGCCAACGGGGCCCTTTACGTGGCGGATGAACACAACAGCAAGATTCGAAAAATAAGTCTGGTGACCCAATAGGGGTTCCAGCCAATCAATGGTGGCCGGGGAAGACAGTTTCCCTGGCCTTTTTTTTATGAGCAAGCCCATGGCAGGGCGGGGGTGAAGGGATCCTGGCGGAGCGGCCTGCCGGATGGCCTCAGGTCCATTTGTTTTTGTTGGCCAGTTTGATGGCCTGGGCCTTGGAGGTGACGTGCAGTTTGTGGTAGATATTGGCAATATGCTTTCGCACGGTATGGCTGCTTAGAAATAATTTCTGGGCGACGGCTTTATAATCATAACCGTCCACGGTGAGCTTGAGTACCTCCATTTCGCGCGGGGAGAGATCAAAGTCCCTTTTCTCCTCCTGCGGACTTTCCGGCTTATCGGGCAGGGAGGCTTTCATCAGGAGGCTCAGGGCCTTGCGGGCAATTCGGGGACTCATGGGTGCACCGCCCAGCTCCACCAGTTGCTGGATACATTCGATGATGACGGTCACTTTTTCATCTTTGAGCATATAGCCCGCTGCGCCTGCCTTAATGGCTTCAAAAATCTTCTCATCGTCATCAAATACGGTCAACATCAAAAAATTCACTTCCGGATAGAGCTGTTTGGCAGTTCTGACTGTTTCTATGCCATCGAGCACCGGCATTTCGATATCCATCAGCACCACCGACGGATAGGTGGCCGGGGTCAGCATTTTCATCTGGTCCAAAAAATCGTTCCCATCCCGGGCGATGAGCACCACTTCGGTGTCGTCGGAATAATTTATCCGCTCCGCCAGCGAAAGGCGGTTCTGTGGCTTGTCATCAACTATTCCAATCCGGGTTTTCATTGTATAATCAACAAAATTGAATGATATGCGGCTAAGGGCCAATAACTCATTTGTAGCATTTAAGCGAGGCAGACCCTGTTTAGCCCCTGCTCAGTATAATGGTTGTTCCCCGGCCGCTCAGCGAATCGATGGTAAGCAGGGCGCCGAGTTCCAAAGCGCGGCCCTGCATATTTTCCAGGCCGTAATGACCCTTATGGGTAATGCCCGGTTCAAAACCCTTGCCGTTGTCTTCCATGGAAATGCAAAAGGACCCCCCCGCCCCGGAATCAACATGGACCTGCAGAAGGGTGGCCCGGGCATGCCGGAAACAATTGGTTACGGCTTCCTGGCAGATTCGAAAAATGTTGAGGGCTTCGGTGGGTGAGAAACGCAGATTATTTCCGATGTTTTCCGTGAAGCGGATTTCCAGTTGCGGATTGAGCAGCTGCTGGGACTGGATGAAGAGTTTGAGTTTATCGGCCAGTTCCTCGAGCTGGATGGATTCGTTTTTGATGGCCCAGATGGTCTCCCTCAGGTCGGAGATCATTTCCTTGGCCGTCTGGTTGACCGCAGTGAGGCGGTTGATTTCCTCATCCCTTTTCAGGAGTACGGGGGCGTCCAGCATCCATTCAATATTACTGCTGATGTAACTCAGCTGCGATCCGATATTGTCGTGCAGCTCTTTGGAGATCCTTTCCCGCTCCATTTGTATTTCGCTCTGCAGCTGCAGGTCCTTTATCTTTTGCTGGTACTTTCTGCGATTATAGCTCAGCGCAACCGATGCAATGAGCATGACCAGCAGGACCAGCGCGAGCGTCCGGAACCACCAGGTCTGCCACCAGGGCGGCCTGACAATGATGGCTATTTTCCGGTAAAAAACGGTGTTGAGGCTCAAAATCGGACTGCAGGTGATTTCCAGCTGGTAATTGCCCGGTGGCAGGGTATAGCGGATGCCGGTAGGCTGGTGGGTCGACTGCCATGATTCCTCCGATCCATGTAGCCTGTATTTATACTGGTATTCATTGGGATTAAGCAGCCCGATGGCAGCTATGTCAAACTGAAGCCGGTTCTGGTTATGGTTCAGCAGGATCGTGTCGCCCCGATAGGCGCCCGCATAGGAATTATACAGGGAGTCATTGACGACCAGGCGGCTGATATCAATGAAGGGGGTGTCATTGACACCCGACAGGGCGCCCGGATAAAAGGCCGTGATGCCATTGATGCCCCCAAAATACAATTTGCCGCTGCCCGACCTGGCACAGGATTGCGTGTTGAACTCATTTTCCTGCAGACCCAGTTCCCTGGTGAAATTCTTCACCTGGCCCGAAGCACTGATAAAGGATAATCCCAGGTTGGTGCTGGCAAAAAAATTATTCCTGCTGTCATCGGGAAGCAGGGCGTAAATGATGTCGTTGAGCAGGCCGGTTTCTTTGGTGATACTTCTCACCAGGTTTCCTGCAGGCGAGTAGATAAATAGTCCTTTTTCCGTGCCTACCCATATCTGGCGCAAGCTGTCGCGGGCCATGCAGCGGATCGAGTAGCTTTCCGGTATATTGATCGATTTTAGATTTCCCCCGGCGTCGCGTCTCAGGAGAACTCCTGATTCTGTGGAAACCCACAATGTATTGTCGGGGGTCAGCAAAAAGCAGGTAACCGGGTAGCGGTATAACTGCGAGGCTTTCAGCAGGGGGGTCGCAGACCAGAGGACGTCGCGGTGGAAGACACAGCGGTATACGTTGGAGCGGGTACTTATCAGCAGGGTGGAGTCGTCCAGGCGCTGCAGGTTGTTGGAGTAGGAGTTTTCCTGGATCCGCAGGGGGCTGCCCAGGGGACTGCCTGTAGTCAGGGGCCGGATCTTCCGGTTTCTGATGTCCAGCAGGTAAAGGCCGTTTCTGAGGGTTACCACCAGGTAACTGTCCATGTAAATTTTTTCAATGGACAGCACATCCTTTACTTCCGCAGTGATGAGCGGCTTTTCCCACAGGGGCTTTCCCAGGGAATCATAGAGCTCAATGCCCCCGTTGTAGCAGCCAGCGATCAGCAGGTGCTCTTGTTCATCCAGGCAGATACTGCGGACAAAATTGTTTTTCTCCCTGGGGTATAACAGGTGCTCAAAGGGGACTTCCACGTTCTCGATGCGCTTGATGTCATTGAGGGTGAGCAGCCATATCCTCCGGAATTTATCCTGGTAAATAAAGGGGGCCACGCCGGTTGTAATAATCAGATCGCCATTGAGGTTGGTGATCTCCTTCTGGCAGCGGCAGGCGCTGTCAAATTCAAAGAGGCTTTTATCCACGGTGACCAGCAAATGGTGGTCGGAGGTCAGCTCCAGGGTGGAGTAGTTAACCGCTCCCGCCACAATGGTGCTATAGGGAAACCTGTGCAGTGTCAGCCCGTCTGAAATCCGTATGCAGGTAAGGCCCTCCAGGGAGGCGATAAAAATCCGGTCGCGGTTACAGGTCAATCCGAATATCCTTCCTGCCGGATAATCGAGTTTTTTGACCTGCCTGCTGTGGACATTGATTTGCAGTATCCTGAACGGGGATACGCGCAGGAATATATAATCGTCATTGGAGGCAACGATCTTGTTGTTTTGGAAAAAATCATCCGACCGGAAGATGCTGTCGACGCCACCGGCCTCCGCATCCGGGAACAGGCGGGTAAACTGCCCGGGGGCATGGTAGATGATGATTCCCCTGTTTTCCTGCAGACACCACAGGTCACTGCCGCTTTCCAGCACCGGCACCAGCGAATAATGCAGGCTGGTGCCTGCCGGAAGTGACACTAATTTGTGGAAACTATTGGTTCTTGGATCAAAGGAGAGTACGCCTTTTTTGTAACCGATTAATACCGAATGGTCGCGATTGCTTTGAAAAAATACAGGGTAATTGATGTGGATGGTATCACCCTCCGCCACCGGGGTGATCGTCTCCAGGACATAGCCATTGTAGCGCTGCAGCCCGGTCTTGGTGGAAAACCAGGTGTAACCCCGTTCGTCGGTGATGGCGCTGGTAATGGCAATATTCATCAGCCCCTGCTCAAAGTTGATGGTTTTGACCGGGCATCTTTTAAAGGGGACCGGGGCAGGCGGCTGTCCCAGCAGGCTGGCGCAGGCAAACAGGATCAGTAAGGAAGAGCAGGCCCTCCGGCAGTATGTTGTTTCCATCGGATGAATGCTTGCCAAAAAAAGGGATTTGCTAAACAAAATACGCAATTCAGCGCAGAAGCGGTCAAAAACTTACCCGGACTGCCCACAGCCCTCCCTTCGCAGGCCGGCACCTGCTTGTCTAAGTCAGGCGCTTCTTTCCCGGGATTTTTTGAATTACATTCGTAGGGTAAGTTAAAAGACATGAAGAGATCCTTACAAATTTTCTATTACTCTTTTCCCATTCAGCTGGTAATGCTGCATGCCAAAAAATTCCAGGTGCTGCTGATTTTCTGGTACATACTTTTCAGCACCATGAACGGCGGGTTTATGCGTTCCTATGGCGC
The DNA here is from genome assembly GCA_903906365.1 of uncultured Bacteroidota bacterium. Lineage (GTDB taxonomy): Bacteria > Bacteroidota > Bacteroidia > Chitinophagales > Chitinophagaceae > Puia. The sequence goes on along the minus strand of CAIVKC010000018.1, from coordinate 20,216 downwards.
CAACGCCCTTTTTTTTTCGCCGGAATACCTGGGCCGCGTCAATTTGCTGAGCACCGCCATCGTAGGGGTGGCTGCCGGCATCTTCATCATGAGCTGGAATATAACGACCTTCATCCTGTTCAGCAGACATTTCCGGTTCCTGGCCACCACGACCAATCCTTTCCTGAAGTATTGCATCAACAATATCCTCCTCCCTGCCTTGTTTTTGATTTTCTACCTGGTAAAAGCCATTGAGTTTAACCATCAAAAAGAGCTGCTGGGAGCCGGGCAGATCCTGCTTCTGATAACCGGTTTTGTCATTGGGCTGGCCATCATCGTAGCCCTTTCCCTGTTGTATTTTTTCCGGGCGGACCGGACCATCATATTGCAGATGACGCCCGTGATCAGCAACCCGGCCCTGTTTAAGTCGCAGTTCCAAAGGCCCGAACGCGGCCTGAACGAAAGCAGGCTGATCCGCGTACAATGGTATATGAATGCGCCCTTCCGGTTCAAAAAGGCCCGCAACGTATCCCATTACAGCCGGGAATTCATTGAGACGGTCTTTAACCGGCACCATTTCTCGGCCATCCTGTCCATTTTCATTGCCTTTATTTTCCTGGTTGTGGTGGGATTTTTCATGGATAACCCCTTTTTCCAGTTGCCCGCCGCTGCCGGAATCCTGGTATTTTTTGCCATCCTGATCTCCCTTTCGGGTGCCCTGTCTTATTTCCTGCAGAGCTGGAGCATCCCTTTTCTGGGCCTGCTTTTCATCGTATTGAACCTGCTTTACCAGCATGATATCATCGACCCCACCAACAAGGCCTATGGCCTCAACTACACCAACCGTGCCGATCGCCCGCCCTACAACCGCCAGACCCTGCTGGGCCTTTGTTCCCCCGAAAGGACCCGGGCGGACATGCGCAATATGCTGGAGATACTGGAGCGATGGAAAGCCAAACAAAAACAAGACAAGCCCCTGCTTTGCATCATCAATACCAGCGGAGGCGGCAGCCGCAGCGCCACCTTTACCATGGATGTCCTCCAGCGGCTCGACAGCATCAGCCAGGGCACCCTCATGGATAAGACCTTCCTGATTACAGGCGCTTCGGGCGGAATGTTCGGCGCCACTTATTTCAGGGAGCTGGCCCGTATGAAAGCAGACGGGGATCATGCCATCAAATTGCAGAATCCGGCTTACCGGCAGGCCATTGCAAAGGACCTGCTCAACCCGCTTTTTTCTTCATTTGTGGCCAGGGACCTCGCTTCCCCGGCGCAGAAATTCAAGGTGGGGCCCTATGAATACATCAAGGACCGTGGATACGCTTTTGAACAGCGGCTGGCCTCCAATACAGGGGGTGTGCTGAACCGCCAGCTGCGGGAAACAGCCTCCGATGAAAAGAAGGCCCGCATCCCGCTGATGCTGTTCAACTCGGTGGTGACCCGCGACAGCCGGGAGATGATTATCAGCACCCAGCCGGTGAGTTTTTTGATGCGGCCCCTCTATGACAGCACGCGCATCCCTGAGATGGATCCGGATGCCATCGATTTCGGTGCCCTGTTTTCCCGGCAGGACCCCATGAACCTGCGCTTACTCACGGCCCTGCGCATGAACGCCACTTTTCCCTACGTATTGCCCAATGTCTGGCTTCCCACCGCCCCGGTGATAGATGTCATGGATGCCGGATTTCGCGACAATTTCGGGGAACAGACGGCCACCCGCTTTATTCATGTCTTCAAAGAATGGCTGCAAAAAAACACCCGTGGCGTAGTGCTCATACAGATCCGGGACCGCCAGACAGGTGGCTGGGACAATCCCTATGAATCCAATGACATCACCGAGATCGCCACCAAGCCTTTGCTGCTGCTGCAGTACAACTGGTATAAGATGCAGGAATACAACCAAAATGACCTGTTGAGCCTCTCCTCGGACCTCATGGGAGCTTCTTTTCACAAGCTCACCTTCCAGTATATTCCAAAAAGTGAGGAGGAAGGCGCTACCCTGAATTTTCACCTGACCAGCCAGGAAAAACTGGATTTGGCCCAGGCCATTTACTCGGATAACAACCGCCAGACTTTTCGGGAATTTAGGGGGCTGATCAATCCATAAAGGCTGCCTCCGGGGGCTGCAGGAGCCGCATGGCGCGGGGAATTACCGAGATGTCAAAACGGTCGGCCGTTTCTTTTGGGTCCCCGTCAATGTGCAGGGGGGCCAGCTCCTTATTGAAAATGGTGAGGGCGGGGGTCTGAAAATAAATGATGTTCTTTTTTTCGGTTACATCCCGGATATCCTGCATGGCATTGATGCCAATAACCTGACCCAGCAGGGAAAAAGGAAGGGAAAACTTGCTCATTTTTTTTACAATGACGATATCCAGCAGCCCGTCCCGCAGGCTGGCCTGCGGGGCAATGGTCACATTGTTGCCGAACTGGTTGGAATTGGCAATGCTGATAAAATAGGCCCGGGTGTTAAAGGATCTGTCCCCGGAAATGATTTCAAAGGGATAAGGCAGGGCATTGAGGTAATTGAGCAGCGATACTTTGATATAAGTTTGCAGTCCGCGTTTTTTCTGTTTGGCAAATTCATGGGCTACCCGGGCGTCAAAACCAATGCCGCAGAGCATGCAGGAAAACTGCCCGTTGATATAAAAACCGTCGATGGCGCTGGCCTTCCCCCTGAAGATGATCTCCAGGGCCGCCGTAGGCTGTTTGGGAATTTTGGCCGTAAAGGCAAGTCCATTTCCCGAGCCCATCGGGATGATGCCGGTGCGGACATCCTCCCCAATGAGGGCAGAGGCCACGGCATTGACCGTGCCGTCACCTCCGCAGATCACCACATCGGTGACCCGTTCTTTGCGGATCCTGCTTTTCAAGAAACCATAATCACCCTCGGCATTGGTATCGATGATCTCAAAATCAATATCCTCCGTGGTGGTTTTACGAATGACCAGGTCCCGCAGGTTGGATTTCCCCCTGGTGCCTGAAATGGGATTGATAAGGTAGATGATCTTTCTGGTCATGGCAGTGTCTCAAAGATTCAAATATCCAGTTAATTTCAGTGCCCTTCCGTGCCGCCTGTAAAAAATACCCGGCCCCGCGGATCTTTTGGGAGACTACCAGTGCAGCAGGGCGGCAGCCCAGGTGAAGCCACTTCCGAAGGCAGCCAGGCAGACCAGGTCGCCTTCGGAGATCTTGCCCATTTCCCAGGCCTCACACAGGGCGATGGGAATGGAGGCTGCCGTGGTGTTGCCATAGCGCTGTATATTATTATGCACCTGGTCATCCCGGAGACCAAGGGTTTGCTGGACGACCTGGCAGATGCGCAGGTTTGCCTGGTGGGGGATTAGCAGGTCCAGGTCGGATGGCCGGTAGTTATTGGCACCCAGGGCTTCCAGGACCACTTCCGGAATTTTGATGATGGCTTTTTTGAAGACGGCCGGACCGTCCATGAAGGGGAAATTCTGGGCCTTGTCAATCATGGCATGGCTCATGAACATCTCTCCGATGGGGGCTTCCTCGAAATCGGCCAGTCCCGGTTTCCAGTGGTTGGCGTGGGTACCGGGATTATACATGGCCAGGATCTCGGCGCTTTCCCCGTCGCTGTGCAGGTGGGTACTCAGGATGCCCTGGCCCTCCTTTTGGGTGGGCTGCAGCAGGACGGCCCCCGCCCCGTCACCGAAAATAACCGAGATATTGCGGCCCCTGGTGGAGAAATCAAGGCCGAAGGAATGTTTTTCGCTTCCGATGACCAGGATGTTTTTATACATGCCGGCTTTGATGAACTGGTCTGCTACGCTTAAGGCATACAGGAAACCACTGCACTGGTTGCGAATGTCCAGCGCCCCGATCTCCCCCATTTTCATGGCACGCTGGACCAGCACGCCGCAACCGGGGAAATAATAATCCGGGCTCAGGGTCGCAAAAATGATAAAGTCCACCTCCCCGGCCCCGATGCCCGCCCGTTCCAGGGCAATGCTGGCCGCTTTCACGCCCATGGTGGTGGTCGTTTCGCCGGTGCGCGCCGCATAATGCCTTTCCCGGATACCGGTCCTTTCCTGTATCCAGGCGTCCGAGGTTTCCATATACTGCTCCAGGTCCTTATTGGTGACCACCTGCTCGGGAGTGTAGCTGCCGATGCCTGCAATTCTGGAACGTATCATATGGCAAACATTTTTCGTGAAATGGAAAATTACGAAATGCGTCAGTGGCAGCAAAACATGGCTTGCCGGCTGCGACTCACCCTCTATTGGGTGATTCAGTGCACGGGGGAAAGTTTCATCACCCCGGTGAGGAATTTTTCTATTTCCTGCTGCACTCCCTGCACATCGCCGGAGCGGATATAGGAGCCAATGACATGGGTGCCCGCTTCCGGCATGGCTTTTTTTCTTTTCAGGTCCCCCGGGGTTCCCAGCTGGTCGAACATATGGAGCATGGCTGAAACCTTGACGGTACTGTCCTGGTGGATCTCGTCCTTATAATAATATAACAGGTCGGTGGGTTGTTTTACTCTGGCAAAGGTTTCCTGATTCATGGAGGTCTCCAGGAATTCCTGCAGGGCGGCCGCGCCCTCTACCCGGTAATGGGTATACCAGTATTGCCTGTTGATCGGACGGAGGTCTTTTGAATCCACATATTTGGAATGCAGCACCCACTGAGCCAGCTGCAGGCCCCAATGGTTATTGAGCAAGAAGGCAGCGGGGTCATTGATGGCTATACAGGGCGAGAGCAGGATCAGTCCGCTGATTTTATCGGGATAAGTGGCAGCCAGTTTCAGGGCCAGGGCACCACCGGCAGAAGTAGCCATGAGGATGACCTTTTTACCCAGCCGGTTTCCAATGGCCAGGGCACGGGTGGCCGATTCCCAGTACTGCTCTGCGGTCAGACCCGAAAGGGCATCCACTGTATCAATGCCGTGTCCGGCCAGCCGCGACAGATAGAGGTTGCAGCCAAATTCCCGGGCAATGTTTTTATGAACCGGGTCGCCTTCCGCCTGGGAAGCTGAAAATCCGTGCAGGTATACGATGGCGTATTCGGTGGGCTGTTTCAGGGAATCACTGGCCCACAGGATCCTGGCTTCGTTGTCAGGCTTGAGTGTATGCTGGCTTTCCTTTTCTTTGATATCGCTGATCAGCGCCCCGGGTTCAGCAGGCAGGGAGGGCCATTGCGTCCGGTATTCCGGTGTGGCAGGGTAGGGGCCGGCCATATAAACCAGGGTGAGCAGCAGGGCGATAAAAAAACCCCATTTTAAAAAGCGCATAGGTCAAATTTGGGCTGAATATATCAAATACCGGGCGTATTACAGGGGACGGCCGGAAAATTAATATATTATAGCCAGAGCCCTCAAAGGCCTGCTCAGGCAGGCTGTCCCGGGTTCTGCCGGAGCCATACCCCGGGGATGGTTTTTTTAATGCAGCCCCTGCAAACAGGCGGGGAGTTGCTATTCCCTGCTTATAGGGCGCACCTGGCTCATGTTAAGCGGGGATGCCCTACATTTGGAAAGAAATCAGGACGACCAGGGGTAGGTGTGAAAATAAAAGGCATACTATGAACCCACAGACCGGAAAATATATCATAATGATCGGCCTGGGCCTGGTCGCCCTGGGCCTGGTCGTGTATTTTTTTCACGACAAACTCCACTGGATCGGCCGGCTTCCGGGCGATATCCGGATCCAAAATGAGCATCTGCGCTTTTATTTTCCCATCACCACCATGCTGCTGCTCAGCCTGCTGGTTTCCCTCCTGCTGCATCTGGTACGCCGTTTTCTGTGAGGTCTGTTTTTTTGCGGAAAGCCTATGGCTGAATGCCCAAAGTTTCCGATATTCAGGTTTTTATATATTCCAATCAGGATAATCAAAACCATTGCTCATGACAACTGCCAGCCAGCGGTTCCAGGCTCTTGACGTTTTTCGGGGAATGACCCTTTGCTTTATGATCATCGTAAATACTCCGGGAAGCGGGCCTTTTTCCTATGCCCCCCTCAAACATGCAGCATGGCATGGTTTTACCCCCACCGACCTGGTTTTTCCCTCTTTTATGTTTGCCGTCGGCAACGCCATGAGCTTTGTAATGGCAAAATGGGCGGGTATGACCACACCGGCCGTACTGGCCAAAATCGGCAAAAGGACCCTGCTCATTTTTGTGCTTGGATACCTGATGTACTGGTTTCCCTTCGTGGAGCTCGATAAGCAGGGACACTGGATATTGTCCCCCATTTCCCATACCCGGATCCTGGGAGTGCTGCAGCGCATTGCCCTGGCTTATGGCACCGCCTCCCTTTTGATATATTTTCTCAAACCCAGGGCTACCGTCTTTATCTGTGTGGCCATCCTGCTGCTCTACTGGGGTGTCATGTTCTGGTACGGGGATCCCTCCGATCCTTTGAGCATGACGGGCAATGCGGGCATCCGGATCGACAAATGGCTGATGGGCGAAAATCATATGTACCACGGGGAAGGCATTGCCTTTGATCCCGAAGGATGGCTCAGTACCCTGCCTTCCATCGGCAATGTCGTGGCCGGTTACGTGGTGGGCAGCTTTGTCCAGCAGAAGGGAAAGACCTATGAAGGCCTGGCCAAACTCCTGCTCGCCGGTTTTGGACTGCTGGTCATTGCCTATTTCTGGGACCTGGGCTTTCCCATCAATAAAAAATTATGGACCAGTTCCTTTGTACTGTATACGGTGGGGCTGGATTGCATCATCCTGGGCGCGGTCATATATGTCATTGATTTTCTGGGCAAAACCAAATGGACCTATTTTTTCGAGGTTTTTGGCAAAAACCCCCTGTCCATTTACCTGCTCTCTGAACTGGGCGCCACCATGCTTTATACCCTGCATGCCGAACCCAAAGTATCAGTCTACAACTGGATATATATACATATTTTTCAAAATGCGGGCGCCTATTTCGGTTCCTTCCTCTTTGCGGTGACCTTCATGCTCCTATGTTGGAGTGTCGGGTATTTTATGGATAAAAACAAGATTTATATCCGGGTCTAAGGCCCTTCAAAATTAAGTTTTCGCTTTCACTTTGCCCTCCGGTTGAATTAGTGTACCTTTGCGCCTCGAAAAACAGTGTAGGACTGTTTACTGACGGTGTAAAGACTTGTATGGTTTTTGCTGAAAGTAAAGGGGTTTATACCAAAAGGACAAATTATGAATATTCGCAACATCGCAATTATTGCCCACGTTGACCATGGAAAGACAACCCTGGTAGACAAGATCCTCCATGCCACCAAGGTATTCAGGGATAACCAGGAAACCGGTGAACTGATCATGGACAGCAATGACCTCGAAAAGGAAAGGGGCATAACCATTTTCTCCAAGAATGCAGCCGTTGAATACAAGGGCACCAAAATCAATGTTATAGACACCCCTGGTCACTCCGATTTCGGGGGTGAAGTGGAAAGGGTACTCAAAATGGCGGATGGCGTGCTGCTGCTGGTCGATGCCTTTGAAGGCCCCATGCCCCAGACCCGTTTTGTGCTGCAGAAAGCCCTGCATCTCAATTTAAAGCCCATTGTCGTCATCAATAAGGTGGACAAACCCAATTGTCGTCCCGATGAAGTGCATGATGCCGTGTTTGAACTGTTTTTTAACCTGGATGCCACCGAAGAGCAGCTGGATTTCCCGACCTTCTATGGTTCCGGAAAAAACGGCTGGTTCAATAAGGTCAATGAGCAGTGTGAGGACATCACCCCGCTGCTGGATGGTATCATCGAATATGTTCCGCTTCCCAAGGTCTCCGAAGGTCCTTTGCAGATGCAGATTACCTCCCTGGACTATTCCTCCTTCCTGGGAAGGATAGCGGTGGGCAAAGTAGCCCGCGGATCCATCAAGGAAGGGCAGTCCATTGCCCTGATGCAGGCTGACGGCGTGAAACGCATGAAAATAAAAGAGCTCTATACCTTTATGGGTATGGGCAAGAAAAAGGCCACCGAGGTCATGGCGGGCGATATCTGCGCGGTGGTCGGCCTGGAGAATTTCAATATTGGCGACACCATATCTGATGCCGAAGTGCAGGAAGCCCTTCCTGTCATCAGCGTGGATGAACCAACGATGAGTATGCTGTTCAGCATCAATAACAGCCCTTTTTTCGGAAGAGACGGCAAATTTGTCACCAGCCGTCAGTTAAGGGACCGCCTGATGAAGGAAACCGAAAAGAACCTCGCACTCCGCGTAGAAGACACCGACAGTGCGGACAGCTTCCTGGTTTTCGGAAGGGGTATCCTCCATTTGGGGATCCTCATTGAAACCATGCGCCGCGAAGGATTTGAAATTACCATCGGACAGCCTACTGTCCTGATCAAGGAAATAGACGGCAAAAAGAATGAGCCCTATGAAATCCTGGTAGTGGATGTACCGGGCGAATACAGCGGCAAAGTCATTGACCTGGTCACCCAGCGCAAGGGCGAAATGCTGATCATGGAATCCAAGGGCGAAATGCAGCACCTGGAATTTGAGATTCCTTCCCGGGGCCTGATCGGCCTGCGCAGCAATATGCTTACCAATACAGCCGGAGAGGCCGTAATGGCCCACCGTTTTCTGGAATACAAACCATGGAAAGGCCCCATCCCCGGCAGAAACAACGGGGTGCTTCTTTCCAAGAACCAGGAAAGGACCACCGGCTATTCCATCGATAAGCTCCAGGACCGCGGGATATTTTTCGTCGATCCGGGAGAGGAAGTCTATACCGGCCAGATCATTGCCGAGCACATCAAGCCAGGGGACCTCATTGTAAATGCCACCGAGCCCAAGAAACTGACCAACCACCGGGCCAGCGGAAGTGATGACGCATCGCGCATCGCACCCAAAACCCTGATGACCCTGGAGGAATGCATGGAATATATCCAGCAGGATGAGTGCATTGAAGTCACTCCCAAAAACATCCGTATGCGCAAGGTGATCCTCAATGAGGACGAGCGCAAGAAAGTGCAGAAGAGAATGACAGCCGAAGCCTGATTCAGGCAGGCCTATCTTATATCAGACCCCTCATTAGATATCTTAATGGGGGGTTTTTGTTTGGGAATATGCTCTTACCAAAGCAGAATGATGATAACTTTGCCTAAATGTCTTCTGAGATGAATAAAGGGACCCTTCTGGGGCTGGCAGTTTTTTGTATCCTGCTGGCTGCCTTTCAGACCGCCCACGGCCAGTGCTCCATCTGCACCAAGACTGCCCAGCAGCTGGGAGAAAAACCGGCGGCTGCCCTCAATGCGGGGATCATTTACCTGGCTGCCGCCCCCCTGGCCATCATCGGATTCATCGGATACCGCTGGTGGAAAAGTGACAGGGGCAGCTGATATACCCGAAAAAAAAGAATGCCCGCAACAGTGATTCCTGCATAGGGATGCCGGCTGAGCCCCGCTTTTGCTTAAATTGTATACCTAAAACCAACTGCCATGAAATTTTGCTGCGTACTGATGCTTTTCAGCTGCTCTTTGGCCCTCGGGCAAAAGCTGCCTTCCATTGAAGAAAAAACCAGTGGTCTGAAAAAGCAGGAAGGCTACCTGAATACCTACTGGGATGAAGGTGCCGGCAAAATTTGGCTGGAAGTCAGCCGCCTTGACACGGAGATGCTCTATCTGACCTCCCTGCCGGCGGGGCTGGGCTCCAATGACATCGGTCTGGACAGGGGCCAGCTGGGAGCCACCAGCATTGTCAGGTTCTCCCGCGTGGGCCGCAAGATTCTGCTGGTGCAGCCCAATTATGCCTACCGGGCCCAGACGGGGGACCAGGCCGAAAAAAGGGCGGTGGAACAGTCCTTTGCCCAGTCAGTCCTCTGGGGATTTACCGAAGAAGCCGAAACAGGCAACCGCGTACTGGTCGATGCCACGGATTTCATCCTGCGTGATGCCCTCAAAGCAGCCGTGCGCATCCGCAGTATGCAGCAGGGCAATTATGTCTTTGACAGGTCGCGTTCCGCCCTTTATATGCCCGCCACCAAAAACTTTCCGATGAATACGGAGATAGAAGCCACCATCACCCTGGTCAGCAGTGATGGCAGCGCCGGAGGCTTTGTACAGTCTGTCACCCCTTCCCCGGAAGCCATTACCCTGCGCATGCATCATTCCTTTGTGCAGCTGCCCGACCATGATTATCAGCCACGCAGCTTCGATGCCCGTTCGAGTTTCATCCCCGAATCCTATTACGATTATTCCACACCGGTAGCCGAACCCATTGAGAAATTCTATGTGATCCGCCACCGCCTGAAAAAAAAGGACCCTGCCGCGGCCCTCAGCGAACCGGTTAAACCCATCATCTATTATGTAGACAACGGAACCCCGGAGCCCATACGCAGCGCCCTGCTGGAGGGCGCTTCCTGGTGGAACCAGGCCTTTGAGGCCGCAGGATATAAAAATGCTTTCCAGGTCAGGGTACTGCCGGACAGTGCCGACCCCATGGATATACGCTACAATATGATCAACTGGGTTCACCGCTCCACCCGGGGCTGGAGTTACGGGTCGGCGGTGGTCGATCCGAGAACCGGGGAAATCATCAAAGGAAATGTTACCCTGGGTTCGCTCCGGGTGCGGCAGGATTACCTGATCGCCCAGAGCCTGCTGGCCCCCTTTGAAAACGGACTGCCCACCGACAATAAGATGTTGCAGATGGCCCTTCAAAGACTCAGGCAGCTGGCCGCCCATGAAGTGGGCCATACCCTTGGCCTCATGCACAATTACGCTTCCAGCGCCAACAACCGCGCCAGCGTCATGGACTACCCCCACCCGCTGGTACGACTCAATGCTGCGGGCCAGATCGATCTCAGCCAGGCTTACGACCAGGGCATTGGCCAATGGGATAAGGTTTCCATTGCCTGGGGATACCAGGATTTCCCGGCAGGCACTGACCAGGCCGCAGCCCTGGGGAAGATACTCTCCGATGCCACGGCCAGGGGCCTGCAGTTTATTTCCGACAGGGATGCCCGGGCACCAGGCGGCCTTCATCCGCAGGCCCATCTGTGGGACAACGGGGCAGATGCTGTCTCGGAACTCCATGAAGTGATGAAGGTCCGGGCCAGGGCGCTCGCTGATTTTGGCTCCAACAGCATCCGACCCGGAACGCCCATGGCCATGCTGGAAGATGTCCTGGTGCCTGTTTATCTGTTTCACAGATACCAGCTGGAAGCCGTCACCAAAATGGTGGGCGGCATGTATTATACCTATGCCCTGCGCGGTGATGGACAGACCGTCACCAGGCCACTGGGCAGGGCAGAACAACTTCGCGCACTGGACGCCGTTATAGATTGCCTGGACCCCAGTTCCCTGGCCCTTCCCGAACGGATCCTGCAGCTGATTCCTCCCAGACCGGCCGGTTACAATTATGACCGGGAATTATTTAACCGCAGGACCGGGCTGGCTTTTGATCCGCTGGGCGCAGCGGAGACCGCGGCCGATTTTCCGCTTTCCTTCCTGTTCAATGCCGAAAGGCTCAACCGCATGGTCCAGTATAAGACCCTGACAGGCGGTCTGGGTGTTGGGGAGATGGTCAGCCGCCTGATTGCAGGTACCTGGAAATCTCCCAGGCGAAATGGATTTGAACAGCTCATTGCACTTCAAAATGAGCAGCTCCTGCTGACCTACCTATTGAGCGCTTCGGTCAGCGACCAGCTGTCTTTTCCTGCCAAGGGATTCATACAACAGGGCCTCCATGACCTCAAGGCCTATGCCGAGACCCAGCTAAAAACAGCCACGGATGAGACCTATAGGGCGCACCTGCTCCTGGCGCTGGAAAGGATGAAATCCCCCGAAAAGGCAAAGCCCTCACAGCAGCATGAAGCCATGCCCCCCGGGGCTCCCATTGGCTGCGAATGGGATAACTAGCATTACCGGCAATTTCCCGGAGGAGACGCCTTCCAGGCCAACACGCCGGCGCCCGCCTGCCTCGATCAAAAGCGGACAATCTATGTATCAAAACCGGACCCTTTGCCGGAGCAGATTTTCTATTTGACTGTATATCAAAGCTATAACAGGCTGGCATGCCATTGGATATCCGGAGGTCAGGTCCCGCTATACCCCAAAGTAGACACCCATTCGCCCAGCCGGAAAAAAAATGTGGTATGGGATTGCCGGGAGCCTGATTTTTTTGGATGGTTCATTTTTTGATAAAACAATACGGTATGCTGAAGACTTATTTTAAGATCATGTGGAGAAACCTCGCGAAAAACAAAGTATTCTCCCTGATCAATATGGCAGGGCTGGCTATCGGGATGGCCACCTGTTTTATCATTGTCCTGTACATTCAGGATGAGCTGAGCTATGACCGGTTCAATGAAGCGGCTGACCGTATAGTCAGGGTTAATTTTGCAGCCTCCATCAACGGGGGCAACATACGCGAATCCTTTGTAATGCCACCGGTCGCGCAGGCCCTGCAGCGTGAATTTCCGGAGGTTGAGCAGGCCACCCGACTGCGCACCTACGGGACCCAGAAGATTACCGTTGGCGAGAAGCATTTCAGGCAGGAGCATTTTGCCTTTGCTGATTCCAATTTCTTCCGCGTCTTCAGCCTGCGCCTGGAAAACGGAAACCCCGAAACCGCCCTGCTCAGGCCCAACAGCCTGGTCATTACCCGGGAAACGGCAATCCGTTATTTTGGCAAAGCCGATGCGGTGGGGATGACGCTGCTGATCGGTGGCGGCCCGGCCCCCTTTACCATCACCGGGGTCATGGATAAAATACCCTCCAATGCCCATTTTCATTTTGATATGCTCTGTTCCATGAGCAGTTTGCCGGAAGCCGCCGAACAAACCTGGTTGAGCTCCAATTATTTTACCTACCTGCTGCTGGCCAGGGGCAGCCAATACAAACAACTGGAAGCCAAGCTGCCGGGCGTCGTAAAAAAATACATGGGCCCCCAAATCCTGCAGTCCATGGGCATGACGCTGGAACAGTTTCGCACCAAGGGCAATGAACTCGGCTTTGTCCTGCAGCCGCTGACGGATATACACCTGCATTCCAATGGCAGTTATGAATTGGAACCGGGCGGAAATCCGGAATACCTGAAGATTTTTGGTGCTGTGGCGGTATTCATGTTGCTGATTGCCTGCATCAATTTCATCAACCTGTCCACGGCGGGCGCATCCAAGCGTGCCAAAGAAGTGGGGTTACGTAAGGTCCTGGGCTCCCGGCGTTCAGAACTGATCAGGCAATTCCTGTTTGAATCGGCCGTGCTGACCCTCCTGGCCCTGCTGCTGGCCGTGGTTCTGGTGCAGCTGGCACTCCCTTTCTTTAATGAGCTGGCCGGGAAAAGCCTCTCCCTCGGACTAAACCTGCGTGAATTATTCAGCTTACTTGCCCTGGCCCTGCTGGTCAGCCTGCTGGCAGGAACCTACCCTGCCTTCTTTCTTTCTTCCTTCCAGCCTGCAGCGGTACTCAAGAGCCGTTTCGTCCCCGGAAAGAACAGCATTTCCCTGCGAAGTGGCCTGGTGGTCTTCCAGTTCCTGGTCTCCATCTCCTTTATCGTGGGTGCCACCACCGTTTACCAACAGTTGAAATATATACAGCATGCCTCCCTGGGCTATGACAGGGACAGGCTGCTTGTCATCAGCAATTCCTGGGCCCTGGGCAAAAATGAGATGGCCTTCAAAGAGAAACTGATGGCTGACTCCCGGGTGGAAAATATCACCGTCTCGGCCTATAAACCCGCAGGGCCCAGCAATTCCAATAATACCCTGTTATATCCCGATGGAAAAGAAGGCCAGTTGACCCGCGTCCTGCAATATCATATCGATGAAGCCTACCTGCCGACACTGGGCATCCATTTGGCTACGGGTCGGAATTTCTCCCGGAGTTTTGGCGGGGATTCTTCGGCCATCATCCTTAACCAGGCGGCTGTCACGGCCTTTGGACTGGGGAATTCCCCGCTGGGCCATACCATAACCGAGGCTAACTACCAGGGAAGCCAGAAAAAAGACTTTACCGTGATTGGCGTGGTGAAGGATTTTCATTTCAAATCTCTTCACGAGGCCATTACGCCGCTGGTAATGGTGCTGGGGACTGAATGGGGTATTATTATGCGGGTCAAAGGCAGGGATGCGGGCGGGTTACTGGCCACCATTACAAAGGAATGGGGCGACTACAACCCGGAGGAACCGGTGGAATATGCGTTTATGAACGATTTGTACAACAGTACCTATATCACCGAACAGAAGACCGGGCGCATTTTAAATGTATTTGCCTTTCTCACCGTATTTGTTGCCTGCCTGGGATTGTTCGGTCTGGCGACCTTTACGGCAGAACAGCGTACCCGGGAAATCGGCGTACGCAAAGTACTCGGGGCTTCCGTCAGTCAGATCACCGGGATGCTTTCACTGGAATTCATCAGGCTGGTACTGATTTCCTGTTTGATTGCCCTTCCCTTGTCCTACTGGTTAATGCACCTGTGGCTGCAGGATTTTGCCTATCATATTGCCCTGCACTGGTGGATCTTTCTCCTGGCCGCTTTGACGGCCATAGCGATGGCCCTGTTCACCGTCAGCTTCCAGTCCATCCGGGCCGCCACCTCCAATCCCGTGGACAGTCTTAGGACGGAATAGAAAACGGAAGCTGGTTTGTTTTGGACTGGAAGGGCCCAAAAAAATATTTTTTAGGCAAAAGGTTCCCTGATGGAGATACTAGGCTTGGAAAACCAACGGGGGCCATCTGCGGTCATGTAGGCACAGTCTTCCAGGCGAACCCCGAATTCCCCCGGGATGGAGATATTGGGTTCAATGCTGAAGCACATGCCTGCCTGCAGAGGCTGCATATTGCCTTTTACCATATTGCCCCATTCATGGCCATCCATACCGATGCCATGTCCGGTGCGGTGCGGCAGCCCCGGCAGGGCGTAACCGGGTCCAAATCCGGCATCTGTCAATACCTTACGCGCAGCGGCATCCACCTCCTGGCAGGCTGCTCCGATGCGGGCAGCGGCAAATCCGGCTGCCTGGGCTTTCTTTTCCAGGTTCCAGATGTCCAGCTGCCTTTGGGTCGGTTCAGCCCCGAATACGATCGTCCGGCTTATATCAGAACAGTATCCGCCTACCCGGCATCCGCAGTCCATCAGCACTATATCCCCTTTTTTTAGTTGCTGTGGTTTGACGCTGCCATGCGGCAAGGCTGATGCCTGCGCAAAATTGGCCATGGCAAAGTCCGGTGTCGCGCCGAGCTGTTCATGCGCCTGAGTGACGATGGCAGAAAAATCCGATGGCGACATGCCCTCCTTAAGCCCGCTGATCCCGATCCTGATGGCGGCCAGGGTAATATCATTGGCCTTTTGCATGAGTGCAAGTTCTGCGGCAGACTTGATCATCCGGCAGGGTATGGTAACCGGATCCCCGCTGACGTATTCCAGGTGGGGTGCCTCCTTTCTGATGCCGTCCAGCACAAAAAAGCGCAGCCTTTCTTCCATGCCTATCTTTCCGGAGGTAATGGACGCTTCCCGAAAGGCGGCCGCTACCTGGCGGTAGGGGCTTTCATCCTCCTGCCATACAAGTACCTCCCTGCCGATGGTGATCAGTTCCCGCAAGCGGGCTTCCTCAAAAGCGGGGCAGACATATCGTACCTCTCCCCTGGCGGGAATGATGGCTACCATGGTTCGTTCGCTGGGCCACCAGGATACACCCGTGAAATATTCCAGGGAAGTGCCTGAATCCAGCACCAGTGCTTCTATTTTTTGTTCCTGCATCAGGCCCTGGGCCTTGGCTACGCGCCCCAGTCTTTCCTGCAGGGTGATGGGTACAACCTGGTCCGTCATGGACCGGACGGCTTCCCCGGAGGCTGGTTTTGCTGTCGTTCCAGCGGGCTGGGTGCAGGACTGCATCCCGGCCATGACGGCTGTACCGGCGGCCAGCGCCGAGAGCTGAATGAAATTTCTTCTTTTTATAGACATGACCTACAATTTTAATGGTTCAATAATCAACAGGGACTGAAGATAGTATTTTCAATCCAGACCTTATTTTGGGCGCGGTATTAATTTCAGCCCCCATGAATCATCCCCCCGTTTTATCAGAGCTGCCACAGGACAGCCCAGGCGGACTGGCTTTCCTGGAAGGCCCGCCGTTTTTTCATGAAAAGAACATCTTCAAAAGGGAGCTTTGTCATAGTCAGCACACAGGCCTGTATAACTAACTGCGGTTATTCATCTAAGTTATATTGAATTCTTTCGGATCCCGGCCTTCAAAAGCGGACCTTCTTATATTCGATAGGGGCATCCATATTATTCATGTGGACACAAAATATTATTGCAATACCGCTTATGCACATCTAATGTGCATATGTAGATAACTAAATTAGTAACCGGACATTCATCTTTTCTAAATTGTATAAACAATGGGGCATGATCGGGCATCCCTGCTCCCCGTTGACAGCAATATCCTGCGAATCTCTACTTATCTACCTTAAGAATATTTTTATGCTAAAACATCTGATAATTACGGTGGGTTTTATCGCCGTGTTTATGCTGATAAGCAGGCTTTTCGGCAGCAGAAAATTGCAAAATAAAAGAAGCCTTATCCGTGCTGTGAAGTAGGTTGCTTTTCCTCATCCTTCACCCTTCGGGAAATGCGGTTGCTATTCGACCCCTGAACCCAGGCATGGTTCAGCAACTGTCTTATTGGTTTTCTCCCGTTGCGTATACCTGACTGATTTTTGTCGCCGGGGAAAATGCCGGCTTATCTTGCCTGGGCGCGGGCTTTCTGAAGCCGCCCTTCCTAAGCTTACCCCTGGGCAGGAACTTAGGGCTGCAAGTGCGCCAGGCTGCTAAAGGGATAATTCCATTTCCCCCGAGAAATTGTAAGACCGCCGCAACTTAGTGAGGCCGGCTTATTTTTACGGAGGGGCCTGTTTCAGCCGCAGGGGGCAGCAAAGGCACCTGGGCAAAAAAAGATAACCGGACCCTCTTGAAAATAAGTCGGGGGATGCTATAAGCAAATGGCCGGGGGTTTGCAAACCAGTTTTTTATTTATCCGCATAAATTGGCTTTCATGAAAAAATTTACCGCTGAGTTTATTGGCACACTATGCCTGGTTCTGTTTGGTTGCGGTGCGGCGGTCCTTGCCGGAACATCGAATACGGGGATGGAAGGCCTCAATGGTCTGGGCCTGCTGGGGATCTCCCTCGCCTTCGGTCTCGCAGTGGTAGTGATGGCCTATGCCATCGGGCCGATATCCGGCTGTCATATCAATCCTGCCATCAGCATTGCCATGTTTTCCGTTGGAAAACTGTCGCTAAAGGATACCCTGGGATATGTGGTAGCCCAAATCCTGGGTGCTATTGCCGGAGCGGGGCTTTTGTACGCCATCTTAAGCGGAAAGGCGGGCTTTACCGCCCTGGGTGATTATGGACTGGGCAGCAACGGCTGGGGAGCGGGATACCTTGGGAATTTCTCTACCACCTCAGCCTTCATAACGGAATTTTCCATGACCTGTATATTCCTGCTGGTTATTTTTGCCACCACCTCCCAGCAGGGCAATGCTAATATGGCGGGGCTGGCCATTGGGGTTACGCTGGCGCTGATCCATATGGTGGCCATCCCCGTGACAGGCACTTCGGTCAACCCTGCCCGCAGTATCGGACCGGCAGTCTTTGCCGGCAGCATCGCCCTGTCCCACCTCTGGCTGTTTATCGTCGCGCCGGTTGCTGGCGGCCTGCTGGCGGCGGCCATCTGGAAAAACTTCCTTGAAACAAAGCAATAAGTCCGTTTTTTGAGCAGGAACTGCTTATAGGGGATAATCTTCCTGGAAAAAGCGCAGGTCTCCGGTTTTTTTCCAGGCGGTTATAAACCCGAGCCGAATCCCGTACCCGCGAAAAGACACCCTATTGACCCCTAATATAGAAAGTATGAAACATACCCTGGTCCTTTTGCTGCTGATATCGCATGGATATGTAATGGCCCAGCCCGCTGCTATTTCCCCGACAGGCGATGCAGGCAGGAACCATATCCGGGATTTCGGACTGAAAAACTATATACATCTTTCAAAGGAATTGCCCCGAAAATCAACTGAAAGCTGGGACCTTGTCTGTGAAATGCCTTACAACTGCCAGTTTCAGCCCTGGATTGAAATAAGGGGGAAAAACGGGGCCGTCATCAGCCTGAATTCCACCAACCCGCTGGTACGATACCTGACCCGGACAGAAAGCTTCGTTTCCGGCCAGGGCCACCAGGTCTACCAGGCCGCTAACTGGATCAGCGGGGAGGGGGCCATTTACAGCATTCCCCCAGGGGTGGAAGTACTTTCGGTTAAATACCGGGAAACGGGGTATGATACAAAGTTTACCGGCAGTTTTAGCTGCAACGACCAGGACTATAATATCCTTTGGCAGAAAGGAGCCAGAACTGCCTACCTGTGCATGAGGGATCATTTCTATGACTGCCCGGACCGGGAAAGGGTGGGGTTCTGGGGAGACGGAACCCCGGAGCTGGACCAGTGTTTCTACGCTTTTGACAGCAGCGCACACCGCCTTTGCCGGGACCTTGTTTTACGAAAACTGGACCCGGAATTTTACCCGGGCCAGCAGCTCGAATTCCTCGGCGAATACGGTTTATGGTATTATTACATGCAGACCGGCGATCTGGCTTCCCTTGTAACGGTTTACCCCTCCACCCGGGAATTTCTTTTTAATGTGTATAAACCCGGGAAAAAAAACCAATGGTTTGACTGGGGAAAGGAAAACAAGGACATTGCCGTTATCGAAACCTGCTTTATGTATATAGACCTGGGGGCTTTGAAGAAAATGGCACAGTTGACAGGTCATCAAAGCGATACGGTCGCCATCAATCAAAGAATGGACAGCATCAGAGAGTCCTTTGACCGGCGGTTCTGGAAAGGCAATGCTTACCGGTCCGACCAGGTCAGCCAACCCGATGACCGGGCCAATGCCATGGCCATCAATGCCGGTCTGGCTGGCAGGGCAACCTGGGAAACCATCTACCGTACAGTACTTTCACAAAAGACGTATGCCAGTTGTTTTTTTGACCGCTGGGTATTTGAGGCACTCTGTAAAATGGGCAGGCAACGGGAAGCCCTGTTGAGAATGTCCGACAGGTATCGATCCATGATCCGGGCTCCCTTCACCACGCTCTGGGAGCACTATGACCGCTGGTGGGCTTCCGTGGTGGATGCCTTCGATGAAGGCTCCTCCCTCAATCATGGCTGGAACCCCCCTGTCATCAACCTCTCCCAGGACATAGCGGGGATTAGTCCGGTAAAGCCGGGCTGGGAACTTTTCAGCGTATTGCCCAGGGAGGCATTCCTGCGCCGGGTACATGTCAGCGTACCTTCGGTAAAAGGCGCCATTGACATGTCACTGCATAAGACTACTACCCACTATGACCTGCAACTGGTGTCTCCTGCAGGAACAATGGCCATGGTAGGTATCCCCAAAAAATCATTCAAAACCCTGCAGGAAATAAAAGTTAATAACCGGTTGGTTTGGAAAGGAGCCGTTCTGGATACAATTCCCGGGTTGTCGCATGCGGGAGAAAATGAGGAATACATCCTGTTTTTGGTCAAAGCAGGCCGCTGGCATTTTCAGGGACTGGGGACCCTCGGTCTGGAACTGCCCAAAAAAATTCCCCGGCCAGCCAAAGCAGAGCGAAAACTGGATAAGAGAAACTGGACCGCATCGGCCAGTGTGCCGGATAATACCTTTCTTTTCAGCGGGGACAGCATCCCCATTGACGTATCGGCGCGCAATGTCCTGGACGGGGATCACTGGACCGGCTGGCGGGATATGGGTTCCACCCAGCACAGCGGTCAATTTCTAATGGTCGATATGAAAATCCCCCGGCGCTTTGATAAAATCGTTCTGGATAATTCCTGGGCACTCTGGGATAGTCCCAGGGGGTATAGCCTGAGTGTATCCGTAGATGGAAAGCACTGGAAGGGGCCTGTAGTCCGGGGAGAAGGACAATTGGGTATCACCACCCTTAGTTTTCCCGCACAGACAGCCCGGTATATTAAGATTAACCAAACCGGTCAGGACAGCTCCTATCACTGGTCGGTGTATGAGCTGGATGTCTACCAGGCCCCTTAAGAGTGTATGAATAACTTTCCATTTTGGATAAACCAGCAGGCGAAGGTTGATTTCTATAGGGTACCCACGGGGAAAACCACATGGGGGCTTCGTTATGCAATGCCTCCCAAAGTCGGCAAAACAGGGAGAGGGGGCAACCTGATTACTGAATTACAACGGTCTTACCTGTTCTGGCTGAAATTTTAGCCGCTTCCAGTATTTTATTCACTATAATATTGTTTTCAATGGTGTAC
>CAIVKC010000017.1 GCA_903906365.1 uncultured Bacteroidota bacterium | reverse complement strand
TTATTGAAAGAATTAAAAAAAATTTAAACTAAGTATTATAAGAAATTTACTGGATACATAATTATATATCTCTATTTTATGTAATAAATTTTGAAAAATTATTAATTGTTTTCTTGATACATTTTTATTTAAATCAATTTTTACCCAATTTTTAAATTTAATCAACTCTTGTAAATATATGGGTAGTATAGTAATAGCGCAATGTAAAAAATGCACTTATAATAGCTCCCAAATTTTTGAAGGCGGTGGTAGGTTACCTGGAGGAAAAAGTTACTGCTTAATTCTTGACCAAACTCGTAAAGAGGTTATTCAAGTTGAAGAAACTCTCAAATTTTTAGGCAATCCCAGTTCATTTATAAATCAAAGATTCCCAAATAAGGAGCTTTTTGTAAATGACTCCATTCAAAGATATTATTGGGATTTCCGTGTTTCAAGACCGAATTCAATAATAGATAGAGTATATGATATATTAAATTATAAGGATTTTACCCTTAAGGAGAGATTATTTAAATTTATTTATATCATATTTAATAGAAAATATCAAAAGGAATTAAAGCACAAATGCCCCAAGTGCGGTAAGTTCACTATGCATTTTCTTAATGTTGGTTTCTGGGATTAAATTTAGCTAAGTGTAACAGTTATTTAAGGCCAATTAATTTTGAATTCTCTCTTTAGAAGTATATTGAAAAATGTATCCCAAAAATTAATACGCCCCGTTATGCTCTGTCAAAGCCTGTGGACGATCAAGCCGAACAGGGCTGATCATTCTTGACAGTTCCAGTGTTTACATTCACGGTTCCTAAACAGTACCGCATGAACACCTGGAAGCCGTGAAGGGGCAGGTACCTCCGTATACTAAGCTGCAAGCCTATTTTATTTCCATCAAATGTTGCATCAGCCAGGCATTCCTTTTTTCCCTTTGCTCCGGGAAATTCCAATGACCGATTTCCAGGGCCAGGAACAGATCTTAGGGGGCCTTAATGACATTATAGGCGGCAAACATGGAGGTTGGCGGACAGACTTCATCGTTATAACCCCATGAATAGAGCCCGGGAACCGTCGGCCTTTTGGCAAAATTGACCACATCATAGTAACCCATGGTTCCCAGTTTTTCTTTGGTCTCATTATATAACCTGTTTTTGGCATCCAGGTAATGGGGCCAGCCTCCCGCCCTTCCATGGAGATAGCCGGTGAGGTCACAGAGGGCGGTGTAAAAATCGCCCAGGCATTTGACCCGCCTGTCCAGGGCGGCTGTGACTATGGACAGGCCACCGCCCTGACTGCCGCCTGTCACCGCCAGGTGGGATCCGTCGTATTCAGGCAGGCTGATTAAAAAATCATTGGCCCGGACGCAGCCCAGGTAGACTCTTTTATAAAAAAAACGGTCCCTGTCATCTAGGTTGTAGTTCTAGTAATTATTTAATACCCCGTTTGCCAGATCCGCATACACACCGGGATCCATGGTGACCGGAATGCCATGGATGCCAATCTGCAGGGTTATAATGCCCTTTTCTGCCATCAGCAGGTCCCCGTTATAGGGACGGACGCCCGCACCCGGCACTTCTAGCAGTGCCGGATATTTACCGGCTTTTTTGGGAACGCATAAAATGCCGTATAACCGGGCCCCGATCCTGAAGTTTTGTATGTTTACCTGGTAGACATTGACTTTTTCCGTGCAACGCTCCGGCAACAGGGTCATTTTTGCGTCCAGCGGCACCCTGGCAAGTTCTGTTTTGGCATCCTGCCAGAACTGATCAAAATCCAGGGGCTCCGTTTCGGTGGGAGCGATTTGCAAAGGATCAAAAGCCGCTGTACAGAGATTCCGGTATTCTTTGCCTTCCACGGTGGCCACGGCGATGCAGCGCAGGAATCCGGGTGCCCGCAGCGTTACCCCGTCGATGGTCCCCTCCCCTTTGGCCAGTACCAGGCTATCCTGCTTAAGTGGTGGCTGTTTTTCAGGTTCTACTTCGTATCTCATGCGTACATTCGGCAGGAGCACCCCGTTTTTATAAACAGCCACGGAGAATTTTACTTTTTCACCCGGACGGTAATTCCAGTCCGGGTGGTCGGCCCCGACCACCAGTTTTATCCATTGTTCGGCAGGTTGTGCAGAAAGGGCCATGGCCAGTATCAGGTATAAGCATACCTGGAGAGCGTGTTTGGTATACATGCGTTATCGTTTTTTTAGTTGTTTGAACATCGGGATAGGAGGGTGTTTTTCAAGGGCGGCCTGGTAAACATCTGCAGGCTGTCCCCTGCCTTAGGGGTCTGTTTGCGGAATCAATTCCACTTTGCAGGTTCTTTTTGTAAACTTAGGAATAGTATATTCAAAACCGACAATAATGGTGCCGTCGTTGGGTGCGTCATAGCCATGCGGGGGCTGGGTGGACCAGGTCTGCACCTCCACTCCCGAGGGTTCAACGACCTTAAATTCCAGTTTTTTTCCATGCTGGACCAGCATTGTTTTTCCATGCCGGTCTTTTTTCAGGGTGGCCGGCGTGACCATGGCCCAGCGCAGCGTGGTTGGATGGTCGCCGACGAGTATTTCATCGGTGATGGTCACGTAGGCTCCATGCTGTATGGACAGCTCCGAGGTTACTGCTGCTGCCTGGCCTTTGTAGACCCCGGTCAAATCGGCGCTGACACTCATCTGCAGGGAATCACATCTAAAAGCCGTGATCGGGGCATAGCCTTTTACCATTTGCTTTTGTCCGTCAAAGCTTAAGGTGCTATGGGCCAGGTTACTATAGCGGAACACCTCCCATCGCTTGGAGCCCTTGGATACCTACTGCGGCCAATTAAGTCATTTGTTTGAAAGTCGCTATGGCAAAGAAAAGGGAGCATGTTGCCTCTGGCAGAAAAACAGGCCTTCCTTGGTCACCTAGAAGATTTCCTACAAGTAAACTTGTAAGCGAACATGCCTCATTTTGTAAATGTTACAGTTATATATAGGCTTTTTTAAAGTTTTCAATCAGCTATACACAAGCCGCAGCATGGGAGGCAGCGTCTGCCCATGCCGTCATGGGTAGACGCTGTTTTACCGGGCCGTTTTTATAAAACCATTTGTCCAGTCAAATTAGATTAATATTTTATTTATCGCGGGGTAGTATCGCATTTGGAATTTCCCTTTTGTCAATGAGGTGGGTAAAGCCGTTTTGGGCGATGGAGGACTTGTAATATCAAATTAAAAAAAACACCTATGATAATTTTATTCCGCACCACCTATCAATGATCATCCTATCAGCGTTGGTTGTCCTGTTTCATGATCAAATAGCGATTGCTTTTAATGGATTTATGATCTTATCTTATATTTGATGACAACATATAGGTATTATGCGTAAATGTGCACTCCTTTTTTCTTTGTTCTGCCTGCTGATGATGGAACTGCCGGCACAGGTCCTGCCCCTGCGGGTGCAGGCCCGCGTGATCGATGAACTGCTCGGGGAAAGGCTGGACAGTCTGCTTCCCTCGCTCATGCAAAAAAATGAAGTGGATATGTGGGTAGTGGTATCCAGGGAGTATAACGAAGACCCCGTGCTGAAGACCATGCTTCCTGCCACCTGGCTTTCGGCCCGTCGCAGAACCATCCTCGTATTTTATAACAACCCGGCTAAAAAACAATACGAAAAGATCGCCATCGCCCGCTATGATGTGGGAGACCATATCAGGGCCGGCTGGGACATGCAGCGTTTTCCCAACCAGTGGGACGCCCTGCTGGAAATCATTACGCGC
>CAIVKC010000016.1 GCA_903906365.1 uncultured Bacteroidota bacterium | reverse complement strand
GATCCGGCTGATCAGTGCGGGAAGCAAACAAACCATCAGCCAGTCAGCCCGGCAACAGATTCAAAAAGCCAATCAACAGGCCCGGGAAATCGCTCGCAAGCTGGGGCTTGGCCAAAAAGAGGCCTTGAAAAAGAAAAAAGGGATAAAACTATCCATGTAGGCAATAGGGTTAAAGGATCAGTGCCCTATATATTCTTTCACTTTTATAAATCATCAATGATGAGCTCCCTTGGACTAGAACCGCCCCGGACATTGGTCATTAGGCCATCGCTTTTGCGCTGTTTGTTCACAGCAGCTTTTCTTCCTCCAGGCGTTCTTCTTGGTTTGCTGCTTTTGGCCATAGACCTCAAGCTTAGGGGAGCTTTTTTTATCCAGCCACTGTATTGCTATTCACTGGCCATTTTATCCGGGGTCTTTCTTTTCAGATGGCTGCAGTCAGTCTCCTTTGCCTGTTATGTGACGGCCCAGCAGCTATGGATCGAGCGGGGGATTTTATGGAAGACGACCCAGTTCTATGAGCTATACCGGATCAGGGATTATGCCGAGAGCCGGACCATAGGGGACCGCCTGCTGGGGACCATGCAGCTCCAGCTTTTCACGATGGATACAAAGCCTTTTGACCTGTTGGAGCTCCGGAACATCCCTCATTCGGATATAGCCATGCAAATCCGGGAACGGGTACAGCAGAGCAAGAAAGCCAACAAGATGTTCTTTATTGAGAACGATGCCACGCGCTAAATCTTTTTTTAAACATAAAAACAAAATAAAATGGACACTAAAAACCTGGATTTTCTGCAAAAGCAGACGACTTACCTGGGCTTCGGCGACAGCCTCCACGAAAAGATCAAAGAGCAGCTGCAGGCCGGCCAGCCCAAATTTGACCTCAGCCACACCGGCAACTTTAATGGAAAGGAAACGGAGTACACTCTCCACTTTGCAAAAGGAACAACCTCCGATTACTATTTTTTGAATTCCTATGACGCCAAAATGGGGGACCACCAGATCAATATCTCCATCCGAAGCCTGAAGCTGGAAAACGGGAATGGCGAAAAGCTCAACCCCAATATAACGGCCAAAGAATCCTTCAATATCCTGGATGGCCGCTCGGTCTACAAGGCAAGGATCAACAAGGAAAACCAGCCCTACAATGCCTGGTTCAGCCTGGACCCCAACGCAAAAAACGCTGCGGGGTTCACCGAGCTGAAATCCATCCATGATAACTATGGCTATGATATGGCCAAGGAACTGGCCAATGTCAAGGGGACGGAGTTTCAGCTGGCTTTACCGGAGAAGCAGGCAGAGCAGGCTTTGAAAAAAGGCAATCTCGTGGAAATGCACAACGCCGATAAGTCAGAGAAGTATTTTATTGCGACCGACCCCTATTATAAGACCATGATGGTCTTTGATGCGGAAGGGAAGCGGCAGTATGTGCGCAATACGGCCCAGCTGGCACAGGATCAGAACCGGTCAGTGCCGGAAAAGCAGGAGGCTAAACAGGGGGAGAAGGCGGCTGCGGACGGGGAGAAAAAAGCCAGGAAGAAGAAGGTGTCGATCAAGATATAGGTCTTTACAGTTTGAAATGTATGATAAGGTGGCGATCGTCACCTTTTTTTATTTTGTTGTCTTGGGCGTTCCCTGGCGCATATCCGAACCGGGCTTTTCGCTGCAATCTTTTGCGGGGACGCGGGCTAGGAGGAAAAGGATTTACGCTGCAATCCCGAACGCATTTGGGTGACCAGAAAAAAGCCATCTTAAATTGACACGATCGTTGATACATTATTATCTCATCATTCTATTTTAATTTTGTTTTATGAATATTTCTATTTCTCAGCAAAAACTGAGTGAATACTTACAGTTATTCTGGCCCTCCCTTAAACATTTTGCTCCCGGCTATGAGCCGATAATATTTAAGGGACACTCTGTTGTCCCGGAATATTTCATGTATATATGCCCATTATGCCTCAGTAATTATATGCTCTTTTTGAAAGATGGATATTATTTTTCAGCTGAATTTAATATGGATCATTTTCCGCCTAAAAACGTTGGAGGAATACTGAAGGCAATCGTTTGCAAATCGTGTAATAGCAAAGCTGGACATGACTACGATTTTGTCACAGTGGAATTTTTAAATGAATTAGGATTTCACAAAAGAATTCCATTTTCCATTATTGAAACGAAGCATTCAATTTCGGGTGTTGTAGGAAGATACAGTGGAACTACTGGAATTAATAAAGACGGGGAAAT
>CAIVKC010000015.1 GCA_903906365.1 uncultured Bacteroidota bacterium | reverse complement strand
GATTATACGATCAAAAGAGTCGATGTAAAAAAGCAGCCTGTGAACTATATCCTTAATTGCGGGGAAGGCGGTCTCACCAATTTTCAGCAGCCTGAGGCAGACCAGATGATAGAGGCCATCTTAAAACTATAAAATCACCAAATACCCCCTTCCTGTCTTTGCAGGAAAACCCCAAGGATGGGGAGTGGAAAAATCCACGTCCGCGGACGTGGATTTTTAATTTAGGGACCTGCTTTCCCAAAGGCTCCTGGGGTCCCACTGTTTTGGTCAATGGGCATAAGGAGACCTGGCTGCCTGCGGGAGTACCTGATACCAGGACAATACCCGTTATGATATATACTCCCGCGCAGTCATTGGTCCGGGGGGACTGCCTGCTTGATCACAATCATATCCTGGCAGATTCCCGATCATAAGGGACCAGGGAATTGCCTGTTAACTTTTAAGTATAATTGAGGAAGGTTTTTCCGAATACCCACAGCGTTCCTTTAGTTGCGTATTGTCAAAAATTCCTTATAATGCATTTAGCTTTTTTTTATAGATGAAACGACTGCTTATTTGTACGATGCTGCTTGCGCTGGCCATGGAGGGCAGTTGCCAGTTCATTTTTAGGGTAAGCCAGCCAATAAAGACATTTGTAGAATCCATTGACCCCTATGAAATAATAAACAGGAAGGAACCCATTCCCTATGCTGCCATCCGGATCATTGATTCCCGATACGATACCACCTCCCTCGGATTTCACCGATACGGGTTCCTCCAACTCAACGATTCCTCTCAACCGGCGGCCCTCCAGCATGTGGTTGACCAATATTTTTCTTCCCTGTATACACCCGGAAGGGACACCCTGGTATTGCAGTTGGAATTGCTTAGCATTCAGGACGCGGTAATAAAGGATCCGGCTTATATTTTAACCGAAGCCGCACTGATCTGCCAAAAATACGAAGGCGGCCATGACAGTTACAAGTACCTCGGAATGATGGACACCCTGCTATCAGAAACCTTTTCCTACAAAACTACCCCCAAGGCCCATAAGAACGGCAAACACAGAAACGCGGAATTCTGGGATTATTACCTGCTTCGTCTGTTGGAAGCCGCCCTCGGGTCAACGAAAACTCCGGCCGAACAGGAAGGGGAAGCAACGCTCCGGTATATGACCCTGGATGCCATAAAATGGTCGGGGTTGCAAAAAAGGAATCGCCCGATTCTGAAGGCGGAAAAAATCAATCCCGGCATTTACAGAAGCTTCTTTGAATTTTCAGAAAACCAGCCTTCCGTTTATCCGGACAGTATGCATACCCTCAATCAGATACTTGAATCCATGCATTACCGTACTGGCAAGAAAGGAACGAACCTGGAGCCAGATACAACCTGCTGGGGATTTTCGGATGGCCATAACGTATTTGTCCGCTATAATTATGATTTCTTTCAACTGGAAAGAAGGGACGCCAGGTATTACCTGGCTCCTACCCCGGTTGCCCTGCAAAATGATGCGGCTATGAGAAAATTAAGCTTCTTCCTCTCCCTTTTTACCGCAGCCGTTGATGTGATTGCGGCCAACAACGGGATATACAATGGAATCCCCACCCCGGATTTTGGTGCCGCGCAGTCACCTTATATTCCGATGGTAACCCTCCGGCAGTCTAACGCCCTGCTACTGGGTTTGACCCTGGACTTGCAAACGGGACTGATCACCTTCTAGGCGGTAAGCGGGTCCGCATGAAACCCTCCATGACATACATCCAAATGGAACCCCGCCAGCATGGGCGGTATAAACCTAAGTCCGTTCAAACAAAAAATGGAACCGGCCGCCAGCCAGATAGGATATCCTGGCATTTTTCGTATTTTGTAAGCACAACAGCAGCCATGCCATGAAAATATACGTACTACTGATCGTGCTTTTGGCGGAAGGTTTTTCAACGAAGGCCCAGCAGGATACCGGCGGGGTGCAGCCGTCCAGGGAAAGCATCGCCTGTCATGCGCGCAGGGTAAAGATTACGGAACCACCCTATAATCTGCTAAAAGTCAAAACACTTATAGCCCTGATCCATAGCACCGATGACCAGGAAATATTGGACCAAAAAAAATATCTTTCCCTGTCCTTCCGGGAGAAATATACCTATCATATGATACATGGCGAGACCTACAGCCAGAACTGCGACGCCATACCCGACATTTTGGAAGAGGACAAAAAGATCTTTGCCCAGCTGCCGGATATTTTTGGGGAATACAGCTGGAGCGAGCGGCAGCTGACTTTTTTCAGGGCCAACAGGGACTCCGTAATCTCTCTCATGAGAAGTTCCATCAATGCCGACCACCAGGTAGGCCTGAATTTCAAGTCGGTCATGGTGGAAATCAATGCAAATGAAATGATCCCTTTGCTGATCCGGACTTACCAGATGAATCACAATGACCATGATATCCTGACCGTCTTAATGCTGCTGATGAAAAACAATGAGTACCCGGAATTCATGCTTTCATCCTCCTATAAAAAATTATATGCCGACCGGGAATCCAGCTATTCGAGTTATTTGGCATTTAATAAGGCAAACCAGGACCTGATCATAAAAAGGGCATTGGATTTTTACCATGGTCTTCACAAAGAGTAAAATAATCCTGCTGCTGGGCTTACTTTTTTATTTCAAGTCCTGGACGCAGGTCCCCAAAGGATTCATTTTGGTTCCGAAAGGAAGCTACTGGGTTGGCAGGAAAGCCTACCCTGCCAACCCATTTCGAAGGGTTCGAATCGACAGCTTTTATCTCGCGGCCTTTGAAACGACCAACCTCCAGTTCAAAGCATTCATAGAGGCCAGCGGGTACGTTACAGATGCAGAAAGAAGGCATGATGCACTTGTTTTTCATCCAGGCCTGCGGGAATTTGAGTGGGCGCAGGATTCCACGGCCTGCTGGCGGTATCCCAATGGCTTGTCACTGGGGGGGATTGACGCTGAAATGGATCATCCGGTTACCTGTATCAGTTACCACGACATAGAACAGTATTGCCTTTGGGCCCATGTCCGGCTTCCTACCCTGGAGGAATGGGAAATAGCCTGCCGCGCCGGAACAACCACGGATTTTTTCTTTGGGGATGATCAGAAGGACCTTCCTTTGTATGCAATTATCTGGCAGGGTGCTGACCACCTGAAAGCCGACAGTTCGGATGGTTATATGTATACCTCCCCGGTGGGTCATTTTCTGCCCAACCCCTGGGGGTTTTATGACATGTATGGTAATGTATTTGAATTCTGTACCGGCAAATTACGCCCGGAGGAATCCCCAACAATCGCCCATGCCCGCGGGGGATCCTGGTGGTGCAGCCGGCATGCTTGCCATTTTTTTAATTCCTATGATATTGGCAGGGTGCATATCCACGCTTCTTTTTCCAACCAGGGATTCCGCGTCGCCCGGGATCCGGTCAACCATCCATGAATGCCTTTGTGTAAGGGGAGAACAGATCATATCCCCCCTTCTTATACCGCAATATCCCGGCCGCCAACTGAAACTTTCCTGATATCGAGATGGCCGTAAAATGCTTTCCAGGAAGGCTTTCCGTCCTTTAATTTCACCGTTCCAAATCCCGTAGCTGTTGATAAAAAGCAGGTGAAATCACCGATTCTTGAATCAATATGGAGTGTTTGATCCACCGCATCATACCTGAGACCGGTAAGACCCTGTAAGAGTCCATAGCTGGACATGGCCCTTGCATACCAGTGTCCGCACTCATATTCGTTAAAGGGGTTACGCACCCGGCCGTCATAACGGTCCCGGCAGACCCTGACCACTTCCAGCCCTTCCCGGGTCTTGCCCGTCAGCAGGAGGTGGGAAGCTACCTGGTACTCGATGCCGGTCCAGACCTCATCACTATATACAAATGGCAGGGAGAGTTTACCCCCTTTTGGCCAGGTGCAGAGCAGCAGGCCGCCTTCCTTACCCAGGGCATAGGACGGACGCTGGGGATTGGCATGCTCGCTCAGGTCCTTTTTCAGGTTATATTGGTGAACTGCCGTAACATGGCTTTTTATCTTTTGGGGGTCCAGGATGTCTCCCAGTCCACAAACCCTTGCCATCCAGGCACCCAATACGCCATCACTCAGGCAGCCATTCCCATACTGGTATTTGGGGCCTTCTTTGCGAAGCATTTCGACCGCCTCCGGCGAATATTCCCCTCCATAGGATTGGGCTTTGGCCGGGTCTGGTGCATTAAGCCCTTTAAAGACAATTTCCTGGACAAAATACGCTCCGTTATATAAGCGCGTCTCCATATAAACCCGCCCTTTATCGTAAATGTCCTGGTAGCGGCTGATATCCCTGTGCAGGAAGGTGCCCATTTCTATGATGGCTTTTAAGGCTCCGAGGTAAAAACTGGTACACATGCCGTCAGGTCCCCAGAATTCAATATCATAGGTATTGTGGTGGGGTTCCTCCACTACCCCCCTGGTGCGGGGATCCCAAGTGCTGATGCAATAATCCATGCTCTTTTTGACCATGGGATACAATCTTTCCATCCAGCTGTTATCACCGCTGATTCTCCAGTCCCGGTAGACTTTCATGATTCCCCCCAGCTGGCCATCGGCGGCCGCATGGAAATCATGTTTAAGCGGACTGATGGGCATATTGGCCCTGAATCCCTGGTGCCCTTCCCTGTTTTGGTTCTCGCAGAATTCCGTATGCCGGAGGGTTCTCTCCAGGGAAGGAAAAAGGTGGGGCATCGCCTGGGCGTAATTCCATACATGGGTGCAGGAGCCATGACAGCATCCCTCTTCATCTCCGCATCCCTCCCAGCTCCACAACCGTCCGTCATACTGGCGGAGCACGGTCGGGGACTTCAAAATGGTCAGATTGGCGGCAACGGCCTCCATGACTTCGGGCGGCAGACTGCTGGCGTAAAAGGCCTGATTGAACAGCCTGGTTTTTTCCTGCAGGTCCTGATAATGTGCCCTCCAAAATGACGCCACTTCCTGCACATCCGCAAACCGGCTGCTGTACCATGGCTGATAGGTTGTGGCCTGAGTCTTTTTTCCGGGTGCAAGTCCCAGGTCGGCAGGGCCCGCGCAGCAGCCCAAAGCGGGATCGCAGTCCTTTTTTTCGGAGGCATCGATATCTCCGATCTGCAGGTTGGATTCAGGAACATACCATGCCATCATAACCCGTATGGTCTTTTTGGCGCCGGGAAGCAGGGAAAATGGAACATACAGGGAAGCGCCCGGGGCTGAATAATCTACCGGCTCCCTCTGCTGAATATGGCCGTCGCGGATATTATTCCAGGCCATGGTCAGCGGATCCCACCAGCCACCGCGGAACCAGCAATGATCGACCACGGTGTTACCCTGATCGGTGAAAACAGCAAACTGGCCCTGCAAATAAGGCTTTTCTTTAGTGCCATCCTGAATCAGCACAAATCCCTGGGGGGTGGATCCGATCCTGTTTTTGGCTTCATCAGAGGAGGCCATAAAATTCTTTGCGTTATAGGCAAACACCGCCTCAACCAGCTGGGTGCTGTTGTTGTGGAAACTATATTCCAGCGCACCGACCGGCAGGCTGGAATTATCCTCATCAGTGGGAATAAAGGGACTCCACCCGGTAATTTCCGCCTTAAGGGGAATGTCCTCATCCTGCAGATGAATGTTTCCAAAGGGAAATGAGGTGGTAAACTCCGCGGACCTGAATCTTGGCAGCCCAAAAGTGGTGCCTTCGGCTCCGTTACCTGTTCCCCTTTTTCCAAAAAATTTCCAGGAAGGGACCGGTCCTTCCAGGAGCTTTGCCCCATGGACTTGTCCTTTAACGGTAATGCTGGCAAACATACAGGGCTCATGAAAGACCTCCGGTTTGTTGCGCACACTCATATGTGACACACAACCGGTGCCCTCCAGACAAAACATGCCGGCTCCCATTCCTCCAATGGGAAAGGCCAGCCGGTTAAGATATTCTGCCCGGTAGGTACCATTGTATTTGTGTCGGCCGGCCACATCGGTTTGATTTGGCTGTTTTTCGGCCGGCTCCCCCCGGGCGGGTATATCCATGGAAGCGGATGCCCCAGCGGGGACCAGGGCTGTACCCAACCCACCCAGGGCAATTGTTTTCAAAAATGAACGCCTCTTATTATTGTCTTTCATACAAAGCTGATTTATTTGTCAGAGAAAAGGCTAACCAGGGGGAATCCTGCTTACCAGCAGGTATTACCAAAGTTGATGAAAATTATGGAAAAATGTCAAATAGCCTTGCCGATTGATTTTTTTCAAAAGAAAAGGCAGGCGTTGTGGTGTTAAGCGCAGGAACCAACGCAGCTGCCTGCTCGCCCAGGATTACCCCTGGGGCGAGAAAGCCAGGTTCGTCTAAGCATCCTCCAAAAAAATACGGCCCCGGAGAAAGGATGATAATTGTCATGTTTCTTTTTAAAGTTAAGTTGTTATATTCGTGTAAATCAATCTGCGTATGGGACCTGCATCGCTTATTGTACTCATCACTGCTGCCATTGCCTTCTCAGGCATTGCTATACTCATTTCCAGGTTTGTACTCAAAGCGACTACCAACAAACAAAAAGGGGAACCCTACGAATGCGGCATTCCGACCAAGGGTAAGACCTGGGTGCAGCTTAATGTCGGCTATTATCTATTCGCCCTGATCTTCCTGATTTTTGATGTCGAGCTGGTTTTCCTGTACCCCTGGGCTGTAGCCGCTAAAGCCACGGGCTGGATCGCATTTATTGAAATTGTAATTTTCTTCTTTATACTTTTTTCGGGTTTTCTGTATGCGCACAGAAAAGGAGCCCTGAAGTGGTTATAATTATTTAGACTAGCATGTCAGAACAGAACCATACAGCAAGCCAATTCCCCGGTCAGATACATGAAACACCAGGCGGTGGAATCGTGCTGAGCAAGCTCGATGACGTCATCAATTGGGCCAGGTCCAATTCACTTTGGCCACTCACTTTTGCAACCAGTTGCTGTGGTATCGAAATGATGGCTGTGGCTTCCGCCAAATACGATTTCTCGCGGTTCGGTTTCGAAGTGGCCCGTGCCACTCCCAGGCAGGCCGATGTGATAATCATTGCCGGAACCATTGTCAACAAGATGGCTCCCGTACTCAAAAGGCTCTACGACCAGATGGCCGATCC
This sequence comes from uncultured Bacteroidota bacterium, assembly GCA_903906365.1. Classification (GTDB taxonomy): domain Bacteria; phylum Bacteroidota; class Bacteroidia; order Chitinophagales; family Chitinophagaceae; genus Puia. Next base: position 8,452 of record CAIVKC010000015.1, on the reverse strand, counting down.
AAAATATGTAATTGCCATGGGAGCCTGCGCGATCAGCGGAGGACCCTTTTTTTATAACACATATTCCGTGGTAAAAGGTGCTGACCATGTCATTCCGGTTGATGTATACGTAGCCGGTTGCCCTCCCAGGCCGGAAGCGCTGCTGCACGCTCTGATCACCCTGCAACAAAAGATTAAAAGCGGATTAACCAGAGAACAGATAGGAACAGGTAAAGAATAAATATGCTGAACGAAGCACTGAAAGCAAAGATTACAGAACTCCTGCCCGAAGCCTCCTTTGAGGAGCAGGGCCAATGGCTCCAATGTTTGGTTGCGCCAAAAGACTGGCTGACCCTCGCCGGTTCCCTGCGTAATTTGCCTGATTTATCCTTCGACTATATGTTTTGCCTGACCTGCATTGACTGGAAAACACACCTGTCCATGGTTTACCATATGACCTCTACCCAATTCAGACATAATCTGGTCATTAAGGTAAAACTGGACAGGACAAGCCCGGCTGTGGACACCGTCAGCCATATCTGGAGAACGGCAGAATTGCATGAAAGGGAAGTGTACGAGATGTTTGGTGTCCTTTTCAACAACCATCCCGACCTCAGATTACTGATCCTGCCGGACGGATGGGAAGGAAAGAATCCGCTCAGAAAGGATTTTGAAGACCCTATAAATATGATAAGACTGTAGCTATGGTGGAAGAAATTGGAACGACCTCAGAAGGCGACCTCATCATAAACGTTGGACCCCAGCATCCGGCGACCCATGGCGTATTGCACCTGGTCATCACCCTCAACGGGGAAACCATCAAAAAAGTGGAACCTCACCTGGGTTATATTCATCGTTCCATTGAAAAGATGTGTGAGAGCCTTACCTACCGTCAGTTTATTTACGTGACCAGCAGAATGGATTACCTGTCTGCGCATATCAACAACCATGGATGCGCACTTTGTGTGGAAAAAGGACTTCAGGTGGAGATTCCGGCGCGGGCCCAGGTGATACGAGTCCTCATGGATGAACTCACCCGGATTGCCTCCCATGAACTCTGGTGGGGTGCCATGGCGATGGACCTTGGTGCTTTCACGCCGTTTTTCCATGCCTTCCGCGAAAGGGAAACCATCAATGACATCATGGAAGAGACCTGCGGGGCCAGGCTTACGATGAACTATATGGTTCCCGGCGGGGTCATGCAGGACCTTCACCCCATGTTTCAAAAAAGGGTAAAAGATTTCCTGGTACTCTATAAAAGAAAGATTCATGAATACGATGAACTGCTCACGGGCAATATCATATTTCAAAACCGCATGAAAGGCGTTGGCATGCTCGATCCAGCTGATGCCATATCGTACGGGTGCACCGGCCCTACCGCCCGGGGAAGCGGCGTACGCTGTGATGTCCGGAAATTCGCCCCCTACGAAGTGTATGATAAACTTGATTTTGAGGAAGTGACTGAGCAGGGTTGTGATTCCTTTGCCCGATACATGGTACGTATCCGTGAAATGCAGCAGTCCGTGCGGATCATTGAGCAGCTCATTGACAATATTCCTTCCGGTGATTTTCAGGCCAAAACCAAGGCTGTGCTCAAATTGCCCAAGGGGGAGTTTTATCAGCAGGTGGAAACCGCGAGAGGTGAACTGGGCATATATATAGTAAGCGAAGGGGGAACCACCCCTTACAGGATAAAATTCAGATCCCCGGGATTTTCCAACCTGTCCGTGCTGGATCATATTGCACGCGGCAGTAAACTGGGGGACCTGGTGGCGATGATGGGAACATTGGATTTGGTAATTCCGGATATAGACAGATAAAACCATGTGGAGTTTTTCTCAAATAGCAAATAATGTACACGAATGGCTGGGTCGAACCTTCAGCCCTTCGATGGCCCTGTTTTTCGAGATGGTGCTGGCAGGTATCGCGGTCATAGGTCTATTTGCCCTGCTGGGACTGGTGCTGGTGATTATGGAAAGGAAAGTATCCGCCTGGATGCAGATTCGTCTTGGTCCTAACCGGGTCGGGCCCAAAGGGATGCTTCAGTCACTGGCAGACACCCTGAAATTGCTGGTAAAAGAAGGGCTTACACCCGACGGGGCAGATAAATTCCTGTTTAACCTCGCCCCTTTTATTGCCATGATCGTTGCCATGCTGCTCATGGCGCCGGTTGCCTTTGCCAGGGATTTCCAGCTCTGGGATATGAACATTGGCATACTGTATGTTTCGGCAGTATCCTCCATCACCGTGATTTCCATACTCATGGCCGGATGGTCCAGCAACAATAAGTATTCCCTGATGGGAGCCATGAGAAGCGGCGCCCAGATCATAAGTTATGAATTGTCTGCTGGTTTATCGGTGCTAAGCATCGTGGTGTTGACAGGCAGCCTGCAGATTTCTGAAATAGTTCATTCACAGGCAAACGGCTGGTGGATATTCAAGGCCTTTCCAACTGTCCTGGTTTCCTTTGTCACCTTTATTATTGCAGTCACCGCAGAGACCAACAGGGCGCCCTTTGATCTGGCAGAGGCAGAGTCAGAATTGACGGCCGGCTTCCATACGGAATATTCGGGTATGAAATTCGCGCTGTTTTTCCTGGCAGAATATGTCAACGTCTTTATAGTGTGCGCCATTGGCGCCACCTTATTTTTGGGAGGCTGGATGCCTTTTCATATTGGCAACTGGCAGGGATTTAACCATGTGATGGATTATATTCCTTCCTCGTTATGGTTTTTTGGAAAAACGTTTTTTCTCATATTTGTCATTATGTGGTTCAGGTGGACCTTTCCCAGGCTGCGCATCGATCAGTTGCTTACCCTGGAATGGAAATACCTCCTGCCGATCTCTATGATAAATTTGCTGATCACAACGGCCATAGCCATACTTGGCTGGCATTTTTGACAGGAGCCTTCGGCAAGGCGGTTAAAGAAATCAGGGACAGGTTTTAAAATACCGGGACTGTCTCATCATAATAAATGAACATGTTTGTAATTGATTATATAAAGGAAGTATGGCGGGCAGTAAAATCCCTGGCAACGGGAATGAGACGGACCCTTTTTTACTTTACCCATCACCGGGAAATCATCACCCAGCAATATCCGGAAAACAGGGATACCCTGAATCTGCCGGAGCGCTTTAAGGGGGAGGTGGTCATGCCCCATGATGAAAAAAATGAGCACCGTTGCACCGGATGCACGGCCTGTGAACTCGCCTGCCCGAACGGGACGATCAAAGTGATCACCAAATTTGATATTTCCCCGGAAGGCAAGAAAAAGAAAGCCATTGATAAACTGGTATACCACCTGGAACTCTGCACGATGTGCAATCTCTGTATTGAGGCCTGCCCTTCGGATGCCATAAAAATGGCCCAGACCTTTGAGCACAGCGTATTTGACAGAAACCAGCTCACAAAAATTCTTAATAACCCAGGATCAAAAATCATGGAAGGCGTGGAATGATGAACGGATCTACCATATTATTTTACCTGCTGGCAGCCTTTACGATGGCCTCGGCGCTTTTGTCTGTTTCTACCAGGCAGATCTTTCGCGCGGCCATTTACCTGCTTTTTACGCTGATAGGAATTGCCGGCATTTATTTTTGGCTGAGCTACGAATTCATTGCAGCCGTGCAGATCGTCGTTTATGTTGGCGGCATTGTCGTGCTGATTATTTTTTCCATCTTCCTGACCCAGCAGACCGGGGAAAAACTACCCTCCCAGCGTCTGGACCGGAAAATATTTGCTGCCTTGGCCGCCTTTTGCGGCTTTGCACTGACCATGCTGCAGGTATACAAGCATGCATTCGGCCCTTCCAGGCAGGAGGTCCCTTCACCGGACGTACGCCGGATTGGCCAGGCCATGATGGGGGTAGGACAGGGAGGATATGCCCTTCCTTTTGAAATCATTTCCATGCTGTTACTGGCAGCCATGATCGGCTGCATTGTAATTGCACTGAGAATCAAACCCAGTAAATCATGACACAGCCGGGATTGTACCATATTTTATTGATCAGCGCCGTACTCTTTTTCACGGGTGTTTATGGCTTTCTGACCAGAAGGAACCTCATCACCATGCTCATGAGCATTGAACTGATCCTCAATAGTGTGAACCTGAATTTCATAGCCTTTAATAAATACCTCTGGCCAGAGGCCATGGACGGACTGTTTTTTGTTCTTTTTATCATAGCCATCGCTGCGGCAGAGGCTGCCGTTGCCATAGCCATCATTATTAATCTTTATCGCAGCCACCATTCCATTGATGTGGAACAGGCCGAAGATTTAAAATATTAACTATATATGCCCAATGCAACCCTCATAGCGCTGATTCTCCTGTTACCACTGGCCGGGTTTGTATTATTGGGACTGTTTGGCAGAAAATATTTCAGAAACAGCGCGGGCCTGATCGCGACCCTTCTGTTGTTTGCCGCAGCGGCCATAGCGCTCTATACAGCATACGAATACTTTTTTGTTTATGGCAGGACCGGGGGGGTATACCAGAAATTCTACCCCCTGCAGTTCACCTGGCTTGAATTTTCAAAAGGATTATCCATTGACATGGGTCTGCTCATTGACCCGATTTCCGTGATGATGCTGGTCATCGTCACGTTCGTTTCCCTGATGGTACATATTTACAGCCTCGGTTACATGAAAGGTGAAACGCGGTTCAGCACCTATTATGCTTTCCTGGGTTTATTTACCTTCTCCATGCTGGGCCTGGTTGTTTCCTCCAACATATTCCAGATGTATATATTTTGGGAACTCGTCGGGGTATCTTCTTTCCTGCTCATCGGATATTACTACGATAAACCCAGCGCAGTGGCCGCTTGTAAAAAAGCCTTCATTGTTACAAGATTTGCCGACCTGGGCTTTCTGATCGGAATATTGGTGTTATCCTATTGTTCCGGGTCGCTGGATTTTGCTACCCTGACCGAAAGGCTGACCTCACCTGGCACAATGGCTTATGGAAATGCCCTTTCCTATTCCTTCCTGGGTGTATCGGCCATTACCTGGGGCACGGCCCTGGTATTCATCGGGGGAGCAGGAAAAAGCGCCATGTTCCCGTTGCACATCTGGCTGCCCGATGCCATGGAAGGTCCCACGCCCGTATCCGCACTGATCCATGCTGCCACCATGGTGGTTGCCGGTGTATACCTGGTGGCCAGGCTCTTCCCGGTTTTTGCCTTGACGACTCCCCGGGTACTGGAACTGGTTGTTTGGGTAGGCGTTGTATCCGCCGTGATTGCAGCCCTGATCGCCTGCACCCAGACTGATATCAAAAGGGTCCTGGCCTATTCGACCATGTCCCAGATAGGTTTTATGATGTTCGCACTCGGCAATGCCGGATATGGGGGAGCGCAGGGGATGGGCTTTACGGCTTCCCTTTTCCACCTGACCACACACGCGATGTTCAAGGCACTGCTATTCCTGGGAGCAGGCACGCTGATACATTTTGTTCACAGCAATGAAATCCGTGATATGGGAGGCCTTCGCAAACAACTCCCCATTACGCACCTGACCTTCCTGGTAGCCTGCCTGGCCATTGCAGGCATCCCGCCTTTTGCGGGCTTTTTCAGCAAGGAAGAAATCCTGTTTTCCTTATACAGCCGTAACCGGTTGGTCTATTGGATTGCACTTTTCACATCAGGTCTGACGGCCTTTTATATGTTCCGGCTCTATTTTCGTATTTTCTGGAATAAGCCCCCAACCAGGAAAGATTCACACGGCCACCCGGAAGGTGGCCTGGCCATGACAGCCCCGCTGATTTTGCTTGCGCTGGGGTCTGCCGGCGCAGGTTTTATTCCCTTTGGAAGTCTGGTGAGCACGGATGGCAAAGCCATCGAATCCTCCATCAGTCCTCTTTTTTCCTTGGCACCCGTTGCGCTGGGACTCACCGGCATCGTGCTGGCCGGATGGCTATACCGCATTCAAAATGACCGCCCCGCCCGTCTGGCCTCCTCTTTCAAAGGGTTTTACCGGGCCTGCTACCACAAGTTCTACATCGATGAGGTATACCTGTTTATTACCAAAAAAGTAATTTTCAACGCCATAGGGCGGCCGGCCGCCTGGTTTGACAGAAATGTCGCGGACGGCCTGGTTAATTTTACCGGCTCCGCCGCCCTGGTCATTTCAGAAAAAATTAAAAAAATACAATCCGGCAGGGTGCAACAATATGCTTTGTACTTTCTGACCGGCCTGCTTATTTTGGCAGCATTTTTTATATACGTGTTTGTTTCACAGGCAGGCATTTCGGATAAATAAGATCAGATGAATCTAACATTACTCATAGGACTTCCCTTACTGACGGCACTGCTGGTCCTGCTGGCGCGCAGCAGCCATCAGGTAAAATGGATTGCCCTTGTCGGTTCGGTCCTTCAGCTGGCACTCGCCTTTGGCCTGTATTTCGCCTTCCGTCAGCAAAGGGTGATCGACCCCGCATCCCAGATGCTTTTTGAGCAGAATCATCCCCTTTTTGAGTCCCTTCACATCAATTACCACCTGGGAGTGGATGGGATTTCAGTGGCCATGATACTGCTGACCTCCTTTGTGGTGACGGCTGGGGTCCTGGTGTCCTTCAGCCAGCAAAACATGACCAAAGAGTTTTATTTCCTGCTGCTGCTGTTGGCCCTGGGAGCCTATGGATTTTTCATCTCCCTGGACCTGTTCGTGTTGTTCTTTTTCCTGGAAATTTCGGTCATACCCAAATACCTGCTGATTGGAATCTGGGGGAGTGGAAAAAAGGAGTACAGCGCAAACAAGCTGGCACTGATGCTGATGGGCGGATCGGCCCTGATACTGGTCGGCATCCTGGGGTTGTATTTTACCGGCGGTCATGATTTCGATCTGATCAACCTGTCAAAGGCATCCCTGTCCGGACCCGCCCAAAAAATTCTTTTTCCCTTTCTATTTGCCGGCTTTGGGGTCTTTACGGCCCTCTTCCCTTTTCACACCTGGGTGCCAGACGGGCATTCCTCTGCCCCTACGGCCGGATCTATGTTTCTGGCGGGTATATCCATGAAACTGGGGGGATACGGATGTCTGCGGGTGGCCATTTACCTGCTCCCCGAAGGCGCCAGGCAATATGCTGACATCATCATCGTCTTATCAGCCATTGCCATTTTATATGGTGCGCTGGTGACCATGATGCAAAAAGACCTCAAATACATCAATGCCTATTCCTCCATCAGTCATGTCGGTTTCAGCCTGCTTGCGATGGGCATGCTGACACAGACCGCCATTACCGGTGCGCTCCTGCAGATGGTTTCCCATGGCCTGATGACAGCCCTTTTCTTTGCGGTGATTGGTATGATATACGACAGAACGCATACCCGTAATGTAGATGAACTCGGTGGTCTGATGAAGGTGATGCCCTTTATATCCACGGTTTTTTTTATAGCCGGTCTTTGTTCACTGGGCCTTCCGGGATTCAGCGGGTTTGTGGCGGAAATGACGGTTTTTGTTGGTTCATGGCAAAATAATGACCCCTTTCACCGGATAGCCACCATAGCAGCGACCCTGTCCATAGTGGTGACGGCAGTCTACATCCTGCGCGCTGCCGGCAGGACGGTAATGGGTCCCATAAATAACCATTCCTTCGAAGAATTAACAGACGCTGCCTGGAATGAAAGGCTGGCTGCCATACTGCTGATATCCGGAATTATTGCTATTGGTGTAGCCCCCGGCTGGCTCAATGACCTGCTGAAACCCGCTGCTGAAATTATTATGAACAGGATAGATGGAAAATAAAAACTATTGAGGATGACAGAATTTCTCTCATTGATGAAAAGTGAACTGCTGGTTACGGCCATCATCTTCCTGCTGCTATTCTTTAAGTTGGGCAAAGGGTTAGGTAATGAAACCCTGTTGCCTTTGATCCATATTCTCCTGCTGGCCAATTTTTTGGCAGGCTTCTTTTTTAACAGGGAAGGAAGCCTTTTTGGAGAAATGTTTCACACAAGCCCCCTGGTGGCTATGGAGAAGGACATTCTTAACCTGGGCGTTTATCTCATCGCCCTGTTGCATACCGACTGGCTGAAAAAGACCGAACACCTGCCGGAATTTTTCATGCTGTTGCTATCCGCCCTGCTTGGCATGTTCCTGATGATTTCCAGTGGTAACCTGCTGATGTTCTATCTTTCCCTCGAATTATCCACCATACCCGTCGCGGCCATGGCCAATTTTGACCTTGAGCGCAAAAGATCCTCCGAAGGAGCGATGAAAATGATCCTGTCTTCGGCATTTTCCTCCGGGATTCTGCTATTCGGGATATCCCTTTTATACGGTGCTACCGGGACCCTGAGTTTTTCGGAGATTTCGGCTCACCTCGACGGATCTCCCCTGCAGGTGCTTTCCTTTGTTTTCCTCTTTAGTGCTTTTGCCTTCAAACTTTCCATAGTCCCTTTCCACTTGTGGACCGCTGATGTGTATGAGGGTTCTCCCATGGCGGTAACTTCCTTTTTATCGGTCATTTCCAAGGGTT
>CAIVKC010000014.1 GCA_903906365.1 uncultured Bacteroidota bacterium | reverse complement strand
CATATGGTGCTGAAAAATATTGGAAGTTTGATCGGGAAACTTCCTGTAATACGCACTGTCAGGCATCAGAACGATGGGCGAACCCGCCCGCTGGTAATTATTCCCTTTTACATAAAGGGGCTCCTTTAGTTGGGCAAGGTTCTTTCGGACAAGTTTATACACAAAGCTTCCCAGCGTATTTTCAAAATTTTCCTGTGCCCGCCGGGTCGTTCGGCTCATTTTATTATACTTGGCTCTGGCATACCACCTGATCAGCAGCTTTTGTTTTTTCAAAACAGGCTCAATATGTACAAAGGGATTGACCCGGTTAAAATCTGAGAGTCGCTGAATGGAAAATGGCGTCTCCGGAACCCAATCAGCCGCATTAACCACAGTAAATGCCCATCCTCCCCGGTTCATAAAATCAAAATCATATCCGAAATACTGGTTTCCTGGTTTAGGGGCTGCACTGCAATAGGTTTTATAAATGATATCTGATGGGAGGCCTCCTTGCCTGGTCAGATAATATATGTAAGACCTGGTCAGGCAGGCCAGTGCACCGCCCTGGCTATGGCCTGCAATGACGAATTCCCTGATGCCCCTGCTATAGGCCAGCCTGATTTGCTCAATGATGGTGGGGGCCATAAAACCCAACCCGATGGTCCAGCCGACATGCACCTGGGCATGCAGATCTCCGGATAACTGGTAATTGAATAAAAGGGAATCATTGAGTTGCAGGGAGCCGGAAGCTGGTATCATGGCCGCATAGAAATTCTCCAGCCAGCTGGGCAAAGCATTAACCGTGCCCCGGATGCTGATAACAGCCAGCGCACTGTCCCTTCGGTACCACATGTTCCAGCGATTCATCAAGCCGACTTCCGGAGAGCGATATACATTTACGTAATTAGCAGGAAGCGGAATCTTAGGGTCAACCACCCCCGAATCGAAATTTTGAAATACGATTTTCAATATGTCACTGTATTCCTGCGGATCGAATCCAGGCTTCAGTGACTGGGCCGAAAGCATATAGGATAACAACAGCGACAGCAGCGTAGGCAGGCTCTTCTTCATGTTTAGGTCAAGGTTTATACAGGATGCCGGGAAGCTTTCCATTTTTTAAGCCACACAAAGTAAAGATTTTCTCTGTCACCGATCCTTATAAAGCCGGGTTAGATTTTTATATCCAGGATTTAATTAATACGATGAACTGCACATCACCCTGCATTTCCTTCATGGATAATGCCGCAAAAGCGCTGATTGGCTGAAGGCTTGGGGAGGAAAACCTCCACTTTATTACCTAAAAGTGTCAGGACCTTCGATCCTGTGGTAGGGCTTTTTAAAAAACTCCCATACCGTCAGGTTGAATAGGTCTTTTTCAAACACAGGGGTGGAGTGGCCTGCATGAGGGATTATCCACAAATAAGATTGCTGTATGGAGGACGCAATCAGCACAGTATGCAGGACGGGGATTACATCGTGGTCACCGCCTATTACCAGGGTAGGGCAGCGGACCGCCTGCAGCTGTCCGGCCATAATATGGGGCTCCTTTAAATCAAGATCCGAAATCTTCAGGGCGGTCTTTACTTCCTGCGTCTGGTTCTTTTTTCTCAAACCGGCACTGTTTTTTTGGATTTGTTCGAAAACATAGGGGGTCAGTGCAGTAGTATCCGGCCAAAGGTTGGCCCCGGTGATGGCCAGTTTTTTTACCTTATCGGGATGTCGCATCGCCAGCAGGAGTCCGTCAATACCTCCGTCGCTCCAGCCGATAACCATACAACTGTCCAGGTGAAGTGAATCCAGTAAGGCGTTGAAATCATCAGCCATCATTTCAAAACTGAGGGAGTCGCCGTTATCTTTGGACTGTCCATGTGAACGGCTGTCAATGGCGATTACGTGGTAGTGAGCGGCAAAATATGGTATGTTATTCTTAAAATCAGCAATGGATCCGCCGTTTCCATGCAGAAAGATAAGCGGCTCCCCTTTACCGTACTCCTCATAATAGATCCTGATCTGACGGGTTGAAAGATAATGACCCGCCCGTTGGTTCTTGCCATAGGAAGTTTGTGCGTGGACACTCATATCAAAAAAAACAGCTATCAAAAGGATCAATAAAAACGGTCGCATGGAATGGTTTTAGCCGAAGTTAACGAATTGTCCCCTATCTGTATTTCTCCAAAAATCTGTCCCTAGGGCCAGGGGATGCTTTGGTAAAATCTCTCAGGACATTGCTGACCAGGAAAGGGGATACCTGAAGATTACTTCCTGTGAGGCATGGGAGGCTGATAAAATCAGGAAAGGATATAATTAAAAAAGGGCGTGGCTCTGTTAAAGAAGACTGGTCTAGGCGGGGATCTGCCCAATGCAAGCCGACCCATTAAGCCTTCCCAAAAAGGATCAACCCCTCGGTATAAGCCACCGGAATGCCCATGGGGGCCTGAATGAAGAGGTTGACTGCCATTACCTTTTACCGTGTGCTGGGTTCGGCCAGGTGGCTGGAAAAAAGTCTTATTGCATCCCAAGGGCAGCTCAGTGGTCGCCACCGCGCATGGCCTCCTCCCCTCTGCCAACGGGAAGATTTGGAGCACGGAAGGCCTGCATACCCTCATTTCCCAACCACTTTTGGCCACCCTGCAGGGTACCTTGCCTTTTGTACCGGCCTGGCTCCGGAGTATCCCATCCGGAGCCAGCGGCACTTTCAAGAAGGAGCCCCAACGAATTGATCCGGCGGATTTTGCTTTTAGGGTTGGTAATGATCAGGCAAAGTGCAATCTGACCCAAGGATCATCCAATCAAGACCGCCATAGCGGCCTTTCGTTCAATGGAAAACAGGTCAATTAAAAATGACTGTACAGTCCGGGGGACAGAAAAAATCCTTTCTTTCCAGGTAAGGATACTGGTTCAAATCACCAACTTTCCTATATCTTCGCAATTATGACACAAGAACAAATTAAGAGTATGAGGGACCGTGTTTCCGTCCTGAGGAGGTTTCTTTGACGTCGAGAACCGCCAATACAAAATCAATGAAGAGAAGCAACTCTCGCTAAGCCCTGGATTCTGGGACGATAATAAGCGTGCCACAGAAATCCTGAAAAATATCAAGCAAAACGAATATTGGGTAAAGCTGTACGAATCCGTAGAATCGGCAGTGGAGGACTTTGCGGTGTTTTTTGAATTTTGGAAAGCCGGGGAAGGAACTGAGGAAGAAACCCGGGAAGCCTACCAGAACGCCCTTAAACTAATTGAGGAAGCTGAATTCAAAAGCACCCTCAACCAACCCGAGGATGAACTTCCGGCCGTGGTTCAGATAAATTCAGGGGCAGGTGGCACTGAAAGCCAGGATTGGGCTGAGATGCTGATGCGGATGTATCGCATGTATGGTGACAAGCAGGGCTGGACGGTAACCGAACTGGACGTACAGGACGGGGAAGGAGCCGGCATAAAGAGTGCCACCATGCAATTTGACGGGCCATTTGCCTACGGATTCCTGAAAGCGGAATCGGGGGTACACCGACTGGTAAGAATATCCCCTTTTGACAGCAACGCACGCAGGCACACTTCCTTTGCCAGTGTGTATGTCTACCCGCTCATAGATGACACCATAGAAATCGAAGTCAATCCGGCTGATATTGAATGGGCTTTTTTCCGAAGCGGAGGTGCTGGCGGACAAAATGTCAATAAAGTTGAAACGGCCGTCCGGCTGACTCATAGACCAAGCGGGATCATCGTGGAATGTCAACAGGCCCGCACCCAGGGCGAAAACAGGGAGAAAGCCATGACCATGTTGAAAAGCCGGCTTTATGAAGAAGAAATGCGTAAAAGGGAAGCTATCAAAAATGCCAATAATGCAAGCAAAAAAAAGATAGAATGGGGCTCGCAGATCCGGTCCTATGTTTTTCATCCCTATAAAATGATTAAGGACCACCGGACGGATTATGAGGTGGGAAATATACAGCCTGTAATGGATGGTGAACTGGATGGATTTATCAAAGCCTACCTGATGAACCAGAAAGAACAGGAGCAATAACTCCCGTTGGCTTTCTATCCAGGGAATGATTCCCTGCATCCCGGGTGGATAAAAGGAACATTTCCCCTCCCCTCTTTCCACCCAACAGCCTACCCCTCTAACCTCTCTGAGAGATTGTAATATCTGCGGACAGCTTGGTAAAGACAAATACTTTACTTTTACACCCTCAAAAAAGCCATCATATGAGTCTTGGATATTTCAGTTACCCGCTCCCCCATAACGAACCTGTTCTTAATTATGCCCCGGGCAGTCCTGAAAGGAAAAAACTAAAGGAAACCCTCTCTGAGCTAAAAGGCCAGCAAATCGATATCCCCATGTATATCGGCAGCAAGGAGGTGCGCACCAGCCAACAGGGGAGCCTGCATCCCCCCCATGAAAAGAACCATACCCTCGGTCATTTTCATATAGGTGGTGAAGAGCATGTAAACCAGGCCATTGAAGCGGCGCTGTCCGCCAAAGACCATTGGCAATCCTTAAGCTGGGAGAACAGGGCCAATATTTTCCTGAAAGCCGCAGACCTTCTAGCAACCAAGTACCGCAGCTATATCAATGCCACCACGATGCTCGGGCAAAGTAAAAACGCCTACCAGGCTGAAATCGACAGTGCCTGTGAACTCATTGATTTTCTGCGATTCAATGTACATTTTCTAAGTGAGATATATAAGCAGCAGCCCATCAGTTCAGCTGGCATCCATAACCGGCTGGAATACCGGCCTCTGGAAGGATTCGTGCTGGCCATCACACCATTCAATTTTACAGCCATTGGCGGAAACCTTCCCACCTCGGCAGCCATGTGCGGCAATGTGGTAGTATGGAAGCCTGCCAATACCCAGATTTACAGTGCGCAGATGTTCATGCGTATACTTAAAGAGGCAGGCCTGCCGGATGGTGTCATTAACCTAATTTATGTGGACGGTCCCACGCTTGGGAAGATCTGCTTTAATCACAGAGAGTTTGCCGGTGTGCATTTTACGGGATCCACGGCCGTATTCAATAATATGTGGGAAACAATCGGCAAGAACATGTCGATGTATAGATCCTACCCCAGGATAGTTGGCGAGACCGGTGGAAAAGACTTTGTGATTGCACATCACAGCGCGGATCCGGATATACTTGCCACGGCGCTGCTGCGCGGGGCCTTCGAATATCAGGGTCAGAAATGCTCTGCGGCTTCCAGGGCCTATATCCCCTCCGGAATGGCGGACCTCGTTAAGCAGAAACTGATCGCCGGAGTCAACAGTTTTAAGATGGGAACCGTGGAAGATTTTTCCCATTTCATAAATGCGGTCATTGACGAAAAATCATTTGATAAAATTAAGGCCTATATCGATCAGGCAAAAAAAGACCCCAACGCCGTCATCTGGGCCGGTGGCCACTGTGATAAATCAGCAGGCTATTTTATTCAGCCTACCATCATTGAAGCCAAAGATCCCGGATATGTCACCATGTGCGAGGAGATATTCGGACCCGTACTTACCGTCTATGTATATAAGGAGGACGAATTTGAAAAGACACTGGAACTGGTTGATTCTACCTCCCCCTATGCACTAACGGGCTCTATTATTTCCAGAGACCGGGCAGCCGTTGAACTGGCCACCCAAAAATTGAGAAATGCCGCAGGCAATTTTTATATAAACGACAAGCCGACAGGCGCGGTAGTGGGTCAGCAGCCTTTTGGGGGAGCCAGGGCCTCGGGGACCAATGACAAGGCTGGTTCAATTTTGAACCTCTACCGCTGGTTGAGTCCAAGGACCATCAAGGAAACTTTTCACGCGCCCACAGATTATGGATATCCATTCCTGGCCGGGGAATGATCCTTTTTTCCCAAGTCTGTGGTAGAGCAGATGAAAAATCCGGGAATTAAATTAATTTCAGGCCTGCCGGAAATGCAGACCGAATGTTTAAGTAAATACTATTTGTTTGAAAACAATACTCACCGAACAACAATTATCCATTACAATCCAACGCCTGAGCCACCAGGTTTTGGAAAATCATATTGACCTGGAAAATACCGTTTTGATCGGGATACAACCCCGGGGTATTTTTTTCTCCAATAGAATGGTGGATGAGTTAAAAAAGCAGGTTCCCGCCGACAGGATTAAATATGGCAAACTGGACATTACTTTTTACCGGGACGATGTTCGCAAAGGACTGCATACGCTTAACCATACGGATATCCCCTTTTCCATCGAGAACAAGAATGTAGTGCTCATCGATGATGTTTTGTATACGGGAAGAACCATAAGGGCCGCCCTGGATGCCCTGCAGGATTTTGGCAGGCCCGCCAAAGTGGAGCTTTGTATTCTTATAGACCGCAGGTTCAGCAGGCAGCTTCCCATTCAGGCTGACTATACTGGTAAATCCATCGATTCGATTATTTCCCAGAAAGTGAAGGTTTTCTGGACAGAAAAAGACGGCAAACAAGAAGTTGGCCTGTTGGAATAAGGTTAAAACTGCCATTCAGTGATAGTTAACCCATTAAGGAGGAACCAGGGCGGATCCGTGCCGGGAGATCATCGGTGGGTTCAGGCATGCCTCTGGTGCGAGCATAATTATTGTGTCATTTATTCCTTTTTACCCTAACTTCGCTTTTTAATGCAACTGAGTACAAAACATCTTCTTGGCATTAGAGACCTCAAGTCGGATGATATACAGCTTATATTAGACACGGCGACACAATTCAAAGAAGTTTTACAAAGACCCATCAAGAAAGTCCCTACCCTGCGGGACGTTACCATCGTTAACTTATTTTTCGAGAATTCAACCAGGACAAGGATTTCTTTTGAGCTGGCCGAAAAAAGACTTTCAGCAGACACCATCAATTTCACAGCCTCCGCTTCTTCGGTATCAAAGGGCGAATCCCTCCTGGATACGGTCAATAATATACTGTCAATGAAAGTGGATATGGTCGTGATGCGGCACAGTGCCAGCGGAGCTCCCCATTTTCTGGCCAAACACATTCCCGCTTCCATAGTCAATGCAGGGGACGGCATCAATGAACATCCGACCCAGGCTTTGCTGGATGCCTTTTCCATCAGAGAAAAGCTGGGCAGCCTGGCGGGTAAAAGGGTAGCCATCATAGGAGATATCATGCATTCCAGGGTTGCACTCAGCAACCTGTACCTGCTGAAAAAAATGGGCGCGGAAGTTATGGTGGCAGGTCCCCCAACGCTGATACCCAAATATATGAAGGAGGCCTTTGACGTCCAGGTGGAATACAATCTGAAAAAGGCGCTGGAATGGTGCGATGTGGCCAATGTCCTGCGCATACAGCTGGAAAGGCAAAACCAGGTACTTTTTTCATCGCTGCGGGAATACAGCCTGGCCTATGGGGTCAATAAGAAGCTATTGGACAGCCTTAATAAGGAAATAGTCATCATGCACCCCGGGCCCATCAACCGAGGCGTTGAACTTGACAGCGATGCGGCAGACAGCAAACAATCCATTATTTTGCAGCAGGTTGAAAATGGGGTGGCTGTCCGGATGGCAGTACTATATTTACTGGCCGGTGGCCAGGGAGAATAGAAAGCTGGACGACCGGCAGGGCCACCTACAATGCGTCATTTATATAAACCCGCCTGAAACCAGGATCTGGAGGACCAAAAAATATGGAAAGAATTGCTCTATTTCCCGGCACTTTTGACCCGATTACCATCGGTCATCTGGACATCATAAACAGGTCACTTTCCTTATTTGATAAACTTATCATCGGCATCGGACGTAACTCCAACAAAGCCCCCATGTTTTCCGAAGAGCAACGGCTGGAATGGGCCAGGGAAATTTACAGGGGAAATCCCAAAGTGGAAGCGGTCGTTTATGACGGACTTACCATAGAATGCTGCCGGCAGGTTGGTGCCAGATTCATTTTAAGGGGAATACGCTATGTAAATGATTTTGAATATGAAAAGGCTATTGCCGATATGAACAGAAGCCTGGATAATCACATTGAAACCATATTCCTTACCTGCCTGCCCCAATATACTTCCGTGGCTTCCACGCTGGTTCGGGATGTACTCAGAAACGGAGGTGATGTAGAACAGTTCCTGCCCGAGGTGGTGGTTAAATCATTACAAATCAAAAAATAAAAACATGTCCATTTGGTACAACAAGTCCCTGCGGATAGAAGAGATCCAGGCGCTCGGAAAGGGAACCATGGGATCGCATGTGGGCATAGAATTCACTGAAATCGGCGAGAATTATATTAAAGCACGCATGCCTGTGGATGAGCGCACCCGCCAGCCATATGGATTTCTGCATGGGGGTGCTTCCGCCACCCTGGCCGAAACCATCGGCAGTGTTGGATCTGCCTATGTCATTGACCACTCCCGAAATTACTGTGTCGGACTTGAAATAAATGCAAACCATATCCGAAGCGTATCAGAAGGGTACGTTTACGGCACCGCAGTTGCCCTGCATTTGGGCAGCACGACCCATGTCTGGGACATCAAGATTTACAGCGAGCAGGAAAAGCTTATCTGCGTCAGCCGGCTTACGGTGGCTATTTTGAAAAGAAAAGTACCCTTAACCCAATCACCCCAATAATACCATCCATTAATGCTTAATTGCAGCTATCACATCCACAATGGAGGGGAAGGTATTCGTCAACAGGGAGGCTAATTGGGGCCGGCCCACCCACTTCAGTGCGGTAATTTGTTCTTCCTGCTGGGGTATAAGTTGCTGATTTTCTGAACTACGCATCATAAACCAGTGGCTTTCTTTTAAGATATGCTTGCCATTTTCGTCATAGGTATGGAAGGTGGTCAGCAGGAATTTATCCAGAGTTACATCCTTTATTCCCGTTTCCTCTTTGACTTCGCGCAGGGCACAGTCTTCAATCTTTTCCCCTTCATCCAGTTTTCCCTTGGGCAGATCCCACTTACCCCTTCGGAATATGAATAGGATTTCCTGCTTTTCATTACAGACAATGCCCCCTCCCGCCGAAATAACCTGGAATTTTTTCCAGAAAGCCTTTTTCAATTTGGGAAGATCCGGCCAGTAAAATATTACGGCATGCACTTTTTCCTGTTTCATCTCATGGATCATTGAATTAACGGAGGCAGCAGAGAATTCATCAATGAAAACCGCATCATCATGGTGGGAATACTGCTTAATCTCCTCGTTGAGTTCATCACACAAAAAAAGTGGTTTGTCCCCAAAATAGATCTTGATAAACATGTTTTCCTTAATTGAAATTAAACCGGCCAATTCACGGCCGGCAGATAGGCCAAGTTACAGCCTTCTGCCCGTAAACCGTTCACTGCCTCCCTTGTTTTGCAAAGGAAAAACTGTTTTCCAAAGACCGGCTAAGACCATCCCGCCAATCAGACTGCCTACAATCGGAGCCTGTCCGGCCTGACAAGGATGGAAACCAACAGTTGTCTATTGAAGAAGGTTGTGATGGGAAATTGGGCAAAGTTTGGATTTTGCTGACCCAATGTTTACATTCGCACCATGACAAATGAAAAGGCCGTAGCAGAAAAACTCCTGCAAATTCAGGCAATACGACTCAACCTGGAGTCCCCTTTCACCTGGGCATCCGGCTGGAAAAGCCCCATCTATTGCGACAACCGGAAGGTCCTCTCTTTCCCTTATATCAGGGATTTTATCAAGTCCGAGATCTGTAATCTGGTATTTGAACAGTTCCCCGAAGCTGACATGATGGCGGGGGTTGCTACCGCCGGCATTGCCTGGGGTGCCATGGCAGCCGATCAGTTAAAATTACCCTTCATCTACGTACGCCCCAAACCCAAAGAACATGGTCTGGGAAACCAGATTGAAGGCTACTACGAACCTGGTCAAAAAGTGATCGTTATAGAGGACCTGATTTCAACCGGTAAAAGCAGTCTGCAGGTCGTGGACGTGCTAAAACAGGCCGGTTTGAACGTGGTAGGAATGGTTTCCATCTTCACCTATGGATTCCCAGTGGCCAAGCAGGCCTTTGAGCAGGCTGAAGTGCCCTACCGTTCCCTTACCAATTATGAAACACTTATTTCCCTGGCTATTGAAAAAAGGATTGTTACCGCAGAACAGGAAGATATTTTGTTAAAATGGAAGGAAGATCCAGCTAACTGGAAGGGAGTTTTGTAATTTTATGATTCAAATATACTTATAATATGAAATCAGTCCTGCTGTTCCTGCTTTTGGTTTCCGGCTTCGTTTTTCATGGCCAAGGCCAGGTAGTAAAAAAAGGGGCTTTCGCCACGGCAACCATAAAGACCCCCACCGTCCAGTGTTCCGATTGTAAGGACAGAATTGAAAAATATCTTAGCCGCGAAGACGGAATCACCAAAGTAGTGGTGGACTACAAAAGAAAGATCACCAAAGTCACCTATCTCACCGACAGAACCACAATTGAAAATATAAAGACCGCTATTGCCAATGCGGGCTATGATGCCGATGATGTTAGTGCTGATACGGAAGCATATAAAAAATTGCCTAATTGCTGCAAAAAGCCTGAGGACGGTGGTGGTCCGGTAAAAAAGAATTAATTCCCAGTGGTTAACTTCAAAACCCTGCCATCCGGCAGGGTTTTTTATATGATTCCCCTTAAAACTCTTCCTTCAAAATCCCATGGTCAGCTCACTGGTATTATTTACCGGATTTTGCAGATAGTTAACTTCGATTTAAAAGGCCTGAATTCACCAGGAAGAAAACCCTATATCAAATGATTGGGAAAATCCCCGATCTTTTCGCAGCATAATTGTTCCATGACCTGTTTTAACTGAACTTTGAAAACGGAGATGGTATGTTCACCCCCTTTTTTGCCCAGTGCTCCTGCACCATACATAAATGGCCTTCCCATGAAGGTAAAACAGGCCCCCGAAGCCAGGCATCGGGCGATATCAGGGCCTGACCGGAGACCACTATCAATCATGATTTTTATTTGTTTGCCAAAAGAGGGCACAAGGCCCTGCAATGACTTAATCGTTGACTCTCCCGCATCAATTTGTCGTCCCCCATGGTTTGAAACGATGATTCCATCCACCCCCAGGCTGATGGCGGCCCTGGTATCTTCGGCACTGACCACCCCTTTTAAAACAAGCGCCCCCTTCCACATATCCCGAATGGGCTTAATTTTTTCCGTATCAATTCTTCCGGTAAAAGTCTGATTCATGAACTGACCCAGTTGACCGATATTGAGATGATCGGGCATGTAGGGTTTAAGGGTGGCAAACCCGGGGATACCAGCCCGGAGTGTCTCCATGGCCCAGCGGGGTTTTCCTGCGATCTGAAGTAAGTTTTTCAACGACATTTTGGGTGGCATGGCCAGTCCGTTTCGAATATCCCGCGGCCTGAATCCAAAAGAGGGAACGTCCACCAGCACGACCAGCACCGGGCATTGGGCGGCAGCAGCCCGGCGGATGATATCATCGCGCATTTCATTTTTTGTGGGATGGTATAACTGAAACCAGGCCCTCCCCTCAGATAATTCCGCAATCCGCTCTATGCTGGAGGTGGATACCGTACTCAGGATATAGGGAATATTGTGCCGATAGGCCGCCCTGGCCAGAATTTCCGGAGAGTTGGGCCATACCAGTCCCTGTAATCCAATGGGGGAAATGCCAAAGGGGGCATCATAGGTATGCCCGAACAGTTCTGTACGCATGTCCAGCCCGTTGAATTTTCTTAAATATTGCGGCATCAGGCATACCTGCTGTAATTCGGACATATTTCTGGAAAGATTCACGTCTTCATTGCAACCGCCTTCCAGGTATTCAAAGGCAAAACGGGGAATTCTTTTTCGGGCCCTGCTTCTTAAATCCTCTATGGCAGGATAGGCTGAATCGTAGGCAGGGATCACTTTTTCTTTTTCCATGAAACTATTTTTGGATGAGCGGGGATTTAATGCTTTCTGTCTTGGGGTTCAAAGGTTTTTTCTTTCCAAAGGCTGCTGAAAACATCCATAAGGAAGTATACAGGATAACAACCATTACCACCCATTTGAGGGCATCAAGGGGCAGTGACTTGACGACAAGTGCTGCAATCAGTACGGCCATCGATCCGGGTATGGCCATCGCCAGGGAGGCTTTTCGGTTATAGGCACCTGCCTTAATGAATTTGGCAGAGGCGGCAGGCATCAGGCAGGCACAGGATCCCATCATGATGGGAAAGGCCACTTTGGGAGACATGCCCAGGGCAAAAACGATGGCCATACAGGGGGCATACAACCCGATACCGGCTGTCATCAGGGCTCCCAGGATAAAATTAAGCACCACAGCTATAAGCAGTTTCCCTCCCATCAGGCCAATGGCTTCCCCTCCCCCATGGATCCAGTCCATCTTTCCGGCAAACATAAATGAAACCGTTACCAGCAGGGCCGAACCCATTATCCACCGGATGGTCCTTTCTGGGAGCCTGGAAACAATTCCAGCCCCCAAAATGGCGCCCAGCATAGCAGATAGCAGCATGGCCACCAGGGTAATGGGTTCCACCTCAATGATCCGTATAAAAATAATGGCCTGTATAAGTACCGGTATGGTATTGGCCACATTCAGTGTTCCGGGCATGATCCGGTCTTCGGTCTGCCGGGTAAATTTCAGCAAGGCTGTTTGCGGGGCAAATGCCCCGATTCCCAGCACGTCAAAGAAGTTGACAACAAATCCAATCATGGCTGTTTTAAACCAGCTGACTGCTTCCAATTCATGACGGTGCAGATAGTAATCCTTTGCCAAAATATACAGATACCATATACCCAGTACTATAAGAAAGATCCAGATGAATAAAACCATTCATAAACAGTTTGCGTATTGAAAAAAGATTTTATCAATGCAGTTAAATCATTTATTGTTCAGACTCAGGAATTACCCCAGGGCATTGACCCGGATGGCTTCCATCTCGGCGCTCTGTTTTGCCAGTGACTTGCCGAGCAGCCGGTATCCGTCGGTTGTAATAAGGAAATCTTCTTCCACCCGAAAGCCACCCACCGTTGTAAATGACTTCAGTTTTTCATAATTTATGAAATCCAGGCACTTCTTTTCGGCAGCCCAAGCCGCTATCAATTCAGGAATAAAATACAGACCGGGTTCCACCGTCAGGACAAAACCCGGCTCCAGTTTTCGGCCAAGGCGGAGCGATTTAAGGCCAAATTGGGTGCTTTTGACAAGTTCCTCCGTATAGCCTACATATTGCTCCCCCAGGTTCTCCATATCATGGGTATCCAGGCCCAGCATATGCCCCAGCCCGCAGGGAAAGAAAAGGGCATGTGCGCCCATGCTGACTGCTTCGAGGGCGTTACCGCGCATAATGCCCAGTCCCTGGAGCCCTTCGACCAGCAGTTCACAGGCATGAAGGTGAATGTCGCGGAAGCTTACTGCCGGAGCCAACCGGCTGACCGCGCCTAAGTGAGCCCGCAATACAATCTCATAGAGATCACGCTGCAAGGGGCTAAAGGAAGCGTTGACCGGAAAGGTACGCGTGAGATCCCCGCCATAATGCATGGCAGTTTGTGCCCCACAATCGCACAATACCATGTCTCCTTTTTTCAGTAAGGCCGGGCTGTAATGATTGTGCAGAATCTGGCCATTCACCGTAAGGATGGTTGGAAAGGCCAAACTGCCCCCAGCGGAAATAGCCAGTCCCTCCAGACCACCGGCGACAGCAGCTTCGGACATCCCCTCCCTGGCGGATTGCATCGCCAGCATTTGCAGATCGGCCGTGAGGTTGACTGCCTTTTCAATTTCAAGGATCTCCTGCTTTGATTTGATGGATCTTTGTGCCACTACTGCTCTGATCAGCTGTACAGAGGCCTGCATGGCCACAGAGGCTGGCGGAATGTTCAGCAGGGAGCCCAGCCGGATGGCATGTTCCGGGCGGTAAACCGGCAAATAGTGGATTGGCCGGCCTTGCTGCAAAGCTGTTTTCAGGACCCTTTCCAGCGCTCCATTGCCCTTAACCAGGGTGATCCCGGATCTTTCCCCCTGCACGGAAAGTGGCTCCTGGTAGCCGGTCCAAACCATTTCTTCTAAGGAGAAATCATCACCAAAGAGGATTTCATTTCCGGTGTCCGGATCTAGAACGGCACTTAAGGCAGGCCTGTCCAGTCCAAAAAAATATAAAAAAGTACTGTCTTGCCGGAAAGGATACAGATTATCCTTATAATTCATACTGCTTTCCTCATTGCCCAGTAACAGGATGAGTCCATTTCCTGCTAAGTCCTTTTTCAATTGCAGCCTTCGTGCTATATAGGTTTCTTTGGTAAACATGCTGGCGATTAACAGATTTTAAAAATGGGTTGAATGGACTGTTGCTCCAGTTTTTGTTCCAGTTCCCTGGCTGCTTTTGTAACGGAAAGCCCACCCAGGTTGGTGCATCGCAGGGTATGGTGGATCTGGTTTCCCACATCCTGCATGGTTTCAATGACCTGATCCAGGGGAATAAGGTGGTTATAATCTGAGAGGGCCATATTAGCGCAGGAAACTGCGTTGGTGGCGGCCATGACATTGCGTCCCAGGCAAGGGGCCTCTACCCGGTTACCTATGGGATCACATATAAGACCCAGGGCGTTTTGAAGGGCCATCGACGCAGCCCCCAGGCATTGGTCGAGATGGCCGCCGCCCATGGCTGTCAGTGCAGCAGCGGCCATACCAGAACCCGACCCGCATTCCGCCATGCAGCCGCCTACTTCTGCGGCAAAAGTGGCATGCGCCGCTATAAATACGCCTATCAGGCCTGCTCCCAGCATAGCCCTGACCCTATCTTGTTCGCCCAGTTGCAGTGCATCGGCCATTCCGATCACTGCACCGGGAAGTGCTCCGCAGGATCCGGCGGTGGGGGCAGCTACAATGACCCCCATGGAACTCTTCACCTCCATGATGGAAGATACATACATGATGATGGTATTGAGGGTATCCCCTGCCATGAGCTGGCCGGAATCCATTTGTTTTTTCAGCTGCAGGGACTGGCTTCCCAATATCCTGTCCTGGTAGGAAGTGCCTTTCAGGCCTTGCTGAACGGCCCGGGACATGATACCCACAATTTCTTTCATCTTATCGTAGACCTCCTGGGAGCCAATGCCGCCGCGTTCACTTTCATAGGCGACCGCCAGTTCCCAGAGTGACAGGTTTTTTCCCTGATTATAAGCCAGCATCTCTTCCACAGTAATAAATGGAACCTGCAGGTCTTTTCTGGAAAGAACAGGAAGCACCGGGGAAAGTGTTCTGACCAAATGGACGCCATCCAGGTGTTCTAATTCCTGGCACAGCGATTCGGAGGGAAGCTGCCGGGATTTTATCTCAACGAAGGAGCTGGCCCCCGGATGCCAGCTGATTTCTTCCGCTTCCAACCATTGGCCGGCAAAACCTTGTACCCGCTCAGGGCTATCACAATATACCAGGATTTCATAAAAATCACCTGCCATACTAACCCCTATACCATCCACTTCGGTAACCTCAATCATGCCACCACCGGTGGAAATAGCCGTTAACCGGTGACTATGATATGGGTTGGACATGGTCATGCAGTAGGTGTTGGGGTGGGTGGCGCCCATATCCAAAATTTCGATCTCAGCGGTTATTGCAGCCAATTCCATAAAATGGGCTGATTCCGGTAAACGTTCATCATAGGCTTCCCAACCCAGCAATCCACCAAATAACCCCATATCGGAACCCTGGCTCTTGTGGGTGGTTGCCAGTGAGCCACGGGTATCAAATTGGATCAGCACATGATTTAACTGCTGGCCCATCAAATCCCTGCAGAGTCTTCCGATTCTGAGCGATGCCGCACAATGGGAACTGGAAGGACCCCGCATGACAGGGCCTATCACATCATTGAAAATACTGGGATATGTTTTCATGACTTTCCGGTTTTAAAAAGTTGCCTGAATCTTTTAAAGGTTGTTTTTCCAGAAATTCTCCATGGTCCTGCGCAGATGCAGGGTGGTATTTTCACGCTCAAATATACCATGCGATCTCATAGGATAGGACATCATATTAAAGAGTTTGTTATTTTTAATCAGTTCATTGACCAGCATTTCAAAACTCTGGTAATGTACATTGTCATCCCCGGTTCCATGTATGAGCATTAATTTACCTTTCAAACCGGAGGCAAAATACAGCGGAGACCCATCATGATACCCCTTGGCATTGTCGGAGAGCAGTCCCATATATCTTTCCTGGTAAGTGGCATCATAGAGTTTCTGGTCCGAGACAAAGGAAACGGCCAATCCGGTTTTATACATTCCCGGGTACCGGAACATGCAATTCAGCGTCATCTGGCCCCCGCCGCTCCATCCCCAAATACCTATCCTGGCCGTATCGATAAAGGAATAGGTATTGCATATTTTCCGGGCTGCCCGGTTTTGGTCGGCCGAAGCCAGTATGCCTATTTGCCGGTACACTGATTTGCGCCAGGCACGACCGCGGGGTGCGCGGGTTCCCCGGTTATCCACACTCATTACAATATAACCTTTTTGGGCCAGATACTGATGCCACAAATCCGTGCCATCCCAGTTATCCTGCACGGTTGATCCGGCAGGTTCACCATATACATAGAACAAGAGGGGGTATTTTTTTTGGGGATTAAAATCAGCAGGACGTATGATAAAGGCATCCAACATATCATCACCAATATCTACCCGGATGAATTCTTTTGGGCGCAGGCCCAGGGAATCATACCTGGCCTTAAGTACATGATTGTCCTCCAGTACCCTAACCAGCTGATGGGAGGGCAGTTTCACCAGGGAATACTCAGGCGGCGTAACCGCATTCTGGAAGGTCTGGACAGCCCACTGGCCGTCATCGGAGATCTGGTAGACGCTCTGACCTGCCTGGGGGCTGGGTGTAATCCGTTCAGGTTTCCCTTTTCCATCGAGCCTGCTGCGGTAGAGGTAGCGCTGCGTAAAATTTTCCGGGCTAGCCGTGTAATAAACAAAACCACCCAGCGGATCGATGCAGTTTATGCTGACCACATCGAAGTTACCGGTGGTTATGAGCTGCTGTTTGCTGCCATCCCGGGAAACCTTGTAGAGCCGTAGCCACCCATCCTTCTCAGAGGTCCATGTAAAACTATTGTCATGATCCAGCCAGCGGATGTTGTCGTGGATATCCAGAAAGGCAGAATCGGTTTCTGTCAAAATACTATTGAGCTGCATATTCGCCGTATTGCCCACCCATACATGGTCTGTGTTCTGGGCACGGTTCAATTGCTGGATCATGACTTCCCCGGAATGGGGAATAAAATCCATTCTGGCCAGGTAGTTATCCTGCTTGTCACCGGGTATATCAAACCACCGCGTTGTTCCGCCAGTTGCAGCAACTACGCCGACTTTCACGGCAGACAAAGGGGTGCCCACTTTGGGATAGGGAAAGGGAATCGGCCTGGAATATACCGAATCAATGTTATCTATCAGATAAAAGGTACCGACGGCCCGCGTATCAGACTGCCAATAAGCAATCTGCTGGCCGTCGGGGCTCCAGCGGAAACCATCCCGGCAATCCAGCTCTTCTTCATATACCCAGTCAAAGGTACCATTGATGAGGTTGCCACCTCCATCCTGGGTGATGGCAACGATTTTTCCTGATGAGAGTTCTTCCACATAAATATTCAATTTACTCACATAGGCTACCCTTCCTGCATCCGGGGAGAATTTGGCAAACATCAGGGAAGAGCCCTCCAGGGATTTGCCCAGCTGCTGCAGTTTTCCTGACTTCAGATCAAGAACCCAGTAGTCACCCCGGGTATTGTACCTCCATACCCTTCTGGAATTCGTAAATATCAGCAACCGGCTGTTATCGGCCGACCACTCATAACCTTCAATGAGCAATGGGGTGGTTGCACCAGGAATAATAAGCTGCTTGGCGTTGACTTCCACCGACCGCAAGCCAGTGGCAGCGTCATAGCGCACAATATCCTTCCCGCCGTTTTCCAGGTTGGGTTCCAGGGTAGAATACCCCTTGTTATCCTTCATCCAACGCAGGGGCCCAAAACCGCTGGCCCTGTAAATCTGTTTGCTGTAAATATCCTCCAGATTGAGCGTCGGCCTCAGAGTCTGCCCGCTGCCTGCAAGTGTATGAAATAACAACAGGGGCCATAAAAACTTGGCATTAATCGTAGCCGTGAATTTCATGATAGTGTAAATTTACTGATAAGGGAAACTGGGATACCTGTCAAGGGTCCTGAATGGCGACCCCCTAAATACCTGTATTAATTGAATAGCCGGTTCATGGCAGGTAAATGACCTCATAGTTGGTCATTTTGGAGGTCTGGAATTCAATGATCCCATCCCCCAGCCTGCTTACATGGACTGCCTTTCCTTGTGACTTTACCCGCACCCGACCTGCGATCCTCATCCGGCAGGGCTCCCCTTTCTTGGATAAGATGTCCAGGCTGACCACCTTTGAATGTTTCCAACCGAACCGAAGCTCAAAAGCCCCACGGGCACAAACCCCGTTAAAGGTGCCTTCCGCCCATTGATCCGGGAGTGCAGGAAGCAGCTCTATCATCCCTTCATGGGATTGCACCAGCATTTCATTGACCCCGGCCGTTACACCCAGGCTGCCGTCAACCTGAAGAGGGGTAAAGCATTTAGCAAACAGCTGGGGAAAGCATTGTTCTTTGAGATATCCTTTGAAAATACTGTAGGCGCGGTTTCCATCATAGAGCCTGGCCCACAAAGACATCTTCCAGGCCCTGGAGAATCCGGCTCCGCCATCCCCCCGTTGGTTCAATACCGCCTTGCACGCATCCACCAGCTGGGGGGTCCTCCGGGCTGATATAACGTTACCCGGGTAGAGCCCGTACATGTGCGAGAAATGCCTGTGATTTTTTTCCATCTGGGCCCAATCAGAGGTCCATTCCTGCAGGGATCCGTCACGGCCAACCTGGGGCGGGACCAGTTGGTTTTTAGCCGCCATCACCCGGCTGGCAAATGCACTGTCCTTTCCGAGCAGATGGCTGGCCTGCAAATAATTTGCAAACAAATCGCTAAGAATCTGCATATCGATGGATGATCCGGCGCATATGGTTGTTCCCGGAATGAAACTGCCGGTAACTTCATCAAAATAGGGCCCGTTATGCAGGCTGGCAGGGAAGTTTTCAGGAGAGGTGGACGGATTGGTCACGAGCCATTTTCCGGTCGGATCCTTGATTAGGAAATCCAGGAAGAACTGTACAGAACCTTTTAATACCGGATAAAAATCGCTTACAAATTCCAGATCCCTGTTGAATAAATAATGTTCCCATAATTCATTGGTCAGCCAGGCTCCTCCTACCGTGAAAGTGCCCCAGGTAGGTCCATCCATGGGGGCCGCTACCCGCCAGATATCCGTATTCTGATGAAGCACCCAGCCACCTGCACCATAATGTTCTCTGGCGACCTGGGATCCCTGATCGGTCACCTCGCGGATCATTTGAAGGAGTGGTTCGGCACATTCGGACAGGTTGGCCGATTGGGCTGCCCAGTAATTCATCTGGGTGTTGATATTGGTAGTGTATTTTGAATCCCAGGGAGGATTCATGTCATTATTCCAGATTCCCTGCAGGTTGGCGGGCTGACAACCCGGCCTGGAGGATGAAATCAGGATGTACCGGCCAAACTGATAACAAAGGGCCGCCAGCTGGGGG
This sequence comes from uncultured Bacteroidota bacterium, assembly GCA_903906365.1. Lineage (GTDB taxonomy): Bacteria > Bacteroidota > Bacteroidia > Chitinophagales > Chitinophagaceae > Puia. Next base: position 32,790 of record CAIVKC010000014.1, on the reverse strand, counting down.
TCGGCGGAAGCCTCGTTTTTGATGATTCGCTGATCGGTGGGTAAATAGGAATTTTCTGTCGTTTTCAAATTGAGTGTAACCCGTTCAAATAATTTCCTGAAATCTCGAATATGGTCCTCCCTGATTTGGTTATAGCTTTTCCCGGCAAGCCGGTTCAGGCAGTCCTGTACTCGTTTATGGGCGTCTGCACTTACATCTTTGTAACTGACAAAATTGGTGGCAGCCGACAGGTAAAGGGTCACGGCATCGGCCTGTTCTATTTGAAGGCTGTCCTGATCCACCCGCATCTTCCCGCCTTCGGGAATCGCCTTTAATACAGCCTCGTAACGAAGCCTCCCTTCGATTCCCATGTAATCGGCCGATTTACCTGTGAGCATCAGCGCATCATTACCATAACCGTCCATGTGAAAATAATCAGTTGCATAATTAGAATGGGTCTGATTACGGGATCCCCTGAGGTGAGTGGAAAAATTGATGGCACCCGGCCTGTCAGCGGTGATGCGTATGACTATCACCTGATCGGGCACGGAAGAAAAAATTTCCCGGTGATATCCAATACCGCCGGCATTGTAGTCTATGCCCGTAATGCCGGTGGAAAGATCAAGCCACCGCTTATATCCGGTGGGACTGGCCGGATTGTTGAAATGCAGGACCAGGTTACCCAGGCACTGGTATTTTTGTTGTTCAACCGGATAGCCCATCAGCTTTCTGCCAAATAGATTATGGGCCTTCATCATTTGCTCCTCAAATACGAGACTTTGAATTTCAGCCAGGGCCGCAGCCCCACCTTTTACCACCGTGGAATAGGGTCCACCCGTCCAGTAGGTGTCCTCATTAAGCTGTATGGTTTCCTCTCCGGTCCTTCCATAGACCATGGCACCAAGACGTCCGTTTCCTACCGGCAGGGCCTCCTCCCATTTGGCGGCCTCCTGCCTGTACCACATCAATGTGGAGGTGGAGTAGGTCTTGCTGTCAATGCAGCGGCTGATGGAGTCTCCCTGTCCATAGACCAGTACTGGCAATGAGACCGGCACCAGCGCATTTACCATCAACAGATACCTTAATATCAGATGTTTCATTAAGTTTAATGTTACAGTTATAAGAATTGGTCAGGCCGGCTCTGGCCACTGAAGCCTGATCTTAAATATACATGTTAATCATTAGCGAACAGAAACCTGGCCCCAATTAATTATGAACATGCTGATTTTGGGGGAAAACATTACTTTGGCACCAAATCAATTATATTTTATAAACCAAAGGGTATCCTATTCATAAAGAAAGGGCCGAAAGATTCAGCTCAGTAGGGCAAAAATGCAATAAAAAGACGGGAGGATGTGAAAGCTTGCCTTTGCTTGTAGCAGTCAAAAAAATGGAGTTTCCTGTTTAATTCGTTGAAATATGGATTCTGTCATGTTAGCGGATTTCAAAACCAAACATCGCATAATACGGACCATCTAATTATTTTATGGATAAATCATCTGACCAATGGCGAATTAATAAATTAATTTATAATATTTACAGAAAAATAGATTTCATATGAAGGAATGTCAACTGCCCATTGAGCGTGGGGGCGCCGTGGTAAATGACCTTTATATTAACACTGGGATTGGACAGCAGCAGTCCGTTTGGATTTGCTAGCTATGGCATTTTCTAATTCATAAAGCTGCGGTAATTTTTTATTAAAAACCCGAAAACTAAAAAATCATTCAATGAGGATAGGTATTGAGGCACAGCGCATTTTCAGGAAGAAAAAGCATGGAATGGAGGTAGTAGCCCTTGAACTGATCCGGCAAATTCAAAAACTGGATCATCAAAACGAATATGTGCTCTTTGCAAAGGACGATGCCGACAGGCAGTGTATAGAGGAAACCGACAATTTCAGGATAAACACATTTTCATCCCAAACCTATGCTGACTGGGAGCAATGGGGGTTACCCAGGGCCGCCAAAAGATGCGGCATAGATTTTCTGCATGCTACCTGTAATACGGCACCTGTTTTTTATCCCGGCTCCCTGATGCTTACTTTACATGATATCATCTATCTGGAAAAAGTTGATTTCAAAGGGACCTCCTATCAGAATTTCGGCAATCTGTACCGCCGGTTTGTCGTTCCCAGGGTAGTGCGCCAAAGTGAGGTAGTCATTACCGTTTCCCATTATGAAAGGGAAACCATCCTGGAAAAACTGAAACTGCCGGAAGAAAAGGTGAAAGTGGTTTATAATGCGGTCAATGAACGATTCAGGGACAATTTTACTGGGGAAGAAAAATCCGGGTTCAGGAAAAAATATAATTTACCGGAAAATTTCCTGCTTTTCTTAGGCAACACGGCCCCCAAAAAAAATACCACCAATCTGATACTGGCCTATATTCAGTATTGTCGTCAGACCAAAGATATCATACCCCTGGTCATACTGGATTATGATAAATCCCTGGTGGAGGACTTGCTGTCCAAGCAGGGGGCTGCTGATCTGTTTACCCATTGCCTATTTCCGGGATATATCAGTTCCCAGGAAATGCCGCTGATTTATAATACCTGTACCCTCTTCTTATATCCCTCCCTGAGGGAAAGCTTTGGGTTGCCCATTTTGGAAGCTATGGGATCGGGGGCCCCTGTAATCACCTCCAATACCTCTTCCATGCCGGAGGTCGCGGGTCAGGCAGCCATGCTGGCAGACCCCTATCAGCCATCCCTCATTGCGGAGGCCATTATTACCATGCTTTCAGATACCGAACTCCGCAATAGGTACCGCGAAAAGGGAAAAGCCAGGGCTGCCCAGTTTACGTGGGAAGCCTCAGCCAGGGAATTACTCAATTTATATGCGGGCAGTAACCCGGATTTTTTGCAACCCCGGCTTATCTCCCCGCAATAAGCATGATTGTCTTGAAATTTCCTTGTTAACGGGTAAGCCGGTGGGTTGGCCTCGGGAAACCGGGCTGAAAAGCAGACAGGCTCCTTACGGTAATTTGACAACCCAGCCTGTATTCAATTTCGAGGATCGAAGAGGATACCAATTCCTGTAATAATTCCGGACTTGCCTGTATCCGTGCGTTGATCAGTAATACCAAACGGTGGGCCTTCCTCTGGGTGAAATCCAGACCGGCGGTAGAATCTGCCGTTCCGGTAAAGCTTATTTTAAACTGCTCGATGCCATCGTCCAGGATAAATTTCAGGTGGCCAATGGGGAGCGAATGATACCTGATTTTTTCTTGAATGAGGTTCATCAGGGACCAGCTGGCTTCAAAACAATCGGATTGCCGGGTTACAATACCCAACTCCTGGTCGAGCCAGGCCAGGTCGGCTTCTCCCGCTCCATAGCGGTCATAGTCGATGTCCAGTGAATCCCTGGTAGAAACAGTGGACGCCTGTTGGAGGGCAACGGTTAGCCATTCCGAAATATCGGATGCAGACCGCGAGTTTTGAAACAGGCATAGTTTGTCAGGGAATGCTTTGCTTATCAGTTTTTTTGCTGACAGTAATTGCTCCTGCCCCATTAAGTCAACTTTATTGATCACAATGATATCAGCTTCTTCCAGCTGTTTTTCAAATATATAATGGACATTTCCTGAAAAGAGACGTTCGTCTCCGAGTAAAGAACTCATCAGCAGCCTGATATCGGTAAAAACGGATAAAACAATCCGGTAGTTACCGGGGTTGAACCGGAGCAGGGGGTTAATGACCGTTGCCACCAGATCGGCACAGGAACCCACGGATTCAGCAAATATTATTTTCGGATGTATGCTCTCCACAATCGCGGATAATCCTGCTTCCAGGTCCCGGTAACGACAGCAGAAACACCCATCCGAAACCTCCTGGGTAGCAATATCCCTGCCTTTCATAAAAAGACTGTCTACCTGTTTTTTCCCCTGGTCGTTGGTGATTACGCCAAAGGGAATATCCTCAGCATGGAGTTGTTCGGCTGCTTGTACAATGGCAGTCGTTTTTCCACTTCCCAAAAAACCGCCCACCAGCAAAAGTGCTATATTTTCCATGTGTCAATGTATATGAGCCACGAGGGACTGGCCTGCCTGTAAATGCAGGGTATGATTAAAATTAATTTCAATGGCAGATCCTGTCTGATTAAACGCGCTGTCCACCTTACGGCCTGCCGCATAGATGAGCACCTGGGAGGCCCTGCATCCTTCCTCCAACTCCAAATGCAGCCGGTTCAGTGTCAGAGAACCGTAACGGAGGTGGATGGAAGCCTTTAGGGAATGAGGAGCCCTTTGCTGCTGATAGGATCCCCAACCACGGGCCACCGTAAAGGGAGCCTTGAAATGCCCGGGCGATATCTTCGGGGAAAAACCGATGGTTCCCCGGGGTCCGTGATAGGTGAATCCGCAGGCATTGATGAAAGTTCCGTAAGAGGCCATGGCGCGGCCATAGTGATCACTGCATTCAATTTCATTGAATGGATTACGCTTGAACCCATGGTATCTGTCATGAATGGACCTGGTTAGTATAAGGGCCTCCTCTATCATGCCTTCGGCCATCATATGGGCCGCCACCTGGTGCTCAAAACCACTCATGCATTCACTGAAATATCCTATCTGCCAGGCTTTTGCATTTCCGTATGGATTATCGTCCTTGAGCGGATTGGTATTCATGACCATCCCGCCTTCCCCGGCCAGCGCATAAAACCGACCCCCCGGATGATTTTTCATATAAGGCCCCACATCAGGCATATAATTGTATTTCCAGAGTGCCCTTAAGGCACTGAGGGTCTTTTCCCGGCTCAAAATCCGCCCCAGTCCAACCTGCCATGCCCAGGCCTGGCCATATACCTGGTCTATATGACAGGTATTAAAGGAACCGATTTCCTTTTTTCCCACCTCAGGGTCAGGTCGGTGGATGAAATATTCCCCGTTAAAAAGCAGACTTTCCATATTTGCACAACCCATTTCCACATAGTGCCGGCAGATGCCTGCAAAATCGGTATCCTCCATTTCCTCTGCCATGGCCTGACCGGCCCGCACGCTGGCAAGGCATAGACCCACTATCCAGGAAATCTCACCGTGCCAGAGTGCGTCCAGGGTATTTTCCATGGGAGTGTCTTCCATGCCATCTTTGTTCCTATCCTGCTCTATGACAAAGCGGACCGCTTTTCTTATTTTCTCCCAGTTCTCGCGCAGAAAACGCATATCGCCGCTCATCTGGTGCTCCCTGTAGATGCGCAGGATGGTACCTGCCTGTCCATCTATAGAAGGACCGGTATCCTCACCCCGGATCCTGATCATACCGGTTGAATCGTCAAAACCAATGCCCAGATCAACCCGCTCCCGGGTATCCCTTTCGAGTTCAGGGAAAATCCGACCCATGGCTTGTGCGTACTGATAGACGTGTGTGCAGTTTCCATGACAACATCCAACCCCTTCCATGGCATAGAACCTTCCGGATTCAAACCGGTGGGAAACTGTCGTGGCGAGGGTGGATATATTTAAAAAAGTCCGTTCTTGAAACCACCAGGGTAAGGTACTGTCATACCAGTTTTCCTTCCATTGAAAAGTGAGCGATTGTAAGCGTTTCATATCCCGGCTGATATATTCGCTCACTGAGCGCGCATCCTTAAAACGGGTCGTATAGAAATGGCGGTCTGCGTCTTTTGCCGTAACTCCCTGGGGGTTATTATTGGCATAGAGGGACAAATTGGGCATATACCAGGAAATGATGAAATCTGCCTGGCTCTCCTCACCGGGCCGCAGGTCAAAACCATGCACGATGCCAGCTATGGGGGAATTTCCGGAATCCCGCACAAGCCCGTCGAAAGCCAGGCTATGGCTGTTTCCCTTGTCCAGGACGTTTTCCAGGCATTGGTGGTGGTCGCCTTTCAAGGCAAATGCCAGGTTGCCAAAATCGGGTGCCTTTTCCAATTGCCCGTCGACCTGGCAATCCAGGAAGACTCCTTTTAGGCCGGGTTGGGAAAAAACGCTGTTTTTCCGGACCGAACGACCTGGCAACTTTTCAGTGTCTCCAAGTATCCTGTTTTCAAACCACCCCAAAAGCTCTATTTTCAGGTTATGCGGGGACCTGCTTTTGACGGTAATGGATTGCAGGGTTGCGGGTAGCCCGCTATCAGAAGCATTTCCAGGAATAAAAGGAGAAAAAGCCCGAAGGGTTATTTCAAGGGGAAAGTCTTTATCGCTGTATCGAATCGTAGCTACCGGATAGGTTGATTCAAAAGTAATTTCCTCCCAGTCATCGATATGCAGTCTTTTGAGGAGGTTCCCGCCCGTTTCACTGACTGAAATGGCAAACCCCTGCTGCAGGGCGGAAATTTCCGTCAGGGGTTCTAGGTATAATGTGCCTTCTGTATTATTGATTTCTTTTAAATCAAAGCTTTCCAGTTTAATAGGCAGGACTTTGGTGGAAGCGCCAATCTGGTTTTTGTTGAAAATATCCCACAACCACAATCTACCATCTCCGCCCACATAAACCGTCCCGCAACAAATGCCTCCCACCGGCATGCCAATAAAATTCAATTCATGCTTCGTCTTCCTGTAAACGGTAGCCTCCCCCCTGTCATAGAGTCCATTCACCCAGCGCCGATCCAATTTCTTGTCAGTGGGAAATTGACCAGCCGAAAAGTCGGCCGTGGAAAACGGTCCGGCGATTAAAGGAAAATGTGCATGAAAAAAACCGGCAGAACCCAGTAATGATGCTGATTTTAAAAATTTACGTCTTTGCATTTATTTTATTGTAAGGTGGTTGGGGGTTAATTTTCTAATATAGGATAACTGACAGCTGATATGTTTTGACTCCATTCCCGGGCAAAAGGAACCTGGTTTGCTGTTTTTCCAAGACCATCCACATTCCAATATAAGTTAAAAGAAAAAATTAACTATATTTAAAAAACTGATAAGTAATATTTTTATTCATTGTATCCATCCTGGTAGCCAAAAAATGAATACAATTGGTCTCCTGGATACTGAACTCCCTGGGCTTCCCTTCGGAGAGGGAACCGCCGGAAAGCCGGGACACACTTTAAACAAAAGACCAAACGCCTGGTCTCAGGGGGCGGCATTTGTCCAGATCTATAGGATCAGCAGCCCCGCTTGAAAAAATATACTGTATCCATGATAAATGACCAGAAATATTTTCATTGTAATCATAACTCATCCCAGATGTCCCCCCATAAAGAAACCAACTTACGAATTATTGCCTTACTCGCGTTAACAATAATGTCCGCTTGTTCCCGTCTGAAAGAAAACCATTCCCAAAGCAGCTTTCCGGGGGGCATGGCTGACCTTTTTAAGTCACCTCCGAAAGGGTGGATAACACGCTGGGTGAGCCCAGAGAATCCGACGGGCCAAAAAGGAAAGGCGGGATTGACCAATAAAGGCGCCAAAGGAAATGCCTTTTTTATCATTGCCCCTGGCGAGAAAAAAACACTTTTTGACGTAAAAGGGCCAGGCATCATCAACCGGATGTGGCTGAGTGGAACCATTGCCATCAACCCCCTTCAGCGCCGGGCTGTCAGGATAGATATGTACTGGGATGGATCAACCAAACCAGCTGTATCAGCTCCAGTGGGTGATTTCTTTGGTATCGGACTTGGACTGACGGCCAAATATGACAATCAGCTGTTTTCTAGTCCGGAGGGGAGGTCATTCAATGCCACCATACCCATGCCTTTCAGGAAATCGGCCCTGATCACGCTGAGCAATGAATCCCTGGAGGAAGTGTGGGTATGGTACGACATCGATTATCTGCAGGTAGATGAACTTCCCGAAGATGCCCTCTATTTTCATGCGTTCTGGAAAAGGGAATTAAAGACCCAACTGGGCAAGGACTATGTGATATTGCCTACCGTGGAAGGCACCGGCCGCTACCTGGGTGCCAATATCGGCGTAATCGGGGATTCGTTGTACCGGGGATCCTGGTTTGGGGAGGGCGAAGTGAAAATATTCCTGGACGGAGACCGGGATCTGCCCTCTCTGGCTGGCACCGGAACAGAAGATTATATTGGATCCGGATGGGGCCAGGGAGAATATGCCTCCCGCAATTTCGGCTCCCTAGTGGCCAACCCGACGCAGGATATCTATGCGTTTTACAGATATCATGTGGCTGATCCCATTTATTTTCACCAGGATTGCCGGGTCACCATCCAGCAAATCGGCAATTCAAGCAAATCCGCACTCCTTAAAATGAAAAAAGCCGGAGCCACGATTATACCGGTTGGACTTGTGGATGAACGGCACAAACCCACCCTGTTTCGCAGGCTGCTCGATGAGTCCGATCCACCGAGTATTGATTCCGCTAATTTTCCGGAAACTTCCACCAATTTCTTCCGCAGTGATGATGTGTCTGCCACCGCCTATTTTTATCTGAATAAACCACAGAGCAACCTGCCGGAACTGCCTCCGCTGGAAGTGCGGCTGAAAGATCTACAAAACAGGGTTTTTAGGTTTATGCTACCAAAAAAGTAGGCATGGATAATAAAGAAGAATCCGGATCTCCAAATACAAATCCAGAGCCATCATCTCAATGAATGGAAAATCTGTTTTCCGGACCTTACAGGTGGTTGCGATTGCGGAGGACCGAGAAATGATATAATAGTTTATTGTTGTTTTTGATTGATTATCTTAAAATGAACCCATGCCGACTAAGCCAGCCCTGCTAAGATTTAATAGCTTTTTCACCTTTTTGCTCATGTCCTGCGCCTGTCAGACCACCACCCTTAAAAAAGACTACGGGGAATGGAGGGTAACAGGTGGTACGCGGGAAACGGTTCGCTTTTCCAGCCTCAGCCAGATTGATACAAATAATGTAAATACCCTTAGAGTAGCATGGACCTATCACTCAGAAAATGGGGACAGCAGCCGGTTTGGCCCCATGGAATGTAATCCTATCATTATTGGCGGAATGCTCTACGGAGTGTCCCCAAAATTAAAATTGTTTGCCCTGGAAGCTGCCAGTGGAAAGGAAATCTGGCACTTTGATCCCGCAGATTCCATGGCCAACAAAACCTGGCATTCCAGCAGTATCAATATGAACCGGGGGGTAGCTTATTGGGAAGATGGAAATGACAGGCGTATATTATTCACCGCCGGACACATAGCCTATGAACTGGATGCATTGACTGGCAAACTCATCCCCTCTTTTGGTAAACAGGGAGGAATCAATCTGAACCAGGGACTCGATAGAGACGAAAATAAGGTATCCGTTGCGCCGACCTCCCCGGTCATGGTGTATAAGGATCTGTTTTTTTTAAGCGGCCTGGTAGGTGAGGAAACGCCCGGACATATCCGGGCCTTTGACGTCAGGACTGGAAAACAGCGATGGATTTTCCATACCATTCCCTATCCCGGGGAACCCGGTTTTGAAACCTGGGAGGATACGACAGCCTACCGGTACCTGGGATCCACCAACAGTTGGGCCGGATTCAGCCTGGATGAAAAACGGGGCATTTTATTTGCTCCTGTAGGCAGCCCTACCAATGATTTTTACGGTGGTCAGAGACGGGGCCAGGGATTATACGGTAATTGCCTGCTGGCGCTCGATGCGCTGACAGGCAAGCTGCTCTGGTATTTCCAGACAGTTCACCATGATGTATGGGATATGGATGTCCCATCACAACCTGCCCTGGTAACTGTAAACAGGGATGGAAGGCAGGTGGATGCCGTGGCGCAGACCACCAAAACCGGGTTTGTATTCCTGTTGGACCGGCAAACAGGCAAACCTCTTTTTGATATCCAGGAAAGTCCCGTACCAACCAATACCACTTTACAACAAGAAAAACTCTGGCCAACGCAGCCCAAACCTGTGTTACCGGCACCCTTTGTCCGCCAAAGATTCAGCGAATCAGAACTGAACCACATCCTCAGTGACTCTTCCTACCAGGATATTCACCGAAGGTTCCAGTCATATCGGTCCGGAAATATCTTTACCCCTCCCTCGGTTGAAGGCACCATCATTTTACCCGGCTATGACGGAGGTGGGGAATGGGGCGGTCCGGCAGTGGACCCCACTACCGGTATACTCTATGTAAATGCCAATGAAATGGCTTGGGTACTCAATATGGTCGAAAATAAGCCCGCTTCCAATAGCTGGAAAACAAACCTGGATGCCGGCAAGAAACTGTATTCCCTCTATTGTATGGGATGTCATGGACCCCAGCGGGAAGGTTCAGGCGACTATCCCTCTATACTGAAGGCGGAAAAAAAATATACAAAGGCTTCCCTGCTAGAACTGCTCTCTACGGGCCGCAGGATGATGCCTGGCTTCAATAACCTTTCTCAGGAACAAAAAGTGGCGTTGGCCAGTTTCGTGCTGAACCTGAAATCCGAGCAAACGAAGGCCTATTATGGAGCCATCGATAAAAAAGATCAGCACCCCGAATCCCTATATGGCTTTACGGGTTACAATAAGTTTTTAACCAAGGAAGGCTATCCTGCCATAAAGCCACCCTGGGGCACTTTGAGTGCTATTGACCTCAATACAGGAGAATACAAATGGAAAATCCCATTGGGCGAATTCAGGGAGTTAAAAGACAAGGGCATTCCAGCTACTGGACGTGAAAATTATGGGGGTCCGGTTGTAACGGCTGGTGGGCTTCTGTTTATTGCTGCCACAGCGGACGGTAAATTCAGGGCCATTCAAAAAAATACCGGAAAAATAATATGGGAAACCGATCTTCCTGCTTCCGGTGTGGCTACCCCGGCTATATATTCTATTCATGGAAAACAATATGTAGTGATTGCATGCGGCGGTTCGAAATGGGGTGGAAAATCCAGTGATACCTATATCGCTTTTAGTTTGCCGGATAATTGATTGGTTATTCCTACCACCAGATCAACGCATAATAGCGGCTGTTGCGAGTATATGACGATGCCAACACTAGGTATAAAGCCATACATTTCTCACAGGTATTGATAAAGAAAAATCAGTCTCTTCATCAGTTTGGGATTTTTTTTTTCAATATTTTTAATGATATCAATCCCAAATCATGCATAGTCCTTTTTTTTTGGTTACACCATTAAGCAGGCATCTTCTTCTATTATGCCTTCTTTTTACCTCTAATAGCTATGGGCAGCTGCGGCAGATGCAAATCAGCCACCATTACCTAAATATTCCTGTGGGAGCGAAGGCCCGGATGAAATTGATCGAGTTGCGTGCCGGGGGAAAACTGCTCAGGGAATTTCCAGTGCAGCTCGCAGAAGACAGCATTTCTTACTGGATCTATATTGATGTCTCGGAATTTCAGCAGCAACAGATCAGCATTGTTGCCCCCGCTAAACAGTATTGCCTGGAAAGGATTTATCAGGACGATAAAATCAATGGTTTCGACAGCCTTTATAAGGAAAAAAACCGGCCACAGTTTCATTTTACTGTCAAAAGAGGTTGGAGCAACGATATCAATGGCCCTGTATTTTTCCAGGGCCAGTACCACCTGTTCTGGCAGGCTTTCCCTTTTGGCCTAAGCTGGAATACCGGATTCATGTACTGGGGACATGCTGTCAGTAAGGACCTTCTGCACTGGGAAGAACTGGCACCGGCCTTGATGCTGGACAGCCTGGGCTCCCCCTGGTCAGGTACGGCGGTAGTCGACCACCAAAACGACGGTGGCTGGGGCAGGGATGCACTGGTGCTTTTCTACTGTTGCTATGACAGAATCTCCTTTAAACAAGTGCAGTGCATCGCCTACAGCATTGATGGGGGAAAAACCTTTCACCGGTACCAGCAAAATCCCATTATCGATAGTAACTGGGAACTGGAGTCTAATGACACCAGAGATCCCAAAGTTTTTTGGCATGAACCTTCCCATCATTGGGTAATGGTACTCTTTGAAAAGGATGGTATGTCCTTTTATAGCTCCACCGACATGCGCAAATGGAATCGGGAAAGCCATATAAAGGACCTCTATGAATGCCCCGATTTTTTTGAGTTGCCCGTAGAAGGCCATCCTGACTTGCATAAATGGGTGCTCCATGGAGGTTCCAGTGAATATTATATAGGTAGTTTTGATGGAAGAAAATTTCTACCAGAAACCGAGAAACTCATTTATGCTGAAGGGAAAAATGACAACGATGAAGATATCCTTTATGCTGCTCAGAGTTTTGAAAATATGCCTGGCCAGCGACGCGTGCAGATGGCCTGGGGGAGAATCACCCATCCGGGGATGCCCTTTACCCAAATGGTACTTTTTCCTACCGAGTTTAGCTTGAAAATGACGAGTCGGGGCCTCCGGTTAGTGGCCAACCCCATTCGGGAAATTGCAACCCTGCACCAGCAGTCCTATCATTGGCAGCAGTTGAGTGCCATCCAGGCCAACGAAAAGCTCTCCTCCATCAAACCTGGGCCCGTACATGTACGGATGAAAATAGCCCTATCGAGCGGACAAGTTTGCGCGCTGCGTTATCAAGGCAATGAATTTTTGAGGCTTTTACCCAAGGATCTCCCGGAAGGGATTCATTTTCTTGATATCCTGATTGATAAAACAGTAGCAGAAATATTCATAGACCATGGGGAGCGTTACCTGCTGCGGCAACTGCCTGCTTCGTTCAATAATAAGGGACTGGAATTTGACTCAGCGGTCTATGGGCCAGATATTCAGGAACTGGAACTATTCACCATGCAGTCTATCTGGCAATAGGAAAATAAATTCATTGTTTTGTCTCAGCTTCAGACCTCACTTTTATATGCTGGAACAAATTTTGCTATTATTAAACTGCTGCTGTTACCTACCGCTTCATTTCTAAGGTCACCTTCGCCGGCAGTTTTTCCTGATAGCCTTCCTTTGCGGAATACACATACAAATGGCGGATTGTAAACTCGCCCTGCTGACCCGCTTTCACCCTGGCTTTGAGCTCCGCGGGCAAACCTTCCGGATCGGGCGCTACAAAATGTCCTTTGCAGTTAATGACAATATCCCACCAAATCCAATTGTCCTTTGGGATAACGGTGTAGATGGCTGTCCAGGAACTTTTACCGTAGAAACCTGCGGTTCTACCCGTGCCATAGGCTACGAGAATCTGCCGGAAAGCGCCACCCACTTCCGCGATCAGATAGGTGTTTTGCCAGAAAGGGCCGCCGGCACCACCGTTCATGTGGTCAACCACAAAACCATATTGCCCATGACCTATCTCGAGCGCCTGCGGTTGGGGAGTTTGGGAAAATGCTCCATAGGCGGCAATCGCGGGCTGGAATTTCTCCAATTGCCAGGTACTGCCCATGTGCATGAAGGTCGCGAATCCCAGCAGTCCCCCGCTGAATCGCCCCATCTGAATGCCATTGGGGTCATAGCCGGAGTGATTAAAGCTCATCACCTTAACTTTTCTTCCGTTTGAATCGGTATAAGAAAAGACATGCAGGAGGCGGGTGGCTACGCCAGCGGAATCGGGAAAACGACAAGTATCCATCTCGTTGACGTCCGGGTAGATTTTCGGAGTACAGCGGGGACATTTCCAACTAATGAGCTGGTTGGTGAATTTAGGCTCGCTTAGATCGTAACATTTCCCTGGAAACAGCTTCGTCAACGCCCGATATGGATTAAAAGGGTCACGCAAAGTGAGAATCCTTTGCCCTAAGATCGTATCGGAAACCATTGTGCAATTTAATTCGCCGGAAGGCGGGTCTTGAGCGAACCCACTATCGGCCAACCATAAAAGGAGGCATAGAACGGCGGGAGAGTAGCGGATGTGCATTTGACTTTATGAATTTTTTCAAGCTCATTTTGGAAAGCATGAGCGTGTTAAAGAATTTATGTAAAAGTGTTTAAATACCTATTTAAAGAACTAGATTTTTACTCCACATCGTTGGTCGCCAAATATATTAATTAAATAAAATGCATTAACCTCCTAGAAGACTGGGCAAAATTGTAAAAACAATTTAGTAAGTAAATTTAGGAACTATGTCAAAACAAGTAAGGAAATGGTCGATACAATACCTCACTAAAGAATTTTGAGAGTTATATCAAACGAAACAATGTTGGTTCAGTTAGAATCCCATTAAATGAGTTTGTGTCAAAATCAAGTTTGAATACGAAGGATTTACAACCTAAAAGGGAGCGAGGAATTGATGAAATGGATTTTTTGCCAAAAGTTTGCTGCAAGTCTCTTAAAACAAAAACAACTCATTGGATGTTAATGAGTTGTTTAACTGGAATGTGATCCGGATTGGATTCGAACCAATGACCTACAGCTTAGAAGGTTGCCGCTCTATCCAACTGAGCTACCGGACCAAATGGGCAGCGAAAATAAAAAAATTTTAGCTAGGAGCCAAACCAATCTGGAAGGCGGTTCAGGCCAAAAATCTTTTCCTATTCCTGCCTTCTTTGCTTAACTTAAAGACAAAATTGATTGCCATGGCTAATTTCGACACTTCCCACGTCAAAAATATAGTCCTCTTGGGGCATGCAGGTTCCGGCAAAACCACCCTGGCAGAATCCATGCTTTTTGAAGCCGGTCTCATTACTAAAAGAGGTACGGTTGAAGAAAAGAATACCGTTGGGGATTTTTATGAACTGGAACAAGAAAGGGGTAATTCCATATTCTCTAAATTATTACATACACAATGGCGGGGTTATAAAATAAACATTCTGGATACGCCAGGATATGACGATTTTTCAGGTGAAGTGTTATCTGCCCTTCGGGTAGCAGATACAGGTGTCATGTTACTCAATGCCAGTTTCGGGGTGGAAGTTGGCACTGATATTATATGGGAATATACCGAAAAGTTCAAGACCCCGATGCTGATGGTTGTCAATAAACTGGACAACGATAAGGCTGATTTTGATCAAACGGTCCGGGAGGCAAAGGAACATTTTGGTAGAAATGTGGTGGTAGTGCAGTACCCCCTTAACCCTGGCCTGGAATTCAATTCGATTGTGGATGTGCTGCGTATGACCCTGTACAAATTTCCTCCAAACGGAGGAAAGCCGGAGAAACTGCCCATCCCGCCAGGGGAAAGGGAGAAAGCGGACCGGCTCCATAAAGAGCTCATTGAAGCGATTGCTGAAAACGACGAATCCCTGATGGAGAAATATTTTGAGAAAGGAGAATTGGAAGAAGATGAAATGAAACTTGGCTTGAAAAACGCCATGATCCACCACGACCTGTTCCCCCTGTTTTGTGTCTGCGCCAGGAAGAATATGGGCAGCGGCCGGCTGATGGGATTTATTGATAACGTTTGCCCGGCTGCCAATGAAATGCCCCCACAACAGACAAAATCAGGGGAACTGTTAAAATGCGATCCGAGCGGACCAGCCTGCATATTTATTTATAAAACTATTTCAGAAGCTCATATCGGGGAGATGTCCTTTTTCAAAGTCTTTTCGGGTATTGTGAGACAGGGTATGGAACTGGTCAATGAATCCAACGGCGTTACTGAAAAACTCAATCAGTTATTTGTCGTAGAGGGTGCAAAACGGACCCCGGTGAGTGAACTTTCTGCAGGTGATATTGCCGCTACGATTAAATTAAAGCACACCCATGTGAATAATACCCTGCATGCCCGGGGAAAAAATTATGAACTATTCCCGATAGTGTTTCCTCCCTTTTTAATGAGTACAGCCATTGAATCAGCCCAGAAGGGAGACGAGGAGAAACTGGCCGTAGCACTTCATCAGGTCCAGGAAGAAGACCCCACTGTGGTAGTGGAAATGTCCCAGGAACTCAAACAGACCATCATACATTGCCAGGGCGAACTGCACCTTTCTGTAATAAAATGGAAATTGGAGCATATATCCCGGAATCTGGCTGTTCAATTTACCAAACCCAGGATACCCTACCGGGAAACCATACGTCGTCCTGTCCAATCCAGCTACCGGCATAAAAAGCAATCAGGGGGTTCAGGTCAGTTTGCGGAAGTATCCCTGCAGGTGGAGCCCTGGTATGAAGGCATGGCAGATCCAAAAGGCCTTACAGTACGAGGCCGGGAAGACCATAACTTACCCTGGGGGGGTAAGCTGGTTTTCCTAAATTGTATTGTAGGGGGGGCCATCGATCAGCGGTTTTTACCCTCCATTTTAAAAGGGGTCATGGAAAAAATGCAAAACGGCCCTCTGACGGGTTCCTATGTCAGGGATATCAGGGTAAGCGTCTTTGACGGGAAAATGCATCCGGTCGATTCAAATGATATTTCCTTTAAGATTGCCGGTCTTATGGCCTTTAAGCAGGCATTCCAGCAGGCTGATCCTCAAATCCTGGAGCCGGTCAATACAGTAACCGTACTTTGTCCCGATGACCTCACAGGGAGCATCATCAGTGACCTTCAGGCCAGACGCGCAGTCATGGAAGGTATGGACGCGGAAGGCCATTTCACCAAAATTATTGCCCGGGTGCCGCTGGCTGAAATGCATGATTATTCCTCCTCCTTGCGATCCATTTCACAGGGCAGGGCGAAATTCAACATGCAATTTCATCAATATGTACCCGTTTCCAGTGAAGTGCAGCGGAAATTGACCGAGGAATACCAGCGGACTGCCTTACGGGAGGAGGCTTAATAAAGGTTGTTCCCCCTCCAGGCCCTGAATTTCGGAATATTATCCTGAACTTTGAGCCAACCCAACATATTCAGCGCATGGATGTTAAAATGGAAGCCGGATGGAAGGAAATTTTGAAAGCAGAATTCTCAAAGCCTTATTTTTTACAAATAGTAACCTTTCTGAAAACGGAAAAAATGGCGGGAAAGACTATTTTCCCCCCAGGCTCTCTTATTTTCAACGCATTCAACACCACACCCTTCGATAAAGTCAAAGTGGTCATTCTCGGACAGGACCCCTATCACGGACAAGGCCAGGCACAGGGACTAAGTTTTTCAGTTCCTGCCGGTGTTTCACTGCCGCCTTCCCTGCAAAATATTTTCAAGGAACTGCAGACAGATATCGGTCTTCCATTTCCAAAAACGGGAAACCTGACTCACTGGGCCCAACAGGGTGTATTATTATTGAATGCTTCCCTCACCGTCCGGGCCAATGAACCAATGAGTCATGCCAAGATCGGATGGGCAGAATTTACCGATACCGTCATTACCCGTATCTCGGAAAAAAAACAACATGTGGTCTTTTTACTATGGGGTAAGTTTGCCCAGGAAAAGCAATTGCTCATTGATGAAACCAGGCACTATGTTTTAAAAGCGGCACACCCCTCCCCTTTTTCAGCGGATAAAGGTTTTTTCGGGTGTCGTCATTTTTCAAAAACCAATGAATACCTGGTCAGTCAGGGAATTGACCCGATAGACTGGAAAATCTAAAACCCAAGCCGGGAAAATATACTCTGAATGTCAAAAAAACCAGTTGATGAAGTTATTTAAACAAGTATTCGGAAGAATCTGGGCAGCCTGGGGACTCGTCATTTTTGCGGTAAGCATGATCGTTTTTCTGGTACCATTCCTGCTCTTTGGATATTTTCGGCCTGATCCTGAAAAGACAAATATATTTATCCGTTTTTCGAGGGTCTGGATGAATATCTTCCTGAACCTGATCGGGTGCCCGCTTACCGTAAACGGCAGGGAATACTTCAAAAAAGGTGAAACCTATATCGTGGTTTGTAATCATAACTCCTTTATGGATGTACCGGTATGTTCCCCGGGTATTCCCGGAGGAAATAAAACCATCGCAAAAATTGAAATTTCCAGGGTCCCTGTATTTGGAATGCTTTATAAAACGGGCAGTGTGCTGGTAGACCGGAAAAGCGAATCCAGCCGCCGGGAAAGCTTTGGAAAAATGAAGGATGTGCTCAACATGGGGCTGCATATGTGCATATATCCGGAAGGCACCAGGAATAAAACGGACCAGCCGCTCAAGTCATTCCATGACGGGGCCTTCAAACTGGCACTCGCAACCGGCAGGTCCATGATACCTGCCCTTATTTTTAATACCAGGGAAACCCTGCCTGCAGACCAGCCTTTTATGCTCATTCCCCATAGGCTGCGCATGGATTTTCTGCCACCGGTGGCTGTGCAGCCAACCGATACGGTGGAAAGCCTCAAAAAAAGAGTCTTTGATATAATGTCCGATTATTACCAGCAAAATAAGTAGGAAAACTATTGGGTATAAAAATACCGGCTTCGGTTGATGCGCAAATCGCGCAGTATCCCAGCCTTGGGACTGATGTTGATACTGAAGGAGCGGTAAAGACCGATGGGTGTGATATTGATGGACATCTGCCAGCAATGAAGGTCCCTTGATATAAAAGCGGTCAGGCTGTTTATTTTGGCATATTTGACGTCATAGAAGGAATTAAGCCCCACTTTCCATTTCTCGGTCAGGTTAAAGTCCCCGCTCCAGTTTAGTCCTGAAGAAATATTGGTGGCATAGCCGCTGTAATCGGGCTTGATGGCATTGGAAAAGCTTAAGGAAAACGACAGGTTTACAGACCATGCGATATTAAAATCCGCAAATTCGGCCGCATGATTCCTGATATAGTTCAGTTGGGCCTGCTCCTCTTCCAGGGTGAGGGGAATCTGGTTTTGGTTTTGCTGCTCTGCCTTTTTTGCATCCTCCGCCTTTTGATCCTTGGGCTTACTTTTAAAACTGGTGGACAATGCAAAGTTTCCGGTGGTGATCTTACCCAGTGAAAATTTCCTTCCGGAAGCCCAGGCATAAATGTTTTTGTCAAACCCCATAGAATCTTTGACATAGGGGTTCAGGGTAGCCCCCCCTGTGATATTGATAATCCCAAATAGCGTACTACGGAGATAAAAACTGATGGGTGATAATTTAAAGGAATCCGCCAGGTAATTGTAACTCCCATTGAACCCAAAACCATCGATCAGCTTCAGCTTGGTTATGCCCGATTCACTGGTATCCTTTTTGGATCTCCTTTTCATTTCCAGGTTATTGTCAAGTCCAAAGGAAATACCGCCAAAACGTCCTTCGCTGAATGAGCCGGCCGTGCTTCCGGTAAAATTGGAAATACGCTGGGTGTGGACGATCTTATTGAGTTGTGGTGTTACCTTGTCCACCTGGACTGTCTGGTAGTATTTGCCATTGAGATCAGGACTGTAGCTGAAACTAAAGGTTGGCCTTATGACGTGGCGGATACCCAAAATGGAACTGTTTTTGCCGAATTTGGTGAAAGTTCCATAAATGGCGGTACTGAGGCTCAGGCTCATCGAGAGGCTGTTGGCGGTAAAAAATCCCTTCTGGATATGGGTCAGCATTGTGTCCCTTACATTATCCCAGCTGTGAAATACTTTCTGGGAATACCAGTTTTCCTGTAAACTGATGCCGGGAGAAATCTGGAATATACCCAGGGGAGGCAGCGCAAGGCTGATGGGAATACTGTGGTGTCCGCCCCATTGGAAGGTGTCGATGAGTTTTTTAAAACTAAACAGGGAATCATAAAAACTGGATAACCCAACTACATTGGAGGTCAGCCCGACCCCCAGCTTTTCGTACCATTTGGGCGCCCCGACAAATTCAGCCTTCTGAAAGGGATAAATGGTGGAGGCCGTAAAAGCGATATTTGGCAGGTTTACATGAATAACCCGGGTAATATTATCCTGGTTGTGGTTGCCGCTGACTGTCAAATTAAGCAACCCCTTGTTAAATGACTTGGAATAGGCAATGGAGGAACTGAGATTATTGGTGTAGTTGGCAGTCGGGTTGTTGACGACCAGCTGGTTGAATTTGGTGGAAGCTACATTTACATTGGCAGAAAAGGTGGTGCCAGGCCGGGCTTTCTGATCCATGGAATGACTCCAGGAAAAATTGAAGGTCCTTGTCTGGTCAAATTCTGTTTTCCCGCTTGTACTGAGAATCTTGGTATTTTGAAGGGTGAAGTTCACCTGGCCACGGTATCGGTATTTGACGAGGTAGGTCGGCGTCACAAAAAGATTCCATCCACCATAGGAATACAGGTTGGTTCGGAACAGCACATCAAAATTGTCATTGAGTACCTTGTAATAACCCAGCCCTTCCAGCCCCAGGCCATACTGGTCACTGACCGTAAACTGGGGGGCCAGCAGACCGGAATGCCTTCCCTGGGAAAGGGGAAAAAAGCCAAAGGGCAGATAAATGGGAATGGGCACCCCTTCAAATTCAGCATGAACAGGGCCTGTAATGGCAAATTTCTTGTTGATGAGCTTCATCTTATTTGCCCGAAAAGCAAAATGAGGGGTATCCAGGTTACAGGTCGTAAATCGCCCGCCGGCAGCATAATATACCTCCGGAGCGGCCTTTTTCATTTTCTCGCCGTAGAAAAACATTTCCCCGGAATTGGTATAAGAGCTTTTGGACAGCCCCTTGCCATTTTTCATGCTGTATATCAGGGAATCAGATTCCATGGTATTGTCTGCATCAATCATTTTCGGACGGCCGACCATTTTACCGGCCGTATCCAGATTATAGGTGGCCACCACAATCTGTTTTTCCTGGTCCAGTTCAATTTTATAGGCCTCCAGGTTAATTGTTTTTTGTTTGACGGTAGCCTTATTATAGAGGGTTCCTTTGTTGGTGACTACATCCAGCACAATGGAATCGGAGGCGCTGTAATTGATCGGGGCATCCAGCGAATCTTTGGAAACTTTAATGTCGAAGGTATCCGTCTTTTGTATCAGGGTATCTCTGAAAGTCGTGTCTTTGGGCTGGACGGAATCCCTGATTACGGTATCCTTCAGAATTTTAAGCGGGGTGTTTGCAACTGCCGGTAACGTTAAGGAATTGCAAAAATAAGCGGCAGGAGAATAATTTGCCGGACTATTGAGGGTTACTGACAACATTATCGCAGTAAAAATCAACGCCAGAATATATTTTGAGCTAATTTTGCGTCCGGTTTTCATATATTTATAAAACTGCGAACAGGCATTATCCATGAAGGAACAATATTAAAGATTGAAAACCGATTGGCAACGAAAAAAGCAGGCTGGTTTGTTAATCTTACCTGTAAGGGCACAAAAATAGTCAATTGAGCCTTAAGATTTTGTGAAGATTGAACTAACCTTTTAAAAATGAAGACAGCATGATGAAAAAAATAGCTGCATTACTAGCCCTGTGCGGAATTGTTTTGGGCACTACTTCCTTCTATTCACCCATCGTGGTTCAAAAACCCACCATAAGAACCATCATTCTGGATGCAGGGCACGGGGGCATTGACCCGGGAACACATGGTCTTATTTCCAAGGAAAAGGATGTGACCCTGGAGATTACCCTTAAGCTGGGGGAAGCGATCAAAAAGGAATTCCCGGAAATTAAAATAGTATATACCAGAACCACCGATATTCTCCCCGGAAATGCGGCCACTAAAAACCAGGGACTTTATAACAGGGCCCAGATCGCCAATGAGGCAAAAGGGGACCTGTTCTTATGCATCCACTGCGATGCCACGCCCAAACCCGCCGGGGGTTATTACGAAAAGAGGGTCATCGGGCACAAAAAAAAGCTGGAATATGTAGGCAAGGGCAAACATAAACGTAAAAAGATGGTAAACGCGCCCATCTATGAATCCTACTGGGTAAAGAACACCATGATTGGAGCAACTACCTATATCTGGAAAGCCGACCGCAGCGGTACCAAAGGAAATGCCATTGACCAGACGGGTGAAGGCGAGGATATAGAAGACAGTACCATTGTATGGGATACCGAATCACCGGAAGCCAGAATCAGAGCGCAGCTCTATGAACAGAAATACTTTAAAAAGAGCGTTATGATGGCTTCCTATGTAG
Organism: uncultured Bacteroidota bacterium; assembly: GCA_903906365.1. Classification (GTDB taxonomy): domain Bacteria; phylum Bacteroidota; class Bacteroidia; order Chitinophagales; family Chitinophagaceae; genus Puia. The sequence goes on along the minus strand of CAIVKC010000014.1, from coordinate 11,189 downwards.
AAGATGAATTTGAGAAAACGGGGCGCAAAACCTGGGGGGTCAAACAAAGGGCCATCGGACTGCATGTTTTGGAAAATACCGGTATGCCCAGCGTATTGATTGAGACGGGATACCTGACCAATAAGGAAGAGGAAGAATACCTTAACAGCGATAAGGGCCAGGACGAGGTTGTCACTAATATCATGGATGCCCTCAAAAGGTACAAGCAATCCCTGGAGGGTAATAAACCCACCCCAACTTCGATCAACGGTCCCAGTAAGTAGCGCTATGACAGCGGCTTTCAGGGCCAAAATCCAGTTTTAACTCCTCATTGAGTAAAGAGCACCCCAATTTTACTACTTTTGTTGCGCAATTGGGTTTTTATGCTGAATTTTAATGGGAATTACCACAAAATTCAATGCTTTTTTAAATAATTATTGAATGAAAATTTCAAATGAAACCAAGATTGGTGTGCTTACAACCCTGTCCATCGTACTGCTTATCCTGGGATTCAATTTTCTGAAAGGAAATAAGATATTTGAGCACAATAGAAAAATATACGCCCTATTTAAAAATGTAGACGGATTGGAAACATCCGATGCCGTTGTCATAAAGGGCCTCCCCATTGGAACAGTGGCGGAAATAAGTGCCGCAGATCCTGACCTCAAAGAAATCAGGGTTACCATCAATCTCAAAAAAGACGTACATATTCCTAAGAATTCCTTTGCTTATATCTCTACCGGATTGATTTCATCGGCTACCATTGTCATAACAAGAGGGGATTCCCAGGAGTATCTCTCAGACGGGGATAATTTACCTACCGTGGAAAAGTCGGGCCTGGTAGCACAGGTGGAAACCAACATAAACCCGATTGTAACCCGGCTTAACGGGACTTTAGCGTCTTTGGATTCCCTGGTGGAAGTGGTTGGATCCATGTTTGATCCCAGGGCAAAAAATAATTTCAGTTCCATACTCAATCACCTGGCAGCATCCTCCGCATCCCTTCAGCTTATGCTAAATGAAGAATCAGGTTCGCTGGCCAAGTCACTGGGTAATGTTAATTCTTTCACGGGTAACCTGGCAAAAAACAATGACCATGTCACCCATACCCTTGATAATCTCGATAAGGTAACCACCAACCTCTCCAATACCAAAATCCAGGAAACAGTCGCCACCATCAACTCAACCATGTCCGAACTGAAGGGGGTTATTACCAAACTCAACAGCAGCAATGGTTCGCTCGGATTGCTGATGAATGACAAGAAACTGTATCAAAACCTGGAGGGTACTACCCGCAGTCTGAACACCCTGCTGGATGATGTCAGGCTCCATCCCAAGCGCTATGTTAACATCAGTGTGTTTGGCAAAAAGGATAAAAGCGGGCCTTTGGCTGCCCCCCTGGCGGACTCTTCTCTAAAATCAGGAACTCCTTAAAATGAGCCGTCTTCATCGAGTCATCCTTATCGTTGTTGGTTTGATCTGCAGCCAGGGAATCCTGGCCCAGATACCCGTGACCTTCAAGGATAAAAATTCTGATACGCTAAGAACTGTCCTGATCTGGCATGCTGACAGGTTGAGGGAGGAAACCAAGGATTCTGCACATAAAGTGCAGTCACTGATTGGAAATGTGAAATTGCAGGAAGAAAACACCCTGTTTTATTGCGACAGTGTAATTTTGGACCAGCTGCATAATATCGTGGAGTCATTCGGCAATGTGCACATCATCGATTCAGACACCACCAATATATACTCCCAGTATATGAAGTACCTGGTGGACAAAAAATACATCTATTTTCAAAAGAAGGTTAGACTCACAGACGGTAAGGGAACGCTCTTCACCGAAGACCTCCAGTACGACCTCAATCAAAAGATCGGTGTTTACAACAGTGGCGGCAAAGTGGTTAACCAGTCGACGGTTTTGACCAGTAAAGAGGGCACTTATTATGCGGAAACCAGGGATGTGTATTTCCGAAAGGATGTGGTCATGAAGGATCCGCGCTATGACCTTCGGGCTGATTCCCTGCTCTATAATACGCAATCCCAACTGGCTACCTTCATCACCATGACCCATATCAAAGACAGCAATGGATCCACCATTGATACCAGGGAAGGCTTTTATGACCTCGCCAACCATAAGGCTGCCTTTGGCAAAAGAGCCCTCATCAGACAGGGTAGCCAGCGGATCACCGGTGATAATATTTCCATTGATGAAATCAGCGGAAAAAGCACCGTGACAGGCAATGGTATCTTTATAGACACGGCCCAGGGCGTTTCGGTCATTTCAAACAAAATGGTCGTCAATAACAAGACAAATGCATTTATGGCAACAGAATCACCGCTTATGATTCTGCGCCAGGATAAGGATTCCATTTATATCACGGCAGACACCCTTTTTTCCGGGCGGTTATCGGATCTGCCCTCCACCGACTCTGCCTCTGGGGGAGACTCCCTTGCCCAAAAGCCCTCCCCTACCGGCCCTGGCACCACAGCCGACAGCAGCAACCGTTTCCTGCAGGGTTTTCATCACGTCCGCATTTTTTCAGATTCTCTGCAGGCATTGGCCGACAGCCTATTTTATTCCGGAAAGGATTCGGTTTTCCGGCTCTATACCAACCCCATCGTATGGCTGAACGGCATCCAGGTTACCGGGGATACCATTTTCTTATTTACGGAAAACAAGAAACCAAAGAGACTGTATGTGTTTGAGAACGCCATCATGGCCAATAAAGTGGGCAATAATATGTTCAACCAGGTGAAGGGTACCACCATCAATGGCTATTTTATCAACGGGGAAATGGATTACCTGCGCGCCAAGGGCAATGCCGAAACCTATTATTACGCGCAGGATAATGACAAAGCCTTTGTGGGTGTTAATCATTCAACGGCGGCTGTCATTGACATGATTTTTAAGGAGCGGGCGCTCCATAAGGTGGTATTGAGAAGCGATGCCGAGGGCACCATGTACCCGCTCAGGCAGGTCAGTTTTGATGAAATGAGGCTTCGTAGTTTCAAATGGCTGGATGAAAAAAGGCCTAAGACCAAATTCGAACTCTTTGAAAACCCACCCGCTCCCCAACCTGAAAAGCAATAAATCTGCAGTCCCTCCCGGTACCTGGAACATTAGGAAATTTCTAACAATACCGGGCAAATAGCGGGAGTGCATTGTTCGTTTTGATCCATTAAATCAATGTATATATGCAAAAAATCACTATCCCTTTTGTAATGATACTGGTCCTGGGGTCACTGCAGCGCAGTTCCGCCCAGTCCGTGTCAGACCCTGGTTACAAATTTGCATTGGGTGTCCGTCTGAGCAGTGCTACACCTACCTTAAGTAATTCAATAAGTGCCAAATATTTCATCAATGACCGGGACGCCCTGGAAGGACTTCTTTCCTTTGGAAACAGGTTTGGCATCGGGGGATTGTATGAAAGGCACCAGCTGATCGGAAGCATCCCCAACTTCACCTGGTTTTACGGGGGAGGCGGCTACCTGGGTTTTGAAAACCATAATACCTATCTTGGGCCCACTGGAATAGTCGGACTGGATTACAAGTTTCAAAACGTGCCCCTGAACCTGTCCCTGGACTGGAAACCGGAACTGGATATACTTCCCTCCATAAATTTTGTTCCGGATGCCTTTGCCGTGACCGTCCGTTTTGCCTTTAAATAGGAAAATCAGCAGGACCAGGACCAGGAAATCCACATCAGAGCAGGGTATGGTGGAAAAAGAAATAGGAAACCACAATGGCCGTGATGACGCCGGCCAGATCCCCCGTCAGGGAGGCCGGAATGGCATAGCGGGTCTTTTTGATGCCTACTGACCCAAAATACAGCGCAACGATATAAAATGTAGTATCTGAAGTGCCCTGGAAAACGCAGGACAGCAGTCCGGGAAAGGAATCCGGCCCGTACTGTTTCATGGTATCGATCATCATGGCCCGGGAGCCGTTTCCGCTGAGCGGCTTCATAAGGGCGGTTGGCAGGGAAGCCACAAAATCCGTATTGATGTGCAGCAAGGAAAAAATCCACCTAAAGCCCGCTATGATATAATCAAATACCCCGCAATTCCGCAGCACACTGATGGCTACCAGCATGCCAACCAGGTAGGGAATGATCTTAACGGCTATGTTGAATCCGTTTTTGGCGCCATCAATGAAAGCCTCATATACGTTTACCCTTTTCCAGACCGCCCCCAGGATGAATATGATGAACAGCAGGAGAATGAATCCGTTGCTGAGCACCCGGGAAAACACGCTGATATGCTCCTGGTGCATTCTCAACATAACGATCAGGGCCGCAATCAGGGCGCTGATCCCCCCCACCCATAGCAAAATGACCCGGTTGAACAGATTGATGCCCTGCCGAATGGCTACCACCGACATGGCCACCACGGTGGCCGAAAACGTGGCAATCAGGCATGGTATGAATATGCTGGTCGGATCGCTGGACTTCAGGATGGCACGCTGGGCAATGATACTAACCGGAATCAGGGTCAGACCGGAGGCATTGAGTACCATGAACATAATCTGGGCATTTGAGGCCGACTCCTTATCAGGATTAAGTTCCTGCAGGCTTTCCATGGCTTTCAGACCAAAGGGGGTAGCCGCATTATCCAATCCCAGCAGGGTAGCCGAAAAATTCATGATCATGTGCCCTAGGGATGGATGGTTCCTTGGAACCTCAGGGAAAAGTTTGCTGAAAAAAGGCCCCACTATCCTGGAAAGAAACCGAATGGCCCCCGCCTTCTCACCAATATTCATAAAACCGAGAAACAAAGACATGATTCCAATCAAACCGATCGAAATCTGCACACTGGTACCAGCCGAATCAAATACGCCGTCAATGATCTTTTTGAAAATTTCAGTGTCTCCCAGGAAAACCAGTTTGAAAAGCGCGATGACAAATGCGATCAGGAAAAAGGCGACCCAGATGATATTTAAGGCCATATTTGAATGGTTTGCCGGTTGGTTTAAACCATGAAATTAGGTTAAAATAAATATTGAAATCCTAAATTATCCGGTCCTTTTCCACAGGGAGCGGCTTCTCGAAACATCGCTGTAAAAATTAGCCCAAATCAGGTTATCTTTGCGGCTCAAAAAAATACCAGCACATACTATGGGTTTACAAGCAGGAATCGTCGGGTTGCCTAATGTGGGGAAATCAACCCTGTTCAATGCCGTCAGCAACAGTGCCAAAGCACAGGCCAGCAATTATCGCTTTTGTACCATTGAACCCAATGTGGGCCTGGTCAATGTACCGGATGAGCGCCTGGATAATCTGGCAGAGCTGGTCAAACCGAACCGCACCGTGCCCACCCAAATAGAAATAGTCGATATTGCAGGCCTGGTGAAAGGGGCCAGCAAAGGCGAGGGTCTTGGCAATAAATTTCTGGCCAATATCAGGGAAGTGGATGCCATCGTGCATGTGATCCGCTGTTTTGAGGATGAAAACATACTTCGGGAAGAAGGAGCCATCAATCCCGTTTCAGATAAGGAAATCATAGATACCGAACTGCAACTAAAGGATCTGGACAGCATTGATAAGAAATTCAGCAAGGCTGAAAAACTGGCCAAGACCGGGGACTTAAAGGCGAAGGCCGAATACGAAATACTCAAGACCTGCAAAGAACACCTCGAAAAGGGCAAAAGCATCCGGGAACTTCAGCTCAGCAAGGAAGACAAACTCGCAGTAGCCGACCTGTTTTTGCTCACCGATAAACCTGTTTTGTATGTGGCCAACGTGGATGAGGCTTCCATGCATACCGGCAATAAATACTCGGAAGCCCTAAGGGCTGCCGTAGCCGGGGAAAATGCGCAGGTTATCGTCATGAATAATTCCATTGAATCGCAAATCGCCGAGATGGAAGATCCGGCAGACAGGCTCCTGTTCATGGAGGAATACAAAATGCAGGAACCGGCGCTCAATAAACTGATACGATCCGCCTATAAACTCCTGAACCTGATGACCTATTTTACCGCGGGCGTTCAGGAAGTCCGCGCCTGGACCATACACCAGGGATGGAAAGCACCCCAGGCAGCCAGCGTGATCCACACGGATTTTGAAAAGGGCTTTATTAAAGCAGAAGTAATTAGCTACCAGGATTTTATCCAATATGGTTCAGAAGCAGCCTGCCGTGAAAACGGAAAGCTCCGAATAGAAGGCAAAGAATATATAGTCAAAGACGGTGATGTCATGCACTTCCGCTTTAATGTATAGTCAACGCCGATGGGCTGTCATGCAGTGGTTTCCCAATATTTAGTTTTCCGTTAGTCGTCAAATTGCACCAATCCTTATCAGCAATTTATAGCCCGGGTCTGGCCTCCTGTTGACCCTGTAGGAGAGCAGGCAAGCACAACGATTCCGGCCATGCTCCCCGCCACTGCTAAAGCTGACCTGTAAATACCGGGAACAACCAGACAGGGTATTTCTGTCTTATTGACTAGCTCCTTTTCACTGACCTGATCTGGCAAACTAAAGGCCCGGCCGTCCCATCGCCCCCGGGTGTTCTCCTGACTCTCCGCCCAATCATAGCCCCCTCTGCCATTGTCCATGCCGGGTTGAGGGCTTTCAAATATAAAGCCCCCGTAAGGAGGCTTTATAAAAGAAGGCATCAAATGCTTGAAGAAAATGGGTAAACCAATTACAGGCTTAAAAAATATTATACCCCAGGCTGACATAATAGAGTCCGCCAATGGAAGGGTTTCCAATAGCATCTATATAATACTTGTTGAGTAGATTGGAAGCCCCGATTTTAATGATGCTGGATGGCATGGCTGGTATTTTCATACTGATCTGGGCATCCAGTGTGCCAAATGAGGGCGTGTTACCTGTTATAAATGAGGACTGATAGAGGTAGCTTTGCTGCCAGCGGTAGGTCAGGTTAAAGCCGAAATATTTTTTGATCTTATAATTGGAAACAGACAAATTAAACTTGACTTTGGGGGTGTTGAAATCGGTTTGCAGGTTATTGTCTACATTGGAAATATTGTTGTAGGCAAAGTTACCGGACACCACAAAACTCTTTGGCAGCGAATAGTCGATTCCCACTCCTGCCCCGACGGTATTGATTTTATTGGAACTGTTGGTATACAGGCCAAATGTATTGGTGGCGGTCTGGCCCTGGGTCAGCGGATCTTTGACCAGGACGGTCAGGCCTACAAAATTGGTATACTGGGCGATAAAACCATAGATATCAATCAAGAGCTTCTTATCAATGAGGCCCTTATAGCCAAGTTCATAGGAGGCTACCGTTTCGGGTTTGAAATCCTTGAACTGGTATTGGGTGGGCGGCACTCCTGTGGCTGCATACCGGCTTAGGGAAGCCGTGTCATATGTATTTGACCGGAGCCCGTAGGCATCGATAAACTGGGGAAGGCCCCCTATGAGTTTGGCGGAACCCGTCTGCAGGTTGATATACTGGTTCTGGGTGGAGGGAAAACGATAAGCGGTCTGGTAGGAAAGTCGGATGAAATTGTCGGGGGCCACCTTAAATACTGCCGTGGCCCGGGGAGTAAACCTACCCTGGAAGTTGGAATTCTTATCATAGCGTCCGGCAACCGTCAAACGCAGCAGGTCATCAAAGAGGGATTTCTGTGCCTGTATAAAAGCGCCCGATTCATTGATTTTGATCCGGCCGGCCGTATCGGCGAAAATAGTTCCATGCGAGTTCAGGACAAATTCCCGGGTAGAAGCCCCCACCGTGATATCCACCACTTTGATAATCTCCGAAAAATTATACATGGCTTCTCCAACGTACAAATTGGTTTGGTCATTGAATTTGCCACCGCTGGGAATAGCCAGCCCTTTGAGTGAATCGAGTGATTTGTTGAAAGCGGCCGTGCCCGGAAGCAACCGGTTGCCGTCGGCATAGGCACGGGCGGCTGCACTGGCTGTCACATAGGCCTGAGCGGGTGTCTGACCGGCGCCCAATGCCTGGCCAAAGGCCTGACCATAGGCACCCAGGTAGTTAGGGGCCCATACGGTGGCTGTAGGCGCATACGCTTCATTGAGCAGGGTGGCGGCAGCCACCATATCATAGGATTTACCGGCATCTTCCTGGGTGGTATAGGCCCTGACATAAAAATGTTTTCCGGTTACCTCGGCTTTATACTGCCCAATTTTGACGTCTTTAAGGCTATAACGGTCCGTACCCTGGTAAACGGTACTGGCACTGCCGAAATTACCCGTCAGGGAAGCCGTGGTGCTGTTACTTAGTTTATAGAAAAGTCCCCCGGAGGCTTTAAAGTTATAGGCTTTATGGTTGGTCAAATCATTTTCATTATAACCCGTGCGGGATACCCCCGAATTAGCCGGCGTAACATAGGCAAGCTGGCCTGCCTGTGTTGCCAGGGCCTGGTATTTGGTGGCATCTGTCAGGTCTCCTGCCTGGGCATACTGCTGGGCGGCCGCCGCATAGGCTAAGGAAGCTCTGTTGAGCTGGTCATGCACATTAAAATAGGCGCTCTCATCGCCATAGACATTAACCCCGTTATAATCCGGGGCGCTTCGGTCTCCGGCAATGGTCTGGCCCTTGACCTTATCGTAGTTGCGATAGTCCGTGGCCAGCCAGTCTTTGGCCTGGGTATAATCAAATGAGACGCGGAAGGCGAATTTGTTGTTGAAGGCTTGCGCGTATCGTGCCATCACATCGGAGTACAGAGCGGCACTGCTGTTTGCATCCGAAATATGATTTACCCCGCCTTTTACCTGGGCGCTGAACCCCTGAAACTTAAAAGGATCCTTGCTGTTCATCAGCAGGGTTCCAGTCATACCCCCAGAACCATACAGGGCGGAAGAAGCTCCGGGAAGCAGTTCCACATTATCCACATCCAGTTCGTTGAGGCCTACAATGTTTCCAACGGAAAAATTAAGCCCCGGAGCCTGGTTATCCATACCATCCACCAGTTGGTTCATCCTTAAATTACCGCTTCCGTTAAAACCCCTGGTACCAGGCGTCTTAAACATGATGGAAGAGGTCACCATATCCACCCCTTTCAGATTGGCAATGGCGTCATAAAAGGAAGCTGCGGGCACTTCGTGAATGGCTGTTCGGTTCATGGTCTCGATGGATACCGGTGATTCCAGGCTCTTGATCGCGGACCTGGTGGCAGAAACGACCACTTCACTTCCCAGAGAGGACGCCGGCTTGAGTTCGACCTGAACCATAGCCGCCAGGTCAGTTACCACCATTTCCTGGGGTTCATACCCGATGGAGGAGATCAGCAGGGTAAGCGGAAGTTTTTGATTGGTAGTTAATTTGAAGTCGCCTTTATCATTGGTGAAAGTCCCTGTTTTGGAACCCTTAACGGAAACCGAAACAGAAGCGATGGCCGTCTTGGACACCAGGTCCCTTATATTTCCCGAGATGGTTGTCCCCTGGGCAAGGGCAGACGAAACCCCTATGGATACTATGATAAACAGCAACCATTTTTTGTTAAATAGTTTTTTCATATAACCGAATTTTCGTTAGACAAATTAAAGAACCAAAGTACAGAGAGAAATCTTTACATAAAAATAATATTTAAAAATACCAATATTAAACTTGTTGATATTTCGTGCATTCCCGGGAAGGTGTAATTGAAGACACTTAGGTATTTTTGAAGTATGAAAAAATTCCAGTTTCCCGGCCAGACCCATTTTTACAGTGGCAAGGTTCGCGATGTCTATACCATTGAGGATAAGTGGCTTGTCATGATCGCTTCCGATCGGATTTCTGCCTTTGACGTAATATTACCCAATCCCATCCCCTTTAAGGGTCAGGTATTGAACCAAATAGCAGCCTATATGCTAAAGGCCACTGCTGATATTTGCCCCAACTGGCTGGAAGCGGTGCCTGCCCCCAATGTGGCGATCGGCAAAAAATGCAGCCCATTCCGGGTGGAGATGGTCGTCAGGGGTAACCTCACCGGACATGCCTGGAGAACCTACAACAGTGGGAAAAGGACCCTCTGCGGGGTACCCTTACCCGAAGGTCTCCGGGAAAACGACTACTTCCCCCATCCCATCATTACCCCCTCCACCAAAGCAGAAGTGGGCCATGATGAGGATATTTCCAAAGAAGACATCATTGCCCGCGGACTGGTCAATGCTGATGACTACGCCATCCTGGAAAAGTATACCCTTGGGCTCTTTGAAAGGGGCAAGGCTATTGCCGCCCGCCGCGGCCTGATCCTGGTCGACACCAAATATGAATTTGGGAAAATAGGCGATACCATATTTCTGATGGACGAAATCCACACTCCGGACTCCTCCAGGTATTTTTATGCCGATGGTTTTGAACAGAGGCAGCAGTCGGGAGAAAAACAAAAACAACTCAGCAAGGAGTTTGTAAGGGAATGGCTGATTGAGAACCATTTTATGGGAAAGGAAGGCCAGACGGTTCCCCCCATGAGTAGAGAATGGATTGACACGATCTCAAAACGGTATATCGAGCTTTATGAAAAGGTAATAGGGGAAGCATTCAGCCCGGAAATACTCAACGATGAACAAACCTATGAGCGTATCCTGAAGGTCCTACCAACACTCTGAAAAAAATAGGTTATTTTGAACTGCAGCCCCTGATCCTGGGTTATTGGGGAATGGAATCCTTTTTTTCCATGCTGCGCAGCCGGGCCATTTCCTCGATGGTGGGCCTGAGTCTGTGGCGGGATTTGTTGAAAACCATCAAACCATTCATTTTTCCCTTGCGAATCTGTTTTTGTTCGCCTTCGGGCATTTGAAATATTTCCTGGCACTCCGGGCTGCAACAGCCGTCGAATTGACTGGCACATTCTTCACATTGAATAAAAAGCAGGTGACACCCGTCATTGCGGCAATTGACATGGGTATCGGCAGGCTTCCCGCACTGGTGACACCGGGCAATGATTTCATCGCTCACGCGCTCGCCCAGCCGGTCATCAAAGACAAAATTCTTCCCATGAAACTTGTTTTCCAGGCCATGGGCCCGCACGGTACGGGCATAATTGATAATACCGCCTTCCAGGTGGTAGACATTTTTAAACCCCTGGTGTAACAGGTAGGCACTGGCCTTTTCGCACCGTATGCCCCCGGTGCAGTACATAATGATATTCTTATCCTTTTTATCTTCCAGCATATTTACCGACATGGGTAATTGTTCCCGGAATGTATCGGAAGGCACTTCCAGGGCTCCTTCAAAATGGCCCACCTCAAATTCATAGTGGTTACGCATGTCCACCACGATGGTTTCAGGAT
>CAIVKC010000013.1 GCA_903906365.1 uncultured Bacteroidota bacterium | reverse complement strand
TTCCAGTTTGAACTTTAATATGTCAAAGAACTAAATACTGTAAATAATTAAACATTCTATTTCCAAACTTCACTCAGTCTTTTGTATTTGTCAATGGTTATTTCTAGTTCAGATTTTTTCATATCCTCATATATCTTATCAGCATCCGAACCCTCCAGCTTGGCTAAAATTTTAGCCTGATTAAACATTAACACATCTAACATTGATTCCAATTTTAGGGAATAAGCTCCTATCTTTCCCATATCAAATTTGACTTCCATCCCCTTTAATTCATTGAGAATTTTTAATTCGTCTTCATGTAGTTTTTGAGTGTCCATAAAATTTAGATTTTTAGTAATTAAATTATTTTTTCTTTTGGGCTTGTTTTTTTGGCAACGGGGTATTAAGAGCCTTTTTCATCAATTCTTCAAAGGTAAAATTAGTTTTAATTAAGACGGTTCCCCCATTTTGGGATTTAACTCTGTTTTTTTTCGGCATTGGTATTTATTATATTTTCCAAATATCTTTTGCAATTTCGTATAACTTGGCTTGCCTTTCATCAACCGAATTTACATTCCACCTGGCATATACCTCTAAATTCTTGGTGATAGTTAATCTTGATTTTATATAATATGACTTCTTTTTATCCTCAAAATTTTTATTTGAAGCCCCTTGATTTAATCTATCTTGCAATAATGTTAAATTCCCAATTCTTTCTACAGAAAACTCGTAAAGTTCAGGGTCTTCTTCCTGAATCTTAAGCCATTCTCCCTTGGGTTTTTGTGGCATAATATGCTCTAACCAAATATCACCATTTGTTAGGTCAATACTTTCCTGCTGGTGTCCGACAATTCTTGATAGAATCATCTTGGAAATATTTGTTTTGGGGGTTGAATAGGTAAATTCGCTTTTAAATTTATCATTAGCCTTCATTGTGGGATGTTGCTTGATTTCCTCTATAATAGCATCAATATCATTATCCGACTTTAATTTATTCAAAATTGTATAATATAATTTTTCGAGGTCCTTGGGGTCACTTCTAATAATGTAATGCCGGAATGAAATACATTCAATTGCCTTTGTTAACAATTCAAAATTCCTATCGCTAAGCAATTCCTTTCCTTTCAAAAAAAGGGGATAACATTTTGTAGTATTTAATGATCGAAGAGAAGTTAGGTAGATTTTATTACTTGTCGGGTTAATGAAATCAATATACCATTGTGCAGATTTTTTTAAGTCATTTAAGAAATATTCCGTATTTAAAAGGGATTTTAACTTTTCATCATATACGTCGAAGATATATTTTTCGGGAACTGGAGGATATGTCTCTTTTTCGTTTTTAACATTTCTTCTATCCTCTATTTTTCTTCTAATTTCCTGTGAATCATTTTGGGAGTTAATAAAATGAAATAAAAATTGGTCAACATTTGCCTTCCCTTTTTCCAAAATTTCCCTCATATCATCCCATAAATCGACCGCCTCTTCTTCCGAAATGCCTTTTGAATTATTACAAACCTCATTTTTTATTAAATCAGACTGTGATAATTCTATACCACGAGCGTTTAGAGTTTTGAATAATAGTATCTTATCAGACTGTTGCTCTGCTGTCATAACTATAAATTCAGCCGCTATTACCTTATTTGCCAAATCAATTACCCCCTCAATACCCCTATCCTTTCGTAATTTTTCAATTTTTTGATGCAGAAAATTATCTAATGCGTTAAGTAAGAGTTTATGCGATTTAATTCTACCGTCTTTATGCCTATCTATTTCCTCACCCTTAAGGATTGCCTTGAAAAGCCTTTTATCTCTTTTCCCAGTTACAAGTCTAGGTTCTTCGCTATTATCTGTAATCAAAAGAGATTTGCTTCGCTGGTATAAGAGATTATTAATTACCTCGATGGCCTTGGTATACTCGGTGCCTTTAATTACTTTTTTGATGCTGTATAGTATAAGGAAAACGGTGGTTAACCGTTGTTGTCCATCAATTATTTCCATTAGATTTTTTGATTCATCCTTTGAGTATAACAGAATAGACCCAAGGAAATGCCCATTTTTTTCATTGGAATTTTCCAGGTCATAATACAAATCAGACACCTGTTCCAAATCCCAAGAAAATTCCCTTTGATATAATGGTACTTGAAAATTATAATCTCCGAGTACTTTATCAAGTGTTATAGGGGCTTGCGTCACCTTCATAGTGTGGTTATTTGAAGCAAGATTAACCAAATTTCTATAAAAATTCATGAGATTATTTTTTTTGAATTAAATCTTTGTATTTAAGTCGTCCTGTGGGATTGGCAAGGAGGTTGTTAAACCTTTCCTTGTCCATAATTTGGCGGGAATTGAAACGGTAGGAAGATTCGGCACAATAGCGGTGAAGGTGTTTGGGGCTGATTTGGTGGTATGTGCCGAAAATTGTCCGTTTGAATAGGCTAAAAAAGCCCTCAACAGAATTTGTGTAGAACATATCCCTTTTATATTCCCCCTGTGAGTGATTTACGGACTCATGGGCCTTGTATTCCTGGTCTAATCCCTGATAGCTCAAATGGGAGTCTGTAATCAAAATTGCCCCCTTATTTACGTTTTGGCGTACAACGTCCTTAAACGATTCCTTACCAATTACGGTTAATCTGGCTTTACCATCCCTTTCCAGTAATCCCATAACGGGTACTTTGTTATCCCCTTTGGCGATCTGTTCCTTTCTCTTTTTGGAGTGCATATTGGAGTATTTGCCCCCTACATAGGTTTCATCCACCTCAACTATGTTTTGTAAGGGTTCCGGGTCAGGTTCACCCATAGCAAGCCTAAGACGGTGCAAAACAAACCATGCCGTTTTCTGGGTTATCCCCAAATCCCTGCTTAACTGCAAACTGCTAATTCCTTTCTTATGGGCTGACAGTAAAAAACTGGCAGCGATCCAAACGGATAGGGGAACCTTGCTATTTTCAAAAACGGTCCCTACAGTTACGGTAAAGTCATTTTGGCAGGTTTTAGATTTACAACGGTAGGTTTTTCCGTTCTTTAGTTTATAAGGATTCCCTGCTCCGCAATGGGGGCAAACAGGTTTTCCACCCCATCTCATTTGCTCCATATAGCTACGGCAAACATCCTCACTTGTAAGATGGCTCATTAGCTCTTTCAGGTTTTTTGCTCCAAATAGTTGTTCAAGTTGTGTCATAAAATCCCTGTTAAATCCTTTAGTAAAAGAGTGGGAGGGTGGTAAAGTCGTAAAATGGATGGGGATTGTTGCAGCTACCGAAAAACTAATTCCATTAGATTTGGTTTGTGGTAACTGCTATATAGTTTCCGTCAATCAGAGGGCCGACCAGTACTAATAAATTTGACATTTCCTTTACTATTCCATTACATATTGTGAATTACCGCTAGATTATTTATTTAGTAAATAAATTAAGAATTATATATTTCATATATAGTTAGTTATATAATACTATCTGTAATTTATGAAGATAAAAAATCGATCCTATTTTGGATAAAATGAAAATATTTTGATGCTTTGAACAAGGTATTTATGTAAATTTGAAATGAATGAATTTAATAGTTGATATACAATATTTTCCATCGGTTATCTTATATAAATATTTGTATAAGTGTTCGCATATTTATTTTGAACAATATGATAGCTATCAAAAAATGAGTTTTCGCAACCGCTGCATGATCGCAGGGGCCAACGGAAGCATCTCCTTAAGCATTCCGCTCGAATCAGGCAGAGACCAGCGAACCCTGATGAAGGATGTCCGCATTTCCGATGCCCAGGACTGGCAGAAACAGCATTGGAAGACCCTGCTTTCGACCTATAACCGTTCCCCCTGGTTTGAATTTTTCAGGGACGAACTGGAAGCCCTTTACCGGAGAAAATACGTATTTCTGATTGACTGGAACATGGATTGCTTTACCTGGACTATGGGTAAACTTGGGCTAAAGCTTTCCATCAGTAAGACTGACAAATTTGCAGCCTTTCAGGAAAAAGACGATGTGCTGGATCTCAGAAATAAACTCCTGCCCCGAAATTTCCGGGAATTTGAGTGTCCCGTATACTCCCAGGTTTTTCAGGAAAAGACCGGCTTTATACCCAACCTTTCTATTTTAGATCTCTTGTTTTGTGAAGGAAACCATGCAGCTGCCCTGCTTGCTGGCAGGCCCTGAAAGCTGCTTTTGGTTTTGAATTGACCAGGCCATTTTGCAGGCAACCGGTTTGCAGAACCACCGGCATATAACCGGAAAATCTATATATATTAACCGGGTACCAGCTTTGGTGGATATTGTATATATTGCCTTTTCCCCATTGGGTTACCGATTAAATGAGGACTTCTGGTCGGCAAACAATCTTATCGCATGATAAAAAAATTATGGCCTGTTGCTTTTTTATGCCTGTTGGCAGCCCCTCCCTTAAGTGCCCAACAGAAACCCCAGTACACCCAGTATATCCTCAATAATTACATCATAAACCCGGCAATTACGGGGATAGAAAATTACATTGATGTCAAAGCCAGCCACCGGCACCAATGGGTTGGCCTGCAGGACGCCCCCGTAACCACCTACCTGACTGTTCAGGGACCTATTGGTAAAAAGGACGACCGGGTCACGGCGACCTCATTTCACAAGCCCGGTGAAAATCCCCGTGGAAGGAATTACTGGGAGGATTATACGGCAGCCAAACCACACAGCGGAATCGGATTGATTGTTGTCGATGACCATACGGGGCCTTTGAATAATTTTTCTGCCTACGCCACTTTTGCCTACCACATCGGAATCAGTGCAAAAACCAGCCTGGCGGCGGGTTTTGCGGCCGGAATTTCAGATATCAGCCTGGACCGAAACAAATTGTTCTTCGAAACGCCGGTGGATCCTGCCGTTTACAACAGCGGCCAGATAAACCGGATCAAACCCGACTTTTCGGCGGGGTTATGGCTGTATTCTTCCGATTATTTTGCCGGTATCTCCGCCCAGCAGATCATTCCCCAGCGGGTCGCTTTTGTGGATAAAGCGGTCTCCCTGCAGCAGGGCATGACCGTGCCTCACTTCTTTGCTACGGCCGGTTACCGCTTCCTGCTGACCGATGATTTTAACCTGATTCCCTCGCTGATGGTCAAATATGTCAGCCCCTTGCCGATGCAGGTTGACTTTAACCTGAAACTACAGTACCTGGATCTGATGTGGGTAGGAGCCAGTATGCGCACCTATGATGGATTTGCGGCCATGGTGGGAGTAAATATCTCCAATGCCATCAATATTGGCTATGCCTACGATCTGACAACTTCCCGCCTAAATACGGTAAGCAGCGGTACCCATGAAATCATGGTCGGTTTCCTGATTGGGAACAATTATGGGGACTCCTGCCCTAAGAATGTATGGTAATCCCCACCCGTTGGCCATTGCCTGACCAGGTGGCCGGACGGATGGAC
Organism: uncultured Bacteroidota bacterium; assembly: GCA_903906365.1. GTDB lineage: Bacteria > Bacteroidota > Bacteroidia > Chitinophagales > Chitinophagaceae > Puia. Next base: position 52,169 of record CAIVKC010000013.1, on the reverse strand, counting down.
TGTCCTAGCGGCTGACAGGGAATGTGGGAACTACGCTAGGAGGATGGCTGGCCGTCTTTTTTTGGTTTGACCGTCTTGGCAGCCGGTTTTTTCAGCATATTTTTCTGGGATTGTTCCATCAGTTTTTGTTCATCGGGCATCCCATTATTGTCCAGTATCAGCTTTTCTTTGGGATAGTCTCCGTCTTTGAGCTTAAAATCAAAGACTTTATCCTGGTGGATCCATTGCCCGTTAACCCATTTAAAACCCTCAAAATCACCGTCTGGGATATAAGTATCCTTTTTGTCCGGTTCATTTGTTTCAGAAATAAGGTTATCATATACTATCAGGTCAAGATCGGGATCATAATTGAAGGTGGCGCTGGCTTCCTTTTTATATTCAATATTGAAGCGGTATTGGACGGGCCTTTTGGCAGTATCCTCCCGGAACGAAATAAAGGGACCACCAAACACCGGTTCGTTGTTTTGGTTAAAACTGAGCACTTCCATCCACTTTTTGGAGCTGCTGATGGTAAAATCATCAAACCCCAGCAGGGTATAGTACTTCTTATTGTTGAATGTCTTAAGCACAATCCTGTAATAGATGGCCCCTATCCAGTTATTATTGGTTCTGACCGAATCCAGGGGATTGGCCGTAAACATGGAGGCGTCATGGAGTGGAAAGAGTTTGAGAGAGCCGTCAGCCGTGCGCATTTGAATGGCGCCATGCTGCATATAGACATATTCATCTTTTTTAAGCTGCCAGGTGAAAATTCGAAAACTGCTGTCAGGCGCATATAAACGGGATATGGTCTGCAGTGAATCGAAGGGGTAAAAAAAAGACTGGTTGACTTTCAGGGCCCGCACCAGCATTTTGATAAAGAGGCTGTCAGCCCGGAACCGGTCTGCACTTTCCTGTCCAAAAACAATGCGGTAAGCAAATGGCTTGAGGGAGTCTTCCCTTTTTTGGAGGTCCTTGAGGGCTGCCTTGGGCAAGGTCTGGGCCACCAAAGGAGCCTGCGCCCAAAGGAAGCAGTAAATCGCCAGGCAGCCTGCCATTTTTTTGAATTGTTGAGCCATACTGGTTCCCCTGTTTTTATACTGCTAAGTTACGTTGCACATGCCGCAGCAGGCCTGTAACGGAAAAAAACTGGCAAAATTTTATGAATTCTGCAAAGCTTTTGCAAAATCTTCCAGGCTGTCAAAGGCCAGGTCAATCCATTCATGGGGAATTGTCTGGTCCGGGCTGGTGGTTTTCAGGAACACGGTATGCATGCCTGCATTCCGGCCAAAGGCCATGTCGCTGAGGTTGTTGCCTACCATGATTGATTTGGAAAAATCAATGGCGGGAAAATCCTTTTTTGCCAATAATGCCATTCCGGGATAAGGTTTGCGCATGGGGTCGTCGTCGTGGATTGAGCTGGCAAAATAGATTTTATCAATCCGCCCATCGAGCGCTGTTATATCCTGCAGCATCAGTTTATGAACCTGGTGGAGGTCCTCTTCGGACATCAGCCCTTTACCGACCCCCCGCTGGTTGGTGGTTAAAATGATGTGCTGGAAGCGACTGGAAAAATATTGTATTGCTTCCCGGACCCCCTTATAAAAGACAAATTCCCCATAATGATAGATATATCCCTGGGATTTTTCCTCATTGATGACCCCGTCTCTGTCCAAAAAAAGGGTCCAGCTGCTGTCAATTGATTTGAGGTCTAACATGAAGTTGTATTTGGTCATCAGCAAGGTAAAGCAGGGTCATCCATTCCCCAATCCGCCACCGGCCAGTTCGGTTTGGGCGCGCTGGTAATCAACCGGTATTCCAATATCGATGAAATAAGCATCATCCACTACACCAAATATACGCCGGGTGGTATAGTATTGCTCCAGGTAATCCTTTTCAAAAGAAAACTTTGGAGGAAAGGGTTCTTCCAGGAAAGGGACCACATTCAGCAGGTAGAGCCCTCCATTAATGAGTCCCTTTTCATAATATTGTTTTTCCCTGAATGACCCCACCCTGTAATCTGTGTTGAGCTCGACCACTCCGTAGCGTTCAAAATCCGCCATCGGCTTAAGGGATAAGGTACAAACCGAGCCGCTCATGAAATGAAAGGCAGCCAGTTTGGCAAGGTCCACCCTAAAGAGGGTATCCCCGTTGGTTATCAATACGGTTTTTTCGGTAGCCTGCAGGCAGGCCAGTTTAATGGCCCCTCCAGTACCCAGGGGCTCTTTTTCAACGACATATCTTTTTTGCAGGTCCGGAAACGCTGCATCCAGGTAGGATTCAATGTCCTGGTGTTTATAACCCAGGGAAAACAGAAATTTTTGGATGCCCTGCCCCTTCAGGTATTCAATCACATGGTGTATAAAAGGACGGCCGGCGACCGGAGCCATACATTTAGGCAGTTCCGGAACGGCACTGCGGAGCCTGGTTCCCAGGCCTCCGGCGAGTATAATGGCTTCGTTGATTTTCATACTTAAGCTGATGGGGGGCTAGGGTGGATATCAGGAAAAATAGAGTTCCTCCACCAGCTGGCAGATAATATGTCCCAGTAAAATATGTGATTCCTGAATCCTGGGGGTATCCCGGGAGGGTACGTTGATCAGGTAGTCACTGTGTTTTTTGATCTCCCCGCCACTTTCACCGGTAAATGCCATGGTGAATACCCCCTTTTGACGGGCGGTTTCAAAGGCATTGATGATATTGCGGGAATTGCCTGAGGTGGTCAGTCCAATGAGCACATCGCCTTTTTGGGCGATGCCTTTGATCAGCCGTGAATAAACCACGTCATAACTATAATCATTGGCAACAGCTGTCAGATAGGAAGTATTGCAATGCAATGCCTCGGCAGGAAGCGCGTCCCGGTCTGTATAAAACCTTCCGGAAAATTCAGCAGCCAGGTGCTGGGCATCGGCTGCACTGCCTCCGTTGCCGCAAAAATAGACCCTGTTTCCATTTTTGAATGTCTTTACCAGTACAGTAACCATTTCTTCCACTGTGCCCAAAAGCCCTTTATCGGCCAGTACCTTATTTTTTACCGCGACTGATTCACTGATAATGTGTTCGATCTTGTCTATCATGGTCGTTCCTGTTTTATGGGTAAACTGCCTCATCGGCTAGATCGCCCAGGTCGTTAATCCGTAATCAACAAATTGATAGGGTTTGCAATATCCTCCAAAAACCGTCAGGGCATCGATGACCTGATATTTACAAATTTCCGGGCAGTAAAAGATCATAAAGCCCCCGCCTCCCGCCCCGGAGATCTTCCCGCCGGTGGCGCCGGCTTTTCTGGCGGTTTCATATATTTCCTCCATCAGGGAATTGGAAATGCCTTCCGCCATTTTCCTTTTTTGACGAAAGCCAAAATCAAGCACCTCCCCGATTTCATGCAGGCGACCCTTCAGCAGCGCCTCTTTCATGAGTTGCGCCTGGTGCTTGAGCTGGTGCATGGCTTCGATGGAACCCTCTTTTTTATCGGTCACATTGCGGCTCTGTTTTTCAATGATCCGTGCCGATTCTCTGCTGGTGGCAGTGTAATAGAGCAGGAGGTTGTTTTCCAGTTCAAACAGGTATTTTTGCTTGATCCGAAGCGGGTTGACTATTACCTTATCATCCGCGAAAAACTCCATATAATTTACCCCGCCAAAGGCTGCAGCATACTGGTCCTGTTTACCGCCCGCCATGGCGAGGTCTTTTCTTTCAATTTCGTAGGCCAGGTGCGCGATGTCATATTCTCCCAGGGGCAATCGCAGCATCTCGGCAAACGCACCTATGATGGCTACCACCAGCGTGGAGGAAGTACCCAGGCCGGATCCGGCCGGGGCATCTACAAAAGTGGATAGTCTGAAACCGGTCAGGGGCAATCCGTAATCACGCTGCAGCCGGTTATAGACCCCCTTGAGCAGGTCGAGTTGCCCATTGAGCGGCAAGTGGCTGGCCCATTCAAAACGCTGCTCCTCCTTTCGGTCCATGGACTGCATGATGATGACGTTGTCCTGCAAGGGTTCAATATTGGCGTATGCATATAAGGCGATAGTGGCATTCAGAATGGCCCCCCCATAGAGGTCACTATAGGGGCTGACATCCGTTCCGCCTCCGGCCAGTCCTATACGCAATGGGGCTTTACTTCTGTAAATCATCGGCAATTTGTAAAATGGTTCGAACTAGGTTTGTCCAGGAATACTGCTGTTTTTCCTTGCGAAGATGAGGAATAAAATAATTTTCGCCTAATTTGAAGAATTGCAGAATGGCCTCTGCAAGGGCAGGCGGGTTTGCTTCGGCTACCAGACCCACTTTGCCGTGGGGAACCAGACTGGGCAGCCCCCCCACATTGGAAACGATCATGGGTTTTTCGAAATGGTATGCCAGCGGGGTTACGCCACTTTGGGTGGCATTTCGATAGGGCTGCACAACGGCATCTGCCGCACACAAATAATACCTGACATCACTATCGGCAATAAAGCCGGTGTGCAGCAGGAGGGAAGATCTAATACCCAGTTTTTCAATCAGCTCCTCATAGGTTTTTTCATCGCCATAATACTCCCCTGCAATCAGGAGCCGGATTTCCAGCTGGCGAATCCGTTGGTCTGCCATGGCCTCCAGCAGGATATCCAGGCCTTTGTATTTTCGGATGAATCCAAAGAAAAGCAATACTTTATCCTGCAGCGGAATACCCAGTCTTTGCCTGGCTTCTGCCTTTGAAACGGCTGGGCCGAAATTATCATAGAGGGGATGAAGCACTTGCTTGGCAGGTTTGAGCGGTTCAAAGCGGCGCAGGTCCTGCATGACCTTATCACTCATCGTGACAAAGGCATCACAGCTCTTCAGGAAATACCGGGTAAACTGAAAGTCGCCTGGCCTTTTTTCATGCGGCAACACATTATCGGTAATGGCAATGATCCGGGTGTGCCTGTTTTTTTTTACCTTTCTCAGGATGGTGCCCAGGGCCGGACCCATAAAGGGAAGCCAGTAGCGAACCACGATAATGTCCGGCCGGAGGTTCCTTAATTCTTTGCCGACACCGATCCAGTTCAGCGGGTTGACTGAATTGATCCGCGTCCGTATGTCAATTCCTTCGGGGGGCGGTTCCGTGCTGTATTGGGTGGTTCCGGGAAACAAAAAAGCAGGGTATTGAAGCGAAAAGGAATATATGGAGCAAGTATGCCCCTGCTGCTGGAACTCCCTGGCAAGTCTCTGGTCAAATGTGGCCAGTCCACCCCGCAGGGGATAGGCCGGACCAATGATGATGATATTTTTATTCAATGCAGTGTTTTATTTGACCCGGGTGGTCTCCGATCCACTTTAAAAAATTCTTCTCCAACCGACCGGTCATCGGTCAATTCCATCCTAAAAAAAAGCGGTTCTCAAAATTAAGAAAGCCCCTGCTTTTTTTCAATCAGGTAGTTGTTTCGTCCCGGCGCGTTGCGGGATATCAGCTCAGCCACAAAGCCCGTGAGGAAAAGCTGCGAGCCAATGATCATGGCTGTCAGTGCAATATAGAAGGGAGGGCGGTTGGTCAGGCTGAATTCAGGCCTGGCAATTTTTGAAATTACCAGGTAGCCGCTGACTACAAATCCCAGCAGAAAAAATAGCGTTCCCAGGGATCCGAATAGGTGCATGGGCCGTTTGCCGTATTTGCTCACAAAAGTAATGGAACCCAGGTCGAGAAAGCCGTTGATAAACCGGCTGAATCCCCCGAATTTGGTGGTTCCATATTTCCGGGCCCGGTGTACAACCACTTTTTCGCCTATAATCTTAAAACCCGCCCATTTGGCGATAACCGGAATGTAACGGTGCATTTCACCATACACTTCTATGCTTTTTACCACTTTCAGCCGGTAGGCTTTCAATCCGCAGTTAAAATCATGGAGTTTCACCTTAGAAACCTTTGAGGTCACCCAGTTGAAGAACTTGGAGGGAATGGTCTTTGAAATCGGGTCATGGCGGAGTTTCTTCCATCCGCTGACCAGGTCAAAGCCATCCTCCCGGATCATGCGGGCCAGCTCGGGTATCTCATCCGGACTGTCCTGCATATCGGCATCCATGGTGATGACTACCTCTCCGGTAACGGAACGGAACCCTTCGTTCAGGGCGGCTGATTTTCCATAGTTACGCTGGAATTTAATACCCTTGATATGGGGATTGGCCGCATGCAGTGATTCAATCACTGTCCATGAATTATCAGTACTTCCGTCATCTACCAGTATGACCTCATAGGATAGGTTGTGATCCTGAACTACCCGCTGTATCCAGGAACATAATTCAGGAAGGGATTCATCCTCATTAAATACTGGAACTACAATTGATACATCCATGTATGGTAATCTTAAGCTTGATTGTCAAAGGGGGATCTGGGATTTTTTTTGGTAACCGCTGCCCCTATTACGGCAGCAATCGCACCGCCGCCCAGGTAGAAAAATACCGATCCAAGGATCAAAATGACCAAAAAACCCTTTTTCATGATACCCAGGCTGGTCTCGATCTGTGATTCTGTGACGGCGGGATTCTTTTCCATTTGTTTCCTGGCCTCATCCATGGCCTTTTCCTTGATTTCGGGAAAAACCTGCATGAACACAATCAGAAACAGTATCATGATACAGGTAACAACGGCGCTGGTCTTAAAACCATAGGCGAACGTGTTGCCAAAAGTGACATTATTATCCTGCTGTTTTCCATAGTTAATGCACACGTAAATAACAGCACCAATAAATAGGATTCCGCTGAGCCATTTGTACCAGGTTTGCTGGTCAAAGGATGCGATATAGGCAACTACGGCCAAAATTATCAGTACTCCGGAGATGAGCAGCCCCGAAGTTATGTGAGTAGTAATTTTCTTTTCCATTGTATTAAGGGGTTTTGGTTGACAAATCAGTTGTTCAAAAATACCTTCTCTACATTAATAATTCCAATTACTTTTCCCCTAAGCTGTTTTCCGATAAAGGGGGTGTTTTTAGACTTGGAATGGAATGATTCCTCCTGGGGAACCCAGGGCATGTCGGGCTGATACAGGGTTAAGCAGCAGGTTTTACCTTCATTGATCTCGGGCTGGGTTAATCCAAAAATCCTGCGCGCATTGAGACTAAAAAGATCAGCCATCTGCTGCCCGTTTATCTCAGGCAGCACCGTCCTCAATACCGAATAAGCGGTTTCGAGCCCTGTCATACCATATTTGGCATATTCAAATTCTACGATTTTACTGTCATACTCATGTGGGAAATGGTGCGTGGCAATACAGTCAACCGTACCGTCCAAAACAGCCTGTTTTAAAGCCGAAATGTCAGATTTGGTGCGAAGCGGCGGATAAACCTTAAGATTGGTATCATAATCGATCAGGTCCTCGTCGCTGAAATAAAGATGATAGGGTGTTACCGAACAGCTTACAGACAGACCCGCGTCTTTGGCCCGACGAATATATTCAAGGGACCTCGGGGAGGTCACTCCGGTAAAATGGATTTTCGACTCTGTATACCTGGCCAGTTTGATATCCCGCGCAATGATGAGTTCTTCGGCCATCATCGGTTTGCCGGGAAGTCCCAGCCGGGTGGAAACAATGCCTTCATGCATCAGCCCGTTGGCGCCAACACTTTTATCATCGGGTACCTGGATGATGACCCCGTTGAATGCCTTTACATATTGCAGGGCCTTCAATAGCACGCCTGCCGATTGTACAGGCCGGGTCCCATCACTGAAGGCGATCGCGCCACTTCCATGCATGTCATACATTTCTGCCAGATCCTTGCCCTCCAGATTACGGGTTACAGCCCCAATCGGTAAAATATTGACATTCAGTGATTTGGATTTTTGTTTGATGTATTCAACCTGGCCCTTGATGTCGACAACGGGCTTGGTGTCCGGAATGACGAAGACATCGGTATATCCCCCCGCAGCCGCCGCATGGGCTCCGCTCTCAAGGGTTTCTTTGTATTCGTAGCCGGGATCACCAAAATGGGAAAAAATATCCACCCATCCGGCTGAAACCTGCAGGCCCGGTTCCTGGATGAGGGTGTCCGCCGTTTCTGAAATATTTTCCTGAATTTTTTTTACGACCCCGTTTTCAATTAAAATATCTTTAATAGTCCCGTTATGAAGGGAATGCAAGTCGTTAATATGTACTTTTTGAATGAGGATTTTCATCAAAGAAGAGAGTTGCGCGAAGATAAGGTTTGTAAAGGATTTTTTCCAATTGAAATTTTACCTACATTTGCAGCCCCTTCCTGAAGAGAAGTTCGGGACGTAGCGCAGCCCGGTAGCGCACTTGCATGGGGTGCAAGGGGTCGCAAGTTCGAATCTTGTCGTCCCGACCCAAATGGTCAAGGCAGCAGCAATGCTGCCTTGTCTGTTTTCGTCATCTTCCGGAGTGCTGTTCAGTCGCTGGATTGGTTGGAACAGTTCGTTGATTTTCCCGGTTGCAAATGCCCCTTTTTCGCCGGTATTGAAGATGCCTTCTGGGAAGATGGCTTTTTGGATTTTTTCTTTTTGGCTGAGGGGTGCCGGATGTATGGCGAAATCTTTGATTTACCTCCCGAGTATAAGCTTTGCTGATTCTTTTTCAATGTTCTTAACTGGAACTCCGCCAAATTCTTCTCTAATTAGTGTAAAAGCACTTCCTTATCAAGGGCAGCTTTTAATGGAAGTAGTAGGGCAGATTTCCCAATACATCCAGCCCCTAGGATGAACCGACTCAAGCCTTAATCAATTCTCATTTTAAAGTATTGTAGAAAAGGGGATTGATATATTTGTCAATTAAATATGCTTTTTTTTCCTATTCTGAAAATGTTGAAAACTGATTATTGTGGAGTCCAGGTTTTTGACATAATTCCATAGGTATCACCCAACAAGTTTAGGTATTATTCAGACTTGTTACTCCTTAATAGGAATTTTTTTTTGGTAACCACGGGGAATTTCTTTCAAAATAGGATCAATAGCAGAATGAGTTACTACTATCCCGACTCGGCGATTTTCCAATATTCTTCTCAGAAGATCGCCCATTCCCTATTGTGGCGGATGACTTAGGATATTCTGCAACTTCTGATATTTTTCATTGTCGGTCCGTACACTACCATTGCCCCCTTCCATGGCGGTTATACAGAAATCAGCCCGATCCCTTGATCAGGCATTTCTTTATTATTTATATCAGAATTTGATAGTCCACTTATTTTGGCTTTCTGTTTCCCAACCTTATTGCCGTGGTAAGACTTTATTTACCGGAAATCTTTTGGCTCTGGCTGTATTGCGGATTATAGGTCTCGCCTTCATGACAGAATATCTTCTAATGATTCATTTCGGTGCCATGCCATGCCCCTAAAAAAATAGCAGGAATATAATTGGTACGAAATAGGCCTTCGTCGGTCTTTATTAGGAGGCCTTTTGTTGGATCCTTGCGAAAATAGAGGTGGTAAAAGAGCAACACCAGGTGCATTACCACACAAGGTTTTTCATCACAAGGAATATAAGGGAATTCCAGGGGGAAGCCAGCCTGTTTAGTTTACCCAGATCCCTGATTTTGGCAGAAAAGCGGGGATACTGAAATGACCTGGGCCTATTTCCAGGCAAACTCATTACCCAAGTGGATAATCTATCCTGACCATATAGCGTAGGGTTTAGTTCTTTTTCTCATGTTGTAGATGGGTAGCTTCAGGCAATCCTGTATGCTGCATCCGGGGATTGTTTTTACTTTCCCCTTTTTTAATTTATATATTCCCATAGAGCGAATTGGCGCTTGTTGGATCTGATTACCCATCAACAGCTGCATTGATTTCCTGTTGCACCCGTTCCGGATCGACCATTTGAATAATTGGACTTTTTTACAACCCGGGACACTCATTTTTGAGGATAATCCGGTTCCCACCCTGAAAATAGGCCAAATAGGTGCACTGTGGAATTGTATTCATATAAATAAATGTATATCAGTAGTTTAAGCTTCTTTTTTTGATCTGGCCAGTGCTCTGGTGAACACGGACATCCAAAATAAATAATACAAACGTAATGAAACCAGAGGCCGAACAAAGCTAATTTTACGTTTAAACATCAAAATTTACATTTATGAATTACAAAGAAAAGATTACTGACCTGTATAAAATTATGATGGAAGGAAGAATGCTGGATGCCTTCGACAAGTATTACGGGGAAAATGTCATTATGGAGGAAGTGGGTGAAGACCAGAAGATCGGTAAGGCCCTTAACCGTGAACGGGAAGAAAAATTCATGGCAGGCATTGAAGCATTTCACGGAATGGGAGTGGATGCGATTACCTCAGATGAAGCAGCTAAGGTAACCATGGTAGAAAATTGGATGGATGTGACTCTGGTTGGTATCGGACGGATTATGATGCGACAGGTGGCTGTGCAGTATTGGGATGGTGATTATATCGTTCATGAAAAATTCTACCACAAATAAGAAAAATTATATAGTTCAATATAAAGGCCGCCTCCTCAGGCGGCTTTTTTGTGCACCTGCTTTGTAGAAATTTTTCATCTGTCAGCCTCCCCGGAAAATACAAGCCGGCATAAACTCCGCTCTTCCGCAGGAACGGTTAAAGCATACCCAATCCATTTCAATGGGGCCGCATTTTTTAATAGGCTGTTCGGGAAAAAGGTGTAAAACCACTCATAAATGATGCATTCAATACTACTGAGCTGTGATTTTTTCGCTTTGTCCTTGGTAGGGGAGGCTCCCTGTCATGTACTGCCCGCTGGGGCGGGTGATTACTTCCCAAAGAAAGGATCAAGGCCTTCAGGGACGGTTTATCCTTGTTTTCATTGCTGATTCCAGTATAACCGGGTTTCATATTCCATCTTTACCAGTCCATTGTCATTGTGTTGCACAAAAATATTAACCAGCTGGTTGATCATATCGTCGTAGGCTGGATGCCCGGGAAGGGGGATATAGGACATGGAGAGTAATTGACCTTTCAGGGCTTCAAAATCCAGTAATTGTATATTGGGAAATATTTCACGGCAGGTCTTCCTGGGTTCGAAAAAGGTGGTAATTGTATCTTCGTCGGCCCTGTTTACTGCTTTATAATCAATGCCAAACTGTACTTTGAGTTCATCATACTGCCGGAGGAATGCCGAATTTTTCAAACGAACATTCCAGGCAAGCACGATATAGCCTTCCGGTTTAAGAATCCTTTGAAACTCTTTCCTGGCTGTTTGGGGGTCCATCCAGTGAAATGCCTGGGCAACCGTAATCAGGTCCACGGTATGAGAACGCAGCCCGGTCTGTTCAGCCCGGTGGTTTCTGCTGACAAAGCCCGGATATTGGCAAAGCCTTTTTTCCCCTGCCCTTCGCATTTCATCATTGGGTTCAATGCAAGTCACCTGATAGCCGCGTTTTAAAAGGGGCTCTGAAAACAGGCCGGTTCCCGAACCAATATCAGCGATCCTGGCCTCTTTATACAATCCCAACGTGTTCTCAAAAAATGATATGATTTCAGCAGGATAGGAGGGCCTGTATTTTACGTAATTGTCTACCCGGTTGGTAAATCGTCCGGTAGGATGCAGGGACTCAAGAACGGGATCCATATTTAGATTTTATTGGGTTGGCAATATTATTAAATATTTCAGGGGAACTATCCTGTTTATGATAATTTAATGTTTGACCACATACATGTCCATTTGTTGATTTGATCCAGAGCAGTTTACATCTCCTGGCTGTCCGTGCTGAAACCTGTCTGCCTCGTCTGTTATGGCCTCCCAGAATAAGAATGGCATATAACCCCACACAATCCCTGTTAACGAATAAAAGGGTAAGGGCACCTGCCCAGTAACCTAAACACCCCACGGAATGGCTGCATCCATCTATGAATGGACGCATCCATACCATGAGAACCTGATGCATCCGGCAAAGTCAGCAGATTGTCCACGGAACTTACTTAAAGACCTGTTTTCCGGAATTGGGAAAAGAAATATATAAAATTAATAGCTCAAAGGATTCAATATCAATTCGATAAAATATTGGCATTGCCTTGGCCTACCGTGTGCAAACATGAGAACTAAAACACAAAGCAATTACATGAAACACATTCAATTTTTTTTACTGATGTTGACGATTTTACTGAGCAATATCCAGGCACAAAACACCTACACCATCACCGCCAACACAACCTGGTCATCTAAGAATTATCCGACCAATAGCGGTAAGTCATCCGTGTTTAACATATCCTCAGGTGTTACCCTAACCATAGACCAGAAAAATGTCACCTGTTCGCAGTGTTCATTCAATGGCGGAATCCTGCAAATCACGCAGAATATAAGCTGCCAGGGCTGTAGTTTTTCCAATGACAATATCAGTTTATCGGGTGTATCGATGACACTGAACGGTTCAAGTACATTTTCCAAGGTAAGCCTGATCGTAAACGGGGCGGGCACCGAAGTCGCTAACGGATCAGTTACGCTGAGCAGTTCAACCTTTGCTTTCAACGGCAGTTCAGGCTATACAAATAATGGCGGACAGCTGGATATGACGGCAAGTGTGATGTATTTTTATGATAACACAAGTTTTTTGGCCAATGTAGGGCCGGTGAATTTGCGTTCGGGCAGTTTGATCATCGCCGGAAACGGTGCAGCGACAAGCCATTCCTTTGTTAAATTTAACGGGGCCGGCCTTGATATTTTTGATAATACATCCGGCATAGTGCTGTCAAATACGAATAACTATTATTATAATTGGAACGCCTTTACTTCCAAAAGCAATAATAAAACCTATACCACCACTTATCCGGCAGCTCCCAGCAAACAAAATTGCGGCGGTTCTGGTCAGAATGCCTGCGGGGGATATTCCACTCCGGTTGTCTATGGTCCGGCCACTTTTAATTATGGCGGAGTTACCTCCAGCTCCTCAGCCACACTGTTACCCGTTTTGTTAACAGACTTTACGGTTAGCGCTTTATCGGATAACCAGGTAGAAATCAATTGGTCAACCCAGATGGAAGACAATGCCTCCTATTTTAGTATTGAAAAAAGCAGTAATGGACTGACCTGGGAAGATATTGGCCACGTGGCGGCCAAAGGAAACACCCCAACTGTCACCCAATACCATTTTTTGGATAACGGACCGTCGGTTTCGGTAGCCTATTACCGGCTGAAGATGGTTGATCTGGATAATAAATGGACCTATTCAGATATACAGGTTGTACGCCTTGCGCCAGTGGCCAGAATTGGCCTGTATCCAAACCCTGCCAGGGATTTTGTCCAGCTAGCCTTTCCACAATCAGTTTCCGGGGATATTAGTCTGGAATTATATAATCAGTCAGGCCAGCTCGTTCTGCGAAATGGGTTGCATTCGGCAGGGGGAGGCAACTTTTCCATTTCAGTTGGACAGCTCGTGCCGGGGATTTATTATGTAAAGATTTCAGCCAAGGGCGGCCTGTTGCAAACCGGCAAACTGGTTTTGTCCAGGTAGTGAGCTTCAGCTAAAAAATTAGCTTACCAAGTTCCATTGAATTTTCCCCCCTGTCTGCATTCGGACAAATCCTGCCCAAAGTCATTACCTTAAAAGAGGGGCTTATTATAAATCAGGAGGCATCAATGGGAAAATCCACCGGAATTTTTACGTGAAGAACGCAACCTTTCCCTGGGGAGGATTGCAGGGAGACCTCGCCCTGATAAAGCCTAGTCCTTTCATAAATATTGGACAAACCGATTCCCTGCCGGGTTTTGGTGGTATCAAATCCAACCCCGTCGTCAGAGATTTTAAGTTGGATGAATTGATGACAGCAATTCAGGGAGATTTCCACGTTTTTGGCAGCACTGTATTTAGTGATGTTTTTGGTTTGTTCCTGGATTATTCGGAAAAGGGTTATTTTCTTGTGCTGATTCAGGGATTCTATACGGCATTTATCAGAATGAACAAAGCTGATATGAAACAGGCCGATAAATTCAAGGTCTTTTACCAGGTTGGTTATGCCAGCAACCAGCCCCTCCCTGGTTAAATTTGGCATTACCATTTCCTTGGATAATTTCCTGATTTCCTCAATGGCCATTATAATAGCATCGGAGGTTTTTACCTTAATGTCATTTTGATCCTTCCCTTTGGGGTGAATCATACTCAGGTACAATTGGGCGGTAGCCAGAATTTGATTCACATTATCGTGCAATTCGTGTCCAATTCGGGTGCGTTCTTCCTGCTGGGAGTTGATGATGGTTTCGGCATTTTCCTTTTGTTGCTTCAGTTTCTGCTCCGATAGCCTTACCTCGAGTTCCTTGATTTCAGAGATGTCCTGAAATGATACCATCATGCGATGGGGTTCTCCTAATTCATAGATTACAAAACCCCTGCTGTGAATCATCTTATAATGATCGTCCGCACATAAAAAGCGATATTCATCCTCCCAGGATTTCTCTTTTTTATCAAATACCAAACGGATCCTTTGCTGAATTTTACACCGGTCCTCCGGATGTATGCGGTCCAGCCACCAATCCAGGTTGGAGGGGTTGTTCGCATTAACGCCAATTAACCTGTTTAGGGCCTCATTACTGTATATTTCACCGGTTTTCAGATTCAAATCCCACATAGCCTCCGATGATGCTTTGTTGATAAAAAGCAGTCTTTCGTTGACTTTTTTTACCTGCTGCCTGGTATGATAGGATTGGGTAATATCAATGGCTTTTCCCCCAAGCAGGGGCGTGGATGACAGTCCAAGTATGGGGAATACAGTGAGCTGAAAAACGTGCTCTTTTCCATCCGCAAGTTTGGTTTTTATAATGCCATGGTGAGGCTGTCCGGTCTTGGCTACCCACTGGTGGCTTTGATAAACTGAATCTGATATGGAGGCAGGGACCAGTTCCAGGACATTTTCCCCTATGACCGATTCGCTTTTATGAAAATACTTAAGCAGCGATTCATTGGCGAACAGGAGCTTGGCGTGGCCGTCGATGATCCAGGTAAAATAAGGAGAATATTTCATAAAGGAAGAAAACAGGATCTCCCTGTTCTTCACTTCCTGAACAAGTTGTTTTTCTTTGCTGATATCCAATATGGAGGTCGCCACGGCAAAAGGGGAGGCCTGGTTTTTTTCAAATAAAGGCTGTGAATTGAATAACAGTGTCCTCCAGGTATCTTTTTGCACCCTGATATTCATCTCCACATTAGATTGCGTTTGCCCGGTTTCCAGGGCTTTCATAAAGGGAGCGTTTCGATAAGCAACAGGTTCTCCATCCTCATTTTCAATATGGAGTTTTGCATACAATTGCTTTTGGGTATAGAGTTCTTCCATCGTCGTGTTGAGGAAAGTGGCGGCTTTTTGATTAGCCGCAATAACGCCGCCTTTATTATCCTGGAAGATCAACCCGATATTAAGCTCTTCCACAATGGCCTGGTAATTTTTTTCTGTTATCCTTCCAAAATTCTTTAATTGTTTGTCAGCGGCAATATTGTATCCAAGACAGAGAAATTTTGAAGGCTTTTCCCGTTCTTGTTCAAGACGGCTGATCTCCCATTTTGTCCAATGTCCGGCTTGAAATGGCATTTGCAGCTCTGTAGAAATGGATCCGGACTTACCCATCTGTTTTTTCAGTGAGACCTTAAATGAATCTCTTGTTTTGGGATGTATAAAATCATGAAAGTTTCGACCCACCGGAGAATCACCCGTTATTTGAAGGGCTTTATATAAGGCTGCATTCAGAAAATAGATCTTCCCGCTTTCATCAATGACAGAGAGATAAAGGGTCTTATCCTGGCTTAATTGATCGATCCGTTCAGTTAGGTTGATTTCGTTGGTTTTCAATGTGGTAGGTTTAAATGAAACGTCAAAAAATGCTGACCTTAGGTATCTGCGGAAATGATTCCTGCAATCCGGTCAAAATCCTTTGATTTGTCAAAGAAATGAATGGCCCCTAGTTTGGTGCACAGATCAAAGTAGGCATCAGAGGCCTGGTTGGTAAACATGCTGATTCTTGCCGTTTGGTCCTTTTCCTTGATTGAACGCAGCAGTTCAATTCCGCTTCTTCCGGGAAGGTTGATGTCCAGAAGTATGAGATCCGCCTTTATGTCCGTTAAAATTTCCATGGCCTCCCCATAACTTGCTGCATGAATCACATATTCAATGTTTTCGTGTTCCTGTAACAGTGGCAGCAGCCTGGCCATAACCAGGTTTGAATCATCTACGACCAGCAGTGTTTTCTTCTTCATAGAATTCCTTTGAGTAGAGTACAAAATAATCATATGCAGCTATAGAAAACTATAGCATAAAATGGGTGATTTGCGTACACATTACTGGCAGTTCTTGTAGTTAATTCACTACTTAGATTCACTCCGGCCCGGCTATGGGCTGATTTCCCGGCAGGTCATTTCCACCATGCCGTTAGCAGGGGGCTTCATTGAGGGCTTGCAAGAACGGAGCCTGAAAGGGGGAATGAAGAGGATGGGCAGGTAGGAGTTACCATATAGCCGCCGGTATATCATTAAGACGGTAATCCATTTGAAAATGCGACAAAGGCTTAAAGGGGGGATACACCCCAATGATGGTACCCCTTACATCAGCTTGTTTTCAATGGCATATAATGTGAGGTCTGCATTGGTACGAAGATTCATTTTTTCCATGATCCTGGACCTGTAGGTGCTGATGGTGGTTACATTGAGGGAAAATTGTTTGGCGATGTCGGAGACCGACTTGCCTGATGCCAATAGTTTCAACACTTCAAATTCCCTGTCAGAGAGATTCTCATGAGATAATTTGCTGTAATCCTGGTCCAGGGATGAGGCCAGTTTATCTGCCACCGCGGCTGTAATATATTTCTTGCCGAGTAATAACTGATTGACTGCTTTTACCAATTCTTCTGAGGCAGAATCTTTGTTGAGGTATCCTGATGCGCCGGCCTTCAGCACACGCATGGCGTAGTGTTCCTCAGGATGGATGCTTAAGATAAGTACCGGGAGTTTGGGCTGGTCCTGTCTGATCTGCTGGAGAACGTCCAGTCCGCTCCTTCCCGGCATGGAGATGTCTGAAATAACTACATCCCATTTGCTTTTAATGACTCTTTTGTAAAGGTCTTCAGCATCACTAACTTCCTCTATTTCAGCGAAAGGAAAGGCCTCCTTCAAAATCAGTTTAAGTCCTTTTCTAACAACAGTGTGGTCATCCGCAATTAAAATTCTTAACATATATGGGTAATACGGGTCGGTTATTTGAGGATCGTTTCAAAGGTAAATTAATTCATTTTCACAATTGTTGATTTAATTTAATATTCTTGTTATATAGGTGTTTTATGACCTGTAACAAATGGATTGAGACGCAATGCCGTCGCGGTAAAATCGGTTCCAAATATGAAATTCTGCCCGGATTGTAGACCCGATACCCTGATTTCACCCCGTATGCCCTGTTCATGGGCGTGCATTGATACAGATATACAATAGAGATGCCTTTGCAATCCATGGTAGCCGCCCGCAAGGGCTTCAAATGTACCCAACGCTGGCAATGGACCATTTTTTAATGGGTGGCTCACAGGGTAAATGCAGTTACGATCTGCAGACTAAGGCCTGTAATGACTGATAATTTCCAATTCCAGGGTGGGAAATAAATATTTGCATGGTCAGGAACTCCGGCTGGCTGCAGGCCCGATATGACAAAACCACTTTAAGTCAACATTCCGTCTATGGATTTACCTTAAAATGGGTATTGGAGGTTCCCGTTCCGAACGGAAACCTCCTGGGTTAAATGGGGTTTGGGGGAGTATAAGGACAGGCCGTAAGCTAAGTTTGGCTGGTGAAATTATCAGCAAATCCATCGATATGGCAAATCATGTTTACCAGGGCGGTAGAGTTTTTGAGTTTGAGCTTTTTTAATATATTATGCCGGTGGGTTTCTACTGTTTTGGTGGCGAGATTAAGGGCCGAAGCGATCTCTTTGGAAGTGGCTCCTTTTCGTATATAATCAATGATCATGATTTCTTTTTCGGTGATTGCATTGATATTGGGAACCTGCAGGGAATCATCGGTAAACAGTTCCGACATGATGGTTTTCACTTCATGGCATATATACTTATTTCCCTGCGATACTTCCAGGATGCCGTGGAAAAGCTCCTCCCTGGGGGAATTTTTGGAAATATAACCCCGGGCTCCGGCCTGGATCATTTTTTTGGCATAAACCGGCTGGACATGCATGGAAAGGCCAATAATCTTTGCGCTGGGAACAAATTTCCGCAGGATTTTGGTGGTTTCAATACCGTTGATAGCCCCCAGGTTAATATCCATCAATATGATGTTGGGGATTAATTCCCTGGCCGTAACCAGGGCCTGTTCACTGCTGCTGCATGCTGCAACGACTTCAAAACGGGGGTCTTGGTTTAGTACGAAGGTCAGCGTTTCCCGGATGAGTTTATGATCTTCTACAATTAGGATGGTGATCTTTTTCATGGTATTTGATTTTAAGGTTTTCTGGATTTTCGAAGGTATTTTATTAGATTTCTCTCCAAATGCATTAAGCCTGGAACTGACATATTACCGGCAGCAAACCGTCCCATAAGGGATTAGTCCAATACAGGGAATATGCTCACCGGGGCGGGGGCGTTGATCACCGGCAGCCTTTGTCTTTGAACAACCTGCCATAAATCCGGGTATAGCAGCATCTGCCATAAGATCGGCCAGGCGGGGAGATAGGAGATAGCTGGCGTTCTTTTGGTTAGTGGTGGGAATTGGAAATTCATGATTTTGTTTTTTGACGGTGTAAATGAAATGTAACAGGGTCGTTTTACTGCTTTTTTATTTTTATCAAAGTAACTACCAGAATAAAAAGCGGCAAATAGTCGATTGCAGGTATTTGCAGTACAATTTTGTCAGGAAATCATGTAGTTTAAGCGCTACAGGAGTGCGTTTTATTCAGGAGAGGCCGGCGGGCCCGACTCCCTAAGGGGAAGTTGACGAGGTGTGCTTATTGATATTGCGAAAACCAGGCATAATTCCAGGAGCCCATGACCCCCGCACTGGGGAATTTCCTCTTCGAAGTCTTTTGGACAAGGCTGGCAGCACTGCAGGGGGCAGCATGCAGGCTTGGTATACCCGGCCTTTCGGGTTGCAATGGTTCGATTTCAGCCACTACAAAAACAAAAGCAACGGGATGGCTCAACTGTCTTGAATCCATCCCGTTGCCCTTTTTGAATAAGTACGATTATAGAATTTGGCTGCCCATTAACTGTTGTGGGCTATAAATACAGGGATGTTGTGGTCGTGAACTACTTTTTCGGCAAAACTGGTTTTCAGTAGGTTGGACACACCGGCCCTACTAAACGCGCCGGCTACCAGCAGACTGTTCTTTTTGTCATCTGTCCAGGCAGAAAAATGTTTTCGTGCATCAAAATGCAGCTTTGCTACACCGAGGCTGCTGAAATGAAGCCTTGCATATTCCTTTAAGGATTCCTGATCAGGAATAATTTCATTTTCCTCATCCTTTACATAAACAAATTCTGCCGGTAGTTCGGAAAACTGGGCAAACAGATAACAGAATTGTTTTAAGGCGAACATACTTTCCTTTTTGCCATCATAGGCAATTACAATCCTGTCAAGGGCCTTAAAATGTTCCGGTACTAAAATCACGGGGCATTCTGCTTTTCTTAAGGCTTCCTGCATAAAAACATTGGGCTGGTAATTGGATAGTTCAGCACAAAATAATTCGCCGCTCATCAGGACAATATCCGCAAAGCGGGTTTCCCGGGCAAACAAATCCCCGTTCCATTCCTGGTTTTCCAGGATCGTGCTATGGGTTATTCCGCTGGAAGCGCATTTTTTTACAAATAATTCCCTGCTCTCCTCTACCATGATTTTTTCCTTTTCCTTTAACTTGACATAGGGCTCTGCCACCGGAATATAACTGATGGACACCAATTGCTGAAAGTCTACCGGAGTAAAGAAAATACCTGTCACGGAAATGGGCGCATTTTCGTGCATCATTTTGAGAAATTCAAAAGCGCCATTGGAAAAATTACTTCCATCGCACACAAATAATATCTTTTTCATAATTATCTATTTTAAGGGATTTACAAAATCATTGGTTGAATAATAACATTTAATGATGTGAAATGAAAATGGGGAAATTGGATGATTTTACAACCAGCGAAGCCCGGCTCTCCTGCAGGAAAAGGGAAATCATACTTCGACCGTAGGCCCCCATCACCAGCAGAATATTCTTTTTTTGCAGGGCGTATTTAAAGAGCTCCTTATCTACTTCCCCATTAATGACCTCAAAATGGATATCCTGGTAATAGACCTTCAGCCATTCTGAAATCTTGGGTTTGGACTTTACTGTCAATTCATTGGGTTTATTTACCTCCAGCAGCGTAATTTTTTTATTATACAATTCCGGGAACAGGTAGGTAAACTGTTTGATGGCATAAACAGAAGACTTACTGCCATCATAAGAGTAGACCAATTCGTCAATTCCTTCAAATCTGTCGGGGGCAATTAAGACGGGACATTCGGATTGTTCGAGCACTTCCCTGGCGAAAGCGGAGGGCGCGCCTTCCATCTTTTTCTTAAAGGACAGGGACGGTTCCATGATGATCAGGTCGGCAAAGCGGCTTTCCTCTATGATCTCCCCGGAAGGCAGCCCCCTGTCCCGGTGTATGCCGGATTGTATTCCTCTTTTTTCGCATGCTTCCCGAAAGAACCTGATGTTCTCATTGGTAAGTTCCTGTCGTTCGCTGGAACTGAGACCCTTGGATGCGGAATAGGAACCCAGGGAGGGTTCCGCGATTTCTTCGACCAGTATGTTTTCCAGAAATACACCTGTCAGCCTGGATTTGGTCAGCAGGGCGATATAGCACGCAAAGTCGATGGATGCCATATTCAGATTCAGGGAATCAACCGCCAATAATACTTTGCGCATAAGGTGTTTTTTCAAAAATACATTCGCCCAGGAAATCGCTGGATGACAATGGTTAAGAACCCGGGTGATCTTCATCAGAGCTTTTAGACCGGTTCCTGGGTGAGGGCTGGTTGGCGAAAAAAGAGGTTGATTGCTTCCAAGTGGGGGAGAAAATGCTTCTATTCACCTGATTTTAAAATTGAACTCCCTGGAAATAGAAAAGCTGGCTTTATTTATAAAAAATATTGATAATGAAGGATATGCGGGTAGTGATTGGATTTGAATGCATTGCCGGAATCATCAGAATGGAGGTCTTTTTTCCAAATGGAGGCAAGGCCTCCTGAGTAAAGTCAACGGGCCGGTTGATGAAGATCATCCCTTTTTTTGGGCACTTTTCAATCTTTGCCATCTAAACACAATCGTATGACTTATACAGCTTCCCATCATGAGATGGCACCTGGAAATCACCCGGGAACCCGGAAAGAATCCATATTCAGCCGATTTATAGAATGGGCTACCCAGGAGGACGAAAAGAGGCATCTGGCCTGGGTCGGTGGTTCGGTAACATCCATGACCGCCGTTTTTTTCCCCATTACCATGGGGGTTATCTTATTGAATGGCGCAGGTTTTGGATTCATCATCGCTGCCATGGTTTCCCTGGTACTGGTGGTGGTGACAAATCTGGCGGCCATGCCAACCCGGTATACCATTCCCTGTTTTTTTCTGGGTATATTGATTGACCTGGGTGTTGTGGTGGGTTGCCTGCTGCATGGATAGCCTCAGTTTTAATCAAAGGTTCTGTCGCAGTTAACTTTCTTTAAATAACCAACCTGTACCGGCCGCCTCTGGGCTGCCGGTACAGGTCTTTTTTTTGATTTTGGGCCGGGGGATTCAGGAAATGACTGGTTTGGATTTAAAAAAGTCAAATACCTCTTCCTGTAATTTTTCCCGGTGCATGGGATGGGCTATCCTTATCAGTGCTGCCGCCCGTTCTTTCAGGTTCTTAGCATACAGGTTTGCTATCCCATATTCGGTCACGATATAATGCACATGGGCCCTGGTTGTAACCACGCCGGCGCCAGGTTTGAGCACACTGACAATCTTACTGGTTCCGTTTGCCGTCGTTGAAGGCATGGCAATAATGGGCCTGCCGCCTTCAGAAAGAGAAGCACCTCTCATGAAATCCATCTGCCCGCCGACCCCTGAATACATCTTCTGGCCGATGGAATCTGCACAAACCTGCCCTGTGATGTCCACTTCAACGGCACTGTTGATGGCGGTAACTTTGGGATTCTGCCGGATGACATGGGTATTATTCACATAGGCTACATCTAGCATTTCAATCAGGGGGTTATCGTTGGCAAATTGATACAGCCTTTTGGTGCCAAGCATAAAACTGGCCACGATCTTATCCTGCCATTTTTTCTTCATTTCGCCGGTAATTACACCTGATTCAACCAGGTCGATGATGCCATCGGAAAACATTTCAGTATGGATTCCCAGTTTTCTGTGCCCGGAAAGCAGGCTCAGGACCGCGTTGGGGATATTGCCAATGCCCATCTGCAGGGTGGCCCCGTCCTCTACCAGGGATGCAACATAACCCGCTATTTTGAGTGTCATTTCATCGGCTGGACCAATAGCGAGTTCATGTATGTCGTCTGTTACTTCGACCATGCTGTCCAGCCTGCTTTGGTGAATAAAACCGTTGCCGTGGGTACGCGGCATATTCGGATTTACCTGGGCAATGATATGCCGGGCCGTTTCCAGGACCGCAGGGGCAATGTCTACTGAAACACCCAGGGAACAATAGCCATGTTCATCAGGGGGAGATACGTGAATCAGCGCATAATCAATCTGGATGGTTTTCTTCCTGAACAGGGCCGGTATTTCACTGAGGAATACGGGAATATATTGCGCCCGTCCTTCCTGGACGGCCTTGCGCAGATTGGCCCCAATGAAAAAGCAGTTTACGTTGAAAATACCTTCATACCTGGGTTCAGCATAAGGCGCTGCGCCCTCCGTATGCATCTGGTAAATGGTGATATCGGATAGTTCGTGGGCCCTGGCGGTCAGGGCCTTTATTAGCTGCTGGGGGGCCGCAGCGGCAGTTTGGATAAATAAATTACTTCCAGGGGTAATCATGGAAACGGCTTGTTCTGCACTTGAATACATGTCGAATATTTTGTTCGGTTTGTGATTAAATGGTTTTCTGTAATGGCACTAATGGTTAGTGATGGGTAAGGATGACTTTCAGCGCTTTTTCTCTGGCTGCGTGCTCAAAGGTATCGTAGGCTGAGATAATATCGTGGAGATCAAAAGTATGGGTTATCAATTGTTTTGCATTGAGTTTTTTTGATTGGATGGTTTTCAGCAGCATGGCCGTAGTTACCGTGTCAACCAGCCGGGTGGTGATGGTTATATTCCGGGCCCATAGGGTCTCCAGGTGGAGTTCGGCACTTTTACCATGAACCCCGATATTTGCAATGATACCTCCTGGCCCTACCAGGGCCTGGCATAATTCGAAAGTGGCCGGTATGCCCACCGCTTCTATGACGGTATCTGCACCCCGTCCATGAGTCAGTTCCAACACCCTTTTTTTGGTATCTTCCCGGCTGTTGTTGATAACCTGGGTCGCCCCAAATAGTTTAGCCATTTCCAAGCGGTTATCATCCGGATCAACCATAATGATTTCGGCAGGGGCGTAGAATTGGGAAGTTAAAAGAGATGCCAGGCCTATAGGACCGGACCCAACGATGACTACCGTATTTCCAGGTTGGACCTTCCCATTGAGGACCCCGCATTCAAAACCGGTGGGTAAGATATCACTCAGCATAACGAGAGCCTCCTCATCACTGCCGGCAGGAATGGGGTAGAGGCTGTTGTCTGCATGGGGGATCCTTACATATTCAGCCTGGGTTCCGTCTATTAAATGCCCCAGAATCCATCCACCCTGCTCGCAATGGGAATACATGCCCCTTTTACAGTAGTCACATTTCCCGCAGGAGGTTATGCATGAAATGATAACCCGGTCACCCTTTTTAAAGCAGGTAACTGCATTGCCAGCCTCCTCCACGATACCGACCCCTTCATGCCCCAGGGTTCTGCCATCGGTCACTTCAGGGACATCCCCCTTTAAAATATGCAGGTCTGTGCCGCAAATGGTAGTACGTGTGATTTGTACGATGACATCAGTGGGCTGCTCAATGACGGGTTTTGCCTTTTCCTCCCAGGATTTTTTACCGGGACCATGGTATACCAGTGCTTTCATTTCGCTTTCAATTATATATATAAAATAATAAGATCACCCGGAGTCTTGCCTCCGGATGATCAGCATTCAATTTTATTTGCACTCTACAAGGATTGGAAAGGTCATTGTTTTAGGAATTCCACAATTTTTCTTTTTTCCTCTTCATTAAGCAGGGCCCTTGTCTGCATATGCATTCCGATTGTTTCCCATTGGTCATGTGAAAAGGTATTGGGAGAGGGTGTGTTGTGGCACCGCTGACAGTTTTCCGCCCAAAGCTGGGCACCACTTTTCATGGCTACTTTCTGGCTGACGGTGCACCCGTTTACCGTGACCAGCACCGCAATCATGCAGAGAATGGATAAGGCAACGGTAGCGATATGTCTGATACTTATTTTTTTCATACAATGGAAATTTTAAAGTTGAATGGAAAATTGCGCGATGAATGAATTGCTCTTGGTGCCAATTCCCTCACTTCCCAAAGTGGTACTGTTGCTGTTGTTTAAGGTATACCCCACTTTGAAAACGGTACGCCAGTTAAGCCAGTAAAGCAATCCAAATTCAGTAATGGTTGCATTTTGCCCCCACAATGAGGCCTTGGGTGTATTGTAATTGCCTATCCTAAAGGCTGCTTCCAGGTTCTTTACGACTTTATTGGCAGAGCCGGATGGCCTGAGGGAAAGTTGTGCAAAACCTGAATTGGTCTTGTTGTCAAAGGTATAAGGGTTGGAACTGGCATCCATGTATGTCTGTTTATCGATATCGATCCAATTGTATTGCCCTTTAAAATTGACAAGTATGGGGTTTAGCAGTTTTACATAGTTTACATCAACTGCATACATGTTGGTTTTTACGTTTTGGAAAGCCGTATTGTCGTCACCAACTTTTCCAAATAGCCCGCTTACGCCTATTTCCAGGGATGAATTGCTGAAGGGAAGCAGGGAGAACCGCCCGGTCAGGGTCTTGTTTTTGTTATTATCTACAATCCCTGCATTCTGGATTTCTCCGTCCGGCAATAACTGGAATCCGTTGGTCAGACTTATATCGTAACTCCATTTCATGCTTCCAAGCGGAAAGCCACCTGAAATACCGATACCAAAATCTGATGCCGGCGGAAGGTCGGCAACTCCGGCCGGATCTGTAGGAAGTTTATCAATCCATCCTGCGGCCAGTCTTTTGTTGTAGGAACCGAAAGGTAAAACAAAATAGCCCGCGTGAACGATGAGGCCGGGGGTCGCAAACCAGGAGATATTTGCCCAGTTAACCCCTATTTGATTTCCGTCGAAGGAAGGTTCAAATTCAAGTAGAAATTTGGTTCCATGCCTCCACAGAAGCATGGGGCTGAATTCATAGTGATCCGCATCGGCCAGGCTGTTGGTCTTGGTAACCCCGGAACCTGTGATGGTTGTCTTATTGGCGACAAAACCAAAAGTAGCCAGGCCTACTACCATGAAATGATCCTGTCCTGGTTTTCTGTCTGCTGCCTGCTTTTCAAGTTCTGCAATACGGTCTAATACAGAAGAGTCAACAACGGTTTGCTGCGCTTTCAGCCTGATTTGAAGGGAAATGCACAACAAAAGGCAAACAGTTACCTTCAGCAATTTGTTAAATTTTCTCATAACTTGTTTCTTTAGTTTGATTAGATTTCATTGAATTGTTCTTTGGAAATTAGTAGGATCTGGACCTGTTTTTATTTTAGATTGGTAAAGGGTATAATCTTACTTCATTTATCGGTGCGCTTGGCTTTTTAAAAGACTTTGAGTGCCCGCTAAGATGGCAGGCTCCCGGTAAGTCAGGTATCTCAAAGAACAGCTGGTAAGGTAATGGCCCGCTACCGGAGCCCCCCTGAAGCCGTCACATCCTTGCAAAGCGGCCGCAGTCAATTACCTGACGCCCCGTTTTCCGCCGCAAGACAGGACAATGGCCCCAACGGATCAAAAGCCAAATGATGGAACGGTCAATCATTTCAGCAAGCTTTCTGCTCATGGCTTAAAACACAATTGGTAAAGCTTTTTTAAAAGAACTGGTGGCAAATAAATAGATGGATTTTCCCCTCATGAGAGCCAAAGGTATCGGGGGTGCAACATTAACTCCATGATCTGAATCAATGCCTCTGCTGATTGTACGCAGCATAACCCTGCGGGTCAATTCTCCAGAGAACTGGCAGGCAGGCATCAGTTGAAGCCGGCCATGTGTTATTTAAAATCTTTGGGGGTGAAAGCGCCTGCTTTACACAGAAAATCTGATGATGTATGCCAGGTCCAGGCCTATCATTTCGAGGCTAAGGTATCCGCCGGGTAAAGCCGGAGGCTGATGGAGGGATAGCGCCAGGCATTTTTTAATAATAATAAGATAGGAGACCGTGCCGGGAATTTAACGTATGATTATAAAATAGAATATATTAGGTTGATCCTGTTATCCTTTTACGAAATTCCAGGGTTCATCATTTAATTCATACCTGCCTGATTTTTCCTGTATGGATATTTTGAAAACTATTCCCTTGATATTGTTCAGGTCATCCGGAGCGAAGGGCCAGTGCTCACCCAACTTCATTTTTTTGGAAATCACAAAGGGATAAACCCGGTTCAGCAGGTTTTTTAGGGCCTCGGCTCTTTCTATCTTATCGGTTACTTCAATATATTCTCCCCAGATGATGACGCTTTTCCAGGTGGCAGTAGCTTCCAGGGAATCTACCTCAAAGCAGATCCTGGGGTTTTTTTTCATCATATTGGTTTTTCTGCCTTCCTGGGTATGGCAATATATATATTTGCCGTCATAGGCATAACTGATGGGGACCACGTAAACTTCCCCTCCCTGCTGACAGCCAATTCGTCCGATAATCTGCTTTTTCAAAAATCCATCTATTTCCTCTTCATTTAAGGCGCCTAACATGCTTATTCTTTTTTGGTGAAATTAATCCTAACACACGGGGCTTCACATGAGTACACTCATCGTTTTTCATGATTAATGTCATTGCCGGGATCTTGATTACTGTCAAGTAGCGGGATGATTATCGTCATGATAACTGGTGGCAGGAACTTTACTTTTAATTACAGAATTTCAAATATGAGCCCTATATTAGTTGCCGTTGATTTCTCAGTTTCCTCCCTGAATGCCGCCAATTTTGCCACGGATCTGGCTTTATCGGTGCAGACAAAGGTCGTTTTAGTACATATTATTGAAATACCCCCCTCCCCATTTCCGGTTCCATTGACTGAATATGAATTTGATGCATTGAAAACCAGCTCCCAGGAAAGTCTTTCAGATCTGAAGAGGCATTTGGAACTCCGGTCTGACCAAAAAATTGAGATTGCCACCGATATCCGGTATGGAACAATTGCCATCCGGTTGGAGGATTGTATTTTGGAGCACAAACCCATGCTGCTGGTCATGGGCAAAAAGGGGAGAACGGCCATGGCAAGGGTCATCATGGGCAGTCATTCGGTCCGGGCCATCCAGCAAGCCTCCTGTCCGGTCCTGGTCGTTCCGGAAGATTCCTCTTTTGCCGGAATCCATCATATAGCCATCGCATCTGACCTTAAGCAGGTAACCGATAATAACTCCTATGCCAGTATCAGGCAAATTTTGAAATTATTTCACATTTCTCCTGAAATTATTCACGTCAATCAGGGGCATTCCGGTTTTGAGGGAATGGATAAAGGATTGTCCTCCCTTCAGACCTATTTTGGAGATTCCAGGCCCAGTTTCCATTTTATTCAAAAAAACAACATCGGGGAAGGAGTACTGGAGTTTCTTGGCACCCATAAGACCGACATGCTGGTGGTCATGCCCGAAAAACACGGATTACTGGATACCCTGTTCAAATCCAGCCATTCCATCAGCATCATTCAACACACCCATTTACCTGTATTATCAGTGGCTGCTGAAGGTATAAACAATATAATTGATATAGAGGCAAGAGATCAGGAGGTTTCAACGCATCACTCCTGTGCAGTATGCAATGGAGCCTGTGCTTCCAAACAAAAAAAGGAAGACAACCTGATTGATCAAACTCATTGGGCTCTATGATGATGATTATAACCTTCATCTCTTCCTGCCCCTACATTTGCCGGCAGGAGTTGCCGAAGCAGGGGTATATCCGGTAAAGAATGTTTTGTTTTTAATATACAATGACAAGGCGGACGGTTAAACTGTCCATTGAAATTGATGGCTTCCATACCGGCTACTATAAGTTATAAAATGACATCTTTTAAAAGGCAGTAACAACAATTGAGAAGCCGATTTTAGTAATATAAGAAAGTGGTGAAATTATATTTGTTCCATTAAGTTTAGTTTAAATCATGATGTTGCAGATCAAAAAAGGCAGTTCCCTTATAAGCCTTCAAAAGCAGTTCAACGCCTATTATCCTTTCTTGAAGATTGAGTTTTTCAAGAAGATCCCCGTTGGGCAGCCTATTTATAAGGCCGAACTGATTTCCCAGGCAGAATCACTCAAATTCCTGGATAGCCTGCATGATGACCGTCTCATTGATATCAGCCGAAACAGAACCGTCCTGGAAGTCGAGAGGGATTTTGAAAATATTTTCGGGTTTCCCGCTCATGTGTTCAGGAAATCGGGCAATGTCTGGGTAGAAACGACCCTTACCAATGATTGGCCGCTGTCTGAACAAAATGAAGAAGGTAAGCAAATCAGCAGTCATTTCAAGTAATAAGTTTTTATTGAAAATAAATAGGCAAGAAACAAAGGAAGGCAATGGCGGGTACATGCCCCATAGAGCCGGCCTTCATCAGCGGGTTAATGATTTGAACGGGAATTGCCAATAGCATAGGTTGTACAAATGAAAGGTGTTTTTCACGTAAATGACTCCCTGCAGTTCCCTTCCTGAAGGAAAGATGAAAACCGGGAAGGTGGAACAAATGCCTGCAGCCCGGACTATTGTGAGGGATATAGGGAAGCTGGCATCCCATTATACATTGGATGCTGCAGCGTTTTTTAACATAAGAGCAATGACAAAACCTCCATCTTTGAACTCCTCCATACCTGAGCAAACGGCCTGTTATCACTGCGGAGAGCCCTGTCCGGATAAGTCGATTTCAAGGGAAGATAAATTTTTTTGCTGCGAGGGATGCCGCCAGGTATATCTGCTGCTCCAGGAGAATGATCTATGCGTATATTATGATTTTGACAAAAACCCGGGGATCAAGGCCAAGGGCCGCTTCACCAGCAGCCGGTTTGCCTACCTGGATGATGAACTTACCAGGGAAAAGCTTGTACAGTTTAACAGCGGGACACAAACAAATGTCACTTTTTCATTGCCGCAAATGCATTGTTCTTCCTGTATCTATTTATTGGAACATCTGCACCGCATCCATCCGGGAATCATCAAATCGCAGGTCAATTTCCAACGCAAGGAGGTCTTTGTCATTTTTGATAACCAGCAAATTACCCTGAGGAAGGTAGTTGAGCTGCTTGCATTTATCGGATATGAACCCCGGATCAGTTTGGAAGATAGCATTTCCAAAAAGCCAGGTAAATTTGATAAGCAAAGACTCTACCGGATTGGGGTTGCAGGGTTTTGTTTTGCCAATATTATGATGCTCAGTTTCCCGGAATACTTTTCATCGGGGATCATTGAACAAAAAGGGCTTAAGGAAACATTCAGCTGGTTAAACCTGGCATTGTCGCTTCCTGTGCTTTTTTACAGCGGGTCTGATTTTTTTGTTTCTGCCTGGAAGGGTTTACGCCAGCGGTTCCTCAACATTGATGCCCCCATTGCGCTGGCGATTCTGGTAACCTATGGCAGGAGTTATTATGAAATTATTTCAGGCCACGGTGCTGGATATCTCGATTCGGGTTCGGGCATTGTTTTTTTCATGCTTATTGGCCGCTGGTTTCAGGATAAGACCTATGATTCTTTCTCTTTTGACAGGGATTATAAATCCTATTTTCCGCTGGGGGTAACCCTGATGGGTACCGAAGGAGAAAGAAATATCCCGGTTACCAGATTGAAAAAGGGCGACCATATCCTCATACGAAACGAAGAAATGATCCCCTCGGATGCCATTCTTATTTCCGGACAGGCAAATGTGGATTATAGTTTTGTCAGCGGGGAGAATACACCCGTTACTAAAAGTTGCGGGGAATTGATATATGCTGGAGGTAAGCAGGTTGGAAGCGCCATTGAGCTGGAAGTTACGGGTTCGGTTTCCCAAAGTTATATTACCCAGTTATGGAACAATGATGTCTTCCACGGCAAGAAAAACACTGAAAAATCCTTCATTCATCCCTGGAGCCGGTATTTCACCGTGGCATTATTTACGGTAGCAGCTCTCACGGGTATTTATTGGATGCTGCACGACCAAAGCAGGTTGCTGCCTGCCCTTTCTTCCGTACTGATCGTTGCCTGTCCCTGTTCACTGCTTCTTTCAGCGACATTTACCTATGGCAATATGCTTCGCATTTTTGGCAAAAACAGGATGTACCTCAAAAATGCCGGGGTCATAGAATCCCTGGCCGGGGTGGATACGGTGGTGTTCGATAAAACCGGAACGATTACCAGCAACAAAGCCTCCCTGGTCACCTACGAAGGCACCCCCCTGACCCCTAAAGAAGAAATAGCCCTTCAGACTATTGCCAGGCAGTCTTCCCATCCGTTGAGTAAAATCATTGCCGACTGGCTGCCCGGAGCGGAAGGCAGGATTTCCGTCGTAGAGGGTTTTAGGGAATATACCGGCAAGGGCGTAGAGGCTACTGTTAATGGGCTGCCCATCAAACTGGGTTCAGCGCATTTTCTCAACCAGTTCCATGCTGATTGCCTCAGTTCAGATACCGGTACGCATGTCCATATTATGGTTAATAACACCCATATGGGCCGATTTCAGGTTAGTAACCAGTACCGTGACGGGCTAAAGGAATTGATTGGCTCCCTGAAACAGGAGAAATATCGCCTGTACCTGCTCAGCGGGGACAATGATGCCGAAAAAGACAACCTCAAAGTCATCTTTGGCCCTGCTACCACGCTGGCTTTCAGGCAGGATCCCCAGCAAAAACTCGAATATGTGAAAAGCCTGCAGGATCAACACAGAAAAGTATTGATGCTGGGGGATGGTTTAAATGATGCAGGCGCCCTCATGCAAAGCAATGTTGGCATAGCCGTCAGTGATAATACCTCCCAGTTTACACCCGCCTGTGACGCCATTTTAGATGGCAGCAGGGTGCAGAACCTGGACAATTTCCTGTCTTTTGCAAAATCAGGAAAGAGGATTGTCACCATTAGTTTTATCCTGTCCATTCTCTACAACATCGTAGGACTTTCTTTTGCCGTTAGGGGTTTGCTTTCACCGATGGTGGCAGCCATTCTCATGCCGGCAAGCAGTATCAGTATTGTACTGCTGGTGACGCTGTTGTCCTCGGTCATGGCCAGGCTTAAAGGGTTATGAGTATCAACTGATCAGGATCATATTTGACTTTGATACCAGTCAGGTTATAGAATCCTCCCTTGCGTATTTTTAAACCCTTAATTATTATACTCCTTGAGCGCATTATTCATACTTATCGGTATCAGTATCCTGGTCGCAGGAGGATTCCTCGCCGCCTTTCTGTGGAGTGTCAAATCCGGTCAGTATGATGATGATTACACCCCTTCTGTTAGAATGCTTTTTGATGACGACAAGCCCCAGGAAATTATTTCTACGTTAAAACCCTTAATCAAAACCAAATAATAAAGACATGCAGGTAGAAAAATTCTATTACGACAACAGGATTGTGAAAAACTTTGCCTTTGCCACGATCCTTTGGGGTGTGGTAGGCATGCTTGCGGGATTGTACGTGGCATTGCAGCTTGTTTTCCCAGCTCTGAATATCACCCAGTACGGATCTTTTGGAAGACTCCGTCCGCTGCACACCAATGCAGTCATTTTTGCTTTTGTGGGCAACGGTATTTTTATGGGGGTGTATTATTCCCTGCAGCGCCTTTGCAAGACCAGGATGTTTTCTGACACCCTCAGCAAGATACACTTCTGGGGCTGGCAACTCATCATTGTCTCGGCAGCCATTACACTACCCCTTGGTATTACGGCCGGAAAAGAATACGCAGAACTGGAATGGCCCATTGACATTGCCATTGCCCTGATCTGGGTTGTTTTTGGCTGGAATATGTTTGGCACCATCCTTAAGAGGCGTGAAAAACACCTGTATGTAGCCATTTGGTTTTATATAGCCACTTTTGTGACGGTAACAGTCCTTCACGTGGTAAACTCTTTTGAACTCCCCGTCAGCCTGTTTAAGAGTTACAGCTGGTACGCCGGTGTTCAGGACGCATTGGTGCAATGGTGGTACGGCCATAATGCTGTGGCCTTCTTTTTGACCACTCCCTACCTGGGGCTGATGTATTACTTCATGCCCAAAGCCGCTAACAGGCCAGTGTACTCTTACCGGCTTTCCATTATACATTTCTGGGCTTTGATCTTCCTGTATATTTGGGCCGGCCCGCATCATTTGCTTTATACCGCGCTGCCAAACTGGGCGCAATCACTGGGTGTGGTTTTCTCTTTTATGCTGATATTTCCCAGCTGGGGTGGCATGATCAACGGGTTGCTGACTTTGCGGGGAGCCTGGGACAGGGTCAGGGATGATGTCATACTTAAATTCATGGTAGTGGCCGTTACCGCCTACGGTATGGCCACTTTTGAAGGACCGCTCTTATCGCTAAAGACCGTGAACGCGGTTGCCCATTTCACCGACTGGATCATTGCCCACGTGCATATCGGGGCCCTTGGATGGAATGGTATGCTGACCTTTGGCATTCTTTACTGGCTGATCCCCAGGATTTTTAAAACCGATCTGTATTCCAAAAAACTCGCCAACAACCATTTCTGGCTGGGTACGCTGGGTATCCTGTTTTATGCCATACCCATGTATTGGGCCGGTTTCCAGCAAAGCTCCATGTGGAAACAATTTACGGATGCCGGTCAGCTGAAATATACTTTCCTGGAAACCGTGACCTATATGAAGCCATTTTATGCTATGCGCTCCCTGGGAGGTACCCTCTACCTGATTGGCGTATTGATTATGGTGTATAACCTCTATAAGACGGTTAAATCCGGTTCCCTGGTGGCTGATGAGGCTGCCGAAGCAGCCCCCCTTGAAAAGGAATACGTAGCCCACGCTGGCGAGCACTGGCACCGCTGGATTGAAAGAAGGCCGGTTCAGTTTATGCTGATCAGCCTGGTGGTTATCCTGATCGGAGGAGCCATCGAAATGGTGCCCACTTTCCTGATTAAATCAAATATACCTACCATCAGTGAAGTAAAACCCTATACTCCCCTCGAATTGCAGGGAAGGGATATCTATGTAAGGGAGGGATGTTACCTGTGTCATTCCCAGATGGTTCGCCCCTTCCGCAGTGAAACAGAACGGTATGGTGAATATTCCAAAGCCGGGGAGTTCGTGTACGATCACCCCTTCCAGTGGGGCAGTAAGAGAACAGGGCCCGACCTGGCCCGGGAAGGTACCGGTAACCTGAAGAAGACCAACGGCTGGCATTTCCGGCATTTCCGCGAACCCTCATCCATGAGTGAAGGATCCATCATGCCAGCCTATCCGCACCTGCTGGTCGATGACCTGGACATCTCTACCACGGAAGCAAAGATAAATGCGATGCGCACCCTGGGTGTTCCCTATGAGAAAGGCTACGAAAAGCAGGCTGCATCGGACCTCAATGACCAGGCCGCACTCATTGCCGGAAATCTGCTTGGGGACAGCATACGGGTATCCCCCAAAAAAGAAGTAATTGCCCTGATTGCATACATTCAGCGCCTGGGTGTGGATATTTCAAGAAGCAAATCTGTCAATACAAACAAATAAGCCATGTTCAAATTCATAAAACAATACGCAGAAACGATAAACAACGCTAATATCTATCCAATGATATCCTTGTTTATTTTCCTGATCTTCTTTGTCGTCCTGCTGGTTCTGGTAAAGAAAATGGGAAAAGAAAGGGTCTCTGAGCTTTCCAGGATCCCTTTTGAAAAAGATGAACTCACTAACTCAACCTTATAAATCAATACAGTATGCGTTTCACTCATCTCATAAAAAAACTGATTCTGTCTTTGACGGTCTTTTGTGCAGCAGCTACAGTCCTTGCGCAGGACGCGGCATCACCGGCAGAGAAAACCGTTCAATCTTCCTATAACCAGCTGGAAATACTGCTTCTGATTGTAATGGCCATCCTGGCGGTATTTATCTGGGGGCTTGGGCAGGTGCTGCTTTCCTTAAGCCGGAAACTGATGGAAAAGTCCAAGGGCGCAGGACCCATATTGATCCTTTTGCTGGTGACATCCCTTTCCCTGTCCACCCAATCCGGTATGGCCCAGGGCACTGAGGCGGCCGCCACCGTGAAGGAAATACCCAATTACGGCGGGATTTCTTCCACTTCCTTTTACCTGTTTGCGGCTGTTGCGGCAGTGGAGATTATTGCCATCCTGTTCATGATCTTTTCCATCCGCAGGATATATACAGAATTATTTCCGGAGGACGAAAAAGTCAGTCAGCCATCAGCCGCGCGCCAGTGGTGGTCAAGCCTTGATAAAAAGGTGCTGACAAAGGCCGTGCCCCTGGAGCAGGAAGCCGATCACCTGCTTGATCATAATTATGACGGCATTCAGGAACTGGACAATGCCCTGCCACCCTGGTGGAAATACGGTTTTTATATTACCATTGTGGTAGCCGTTATTTACCTGCTTAATTTCCATGTTTTTGAAACCGGAAAGACACCCTTGCAGGAATATACTGCCGAAATGGATCAGGCCAAGGCTCAAAAAGAAGCTTTTGAATCCAAGAATACCGAGAAAGTCGACGAAAATGACATCAAAATGGCCGATGAGGCCGGTCTTGCCAAAGCCAAGCAGATATTCCAATCGCAATGCTGGGCCTGTCATGGCAAACTGGGCGAAGGAGGGGCGGGACCCAATCTGACCGACGATTACTGGCTGCATAAAGGATCCCTCAATGATATTTATCATTCCATCAAGGTTGGTTATCCGGACAAGGGCATGCAATCCTGGGCCACGGTGTTCAATCCAAAGGAAATCAGCTACCTGGCCAGTTATGTCAAAACCCTGCATGGCACCAATCCCCCCAATCCCAAAGCCCCACAGGGGGATTTGTTTACCGAAGCAGGGGCGGGGGGAGCCGCCGCCGCACCCGCTGCCAAATCAGATTCTTCTACAAAGGCTAAGTGATTAATTCGTACGTTTTTGCCGGTGCAGGTCATAGCCTGCACCGGTTCTATATATACCTTTGAAAACAAGAGGAGCATTGAAAATGGAAGAAATAGAAATACATGATGCAAAAGGAAGTTACAGGGATTCTGTAGCCACTATTTCCCAGGAAGGGAAACGCAACTTTATCAATCCCAAAAAGCCCAAAGGCAGGTTATATCGACTCCGTACCTGGTTCAGCATATTTTACCTGATCGTTTTTTTTACCCTTCCTTTTATTAAGGTAAACAATGAGCCCCTGTTCATGCTCAATGTACTGGACCGGAAGTTCATCATATTCGGTATGGTATTCTGGCCCCAGGACTTTTTCATTTTTGGCATCGCCATGCTCACCTTTGTGGTCTTTGTTATTCTGTTTACCGTTGTTTTTGGACGTATATTTTGCGGATGGGCCTGCCCGCAGACCATTTTCATGGAAATGGTCTTCCGTAAAATAGAATACTGGATTGACGGGGATTCCGCCCAGCAAAAGCAGTTAAAGTCAATGGGATGGACTGGCGTTAAGGTCCGCAAAAGGGTATTGAAATTCATCATATTTTTCGCGGTTTCCTTTATTATTGCCAATTTTTTCCTGGCTTACCTGATTAGTATGGATCAGCTCCTGGGCTATCTGGAGGACCCGGCTGCCCATGTGGGGACCCTGGTTTCATTGCTCATTTTTACCTCTGTGTTCTTTTTTGTCTACTGGTGGTTCAGGGAGCAGGCATGTATTGTGGTTTGTCCCTATGGAAGGCTGCAGGGTGTGCTCCTTGATAAGAATTCCATCGTGGTAGCCTATGACCGCATACGGGGGGAGCCAAGGGGTAAAATTCAGGGGGCCAGGCACAAGCAGGAATCCGGGCATTCAGCAGATTTTTCCAGTAACACGGCCGCTCCCGATTCGGCGGGCTCCGGTCTGATTCACCAGTCTGAGCCGCCAAAATTGCATGGAGATTGCATTGATTGCGCAGCCTGCGTGCGGGTTTGTCCCACCGGCATTGATATCCGTAACGGAACCCAGTTGGAATGCGTCAACTGCACGGCCTGTATTGATGCCTGCGATGCCATCATGATTGGCATAAACAAACCCACCGGATTGATTCGATACGCTTCGGAAAACAGCATTGCCAACGGGGTTGGTTTGAAATTAAATGCGCGCATCAAGGGATATATTGCTGTATTGAGTTTATTGCTGTCCTTGCTGGCCTTTCTGCTGGTTAGTCGCACTGATCTGGATGCAAGGCTGATGAGAACGGCCGGAATGACCTATACTTCCCTGCCCGACGGAAGAATCAGTAATCTCTATAACCTGAAGCTGGCCAACAAGACCCACCTGGACATTCCCTTTACGCTCAGGCTGGAAAACATAGACGGGACCATCCAATATGTGGGTAGTGCCAGTTTGATAGTACAAAAGGAAGGATATTCCCATTTGCAGTTCTTTGTTATTTTGAATAGAAAGGATGTAAAAAGCTGGAAAACAATGCTGCAGATAGGGATGTATGAAAACAACAAAAAAATCAAAACCATCAAGGCCACCTTTATAGGCCCTGAAAATTATAATTAAATAAGCAGGTTATGAACTGGGGATACAAAATACTGATCGTTTACGGCTTGTTTGTAGCCGGCACTCTTTTCCTGGTAATCAAGTCCTCCAACCAGAAAATGGACCTGGTAACTCCTGATTACTATGCCCGTGAATTAAAATACCAGCAACGCATCGATGATGTAAAGCGTGCAGATGCACTGGCCGAGCCCGTGAAATTTGAGATAATAAATAACCTGCTGGTCGTGCATTTTCCCGCCACTTTTGCAGGAAAGAAAATAACAGGCAGTATGGAACTTTACTGTCCCTCAGATGAGCAAAAGGACAGCCGGCAGGAGTTTTCCATACTGGAGGGGTCGGCTCAAATGACCATTCCCTCCGGGGATAAGGGGCTCTATGAACTGCATGTCAGCTGGCAGGTTGAGGGCAGCAGCTATTATTTCGAACAAAAAATCACACTATAAATGCCGGCCCTGCTATTGGCCGCCTTTGTAATGGGAATGCTGGGCAGTTTCCACTGCATCGGTATGTGCGGGCCCCTTGCCTTGTCGCTGCCGCTCCAAAAGGACGACTTCTGGTCAAAAATGGTCGGGTCCCTCCTCTACAATGCCGGCCGCATCATCACTTATTCCTTTTTTGGATTGATCTTAGGAATTATTGGCAACAGTGTCGCCCTGTTCGGCTACCAGCAAATGCTCTCCGTAACGCTGGGGGCTTTTATACTGGTCATGGTACTTTCACCCCGAAAGTTTTCCGCCTGGGAAAGAAACGACCTGGTTATTTCTTTTTTTCAGCGTATTCGCGCTGCCATCGGCAGACTTTTTGCAAGCCGCAGCCGTAGCGCCCTGCTCTCCATAGGGCTTCTCAACGGATTGCTGCCCTGCGGGCTGGTATACATGGCCCTTGCCGGCGCCGTGGCTGCAGGAAGTATCCTTCACGCCATTGTGTTCATGGTCTTTTTTGGACTCGGAACACTGCCTGTTATGTGGAGCATTGCTTTTTTCGGGAATTTTGTCAGCATATCCATGAGACAGCGGATAAGGAGGGCTTATCCGCTGATGATGATATTGCTGGCCTCCCTGCTTATACTCAGGGGGCTTGGCCTGGGAATACCGTACCTGAGTCCGGTAATTTCCCCGAATGGTTCATTGGCGCAGCATTGCGCTGCTAAGCCTTAATAAGGCAGGTCCCTCAGTTTTTCTTCGTTGAGTATGATGATTTTTCCGGGCTCCAGGTTGATTAGTTTTTCAGACTTAAAGTCAGCGAGGGTTCTGATCAGGGACTCGGTAGCCACTCCGGTTACCTGGGCGAGGTTCTCCCTGGATAATTCCAGTATTTCATTTTTCTCCTCTTTTTTGTATTTATCCAGGACCTGCACCAGGCCGTAGGCTACTTTTCTTCTCAGTGAATTATAGGCCAGGTTCACCAGGTTTTCTTCTTTTTCCAGGATATTCTTGGTGATGATTTTGATGAACTGCCGGGCTATCTGTGCATCATTGGTAATCAGGGTTATAAAATCCTCACGCGGGATGAGCATGAGCTGCGCATCCTCAAGCACCTGCACATTTTCGGTATAATTGGTGTGCTCCAGCACATGGTTGTATCCAAAAAAGTCGCCTGGTCCGCTGATACCGGTGATGAGGTCCTTTCCATCTTTACTGGCCTTATAGATTTTCACCTTTCCGCTGATAATATAATAAACCGCCTTTGGCCGCTGGCCTTCTGAGTAGACAATTTGCTTTTTTCTGAAATCATAGACCTCTCTTTGATCGGAAATGAGCTGTATAT
This sequence comes from uncultured Bacteroidota bacterium, assembly GCA_903906365.1. Taxonomy (GTDB): domain Bacteria; phylum Bacteroidota; class Bacteroidia; order Chitinophagales; family Chitinophagaceae; genus Puia. Next base: position 13,601 of record CAIVKC010000013.1, on the reverse strand, counting down.
TCTCGGATTTTCTGGCAGAATTGATGAATTCGGTTACATGGTCCGAGTTTTCACCGGCCGTTCTGCGCAGGGACTCCGTCTTCTTTAGGCGGATTTCAACGGCATTGAGCAGTTCAATTCCATCGAAGGGTTTGGTCATGTAATCATCAGCCCCGAGTTCCATACCCTTCCTGAAATCTGCTTTTTCCGATTTTGCCGTCAGGAATATAAAGGGAACCCCGTAGGTTTCTTTGTGTTTGCTCAGCAGGTGAAGTACGCCATAGCCATCCAGGACCGGCATCATGATATCGCAAATGATTAAATCCGGAATTTCCTTCATGGCCATTTCCACCCCGGCTTTTCCATCCCCGGCCTGATATACTTCATAACCGGAGAGTTCAAGAATTTCCGCTATGTTCTCTCTGACTTCTCTATTATCTTCTATTACCAATATTTTTTTCATATCAGTTGCTGTTGGATTTGGGTATAAATATAGTGAATGATGATCCTTCTTCCAGTTTACTTTTCAGGCTGATCTGTCCTTTCATCAGTTCCAGGTACTTGGTCACGATATGCAATCCAAGACCGGTTCCCTGGATATTCAGCGCGTTTTTAGCCCGGAAAAACCGCTCAAATAGGTGTTGCTGGTCTTCCTCGGAGATGCCGATCCCGTTGTCCTTCACGGTAAGTTCCAGGCCGCTTTCCGAAAGTGTGAACCCCACTTCGATCAGGGCGTTTTCAGGGGAGAATTTAATGGCATTATGGATAAGGTTGGCCAAAATATGTTTCATGAGATGCAGGTCAATCCGTATGGTTCCCTGTCCGGCAGGCTCTATTTTCAGTTGCTGACCTCTTTTGAGCATCAGTTCAACATCGGTTGTCATCCGCTGGATCTCCTCGAGCAGTTCGGTTCCATCAAATTCCTGGAGATTCACCTGGACAACCCCTTCCTCCAATTTACCCAGGGAAAGGAAGTCTTCCAGGATATTTTTCATATCCGCTACAGCGGTCTTGATGCGCTGAATATGTTTTTCCCTTTTGGCCGGTTCATGGATGGCATTATATTTTTCAAGCAAAAAGGCAGATGAAAGAATGGTACTCAGCGGTGTTCGGAATTCATGGGAAGCGGTGGTAACGAACCGGGACTTCAATTCATTCAATTCCTTTTCCTTTTCCAGAGCCTGGTTCAGCTCTTCCTTGGATTTTTCCAACTCGGTGAGGGTTTCCCGGAGCATCTTGGTTCGGTAATCTACTTTCTGCTCCAGTTCCGTATTTAGTTTACGGACCTCGTAAGTGATTTTTTCAAGTTCCCTTTTCTGCTCATTGACGATGGCCTCATTTTTCTTGCGAACGGCGATGTCTATGATAAAAGCTATGACAAATATTTCTCCATTTATTTGGTAATTGCTCAGGCTGATTTCAACCGGAAAATTATTGCCATCCTTTTTGCGGGCAAATAGGTCCCGGCCTTCTCCCATTCGCCGGGGACCGGGGTGATTGTAAAAGCCTTCCCGCTGTTTATGGTGCAGCCCGGAAACCTCCTTGGGAACAAGGATATCGACTGTTTTTCCCAGTACTTCCTGCTTTGAATAGCCAAACTGGAATTCTGCGAAATGATTGAAATTTACTATCAGACCACTTTTATCTGTGACCACGATACCAATGGTAGCATGATCAAAAAGCGCCTCAAACTGCTGAACATTTGTATTCATCTTAACCAGGAAAAAAACTTTTGCGATCCTTAAAACAGGTATCCTCCGTAAAAATATAAAAATAAAGTTCAATATACTTCCAAAATATCAGGGGGTTATGACCGGTATCAGGCGGAAAGCTGACCTTTATCAGCTTTACCGGGTACAGCCTGACCGGCTTCCCACCGGGGGCTATCGGCATGCTATAAATCCCCATTCCATCTGCCTGCTTCACGTAAATCCAACTATTCCGATTTGGGTCTTTGTCGAAGGCATCGTAAAAATGGCTCGGGCTGGCGGGGGCCGTTCAAAGGCTCAGCTGGTTTTAATCATAATGATGGCCACAGTCCTGCCTTTTTGCTGGCTGATTTGGGTACTAATGGACTGGGCCGGGATAAAACCCTTCCTTTCACCTATTTTTGCAAGTCAGGGCAGAAGGGGAAAAGTACCGGATAATGGAAGGATGCCGGAAGTATAAAATAAACAATGAAGTAAGTTGCCCCTTGTGGGTCAGTCAGTCGGTTAATAAACTGGGTATTGTTCTTCCATTATTGTTTAACTTTTTTTTGGCAAACGGGAAACCAACATTTGGCGTAATAGTTGCGTTAGATGGCCAAACCTGAAAAACCCGCTGTTTTATCCTCTTTCCTGTCAGGCGGCTGAAATCCAATTCCTTGCTCAAGACTAAGTTATTAACGATTGATTGTCAATAAATTAAATCAATGAAACGAATCTATCTGATACTGTTGGTAATCAGTCCGGTTTTGACACGGGCGCAATGGCATGTGAACGTATTTGGCGGCTTTTCCAATTATTCCGGTGAATTGCAAAGTAAGACCTTCACCCTTGACCAGTCTTTTGCAGCCTTTGGCCTGGGGTTGCAGTACGACCTGACCAATCATTTTTCCCTGCTCTCCGGTATCAACCTCGGTCACCTGGGTGCGGCCGATAAATTCAATAAGCCCGAACTCCAGCCCCGGAATTTGAGTTTTCAAACCAAAATTGCCGAATGGAATGTCATCGGGGAATACAATTTCTTTGATCTGACCGAGAAGCGGTTCACACCTTACGTATTTGCAGGCCTGGCTGTGTATCATTTCAACCCCTACGCCTATGATACCCTGCAGCAGAAAGTGTACTTAAGACCCCTAAGTACGGAAGGAGAGGGGCTCCCCGAATACCCGGGCAGGAAATATTATTCCCTAACCCAGCTCGCCATTCCTTTTGGCGCAGGCATCAAACTGCGCATCTCCGACAATGTGATCCTGGCCTACGAAATCAGTTTTCGTAAACTGTTTACCGATTACCTCGATGATGTCAGTACCACTTATGTGGACCAGGCAACCCTGCTTCGGGAAAGAGGCCCTGAAGCAGTGCAAATGGCCTACAGGGGCAACCAGGTCAAAAACGGAAATCCGAATTATCCGGTGGATGATTCCAAAAGGGGTAGTTCCAATGCCAATGACTGGTATTATTTTTCAGGCATTCGTGTGAGCATAGCCATCAATAACGGCGCAAACCGTTTTCATGGCCGTGGCATTATGGAGTGTCCCAAACCGGTAAACTAACCGGTATTCCCGTTTACATTCCCCCGGTCTATAAAGGACCCCCTGTTCAACAAATCTTTGCGGATTGTTAAACATATAGCGTACGCTTTGTGTTTTACCTTTACCCAAGAAATTATCCATACATGGCATATCGTAACCAGCAGGAATTTATCAATCAATTGGAAAAGGCGGGGGAATTACTCCGGATAAGCACCTATGTGAATCCCGTTTTGGAAATGGCGGAAATCACAGACCGGATCAGTAAAAGCGGGGGAGGTGGAAAAGCCCTTCTTTTTGAAAACACAGGATATGATTTTCCGGTGCTGATGAATGCCTACGGAAGTGAAAAACGGATGTGCCTGGCCCTGGGTGTTTCAGACCTGGATGAGGTTGCCCGCGACATTGAAGCCCTCTTTAAGATGATTTCCGCTCCCAGGGAAAGCATGCTCGATAAGCTGAAATTTTTACCCAAACTCAGTCAGTTTGCCAGTTGGATGCCCAAAGTCAGGAGCGGAAGGGGCGAGTGCCAGGAAATCATCATGGCTTCCCCCGATATCAAAAAACTGCCCGTAATAACCTGCTGGCCCAAAGATGGCGGCCCCTTTGTCACCCTTCCGGTCATTCATACCAAGGATCCAAACAACGGCATCCGCAATGTGGGTATGTACCGGATGCAGGTATTTGACAGTACCCTAACCGGGATGCACTGGCATAAACACAAAGTGAGTGCCAAGCATTTCAATGAATATAAGAAGCTGGGCATTAAAATGCCGGTAGCCGTGGTATTGGGCGGGGACCCGGTCTACGCCTACAGTGCCACCGCCCCGCTGCCGGAAAATGTGGATGAATATATGCTGGCGGGTTTCCTCCGGAAAAAAAAGGTGGAACTGGTCAGGTGTATAACCCAGCCTGACATAGAAGTACCGGCCGATGCTGATTTTGTGATCGAAGGGTATGTGGACCCCGAGGAAGACCTGATATGGGAGGGCCCCTTTGGTGATCATACCGGTTACTATTCCCTGCCCGATTTTTATCCCCGATTTCATATTACTGCCATTACACACCGCAGGCAGGCTGTCTATCCGGCAACCATCGTTGGAATTCCGCCCCAGGAAGATGCCTGGCTGGGCAAGGCAACAGAGCGCATATTTCTGGCGCCCATTAAAATGACCATGGTTCCTGAAATCGTGGACATGGACATGCCGGTAGAAGGGGTCTTTCACAACCTGGTCATTACCCAGATCCGGAAGGAATATGCCGGTCAGGGACAGAAAGTAATGAATGCCATGTGGGGGGCAGGACAGATGATGTTCAATAAGATCCTGGTACTGGTGGATGAAGGAGTAAGGATCCAGCATTACCTGGATCTTGCCCGGTATGTCTTTGGGAATCTTAATCCTGTCAGCGATGTGTATTTTTCGCAAGGACCTATGGATGTGCTGGATCACAGTTGCAGTAAGCTCGGATTTGGAGGTAAAATGTGTATTGACGGAACCCGGAAATTCGAGGAAGAGATGGATGGGCATTTTTCCATGGGAGCTGCTGAAGTTCCCATAAAGGCTTCGGCCATTATGGAGCGGTTTCCCGAAATAAAGGCGGTTAACAGTTCCTTACCCGATCTGGAAATCCCCTGTCTGGTCATGGCCGTCGAAAAAAACAGGCCCGGACATATCCGGGATTTACACCGGGCCCTTTGCGAAAGTTTTGATTTTGTGGAATCCATTAAGATGATCCTGTATGTGGAGCATACCGTGGACCCCCAGGATCTGACCACCGCCCTGTGGCGATTTTGTAATAATCTCGATCCCAAAAGGGACGCCCTGGTCTTTCAGCGCTCCAGGCTGGATAATCCTTTGCTCAATTTTTCATGCCTGGGATTGGACGGCACAAGAAAAACAAGGGATTTGGATAATTTCCAGCGTGACTGGCCCAATATCATCGTGGCCGATGATGCCACCATAGCTGCGGTGGACCGTAAATGGGATGCCCTTGGCATTGGCCCTTTCCTGTCTTCACCTTCCTTAAAGTACAGGAACCAGCTATACGGTAAAGAAGCTGCCGTGGTTTGAATCCCGCATTCTGCCCATGGTTTTCCAGCCTGCGGCGGCCTGGTATTTTGGGGCTAAATCCATATGAATTATATTTAATACAAATGCCTTACAACCGTTTGTCACACTGATCATTGTATTCAAATAATATTCTTTCATTCTCTTATTTCCAACCTCAGCTGTCACTGCCTATTTGCGTACTTTCATGGCAGTATCTAACCGCCGTTCCCCCTAGGGGGAACATCTTAAATCCACCCAGGTGCGTCTAAGCGTTTTGTTCTTAACCCTGTTTGTTTATTGTATACCCCGGACTGCCTTGTCCCAAAGCCTGTGCGGACCCCTGCCCGAAGGTTTTTTCTCCGCTGGTCTGGCCTATCTGCGGATTCCGGGGGCGGTGGAAGCCGATACGTTCCGGTTTTCCTATCGGGTAAGCACGGATTGCGGCACAAAGGCTACCGTGAACAGCCTGCATATCATTGACCCGCAAAACCCGGCAAACCAGACGGAGCTGGATTGGATTTTGGACTCCTCCAAAAACATAACGGGCGTATCCGATCCCTGCCTGCTGCTGGAGGTTCCGCCCTGCCATACCACCTACTATTATCATGCGGATGCCCGCCTCAATTATAACAGGAACGGCTATTTCGCCTCCACCGTTAATTGTTGCCGGCCCTACCATACCATCAACCTCAATTTTGATCAAAACAACCCAAGTTATTCTACGGTCATTTCCCTGCCTTATCCCTGTACCGGTTGCGCTCCATGCGTTGGTCAGGTAGATAATGGCATTGCCTCCTGGGTGAGGGTACCGCCTTATACCACCCAAAACAGCAGCCCGGTAATAACCTCCAGCGATACCATACTTTATGTTAGCAGCGGCCGGCCCTTTGCCTACCATCAGCGGGCGGTTGACCCCGACGGGGATTCTCTGGCTTTTCATTTTTCTGAACCCAGGACTTTCCTGGTATTTGAAAGTAACCGGCAAAATATCATAAAGACCACACCCCAGTTTCCGGGGGTGGATTTCAAGCAGGGGTATTCGGTCAGCCAGCCTGCGGGCCAGGGGGTTTCCCTGGATCCCCGCAGTGGACTGCTCCAGGGGAGCATAGCCGATACAGGGCTGTTTGTTATTTCGGAAAGTGTGCTTGAATTCCGAAACCAGGTCCTGCTGGATTCCATTTCCCAGGACATGCTGATCAGGGTCTTTAATGGTGCTACCCTGCCCAAACCCAAGGCCATCACCGATTCCCTGATCAACAGCTGCGCATCCCTGCAGGTGAAATTTTCCAATAACAGCGTTCCTTTGTATCCATCCCTGAACTGGAATAATACCACCTTCCAATGGAATTTCGGGGATGGGGACGTTTCTGCGGACATTTACCCGGTACATACCTACCCGGACAGCGGCACTTACCAGGCAAGATTCATCATTTTCCCCGGACTTTACTGCGCAGATACGTCCTATAGCAGGGTGATATTATATCCTACATTGCAGGCCGGCTTTGACCATGATGATTCCTGCCTAAACAGCCTGGTACACTTTATCAATACCTCCTCCTTTAGTTCAGGCAGGATTCTGGGGTCCAGTTGGCAGATTTACCAGGGCAATACCCTGCTGGACAGTTCCGGTCAGTTCAATACCAGCTATTCTTTCAAGAAAGCCCCCCAAACCTACCTGGTAAAACTAAGGGTCGCTGCGGATAAAGGCTGCTCCGCGGTGGATTCAGCCTTCATTAACATCTGGCCTGGTCCTTTCAGACTCTTATCCCATGATACGATATTAGCCAGGGGCGCAATCCTGCAACTGCAAGCCAATGACGGAAATTTCAACCAGGGGGGGCAGTTCCTGTGGACGCCTTCGGAGGGATTAAGTGCAGCCGACCTGCCTGACCCTTTACTCTCTGCGGTAACAGACAATACCTACCACCTCTATATGAGGAACAGTTACGGCTGTTCGCTGAGCGATTCCATCCGGGTGTCCTATTATACTGGACCGGACATTTATGTTCCGACTGCCTTTACACCCGACGGGGACGGACACAATGACCAACTTCGCCCGGTGCCGGTGGGGATGCGGGAATTCCGGTACTTCCGCGTTTTTAATCGCTTTGGTCAGCTTGTCTTTGAGACGGCTGCTTCCAGACAGGGATGGGATGGGCGTTTCCAGGGTCATGCAGCGCCCGCCGGAACTTATGTCTGGGAGGCAGCGGGTGTTACCGCCGCAGGAAGACCGGTTTTTAGGAAAGGAACCACCATCCTGATTCGGAACTGAATGCCATTTACCGAAATAAAATGGGCCCCTCTGGCGGAGGGACCCATTTTTATTTTGTCATGATCCAAGGAACAAGTTGGAAACCGGGGAAAGTCTAAGGTCTCGGACCTACATAGGTAAAGTGTTCCACAAATTCTGTTCTCAGTGAACCCCCCTGGTACATATCATAGCTGACATCTATACTTCCATCGGCGTTGTACTTGTTGGCCGCACCGGAAGCCAGCTGGGCTGCCCTCAGTCGGCTGGGGGAGGGCTGACCATAAATGTTCACGACACTGATGATATTGTCGTTGGCGTCAAAATTAAACTGGGGGCCAAATTCGCCATAATAACTCGAGGTGGTACCGCTCAAAATAGGATGCGGGTCGAAATAGACTGAAGACGGACCGGCAGTGATCAGATTGGCTGTAAAGGGATAATTTCCCACGATGGCGGAACTCGCATGGTCTACCAGGGTCCCGGTAACCGTATAGACGCCATCGTATTTATTTTTCACCGACACGTTGATCAGCAGGTGGTTCCACTGTTCAATAGGCACATTGGCAGTCTGTATGGTAACGGGAAAAACATAGGACTGGGTGAGATCCAGTTTTTGGAAATTGACAACCAGTACGGTGCTGTCCAGTCTTTTACCTGCCGGTACACTAAAGGTCAGTCCCTTGGAAAGGGTATAGGTACTGTCGGGCAGCAATATGTAACTGGTCCCGTTGTTGTTATTATAATTGTTCAGAAAAGCCGTGTCCAGCGCCAGTGTGCCTGTTACGGCTTTACCCAGGGGACTGGGAGCGGCCGCATTGACATAAATGGGAATGGAGGCACTCGGAAGGGTGGCCGGATAGGCAAAGGTAACCACCCCATTGGAATTGGCTGCTGCCAGGGGCAGATCCACAGATGCCCCGGCGGTTGAAAAATCAATGAAATATTTATCATTTTTCAGGCAGGAACTCAGGGAAATCAGTACGATCAGTAATCCCGCCGCGCAAATTGTATTTTTCAGATTTTTTATTTTTTTCATATTTAATATTTTAACACCAGTCAAGAATTAAAGCACCGATGACTTATACAAATCATTTCATCCAGAATATTTTATCATTAAAGACATCGAGGGTGGGCCCGCCGGCAGCGGTCCAGGCTTCATTGTTGTTGTTCTGTTCTTCGGTGGGATAGAAATACCTGAATGGCATATGAGTCTGCGTATTGGACGTGGAAACGGACAGGGGAACATTCGGATATCCGGTATTGCTGGCAGCATCATAGGTCTTCCTCCAGTCATTGTAGCATTCCACATTGTTGATGCCATTGAGGGCGGCCCATTTCTGGGTTACAATGGTATGTACCAGGCTGTCTGTACTGGCCGAAAGGGGGAAAGCCACATTGCCGATATTCTGAGCGTAATAGGCCGCCGCATATCCGTCTGCCGCAGCAGTAGAACCACCTACGTTGAGGTATTCATAGGATTTGGTGATGCCGTTCTGATAGAGTATCTGCGCAGCACCGTTTCCTCCGGGTAACCAACCGTATACGGTGGCTTCTGCCTGCAGAAAATAACTTTCAGCGGCAGTCATCATGATGGCAGACTGGCTTGGGCTGATCACCAGGCCGGAACCTATATTGGAGGAGCCGCCGGGGATGCTGCCCTGGGTACCTACTGGATTACCCGCATACTTGTTGAAATTCAGCGGAAGGGTTACATTGAAATATCCAGGATTGGTCGCATTTACACCCTGCTCGGAATAGAAATAACCCAGGCGGTTGTCGTTGGTATTCTGATAAAACTTGATGGCCGTTCCATTGGCTCCCAGGTAACTGGCCGCATAATTGAGGGATCCGGAAGGGCTTAAACCAAATCCTCCCCAAATAAGGTTGGGTGTGGAGGTTGCATAACCCGGATTGACCAGCGCATCACTGGTCAGGTAACCCACAGAGGAGGTCTTGCCGATTTCGCTGGTAATATAGGCCGCTTTAGCCGATACATTGGACTGCCTGACGAGCAGCCTCAGTTTTTCGGTGTTGGCAAATAAAAGCCAGTTCTGCATGTTTCCGCCAAACATCACATCGTCGGTGGATGGCGTGATGACCGTGGTACTGTTGAGGTTGGCCTGGATATCGGCGATGGCTGCGTCCAGCTTGGCGGTCAGGCTGTCATAAATATCACTGGCTTTATCATATTTCGGGAAAAAATTTCCCTTGCCTTTCAGCGCATTGGTATAGGGAATATCATTGTAAAGATCCACCAGGTTGGCAAAGCAGACGGCTTCCAGGATATTTGCGATATCCCGGTAGTTGGCATTTTTCGCATCCCCGGTTGTCTGGATCATGAAATTCAGGTTGGTAAGGATACCAAAGTAGGGATCCCAGAGCTGCGGCCCGGAGGAAGTCATGACATAATTGGCCACGGTGCTGTTGAATGAGTAACCTGACTGGACATTCCAGTACCCCATCCAGATCGCCACATTATCATAGCTGGGATTTCCTCCGGTGGCGGTTACATCATTTACAATATTTACCAGGTTGGTGATGGCAGCAGGCAGGATCAGCTGCGGGGTGGCAACTCCCGTAGTCGGGGCATTGGGATTATTGGAAAGATCCGATAAATATCCCTTGGAGCAGCCCCAGCTGATCAGAGTGATTATAACAGATGCTATCAGTATTTTTTTCATGTACAATATTTTTAAGTAAAGTTTGTATGATTTAGAATGTAAGACTGGCTATCACCGAGAACTGGCGGCTTGGCGGCAGCTGATAATAGGTATTGTTGCCCAATCCGTTTGAATTGCTGTAATTGAATTCAGGATCCGTGAAATTATTTTCTTTCGGCCTGAACATCAATGCATTATTGCAAAGAACGGTGAGCTTCGCACCCTTGATTACTTTCTGGCCAGTCAACATCTTGGAAAAATCATATGCCAGACTGATGGTCCTGACTTTCCAGGCCGCCGCATTTTCCACATAGGAAGTTCCTGCATTGGTAAACTGGGAATTCACCCAGAAACCAATGGATCCGTCCGGTACATATACATTCGTATTGGGAACATATTTTCCGTTAACCTGGATTTCAGAGTTGGGGACCAGGAAATTCTGCCTTCCGTTGGAAGTGGTATGGGTTGTGGCACCGGTGAAGTCCAGGCTCTTTTCAGCACTGTTATAAAATACATATCCACCCCTGTAATCACCGATAATCTGAAGGGTGAATGCTTTGTAGGTAAAGGTGGAAGTTAAGCCCAGAATGTATTTCGGGGTGGTTCTTCCGGCGGCTACCAGGCTGTTGCTTAAAGTGGGCTCACCGGTAGTGGAACTGACGATCACCTTTCCGTTGGCAGAGTCACGTAAGAGGTCTGATACATACAGTTGGGGGAAGCTCATGCCCACAATGGCTTCGTTGTTGTTTCCGATGCCGGTCTGCAGGGTTTTGTTATTTCCGCTTCCGTAAAGGCTTTTAACGGTAGTGGTCTGTATGGCCAGATTACCTGCCAGATCCCACTTGATGGTAGGAGTCCTTACCACGTTGGCCTTTGCATCAAATTCCCATCCTTTGGAGACGGTATTGGCCGCATTGACATTGGCAGAGGAGTAGCCGGTGGCAGTGGTGAGCGTTACAGGGAATAACTGGTTGTAGTTATTGTCGTAATAATAGGTGGCTCCCACCGTGAATTTGTTCTTGAGGAAACCCAGTTCAATGCCTGCTTCTTTTTCATTGGTGGCTTCCGGGGTATTGGCCGGGTTGTTGTAATTGCCACTGAGCGAAAGGGCTGAGAGGCCACCGTAGGGGTAACCGCTGGCTACATTAAAGGTATTGACCGTGCTGTAGGGCCCGAGGGTGATCTGGCCGGTATGGCTGTAAGCAGCACGGACTTTACCGAAACTCAGGAAGGAATTCTGAAGTGCCGGAATATTTTCGGAGAAAATCCAGGAGGCGTCAGCTCCGTATACACTGTAGGAATTGTTTCCGGTGGCCAGCAGGGAGGAATAGTCCTTGCGATAGTTACCATGTACAAAAAGGAAGTCTTTGTAATTTAATTGCAAATCACTGTAAAGACCAATCAGCCTGGTCTGCTGTATAAGACCACCCACGGATGGAATGCCGTATTGGTAAGCGATATTATAGATTCCGGGCAAAATCAGTCCACTGGTCTGGCTTTGGGGGCTTCCTGAGTTGATAATTACACCGTTGATGGCGCCCACATTATTACCCACCTCCTGGTTTTGCTGGTTGAGGAACCTGTCCCAGATGGTATTTCCCAGGATCAGGGTCGCATTCAGGTCGCCAAATTTTTTCTGGAAGGTGAGCAAGATATCCTGCTGTATTCTCTTATAGAGCTGTGTTTCATCCACCAGGGCTCCGGAGATGTCTCCACTGGAGGGTGTACCGTAAATTCCGGAGGCGGCGTTGGTTGCCTGAATGGAATAGGGGGAGAAAGTAGCTGCATTCCGGTAGCCTTTGTAAATGGAATTGGTAATCTGGGCACTTAGGCGGTAGGAGGCATTGAACCAGTCTACCGGTTTAAGGTTCAGTCCCAGCACACCCTGGAAATTATCAGACTTGGCAATATTTCTGGAATTATCTATCTGCCACCAGGGGTTTATGTAATAGGCATTATAATAATTGCTGAGGTTTCCAAATGAATTGGGGTCCTGCCAGTTCTTCAGCGAACCAATGGGGATATTGGCGGGGGTATTCAGCAGGGTCCAGTAAATGGGCCAGCCCAGCGTAATGTCATTTCCCACGGTATTGCTGTATTTATAAGCATAGCTCACACTGTAGTCGTAGGAAAAAATACCGATGGTCCTTTTTCCGCCCACACGGGCACTGGCTCTTTGTGATTCATCCTTGGGGGTGGTGCCTTTCACGGTAACATACTGAAGTCCGACAAAATTTGAGTTCTTGCTGTCACCATTGGAAATGGACAGATCCGTCTGGCTGGTGGTTCCCGTGTTGAAAAACTGCTGGATGGGGTTTTTCCCCTGGGCGCGGTAGGAAACCGAATCGACCTTGCCCTGGGCGTTGGGGATGCCTATAAAGGAAGGCGATCCGTCAAAAGCGGGACCATATTGTTGGTTTTCAAATGGAATGTAATTGGCATATCCTGTATACGGATTATGCGCATCAAACTGATAGGGTGTTCCGGCCAGGAAGGTCCCTGATTCATTGCCATATCCCCCAAACTGTTTCTGCAGATGGGGCAGGTAGGAGAGGTGCTCCTGGGTTACGGTCTGGGTTAGGTTGATGACTGGTTTGCCATTCTTGGAGCCCTTCTTGGTGGTAATGATCACCACACCGTTACTGGCTTCAGAACCATACAGGGCAGCGGCGCTGGCACTTTTCAACACGGAGATATTATCCACATCCTCCGGATTGATGGTGATGATATAGTCACTCCTCACCTCCATGCCATCCACAATGAAGAGGGGCTGGTTATCTGAAGAAATATGCCTTTCACCGCGCAGCTGCACCCTGATCTGGGGATCGACACCGTTATTGATGATACTCACCTGCGCGCCGGAAACCTGGCCAATCAGACCCTGAGCCACATTGACCGGTTTGGAAATGTTAAGGGCCTCTGCGTTCACAGTGGCGGTGCTGTAACCAAGGGCCTTGCTCTCTCTTTTGATACCAAGGGCTGTTACAACCACTTCATTCAAATTGCTTTCTTTGCGGGAAACTTCTACGTTTAAGGTGGTAGCTGACCCAACGGGTACTTCCTTTACTGCAAACCCCGTTCCGCTGACTAGCAGCACGTCGGAGGCTTTGGCCTTGATGCTGAAATTTCCGTCGGCATCTGCACTTAAACCCAGTTTGCTTCCCTTGATCCTGATGGAAGCAAATGGAACAGGCTGGTTCTGCTGATCTGTAACTCTTCCGGTAACTGTTTTTACCTGCGCTGCAGCGAATAATGAGCACACTAACAGCACTGTAAACAGTGTTAGAAATTTTCTCATGTGATTTAGTTGATTAATTAAAAAATTTTCTGAAAAAAGTTAACGGATGTTTTCAAAGGATCAGGCTGAGTTAATAGACAGTTAAATTTATTTTTTCGCTGCGTAATTTATAGTTAATGTATTTGAA
>CAIVKC010000012.1 GCA_903906365.1 uncultured Bacteroidota bacterium | reverse complement strand
TTTTAAGATGGCCTCTATCATCTGGTCTGCCTCAGGCTGCTGAAAATTGGTGAGACCGCCTTCCCCGCAATTAAGGATATAGTTCACAGGCTGCTTTTTTACATCGACTCTTTTGATCGTATAATCCTTGAATTCGGCCACATCCCCGTTGTTTCCGGTTTTTAATGCAGAAAGGCCTTTTTGAAAATACTTCAACTGCTCCAAATCCCTGAAGCGGAGGGTTTGCATGATCACATCATTGAGATGCCCCTGGTCCCTGAAATTAAGTACATAGGATGTATCCGATTCCTTGCAGACCCGCTGAAGATTGATGGGCCAGGTTGATGAACGCAGCTCTACCAGGCTGATGGTGGAAGTGTTTACAATTTTGAATTGGGCCTTGGTCAGTAAGGGCAGCAAAAAGGAAAGCGCAATGAGTTTTTTCATAATTTGTAATTGGTTTTAGTTTTATATTAAAAAAATGGAAAGGGTAACTGTTGTTTGCCTAAATGCGGCCCTGCCTATTTGTGTTAAACTTGTCGTGCAATGCCTTTTCTCTCCCCTCGGTCATTGCCTGTCCTGCCTATTTCTTACGCTACTGGTAAGCATCCGGTTCCAGGCATCCCCGGTTTTTGTCTATAGCCCCCTGATGACATTGATCAGGATATCTGCTTCCGGCTGACGGAAATTGAGCAGAGACCATTCATACCTCAGGATATAACTGGCGGAGTCCTTACGCACATTGAACCGTTTGATGGAATAATCTTTGAATTTGGCTATATCACCGGTATGGCCGGTTTTGAGTACAGTCAAAGCCTCACCAAAATATTTAAGTTGCTTGAGATCTGCGAAAGGCATGGTATCGAGCACTACATCCTGTATGATCTGTTCATCCCTGAATTGAAGGGAATAGAAGGTGTCTGCCTTGTTAATGGTTCTTTCCAGGAGGATGGGCCAGTTGCCCGAACGCACCTGCGCCAGGTTGGTAGAAACGGAAGGGGTATGCCAGTACGCCACGATTCCTGAAAAAGGAACATATAGAGCAATAAGAATGAGTTTCTTCATATGATTATTGGTCTTACAATATATAAGGTTAAATCAATAATTGCAATATGGTTTCCCCCCTTTGTTCGGACCGCTTCAAAAACTCAAATACTAAACAACTGGAAACTATCCTGTTATATTGCGTGGTCGGCCTGACTTTTCGAGGTGTTAACATAATTTTATTATATGCAAAGCAGCGTTATGGGTATTTCCTGCGGCTGCGGGACTGATTGAGGACAAACCCGGCTTTTTGGGCCATGGCTGATTTTGGGGTTGCGTTCAATCGCAAAAAATACATTCCGTACTGGAAATCATTGTTTTGATCCTATTGTCCTGCTTAGTATTGCTATATTTTGCTATATTCAAAGACCAAAACCTGCATTATGTATAAATCATCCATTTCCTGCCTGGTTATTTTTATTCTGTTGGGCTTGACGGCTTTTTCCCAGAAACCCGGGAAGGGGGAAGCAGCCAAAGTGCCCCCGTTGATCATTTATGATTCGGTTTTTCACGGCTTGAAGTGGAGAAATATAGGACCATTCCGGGGAGGCCGGGCCAATGCCATCTGCGGTGTAGCCGGCCAGGATAAAATTTATTATGCCGGTTATACCGGCGGGGGAGTATGGAAGACCCGGGATGGGGGAATCCATTGGAAGAACATATCAGACGGTTATTTTAAGGTAGG
Source organism: uncultured Bacteroidota bacterium (assembly GCA_903906365.1). Lineage (GTDB taxonomy): Bacteria > Bacteroidota > Bacteroidia > Chitinophagales > Chitinophagaceae > Puia. The sequence continues at coordinate 3,198 of CAIVKC010000012.1, read as the reverse complement.
ATCCATTGGGGCCATTGCGGTTTCGGAATCGGATCCCAATGTGATTTTTGTGGGTACAGGTGAACACGCGGTAAGGGGAGTTATGACTTCTTTTGGTGATGGCATCTATAAATCCACGGATGCAGGCAGAACCTGGAAAAAAATGGGCCTGCCCGACAGCAGGCATATTTCCGCAATAGCCATCCACCCGCTTAACCCGGACATTGTCTATGTCGGGGTGCAGGGCGCCGTCCACGGCCCCGGCAAGGAAAGGGGCGTATATAAATCCGCAGATGGCGGCCAAAACTGGAAAAAGGTATTGTATGTGGATGAAAATACGGGCATCAGCTCCATTAGCCTGGATATGAAAAACCCGCGCATTCTTTATGCAGCTTCCTGGCAGCACAGAAGATATCCCTGGACGGTGGAAAGCGGCGGACCCGGTTGTGCTGTCTGGAAATCCACCGATGAAGGGGAAACCTGGAACAGGATCGTCAGCGGGCTGCCCTTAAAAATGGGAAAGATTGGGGTATCGGTTTCCAGGGCCAATCCCGACCGGGTCTTTGCCATCGTAGAGGCAGAAAAGTCCAAAGCGGGACTATATCGATCCGACAACGGCGGGAAAAACTGGTCCTTGCTGAGCAATAACCAACTGATTACCTCCAGGTCCTGGTATTACATGAAAGTATTTGCTGATCCAGTGAACCAGGATGTCGTTTATGTCATGAATGCCCCGATGACCAAATCCATCGACGGGGGGAAAAGTTTTGCCGAAGTGCAGATACAACATGGGGATACCCACGATCTATGGATTAATCCAGCCGATCCGCAGAATATGGCCCTCGCCGATGATGGCGGGGCTTCGGTGACTTACGATAATGCCCATAGCTGGAGTACGCTGATGAACCAACCTACGGCCCAGTTTTACCGGGTGAACGTGGACAATCGTTTTCCCTATTGGGTATATGGGGGCCAGCAGGATAATACTTCCGTAATGGCAGCCAGCCGCAATAACGCAGGCGGTCTCACCGAAAAGGACTGGCTGGTAGGTCCGGGCTGTGAAAGTGCGTATATAGCTTTTGACCCGAACAACCCAACCCTCTACTATGGGGGCTGTTATCAGGGTTATATCGGGGTGATGGATGCGCTCACCAGGGAAGTCAAGGACATTCAGGCCTATCCTTCGGTGAATCTGGCCATAGAGCCCAAAAAAATGAAATACCGCTTTAACTGGAATGCCCCGATAGTAGCATCCCCGCACGATCCGTCGGTGATTTATCATGGTGCCAATGTATTATTGAAAACCTCCGATGGGGGGATGAGCTGGGAGGTGATCAGCCCGGATCTGACACGCAACGATACGGCCCACCAGGGACAGGGCGGAGGACCCCTTTCCAATGAAGGTGCGGGCGGTGAGAATTACAACACTATTTATTATATCATGGAATCTGCTCTTGAAAAAGGGGTCATATGGACAGGAAGCGACTGCGGCCTGGTCAATGTGACCATGAACGGGGGCAAGAGCTGGACCAATGTTACACCGGCAGGATTACCCGAATGCATCATCCATTCCATTGAACTATCGCCCCATGATAAGGCGACCGCCTATATTTCTGCCACCCGCTACAAGTTCAATGATTTTGCGTCCTATACTTACAAGACCACCAATTACGGTAAAACATGGACTAAAATAAATAACGGGGTGGATGCCGATGATTTTATCAGGGTGATCCGGGAGGACCCTAAAACCAGGGATCTGTTATATGCCGGCAGTGAGCGGGGATTTTACATCTCCTACAATGGAGGACTCAACTGGAACAAACTGCAGCTGAATCTTCCGGTGGTTCCCATTACCGATCTGGCTGTACATGAAAATGACCTGATAGCAGCCACAGCGGGCCGGGCTTTCTGGATTCTGGATGATATCGGATCCCTGCAGCAGTCCAGGGGCCTGCTGGGGGATTCCAGGCCAAGGCTTGTATCACCCAAGGCGACCATTGCCTATAGCGGAACGCCCTATGCTGCCTCAGCGGAGGAAGACAATAACCCGGGGGCTTTGGCCGGGGCTAACCCCCTGCAGGGGGTGATCCTGGATTATTTCCTGCCGGAAAAGGCTGATACCAATGCCTTGAAACTGGAGATATTCGACCATAACAATAAACTGGTAAGGACCTATAGCAATATCAAAAACGAAAACATCAAACCCTATCCCGGAGGACCGGCCCCGGCTACCCTGTTGCCCGCCGAAAAAGGCCTTAACCGCTTTGCCTGGGATATGAGGGGCGAAGACCTCTCCCCCGATATACAGGGGGCCTATGTAATGGGAGGGTATGCAGGATATCAGCTGGCGCCCGGCAAATATAAAGCCCGGCTTAGTTATAAGGGCAACCCTTCTGAAACTGACCTGCTCCTCGTGCAGGACCCTAACCTGAAGGTTGCCCCGGAGGCATGGACCGAACAACAGGCTTTTTTGGCGAGGGTCAGCGCGGATGTAAGTGATATACACACCGCCATCAAAAGCATGCGAAAGGTAAAAAAGCAGGTGGAGGGATACAATGAACTCATGAAGGATTCCAAGGAGCATAAGGATGTGGTGGAAAAGGGCAAGGACTTGATCAAAAACATCGATCAGTGGGAAAGCAACCTCATAGAAACCAGGCAGAACAATTTCCAGGATGTTATCAATTTCCCCAGCAAACTCAATGTGGATATTTTAAACCTGCTGAGTCTGGCCGATGTCCATGACCCCCGGATCACCAAAGGGTTAAAGGACCGTCTGGCGGATTTGGAGAAGGAATGGACAAAGTACAAGGCGGTTTATGATAAGGATCTGAAAACAGCCATAGAGGAATACAATACTTTTTTTAAAAATAAAAACCTGCCTGCTATCATCCGCTGATGCCCTATGCGGGTGTCCAGGCACCTTTAAGTAACCCACTTAGAACCTGGGACAGAGCACCTGTTTGAGGGCTTCGCTTGCCTGTGAGAGGAAGCCTTTGTAGGCTACCGATATTTCGTATCCCCCCTGTCCGAGGCTGGAGGATTTTAATCTGGAGATATTGACGTCATAGCTGGCGGACACTTCTATATTGTGGTAGGTCAATTTGACCACCGGGATAAAGGCGTCGTTCCAGCGCAAAAATCCGCCCAGGCCGACGGCCATCCGGTTATTAAGGGCCGCCTTTGAGCCGGGTATATAGTCGCTGAGGTCATAGTTGA
>CAIVKC010000011.1 GCA_903906365.1 uncultured Bacteroidota bacterium | reverse complement strand
TTAATAATAATAAATATTTAATATGTGTCTGCTTATTTTCCGGCCACATAAAGAGAGGAGGACTTTCCTTTGCAGGGATGTATAAAGCAGGGGCATTAAAGGGAGTCAGTGTCTTATCAGGGCCTGGTGCGAATCAGCCGGTTTTTGATCAGCTGGGTAAGCCCGATATAGAGAACCAGAATGGCAGCCAGGTAAAACCAATAAGAGAAGGGCAGGGCGACAAAACCCAGGGTATGGGCCAGGGGGGACACGGTCAGCCAGGCGCCCACCAGTACAATGATCACCGATGTCAGAATCAGCGGCCAGCTGGCCCGGCTCTGGATGAAGGGGATCTTATTGGTCCGAATAACGTGAATGATCAGGGTTTGGGTGAACAGGGATTCCACGAACCAGCCCGTATGAAAGAGGGCAGGATTGTGCCTGCAGTCAAAGACAAACCACATTATAAAAAAGGTCAGGTAATCAAACAGGGAACTGATGGGCCCGATGAGTAAAATAAACCGCTGCAGCTCATCAATGGCCCATTTGCGCGGTTTAAGCAGCCAGTCGCTGTCAACATGGTCGGTGGGTATGGTGGTTTGGGAAAAATCGTACAGCAAATTATTGGTCAATACCTGGATGGGAAGCATCGGCAGGTAGGGCAAAAAGGCACTGGCCCCCACGACACTGAACATATTGCCGAAATTGGAGCTGGCGGCCATTTTGATGTACTTGATGATATTTCCGAAGACCTTGCGTCCTTCAATGACGCCCTGCTCCAGTACCAGCAGGCTGTTTTCCAGCAAAATGATATCGGAGGATTCTTTGGCAATATCCACCGCCGAGTCCACCGAAATGCCGATGTCAGCGGATTTAATGGCCGGCGCATCGTTGATGCCATCCCCCATAAAGCCGGTTACATGGCCGCTTTTTTGAAATGCTTTGATGATACGCTGTTTATGTTCGGGGATGAGGCGGGCAAAAACCGTATACCGGGAAACGGCATCGGTCAGTTCCGCTTCGGTCATCTGCTGGATGTCATGACCCAGCAAAACATGTTCAGCAGGCAGGCCCACCTTTTGGCAGATGCAGGCAGTCACCGCTTCATTATCACCGGTGAGGATCTTTACCTCAATGTTTAAATCAGCCAGCTTTTTCAGGGCTTCCCCGGCTGATTCTTTGGGGGGATCCAAAAAGGACAGGAATCCCAGCAGGATCAGGTCGGATTCATCTTTGACCGCATAGACCGGCTCATCGGGGGCGCCGGGCATTTCCTTATAGGCCAAAATGATGACCCTGAATCCCTGGCTGTTGAGGGCATTTACCATTTTTATGGCCGCCGCCCGCTGGTCCTCTGTCAGGGGGCTGGTTACCCCCAGGCTTTCCGCGCGGGTGCAAAGGCCGAAAAGGCTCTCCACGGCCCCTTTACAAATCAGGATGTTCAGCCCCTGATCATCCTCCAGCACCACCGACATCCTTTTTCGGTCAAAGTCAAAGGGAATCTCATCAATCTTCTTATACTTTTTATTGAGATCCAGTTTTTCCTGCAGCTCTTCATGGTCCAGGATGGCATCATCCATCAGATTTTTGAGGCCGGTATGGTAATAGGAGTTCAGGTATCCAAAATCAAGCACTTTCTGACTGGGTTTACCCGATACATCCAGGTAATGTTCCAGGATGATCTGGCCGCGGGTAAGCGTGCCGGTCTTATCGGTACACAAGATATCCATGGCCCCGAAATTCTGGATCGCATTGAGCCTTTTCACAATCACTTTCTTTTTGGCCATGGCCATGGCCCCCTTGGAGAGGTTTACCGTGACAATCATGGGGAGCATTTCCGGGGTCAGCCCAACGGCCACGGCCAGGGCAAACAGGAAAGCTTCCAGCCAGTTGTGCCGGGCAAAGCCGTTGATAAGCAGTACGGCCGGCACCATGACCATGATGAAGCGAATCATCAGCCAGGTGAATTTGTTGATGCCCAAATCAAAACTGGTCATGACCCGGCCGCCTGAAATGCTATGGGCCAGGGATCCAAAATAGCTGTTGCCCCCGGTATTTACCACCAGGGCGGTGGCCGTTCCGCTTACCACATTGGAGCCAAGAAAACAGGCGTTTTCCAGTTCCAGTTCGTTTCCCCCGCCCTCTGCAAATTCCTGGAATTTCTTTTCCACCGGCATGGCCTCCCCGGTAAGGGCAGCCTGGTTGACAAAGAGGTCTTTTGAGCCCAGCAGCCTGACATCAGCCGGTACCATGTCACCGGCCCCTAACTGCACAATATCGCCCGGGACCAGCATTTTGAGGGGCAGTTCAATTTGGCGGCCATCCCGGTAAACGGTGGCGTGGGTGCTGACCATGGCCAGCAGTTTCTCCGCAGAGCGGTCGGCCCGCATTTCCTGGACATAACGAAGGACAATGCCCAGCAGGACCATGACAAAAATAACAAGGGTCCCCCCGGCGTCCCCGGTGAGGTAGGAGACGATCCCCAGGATGGAAAGCAGGATGACCAGGGGGTTTTTGAGATTATTCCACAGTCTTCGTCCCGCCGAGAGTTTCTTTTCCTTGGCTATTTCGTTGTAACCGTATTGAGTAATTCGGTTATCGGCTTCCGCCTGGGTCAGTCCGCCCGGTACAAAACCCACCCTGGCAGAAACCTCCTTTAAAGGGAGGTCTATGATCCGCTCGACGGCTGTTGGTTTTTTTGTTATTAAATTTTGCATACGGGCTGGGCTGGTTGTTTAAAAAGTTGCCAATGTTCACACGTTGCCTGCCAGCTCACCATTAAATGGTTGGTTATAATATGGAATGGGTAAAGGCAATCTGTAATCCCGCATAAACCGCCTGCGGTAAAAATGTAATAAAATATTTTTTGGGGCGGTGATCACCATCATCGGGACTGATGACCAAAGACAACCCGGGGATTCTCCCTTTGCTGTACACCTTACAAATCCCTTAGACTCCCCATCCCCGCCGTGTATACTCCCCAGGCAGGCGGACCCATGCAAAGACTTATAAAATCAGGATGGCCAGCACCGATGCAACCATGTATTCAAACAGGGAACTCAGGCATTTTCCCAGCACAAAAAGGGGGGAATAGTTCACATAAATGGCAGATCCCAGTTCGGCCGTCAGCGAAAAGGTGATCCAGCAGATAAAGGAAAAACCAATTCCCTGTCCGGTGCTGACGGTCCCGTAGCGGGTCTTCCACAAATAAATCAGGGTGGTGAAAAAGACCGAAAACAAAAAATTGAGCACCATGCTCGCCCCATAGGAACTGATGCTTTCCTTTTTCCAGGTTAAAGGAGTTGCCCGCTGGTATTTGTGAAATAAAAAGCCAGTGAACAGCCATTGAATCGCCGATACGGCCAGGGTGATGGCGATAATGGACAAAAAGTAGTTTAAAGGAAGCATATGATGATATTTTAATTGCACTCCATTGATTATTGGGTCATCCCCGGCTTTTTTTAAACCAGGCCCCTCCGATGCGGTAGTTTCTGAGCAGGACCGGCACATTCATCGGTCTACAGCGTTTTCGATATGGGAGTCGCTATTTTTATGAAAAAGAGCGGACCGGTTCCCCCCATAAGCCGATGATCAAAAAGCTGCCTCCCGGGAAAGCGGGGCAATGACCCTGACATGGCAGGTCCTGCAAATAGCAAAGGGGTTCCACAGGGATCCGTCCACCGGCGCTTAAAACCATGCATGAATCTGTTCCCAATGGGGATGGATTTTATTCCAGTACCGCTCAGGTCAGTAAATAGGGTCCCCTCCGGCCCCGTTTTAATGCGAAGGGGTCAATTTCCATGATCTTTTTTATAATGTTCCAGGAGTTCATCTCCGCCGAAATCATGTGTTAGATCGCGCAGTACGGAATGGATATGGTTGGCATTGTTCTGGGTATTATCGTATTCTATTATGAAGGTAGGTCCCTGTACGCGGTAATAGGTGCCCAGGCCTATTTTCTGTTCCCATCCGCCTGCCCAGGAAAACCACAGGTTTTCCAGCCCGGCGGACTGTATCTCCTTGAGCATGTCTTCGGCAAATAATTTGGTATACCGGTGTACATAAGTTCCGATGAGCTGCCTGAGGAGTTCCTGCTGTTGGGGGTTCAGTTCCCCGTATCGTATACCGGCCGGATGTTCAATGAGGGCCTGCCTTTTATCAAAAGTGATAATATCCTTGTAGGCCGCCGTATCGATGGTGGCTTTCTTCCGCTGCTGCAGGGAGAGCGCATGGAGCAAGGCAAATCCCCGGTCTGTTTCTTCCCGCAGTATTTGTGTGCCTTTTGCCGGACCGCTGAGTACGATGGCCGGATTGGAGCCCATGAAACCGGGCGTGCCGGAGACCATGGCCGATTTGTTGAAAGCGAAATTGTAGGAGACATGGTGCCCTTCAAATCGCCAGCCCCAGATGGTTTTCTCTGATGGTATTCCAAAAATGCTGATATGGTAGTTGCCGGAATCCCGGAAATGGTCTTCCGGCTTTCTGTTTTCCAGTTCCTTCAGGACTGCTTCCATGTGCATGATCTGCCGGGTTTTTTTAAAACCCTCCGCACCCATGCAGGTTCTCATGAGGTCCAGGGCTGCTTTTTGTTGCTCCGGGTTCATTTCATTGAAAGTGATACCCTTGCGTTCCAGGGGAACAAAATGGTAATTATACCTTTCTTCGCCCTCAAAGGGGAAAGTGCTGGCCAGCTTCTGTTCATTACTTAATAAATCAATAAAATGATTGGCGGCATACAGGGCACCCTGACCGCGGGTGTTTCCCGAAATCAACAAAAGCGTACTGAGGATAACGGCCAGTCTGTTCATAATAGCAATTTGTACAGGAAAATGAAATGAGGTGATCGAAGACTACGAATTTAATGTAATTGACCGATAGTCTGCCCCTTTAATTTACCGGGTATGGGAGCTCAGGCGCCCATAGATCATGCAGATCATGATGGTCCGGGCGTTTTTACCGGGTGAAGCCCGCGCTTCCTAAAAGAAAAACGCGGTTAATGGAGATCATGCCGGGCCCAGAAGAATTTTTTTTCGCCCGGCCATGTCCCCCGACCCGGATTGGACACTTTTCAAACCGCCGCTTGAGCTAAGTGCCTGACTTGTCCTAATTGCCGGAACTTTAAATGACTGCCACTTTGTTAAACAACAAGGCCAACTGCCAAAGATGCGTTTCATTTTGTTGAAGTACTATTCGGATATTCCGAATGCCTGGTTGTTTCCGTCCAAGCACAATTTCAACGGCAAGACGGGATCGGTTTTTTTACACAATAGGGAATATCCATGGGGGATTCAGCCTTGACTACTGGCTTACTCTATTGAATTTCAATATCTTTAGCGGTTGAGAGCGCGCCTGAATAGATTATTTCATTGTACGGGTATATTCCGTACATTTGTAACAGAAAAATCAGTTGTCATGGAAACAAGTATTGCCAGATTTGATACGAGACTTCCCAAAAAGCAGAAAGAGTTTTTCGAATACGCAGCAAATCTGGGTGGCTATAGAACCTTAACAGAATTTGTTATTATGTCCGTACAGAGTAAGGCTGATGAAATTGTTGAAAAGCATCGTTCCATTGTATCATCAAAAAGAGACCAGGAGGTCTTTTTTGAGGCAATCATGAACCCGCCCGCCCCGGGTAAAAGGCTTAGTGCGGCTGCCAGGAAATATAATAAATTGGCGAAGCAGAAATGAGTTTTATAACTGTACCCTTAGACTCCGCCCATAAAAAGGAAAATTTTAATTGTGGAAAAGGGTTGCTTGATGCATACTTGCATAAGCAGGCGAAGCAAGATGTCAAAAGGCGGCTGTCTGCTTGTTTTATTCTCCCAGACGAAAATGAAATAAAAGGGTACTATACACTTTCTACTGCTGCCGTTGACAGACGATTGTTGCCGCAGGAAATCATCAAAAAACTACCGCCCTCCTACAGTGACTTGCCTGCAATATTGCTGGGCCGGTTAGCTGTTAGCAAAAACTACCAGGGCCGGGGATTGGGAGAATTCATGCTAATGGATGCTCTAAAAAGAAGCTATTTCATCTCAATGCAAGTCGGTTCGATGGCTGTAATTGTGGACCCATTGGACGAGGAAGCTGTGAAATTTTACGAGAAATACGATTTTATTTCACTTCCGGATAGCGGTAAAATGTTTTTACCGATGGCGACGATAGCCACCTTGTTTCCTGAGAATTAAGCAATTTTTCATACTGATTGGACATAACATTTAACAAGAGGTTTAAGCTCTTATTACGAGAATAGGATTGACCCAGTGATTTTTCATTTCAAATCGGCATTCCGGATTATGTTCAATAGATTCTCAATAGCGAAATTTCAGTAACGGAAGAAGAAAAAACCTTGGAGATAATATGCAATGGCCTCTACAAGGCAAAAAAAAAATGGGAAAATCAATCTATTGTTGAGAACAACGAGAATCATTTTCACGCCGATTAGTGTATTGAAACGGCCCAAGTCAACTAAACAATTGTCAATAGTTCATAATCTTCGTAGGGGCGATGGCGAGGATTACTATATGAGCGACCGACTAAGCTTTTACACAGGAACAGAAGGAGAACAAATCATTTCGGTAAATCCTGAACAGGATTCCTTTAATGCAGTATTAATTATTGATATCTGAAAGCCGGGGTAAATACGGCCAACCATCCAGGATTTGAACCAACATATTCATGGCAATACAATACTTAAGAAAATGACAAAATCGGCTTAGGGGTACACCGAACCAAATAAACCCCTGCCGGAGCGGGTTTTAAAGATCAGAGAAAAATCGTGATCCGGCCATTTTTTAGGACCCCCATGCGTTAAGCAGGCCATTGGAAAGGCCGGAATTGCCATTACAGGAGCCGAACTGATTTCAATCATGGATCCCGGTGAGGGACTCCCAACCCCAATTGGGAATTTAACGCCAACTTGCGTGCTGACAAAATGAACGACCCCGGACAATCCAGACTATGGGCGCTAACCTGTTATCTTATGTGGTAAGACTTGAGCTGATGGCATTTTTTGCCGGGTATCCCCTGTTATATACCGTATTGCATTTATGGAAAGGCGAGATGCATGGGAAAAAAGCCGGTGTTTTTCCTGGCAGGCTGGCTGATTTGCTTCCCTATGGTTATGCGCTGAGCGGACTGCTGTTTTTGGGTCTTGTATTGAAAAACCTATACCCGGACTACAGCTTCCATCATATTTCCCTGCAATTTCAGGCCAACTATCTTCGGGTCTGGGGGCTGCTGAGCCTGCTTTTCTGGATACCGGCACTGCCATCAAAGGGAACTTTCAGCCTGCTTCACAGCGTGGTATTTTTTGCCCTGCTGTTATGGGATATATTACTGCAAATCAATGGCGTCCTGGGTAAGGAACTGCTGGCCAATGACATGAAAATATACACGATCAGCCTGCTGTTGCAGGTGGTTACCTTTCTTTGTATTGCCTTAGGCTATTTTCTTTTCTTAACCTTCAAAACAAAGCGCTAAAGCCTGTTAAGACCCAGATTCCGGGCTATGCCTTAGTGTTTCCCGTTACAATAACTACGCTTTCATATCTTTTACTTCCGGTTAATTGATGAATCCTGTTGGAATTGACTTTACTCATGCCGCTGTTTGACAGTTGTCATGTAAGATTAAAGTTTTGTGAATTTCATTTGTGTCCTATTAATTCTAAATATTCTTCACTCAATAAATGTTTTTTATGAAACTGCTAAGTAATAAATTGCTTCTACTGGTTTTGGTCTTTGCAAGTATCTATGGATATATAGCCAGTTGCACGCACAAGGATATGGCATTGCCCGCTGCCTCCAGCACTACTCCGGTCATTACAAGGGGTACCGGTGTATTCCTTCCCGGAATCGAGACCGCAGGGGACACAACCCAATGGAAAATGGACCAGGTCCACTCCAGTGTCTTGTGGTCCGGAAACTACCTGGAAGAAGCCGGTCTGCTTACCGGACGCTTCAATATGTTTGGTCTCAACAGTCTCCCGAATGCTGCCAAACAGCTCTATGTGACCGGCGGACAGCCCGTAAAGGATACATCCTGGGCATTTTATGAAAATGACCCTACCAAGACCTATTTCAGCGGCTATGTGCAGATGAACACCTCCAATACCGGTGAGCCCGGCAGGGACGGCGGTTGTTACCTGGGATATACCAGCGCACCCAAGATTGTGACCGGCACCCAGAATCTGACTGATTCCAACGTCGCCATCATCCGTACTACCAAAGTGGAGTTTGATCCACAGAGTGCAGGTTATATTGTTACCATGGTAATGACCTGGCAGGGTTTACTCTCCGCCCCGCATGATACCACCATCAATGGCACCCTGTCTTATATAAAAAGGGCAACCATCGGCGCAGGAACTGCCAAACCCTATGACGTCTTCGGGTTGCAACTGAATTTCAAATTTAACTGCCGCTCTTTTGGGATGACAACTGCTGAGATTTCAGACATCATCACCGTGCAGGCCAATATGAATTTCAACAATAGATAATCACCTTAAAATTCAATTGCAATGAAACGAATAATAATATATACCGGGCTGTTGTGCTTCATGGTTCTGGGCCTGAGCAGTTGCTATAAGGATGTGATCCTTCCCACCATTTCAGCCAGCAAGCCGCCCCAGTTTGTCAGCTTCAGCAATGACCTGCAGCCCATTTTCACCACGGATTGCGCCCTGGCAGGCTGCCATGTTTCCGGTTCCGAGCACCCTTACCTGACACCGGACGTATCCTATAACCAGCTCATCGGCGGATATGTAAATACCGTGGTTCCGACCAGCAGCACCCTGTACATCATGATCAACGGGGATATGGAAGTTCATATTCCTTCTGCGACCGACCGTCAAAAAATATATGACTGGATACGCAACGGAGCACCGAACAATTAAGTGACCTTAAAAAACAATCAAATGAAAAATAGTAATATAAATAACACGTGGCTTTCCGGCAGCCTTTGCCTGGTATTCCTGCTGTTGATGGTGAGCACTCAATTGTCTGCACAGGGCGACAGCACGGCCGCATCAACTGCCAAGGCAGCACCGGTCGCTCCCAAACCGGTCAAAAACACCTTCCAGAGTGTCTGGATCATCGACAACCAGACCGTGATGGTTCCGGTTAAGGGAACTTTTGAAATGGATATTATGCACCGTTTCGGTGTGATGACCCATGGCTACCAGGACCTGTATGGATTTTTTGCGCCTTCCAATATCAGGCTGGGTGTCGATTACGCCCCCATCAAGAACCTGTACGTGGGCATCGGACTGACCAAAACAGATATGCTCTGGGACGGAAGTGTCAAATATGCCTTTCTGAAACAAACACCCCGGAAATATCCTGTAAGTGTCACCTATTATGGCAATATGGCCATCGACAGCCGCAAGGATGCCGATAACAGCCTCTTTAAGTATGGGAGCCAGCGCTTCTCCTTTTTCAACCAGCTGATCATTGCCCGGAAGATTTCCGATAAACTCTCCGTGCAGGTTGCGCCCAGTATCTCCCACCAGAATTCCGTTCCGGGTTATTACACCGGCGATACCAGCAACCTGAAAGTATTCAAGGAGATGAAATTTGACCATTTTGCCCTGGCTGTTTCTGCGAGGTACAAAGTGACAACAGTTACCTCCCTGCTGTTTAACTATGACCAGCCCCTCACCAGGCATGCGACCAACAACCCCAATCCAAACCTGTCCCTGGGACTGGAATTCAATACCAGCAACCACTCTTTTCAGCTCTTTGTTACCAATTATTCCCTGCTGAGCCCTCAGCGCAATAACCTATATAATACAAACAGTCCTTTTGACTACACCAACAGCGTGACCGGTCAGAAGGTGCATGGCGGACAATTCCTGATCGGATTTAATATTACCCGTTTGTGGAATTATTAACTCAGTGAAGAATACAGGCCCGTGACCCTACCTTGTCATACAGAACCCTCTTGTGAAACCCATGCGAGGGTTCTGTTTTTGGGGCCTTCCCAAGAGCAAACCAAATAAACCTGTTTACCTAAACCTTAACTTTGAGCCTGCTATGAACAGATTGGATACTGTGGCTGCAAAATCAGGTTGGCTGGTATGGCTGATGCTTATCGTAAGCCTGATGCCATCCGGCTGCCATCAACCCGACGGCAAACAAACGGCCCCCCTTGCGCAAAAACCTGCCAGGCGCCCGGCGATCATAGAAAAGCCCGGATCCAGCTTTATCGATACCCTGCGCATTGAGGGCAGGGCTGCCGTATTGTTTAACCCCGATTCCATCCAGGGGCTTAAAATCAAGGCAGTAAATGAAAAGGCCGTTTATGCAACCATTACCCATGACTGCTTTTACCAGATGCAAAACGCCAGGAAAGTGATTAGGCAGCAGTGGCCGGAGATAAAAGTAATTGAGGTTACTTCCATCCGCTACCTGCTGTTCGTAAAGGCCGATAAAAGCACGGTATGCATTGACCTTAACCGGGTAAACGATATCTGCGGAATATTCATGTTTGACCCGGCAAAAAACCCCCAGCTTGTTGATATGCCCAATATAGAAACCGTCCTGAATTTCTATTTCAAAGGGTAATGCTCTCCTTGAATAATTCACGGCTCCCCCAAGAGCTTCCGGTCCGGACCTTCCGGCCATGGTTAACTGCATGGAAACCTGATCAGGATCATATTACCCTTCCACGGTTGTCAATAAAGGGTGTCCTGATATGCCCTATTTTGCTGCTATATATGGCAACAGGTTAATCTCCCTGATTTTTCTTGTTAGCGTTATCCAATCTAAAAATATTTCAATATGAAAAAGTATCTGTTCCTCTTTTCTGCCCTGGTAATCGGGTTTGTAACCCTAAACGTACTCTCAGGTTTTAGTCCGTTGCAGACAAAAAAGCCTTGGACTGTTCCGGATGCCTTCAAAAACAAGAAAAATGCAGTCGCTTCTGATGCAGCTTCCATCGCTGCCGGAAAGGAATTATGGAGTACCCATTGTAAATCCTGCCATGGCGCCAAGGGGCTTGGTGACGGCAGCAAGGCCGCCCAGCTGAAAACCGAACCGGGTGATTTCTCTAAAGCCGATACCCAGTCTCAGTCTGACGGCTCCATGTTTTATAAAATTTCTGAAGGCAGGGATGATATGCCCAGTTTCAAAAAGAAAATCCCCGAGCAGGAAGACATCTGGAACCTGGTCAATTTCATGCGTACATTAAAGAAATAACCTGACTGGATTCCTATTTATTCAACACTCACTTTTGTGCCATGAAACAAGCAGAACCCGCTTCTAAAACAACCCAACAGCGCAGGCAGGTATTGGCAGGGATGGGAATACTATCCCTGCTTGCCTTTTGGAAAGTCAAATTCGGCTTTTTATCCCCCGGGAAAAAAGTAATAGCCTGTGCCCCGGGAAAGCCCGTTAAGACCATGAAACTCCTCTCGGAGGATGGCCGGCTCGTGGAGGTCGACATCTCCAACATCAAGTCGGGCGGTCAAAAAATCACGGACCAGCAATTACAGCAATGGGTTAAGAAATAGTCACACTTTATATTATTAATGATGAATACAAATGATACTTCCCGCAGAGAGTTTTTGGCAGCCGGCCTGCTGGCCGGGGTGGCCCTGGCCGGATGTTCTTCCCGGAGCAATCCTTTTCAAACCGGCGATACGGACCTGGTGAAACCCTCCGGAAAAATGGTAAAGCTGCTCTCCGTGGACGGGGAGGTCATCGAAGTCGATGAGGCTTTTTTAAAACCGGTTCCTGATCTGCCTCCCGTTTCCAATGAAGCGGCCCGGGCCGGAATCAAAGGGAAGAAATTCGTAATGGTCATCGACCTGTCACGCTGCAAAAGCCTGAAGAAATGCCAGACTGCCTGTAACCACATGCACCAGGTGCATCCGGGACAGAACTGGATCAAAGTATATCCCATGCAGGATGCCGATCATACCGCCCCCTACTGGCAGCCTACCACCTGTATGCACTGCGATGAGCCGCCCTGTGTGAAAGTATGTCCGGTGGATGCCACTTTCAAACGCCAGGACGGTATTGTGCTCATAGACAGTGACCGTTGCATCGGATGCCGGTTTTGCATGGCGGCCTGTCCCTATTCGACCCGTGTATTTAACTGGGGGGACCCGGGATTAAGCCCCGAAGTGGCTGCCCAGCCCTATTCATGCGAGACCAGCATTCCCCAAAAAGTGGGCACCGTCGGCAAATGCGATTTCTGCCCGGATATGGTACGCGAAGGCAAGCTGCCCCACTGCGTGTCTGCCTGTCCAAACGGGGTATTCATGTTTGGGGATATCCTGGAAGATACCGTAACCAACGGAGACGAAACCTTCCGCTTCAGCGACCTGATCAGGGACAAAGCCGGATACCGCCTGATGGAAGACCTGGGTACCAAACCCAGTGTATATTACCTGCCGCCTGTAAACCGGAACTTCCCCTTCAAAAATGAAGAAGGGGCTGAGCAAACCAAGAAAAGTTAACTAAAACCGCCCAATCGTGGAATCTTCAGTTCAACAAAAAATAATTCAAGACCTGCTGCCCCAAAAATTCGGCAGGAAAGGCAAGCTCTGGGTAGCCGGCCTCCTGTTTTTTTGCGCCCTCGGTCTGGCAGCCTATATACATCAATTGTCCAAGGGACTGGTGGTGACGGCCATGCGGGATTATGCTTCCTGGGGCATTTATATTTCCAATTTTGTTTTCTTTGTCGCCATCAGCCTGGTAGGGTCCCTGATATCGGCGGTGCTCAAACTCAGCAATGTCCAGTGGAGCACCCCGCTGACCCGGATCGCGGAGATCATCGCCATTGCGGCCATCACCTTTGCGGCCCTGATCATCATCGTGGATATGGGCCGCCCCGAACGGTTCTATAATCTATTCCTTCACGGCCGGCTCCAGTCACCCATTATCTGGGATGTGATTGTGATCACCACCTATTTCATCATCAGTATCCTGTTTCTGTATTTTCCGCTGCTGCCGGATTTCAACCTGATGCTCCACACCGAAAAAAAACAACAGCTTCCCTTTTATAAATTTTACCGCTTTTTTGGCGGCTTCTGGAAAAATACCGCCAAACAGATCAAGGTCAATAAAAGGGCGATCAACCTGATGGCCATTACCATCATACCCGTTGCTTTCTCCATCCATACGGTTACCTCCTGGCTTTTTGCCACTACCTACCGGCCGGGATGGGACAGCACCAATTTCGGCGCCTATTTTATTTCCGGCGCATTTTTGGTGGGGGCGGGCGGCGTGGTAATTGCCATGTATGTGCTGCGAAGGGCCTATTCACTGGACAAATACATCACCTTTTATCATTTTGACCGGATAGGCAAAATCCTGGTCATGCTGGCACTTATTTACCTGTACTTTAATGTGAATGAATTCCTGGTGCCGGCCTTTAAGATGAAAAAGGCGGAAGAGGAACATCTGATGGGGCTCTTCAACGGCGAATATGCAGGCATTTTCTGGTTTGCCATTACCAGTTCGATGCTCCTGCCGATCCTGATACTGGTATTTCGCAAAGGAAGAAGGCCCCTGCCTGCTTTCATAGCCGGCTCACTGGTGGTGGTAGGCTCCTGGTTCAAAAGGTACCTGATTGTCACCCCAACCCTGCTGCATCCGTTTTTGCCCATGCATGATGTGCCCTCCGATTACCTGCGGTATTTCCCCAGTTGGGAAGAATGGGCCATAGCCATTGGTTCCCTGGCGGGGATGCTGCTGATCGTGACCCTGTTTGCCCGGATCATTCCCATCATTCCGATTCAAGAAACCATCACTGAAATTGAAAAGCATGAGAAAGTATAATTATATTCTGCTCATCACCATCCTGGTGGGCCTGGCGGGGCATGTATCCTATTCACAAACCCCGAAAAATGACCTTAACCTCAGCCTGGGTTATTATAATGACAATAACCATTTTCAATACCTGAAGGCCAATGCCAAAACCAAAATTGACCGTAAGTTTCAGATGGTGCCCGGCATCAGCCTGACATTCTACCTGGGTTCCGAGTCCCCTGAGAATTTACTGGGCCGTGCGATCAGCGATGACAAGGGGGATGCGGTTGTTTTTATTCCTGCTTCCATCAAAGCGGCCTGGGATAAATCAGCCAAACACAGTTTTACGGTCGTTTCAGCAAATACACCCCTCTATGACCAGACCAAGGCCACCGCGGATGTCACCCGGGCCAAAATAAAAATAGATACGGGAGAAGATCGAAAAATCACGGCCACTTTCCTGGAGTGGAAGGACTCCGCCTGGGTGCCGGTCAAAGGAGTGGATATGAAGATCGCTGTACGCAGGCTGGATGCGGATTTGAACGTCAATGAAACCGCTACCTATACCACCGATTCGCTGGGAAATGTCAGTGCGGACTTCAAAAGGGACAGCCTTCCCGGCGATGAAAAAGGCAACTTGATCCTGGTGGCCAAAACAGAAGATAATGAAACCTATGGATCGGTATCCTCCCAAAAGGCTGTTCCCTGGGGTACCGCTTTCAAATACGTGTCCCATTTCGACAAGCGTACCCTCTTTGCCAGGAGAGGCAGGTCTCCCATCTGGCTGGAACTGATGGCCTACGGCATTATCGTAGCCGTCTGGGGGGTGTTGTTTTACCTGGTCATGCAGATAAGAAAACTCAAAGAGCTGGGCGTCTCAGGCGCCTGATTCACCTGAAACAACAGGGCGGTTCCCGCCGCTATGCCCGGAATCCTTGTATAGTCGATTTCTCCGCTGGGAAGGGCTTTCAGAACCTGAAAGACAGGGTCATTTCATACATGACCGGGTGGCTGATCTGGCCAATGGGGTAGCGAAGGGGGGTAACCCAGGCCAGGTTGAGGTCCGCATTTTTGCTGAACCGGATGCCCCCGTCCAACACATAGCCAAAAAAGGCAGTTCCTTTTGAAAGCCCGGAACTGTCGGTAAACCCCGTCGTGCAATAGCTCATGCCTCCCCCCAGGTAAAACCCGAATCTTCTGTGGTAGTCTGCACCGGCTGTAGCGCCCATTCCAACGTTAAGGTGCAATAGGAGGGGAACTTCAGTGAATAGATGAATTTTCCCGCCGTTGCCATCCCCATAGTTGAAGTTGGATGCGCCCGATCCTCCTGACACCAGGACCGCCAGGGGAATGATCAGCCCACTGCCAATTTTGTCCTGCATGCCGAATTTCAGGTTGGTGGATACCGACAGGGAGGTATTGTGGGACTCCAGCAGGTTTCTTCCCATGGAAAAGGAAAGTCCGCCGGCCAGGCTGCCGCCGGCATTGAGGGTGGCGATGGAATAACCGATTGTCTGTCGCTGCTGGCCCACCGCATGCATGGTGGTGAACAATAAAAAAAGGGGTATGCCTCGTTTCATGCATCAATGGGTTTAGGGGGATGGTGGGAGGTCTTTACATGATTGGATTGACCGGTCCAATCACATATTGATTTCGAAAAATACTTATTCCCTTCCTGTACAAATTGTTAAATACATTATGCCGATATCCTTCGGCTGCCGCCCTGCAGGCAGAAGGCCGCCTGCACTCCATTGGATGAAATGTTGGAATATTGTTATTTTTGAGCCAATGACGGTTAACGCCCCCGGATTTGCCTGAAAAATACCGAAGCACTCCTGTCACCGGGAGGATTTTGCTACTTCAGGCAGCCGGCGGTCACCAACCCCAAACACATAAACCAACTGCCCTGATGCCCAGTTTCAAGTCCGTGATCATCCTGTTTTTGTTGACCTTGCCAGGCGGCAGGCCCCTGATCCATGACAAAGCCCAGCCGGCTGATTGGTGTGAAAGAGCAATCCGAAAGGAAATGGCCCAGCTCAGGGAGACCCCCAGTTCCAGAAAATGGTTTAAGGTTTACCAGGTAGGCAGCGGTGTATTCGCGATTGCCGAACCCTATAATTTTCAGGAAGTGATTTCCTATTTGATCACCGGCCGCCAGAAGGCCCTGCTTTTTGATACCGGTATGGGAATGGATTCCATCCTGCCCCTGGTCCGTGAACTGACCCCGCTGCCGGTCATTGTCCTGAACTCCCATACCCATTATGATCATATGGGCGGCAATTATGCCTTCAGTGATGTCCGTGGCATGGACCTGGATTATACCCGCGAACATGCGGCCAATGGCTGGCTGCACGAACAGCTCAGCGCAGAAGTTACACCGGCCGCCTTCTGTCAGCAGCGCCTGCCCGGTTTGGATACGGCTCATTACAGGATCAGACCCTTTACCCTGTCAGCCTATATACATGACGGGGAACAACTGGACCTGGGGGGCAGGAGTATTCAGATTATAGCCACTCCCGGACATGCGCCGGATGCGATTTCCCTGCTGGACCGGGCTGCGGGATATTTGTGGACGGGCGACAGCTATTATCCCGGGCCCATTTACCTCTTTGGTGACCATACTGATCTGGACGCCTACCGGCAGAGTATGAAAAAACTGGCTACCCTGGTTGGGGGTCTTCGGGTTGTTTTTCCCTCCCACAATATTCCCATGGCCGATCCGCAGGTACTCCTGCAGGTGACACAGGCCCTGGAAGACATAGAGTCAGGAAAGATGCGGGGGACCGAAGCGGGGGATCATATCAGTTCCTTCCCGCTGAAGGGGTTTTCTTTTCTGATCCAGGATAGCCTTCTAAAGCGCCCGCCCGTTCAGAACAAATGATGGCCGATTGACAGGGAGGTCATGGTCAGCGAGCCGGCTACCGGCTGATCGTTGAACAGGCTGATTGGTTCATCAGCCTGCCGGAGGCCGAGGGTATAGAGGAGCGGCAGATAATGCTCCGGGGTGGGAATGGCCAGGTCGAAAGCCCTGCCTTGGGACCTGAAATCTATCAGCCTGCCGTAATCCCCGTTCAGGATATATTCCTTCATTTTACCACTGGCTTCCAGGGCCCAGTCAAATCCAAAGCCTGCCGTGTTCAATTTATCCCAGGCCAGCATCCGTAGGTTATGTACCATATTGCCGCTTCCGATGATCAGGACTCCCTTTTTTCGAAGGGAGGCCAGTTCGGCTGCCAGTTCAAAATGATAGCGTGGCGGCTGGGAATAATCCAGGCTCATTTCAATGACCGGCACATCGGCCATGGGATACAGGTGCTTGATGACACTCCAGGCGCCATGGTCCAAACCCCATTGCTGGTCCAGTCCGATATCGGCCTTGTGGACAAGGGCCTGGGTCTGTATGGCCAGTTCCGGGCTGCCCGGGGCCGGGTACCGGACCTCAAAAAGGGCCTGGGGAAAACCGCCGAAATCGTGAATGGTAGGCGGGTTTTCCATGGCCGTTACATAGGTGCCTTTTGTCTCCCAGTGTGCCGAAATGCAAAGGATGGCCCGGGGACGGGGCAGGGATTGCCCTGCTTTGCGGAAACCGGCGACAAATTCATTTTCCTCAATGGCATTCATGGGGCTCCCATGACCCAGGAAGAGCACGGGCATCAGCCCGGTATTTTCCAGTTCACCGGTCAGCTTTTCCAATTGATTTATTTTCAGCGCGGCGGAGGCCATGGTAGATGTGGTTATGGATGGAATCATTTATTTTGTTTCTGGTGTTGATAGTGCAAAGTTGCCGATATTCTCAGAGGACCTGGTTACACTTTCGGGTAAATCTGTGGTATTTTCAGGAAAAGAGGGCGGACATTTTTTTTCGGAAGCCGGTGGGTGTTATTCCCACTTTTTTACCGAAGACGCGCGTGAAATAGGATTTTTCCCGGTAACCGAGTTCGTAGCCTATTTCGGATACGGATAGCTGCGTGTTGATCAGCAGCCGGCGTGCTTCAATGAGTTTTCTGGTCTCTATGATCTCTGATACACTCCTGGCAAAGACGCGCTGACAGACTCCATTGAGGTTCCTTGCCGTCATATTCATTTTGCCGGCGTAAAATTCAACCCCTTCGGGCCGTTTGAAATTTTGCTCGAGTACTTGCAGGAAATGGTTGAAGGTTACCAGCTGGTTGCTGCCTGGGATCCCATGGCCCCCGAAGCGTTCCCCGCCTTCGGCTTCCAGTTTGGACAGCAGCGCCATCAGCAGGTGCCTGATGACCCCGTAATCGGGTGGGCTCTGCATGGATTCATCCTCCATCAGGGAGCACAGCGTATCGAATTTTTCCACACAGCCCTCCTGCTTGAGCGGGTAATTGATATTGTCCAGGAAATTTGAATAGAAATGAAAACGGCTTGGGGGGATGAATTCGGTTTGGTAACGGATTACCCAGCCCTGCGTTTGGAGGTCCGGCAGGAACTCGTGCACTTTTCCCTGCGCCACATAGATGACGGCCGGTGAATGCACGGTTTGTTTTTTAAAATCGATGAAATGCGCTGGCTGACCTTTGGTAATAATGATGATTTCCTCATAGTCATGCCGGTGCTTTCCGGAGGGGGCTTCGGCAAATTGGGCAGACATTTCCGGGGTTAGCCGGGTGATGGAGCATGCGGACATCATGGTCTCCGAAGGTAGTTGAATTTAACCAGCCTGACCCTCAAGGCCTCCCCTAAGCCCGGATGCAGGGGCAACCCCTTGCCCCATTATTTCCGCCGGGGGAATCCTTGGTTCCCTATAAAATAGGATGGGGCCTGCCGGGCAATGGGAAGGTTTTGTCCAAACCAATCATTTTTTATCCTATCCTGAGTAAGGATTTACCAAAGCATGCCATGTTTCCTTAAATGAAATAAATTGGCCCTGGCTTTGACCCTGGCGGAAGGTATCCTTTGTGCCGACCCCTCCGTTCAAATCGATAAATCCCGGATAAAAACATGAAAAAGCCCTGCCTGCTAATTTTCATAGCCTTCCTCCAGCTGCAAATTACCGCCCAGCAGCAAATGCATTTAAACAGCCAGGATTACCTCCAGTGCCAGGGTGTCAACGTCATGCTGGCCCAGGATTTTTATCCCGAAGGTCACCAGGGGGGTGTCGGAATCATACAACACGGTCAGCGGGTGGCCACCAACGGGGACATCCGCCTGGAACCCACACCCGGGCAGTGGCAGCCCATTCCGGCGGTGGGCAGAAAAAGCATAGACCGGGCGGCCGGCAGCATCAGCGTCCATATGTCCTTTCCCGATGAGTCCATCAACAGAAAAGGATTCAATCCGATCATATATCCGGATCTCCATTTCTCCTATACCACCACCATTGTCCCTTCGGGAAAGGGATTCAGGATCACGGTGGACCTGGACAGCGCCCTGCCCGAAGCATGGGTTGAAAAGGTGGGTTTCAACCTCGAACTGTTTCCCGGTGCCCTTTTTGGGAAAACCTATTACATGGGCAGCCAGTCAGGCATCTTTCCCAAGCAGGCCAACGGCCCTCATTATACTGACGGGGAAGGACAGACGCAGATCACCCCGATGGCCAGCGGCAACACCCTGACCATTGCCCCGGAGTCCGAAGCCCAGACAATGACCATCGAGAACCTCAATGGCAATGGCATGCAGCTGCTGGACGGACGCGGGAAATACAATAACGGATGGTTTGTCGTGCGGGCATTGGTAAAAAGGGGTCTAACCCGCCGGGCCATTGAATGGATGGTGACGCCTCATGCCATTGCGGGATGGATCTCCAAGCCGGTGGTGCAGGTTTCCCAGGTCGGTTACCATCCCAGGCAAACCAAGATAGCCGTCATAGAGCTTGACCGCAGTGACCGGCTTCGTCCCCTGGCCACCCTGCTGCGGATCCGTGAAAACGGCGGCTTTGAAACCGTACTGCAGGCTGCTCCCAGGGACTGGGGTCTTTTTTTACGCTACCACTACCTGCAGTTCGATTTTTCTGCCATCAAACGGGAAGGGATGTATATCATCCGCTACGGGTCCGGGCAGACAGCGCCCTTTAGGATCAGCGACAGTGTCTTTACCCGGGGGGTCTGGCAACCGACCCTGGAATATTTTTTGCCCGTGCAGATGTGCCATATGCGTGTAAATGACAAGTACCGGGTATGGCATGGATACTGCCACCTCGACGACGCGCGCATGGCTCCCATTGACTCCAATCATTTTGACGGCTATATTCAGGGACCTTCAACCCTTACCGCCTATCGTTCCGGCCAGACCATACCCGGGCTTAACAGGGGAGCC
Source organism: uncultured Bacteroidota bacterium (assembly GCA_903906365.1). Taxonomy (GTDB): domain Bacteria; phylum Bacteroidota; class Bacteroidia; order Chitinophagales; family Chitinophagaceae; genus Puia. The sequence continues at coordinate 20,624 of CAIVKC010000011.1, read as the reverse complement.
TGGCATGATGCCGGGGATTTCGATATCCGGGTGGAGTCGCAATCGGAAACCGTCTATGGACTTACCCTTGCCTACGAGGCGTTCGGCACGGACTATGACAATACCGCCATCAACCAACATACACGTATAACCGAAATACAGCAACCGGACGGAAAGCCCGACATACTCCAGCAGATCGAGCACGGCCTGCTTTCCCTGGTAGGGGGATACAAGAGCATGGGAAGGTTTTACAGGGGCATCATCGAACCCACCCTGCGCCAGTATACCCTGCTGGGGGACGCGGCCAACAGTACCGATAATGTCTTTTACCAGCCCGCGGCTTCGGCAAATGGAGGCCTTCCTCCTGATGACCGTTGGGTCTTTACCGAAGACAATCCCGGCCGGGCGCTGGAAGTGGCCTCAGCCCTGGCGGCGGCCAGCAGGGTCATGAAGGGCTTCAATGATACCCTCGCCCATGACTGCCTTGCCATTGCAGGGGAGGTCTGGGAAAGGACCAGGGAAAAAGATCCGTCACAGCGCCTGACTCTTGCCGCTGAAATGCTGCTCACGACAAAAGAAAAAAAATTTGCCGATTTCCTGGTTTCCAACCAGCAGGCCATTGATGACAACATCGCCGCTTCCGGCTGGGTTCTTGGCAGGGTGCTTCCTTTAATAAAGGACGCAGGCTTCCTTCAAAGGGTTACCAGGTCGGTGCGCCGGCTAAATGAAACCATTGAAGCCCAGGGGCGGATGACACCTTACGGGGTACCCTACCGCCCCAATATCTGGGGCGCGGGCTGGGATATCCAGCATTTCGGGTACAAACAGTATTTCCTGCATACGGGTTTTCCGGACATCGTTTCAGATAGGTATATGTTTGCTGCCATGAATTTCATTTTGGGTTGTCATCCCGGAAGCAATACGGCTTCCTTTGCCTCCGGGGTCGGCGCCCATTCCCTGATTCCGGGGTATGGATTCAACCGGGCCGACTGGTCCTATATCCCCGGGGGCGTCGGTTCAGGGACGGCCCTGATCAGGCCCGATTTCCCCGAACTGCTTAGTTTTCCCTACCTCTGGCAGCAGGCAGAATATGTGCTGGGAGGCGGGACCACCGATTACCTGTTCCTGGTGCTGGCAGCCGACCACCTCCTGCAGGGTAAATAAGGGACCGGTGAGGGGAGTATTTTTGGAGGTCGCCTAAAAAACGTAAAAAGGGGTATTTACTATAAATCATTTGTTATGATAAAAAGTCTGCTATTTTCCCTGTTCCTGCTGGCTTGCTCGCTCTGCTCCGGTCAGCTGAGACGACCTGACAGCATCGCCCGGCAGATGCGATATGCCGCCAGAGAGGAGTTACTGGATATTTATTATCCCCGGGTAGTGGACACATTATATGGAGGCTACCTAAGCAGTTTTGACTTTGCCTTTCAGCCTCAGGGAAATCAGGAAAAAATGATTGTTACCCAGGCCCGTCATACCTGGACTACCGCCAAAGCCTATCTTTTTTACCACGACAGCAGTTATCTGGCCCTTTCCAGGCATGGTTTTGCCTTCCTGCGGGATAAAATGTGGGACCGGGAATTTGGCGGATTCTATAATCTGGTTACCCGCCAGGGTGTTCCGGTGACCACCCAGAAGCAGGCCTACGGTAATGCCTTTGGCATGTATGCGGCGGCGGCCTATTTCGGCTGTTCGGGCGACAGTTCGGCCCTGGATCTGGCCAGGGCGGTGTTCCTGTGGCTGGAAAAGCACAGCCACGACCCGGTATACAAAGGCTATTACCAATACCTGGAGCGGGACGGCACGCCGGTCAGGCGCAGTCCGGGGACTTCCAGCCTGCTGGATATCGGATACAAGGACCAAAACAGTTCCATCCACCTGCTGGAAGCGCTGACCGAACTCTACCAGGTGTGGCCGGATCCGCTGGTCCAGTCCCGGCTCCAGGAAATGCTGCTGCTCATCCGCGGAACCATCATAACGCCTATGGGTACCCTCCAGTTGTTTTTCACCCCGGACTGGAAACCCGTCAGTTTCAGGGATTCCTCCCGCGAGTCGGTCCTGTTGCACCATAACCTGGACCATGTGTCCTTTGGCCATGACGTGGAAACGGCCTACCTGATGCTGGAAGCCTCCGAGGCCCTGGGCATCAAAGGCGATACACTGACCCGCTCCGTCGGCAAAAAAATGGTGGACCATGCCCTGGCCAATGGATGGGACTCCCTACTGGGCGGATTCTACGATGAAGGATACTATTTTAAAGATAAGCCGGGGATAACCATTACGGCCAAAACCAAAAACTGGTGGGCACAGGCAGAAGGCCTCAATACCCTGCTGCTGCTTTCGGATGCCTATCCAGGGGACCGCATGCATTACTATGATCATTTTGTAAAACTCTGGGATTATGTTCAAACCTACCTCATAGACCACCAGCACGGGGACTGGTATGAAGGGGGGCTGGACCAGGACCCCTCCAGAAAAACCTCCCTGAAGGCGCATATCTGGAAGGCAGCCTATCACAATTTCCGCTCCCTGCGCAATTGCATCCTCAGGCTGGAAGCGGCCAAATAAAGAGGGGAATACAAAGTGGGCCGGCTGAGATATTAGGATTTGCCTCAGGCTTGCCGGATCCCCCAGCCAGGAAGGCTTATGATTATTTATCCAATTCATGGGTTTTTTCTACCCGGGCCGGCTGCGGTGATGCTAAGATGTTTAACTTTAAAGGGACGGCGCCGTGCCGGCAATCACCCCGCCATTCCGGAACCCGTGAAAAGGAAGCCATCGGGGAAAACCCTATCTTAATTTATCATCCCGCTATCTGTTCCCGGAAAACCCGCCGCATTTATTAGCCCGACCATTGTTAAAACCCATAAATAAACAAATATGAATTCACGTCGTGATTTTTTGCAAAGAGTGGCCGCCCCCCTGATTGCATGGCCTTTTCTGACAGGCCGCGCACAGGCGGCTGAAAGGGCATCCGGGGATGTTTCCTATGAAGGGCCCGTGCTCCGCGTGGCCATTATGGGACTCGGGGGCTACGGGACAATGGTGGCAGAGGCCATGAAGGACTGCCGAAAAGCAAAACTGGTCGGCCTGATCAGCGGAACCCCTTCCAAGATTACCGACTGGCGGGCCCGCTATCATATTGATGCCAAGAACTGCTACAATTATGAAAATTTCGATCAGATCAGGCATAATCCGGACATCGATGCGGTCTATGTCATCACCCCCAATGCCCTGCACCACGATGAAGTGATCCGGGTGGCCCGTGCCGGAAAACATGTGATATGCGAAAAGCCGATGGCCCTCAATGCCAGGGAAGGGCAGGAAATGATTGATGCCTGCAGGCAGGCCGGGGTCAAACTGCTGGTGGGCTACCGCATGCATTTTGAGCCAAAGACCCTGGAGATCATCCGGCAGCGCAAGGCAGGAGCCTTTGGTAAGGTCCTTTTTTTCCAGGGGCTATCCGGCTTCAGGATCGGAGATCCGAACCAGTGGCGGCTCAACCCCGCCCTGGCCGGCGGGGGCGCCATGATGGACATCGGAATATATTCCATCAACGCCTCCCGGTATATGATCGGGGAGGATCCCATCTGGGTTACTGCCCAGGAAACCAAGACGGACCCCGTAAAATTCAGGGAAGGCGTGGATGAGACCATCCAGTTCCAGCTGGGCTTCCCCGGAGGAGCGGTGGCATCCTGCCTGTCGACCTATTCCATGAACGATATGGATAAGATCTTCCTGGAAGGGGAGAAAGGTTTTGCCGAACTGCATCCCGCCACCGCCTATGGTCCCATCATGGGCAGAACCAGCCTGGGAGAACTGACCCAGCCTCACCGCACGCACCAGACGGTGCAGATGGAAGAAATGGCAGCCATCCTGCTGGAAGGCAAAAAGGCCCCGGTGCCCGTAGACGGGGAAGAGGCCCTGAAAGATCTCAAAATCATCGATGCGATATATGCAGCGGTGAAGGCACCCGGAAAAATAGCCCTGTCCCTTTAAAAGGGGTGGCTCCGACAGGAAATTCGATCAACGATTGGCTGACCCAAAAAATAAACCATATGAACAAAGCACTATTGTCCCTGGCCCTGCTGATAGGGTCCTCTTACCTGCTACATGCCCAGGAAGTGACCTTAAGCCCCGAGCAGATCAAGGCCATTACCCCTGGCTGGAAAGGGGAAAGATCGGCGGACGGACGTCCCAGAACACCAGACCGGATACTGGAGCGTCTCAAGAATGTCTCCCTGGAGGAGGCCTGGGGCTACCTGCGAAACAAAGGATACCAAAACCAGTTTGAAGGTGACTGGATGACCATACGGCCCGATTCGGTGATGGTGGGCCGCGCCGTCACTGCCCAGTACATGCCGCTGCGGCCCGATTACGACCAGCTTATCAAAACCAGGGGTAAGGCAGAAGGCCGCATAGGGGCCACCAATTCCTGGCCCATCGATGTATTAAAGGAGGGGGATATCTATGTGGCTGACAGTTACGCCAAAGTGGTGGACGGCACCCTGATCGGGGATAACCTGGGCAATGCCATTTTTGCCAAATCCCACCGGGGGGTGATTTTCTATGGTTCCGTCCGCGACATAGAAGGGCTGGAGGAAATAAAGGGTTTCAACGGATGGATAAAGGGGTATGATCCTTCCTATATCCAGCAGATGATGCTAGCGGGCATCAATATCCCCATCCGCATAGGCCGGGCTACCGTCCTTCCAGGCGATGTCATCCTGGCCAAGAAGGGCGGCGTGGTTTTCATCCCGGCCCAGTACGTGGAGGACCTGGTTCAGAATTCGGAATTCATCCAGCTGCGCGATGATTTCGGGCACCAGCGTTTACGGGAAGGAAAATACACCCCCGGTCAGATCGACCAGCAATGGAGCGATGACATAAAAAAGGATTTCCTCCAATGGCTCGATACCCGAAAGGACCTGCCCATGACCCGCAAGGAACTCGATGATTATATGAAAGAAAGAACCTGGTAGGCAGTGAAGGGTTTTACAAAGAGAGCCAATAGTCAATCACCGAACACTAAAATTTTTCCCATGACACCTTCCGCACATTTCATGCATAAAATCGGACTCAGAGACCCGGCGTCCCATCAGCCCGATGACCAGGGTCCGGCAGCCGGTTCCGAAAACAGCCGCAGGGATTTTCTGAAAAAGTCCACCCTCGGCGGCATTGCCCTGGGAGCGGCTACCGTATTTTCCCCCCTGGAAGAACTGGTAGCCCGCAGCACCCAGCGGGTAAGGAGGTTTTCAGGGCCCTCCGCGCTCAAAATTACCGACATGCGTTATTGCATCCTGCAAAATGTGGGACGCACCCCCCTGATCCGCATCGACACCAACCAGGGTATCTTCGGGCTGGGGGAGGTCAGGGACGGCGCCGATGAAAGGTACGCCCTGATGCTCAAAAGCAGGCTGCTTGGAGCCAACCCCTGCAATGTGGAAATGCTGTTTAAGACCATCCGGCAGTTCGGGGGACCAGCCCGCCAGGGCGGGGGTGTCTGCGCCGTTGAAATGGCCCTCTGGGACCTGGTGGGCAAGGCCTATAACGTGCCTGCCTGGCAATTGCTGGGTGGCCGTTACCGTGATACCGTCAGGCTCTATGCGGACACTCCGGAAGCGCCCACCCTGGATGAATTCAAAGCGAAAATAAAACACCGGCTGGAAGTGCAGGGAATGACCTGGCTCAAAATGGACATATCGATCGGGGAGGTAAAAGGCATTCCCGGGGCCCTCAATAATACTGGGTTTTGGGGAAGCAACCTGGGACAGTGGGAAGGGGGCTATATGGATTATGCCAATACCCGCCATCCCTTTACGGGTATCCAGATCACCGAAAAGGGCCTGGATGAAATGGCGAAAATCATTTCCGAAGTACGCAGTGTGGTAGGCTATGAAATTCCGCTATCCTCAGACCATTTCGGGCATTTTGATCTGAACAATGCCATCCGTTTCGGAAAGAAGGTGGAACCCTACCGGCTGGCCTGGCTGGAGGACATGGTGCCCTGGCAATATACGGACCAGTGGAAAACCATTTCCGACGCCCTGGATACGCCTGTATTAACAGGGGAGGATATTTACCTGCTAAGCGGGTTCAAGCCCCTCATCGATGCCCATGCCGTTGATATCATACATCCTGACCTGGCTACTGCGGGCGGCTTGCTGGAAACCAAGCGGATCGGGGATTACGCCGAAGAACACGGGGTGGCCATGGCCATGCATTTTGCCGGAAGCCCGGTTTCTTTCATGGCCAGCGTCCACTGTGCGGCGGCCACCCAGAATTTCATGGCCCTGGAACACCACTCCCTGGACAATCCCTGGTGGGATAGCCTGGTAAAGACCACCGACGGGCGTAAACTCTTTGAAAAGGGTTTCGCCACCGTTCCCCTCTCGGCACCGGGACTGGGCATTGAACTGGTGGAGGAGGAAATCAAAAAGCACCTGCTGCCTTCCGACAAATCCTATTTTGCGCCCACCCCCGAATGGAATGACCTGAGGGCCCATGACCGGCTCTGGAGCTGAGCGGCTGCGGGCGGCAAGGATTCAGCCGGGCAGTTCACTCTTTAAACCCTGCCGATGCATGTAACAAAGACCGGGGCCCTGTCCACCCGCTGGTACAGGCTGGTGCCCATGGTATTTATAACCTATAGCCTGGCCTACCTGGACCGGGCCAATTTTGGCTTTGCCGCAGCCGGGGATATGGCCAGGGACCTGCATATAACCCCGGCCGTTTCCTCCCTGGCGGGCTCCCTTTTTTTCCTGGGGTATTTCCTGTTCCAGATACCCGGCGCCCGCTATGCGGCCGGGCGAAGCGCCCGTAAACTGGTTTTCTGGTCTCTTTTGTGCTGGGGCTGCCTGGCCGCTGTCACCGGCGTGGTATCCAATACGGCGGCCCTGCTTGTCATCCGCTTCCTTTTGGGGGTGGTGGAAAGTGCGGTCATGCCCGCCCTGCTCATCCTGCTCAGCCGCTGGTTTACCCGGGCGGAGCGCTCGCGCGCCAATACCTTCCTGATCCTGGGTAACCCGGTGACCATCCTGTGGATGTCCATTCTCTCCGGATACCTGTTACATGCCGCCGGCTGGAGATGGATGTTTATCTGGGAAGGACTTCCCGCCCTGGTCTGGGCGGTGGTCTGGTGGTTTGGGGCGCTGGACAGGCCTGTGGATGCCCGGTGGCTGCCGGAGGCAGAAAGGGCCGGGCTACTGGAGACCCTGCAGGCTGAACAGGCCCATATCCAGCCTGTCAGCAGCTATGCGGAGGCTTTCCGGTCTGCCCGTGTATTATTGCTTTGCGGGATTTATTTCCTGTGGAATTTCGGGGTATACGGGTTAGTGATGTGGCTGCCCAGTATCATCCGCGCGGCGCCGCGGATCACCCTGATTCAAACAGGCTGGCTATCCTCCATTCCCTATCTGCTTGCAGCAGCCGCGATGCTGGCTGCCTCCTATTTTTCTGACAGGACCCTTAGGCGAAAGGTGTTCATTTGGCCCTGCCTGCTGGTGGCCGCCTGCGCATTTTATGGCTCCTATCTGATGGGGGAAGGTCATTTCTGGTTGTCCTTCGGGCTGCTCTCCCTGGCAGGCATGGCCATGTATGCGCCTTACGGGCCCTTTTTTGCCATCATCACCGAGCTACTGCCGTCCAATGTGACCGGAGGGGCCATTGCCCTGGTAAACAGCCTGGGGGCACTGGGTTCCTTTACCGGTTCCTACCTGGTGGGCTACCTGCACGGAAGGACCGGCGGCTTCGGGGCCTCCTACCTGTTGATGGCTGTTTCCCTGCTGCTGGCAGCAGGGGCTATGGTCATGTCCCCCTCCGCAGCAGGCACCCCAAAACAAAACATGCCGGTAAAGGGGTTCACTGAAGATATTGGTCAAGAAGCTCTTTGAGACGGATGCAGTTTGCTATAGCCAGCCTGTAGGCGGTCAGGGAAGCCCGGAGTCTTTCCAGTCTCAGCATCAGGGCACCGCCCACTTCCTGACGGACCTGGTCAGCCTGTATTCCGCTGAGGATGTCCCGGTGATTTTGGAGTGTCTTCATGAATGCCGGGTGGTTGGTATAGGCCGAGTCCAGGAAGAACTTGCAGGGCAGGTCATAGTTGCGGTAGATGGTGGGCAAAAAATAATCAGTGTAGTATTTTTTATCAAACTGGTCTGTTCGGTTTTGGGCAAAGTTGGTCGCCCGCACGTACTCCATGAGGTTTTTGAGCAGGGTAAAGTCATCAATATACCGAAGGGAACCCGATGATTTCATCTGTTCGAAGGTTTCGTTGCGGTTGGTAAATCACCTGCACCAGATGGAACCCATTTGCCTGGCAAAGGCGGCCCGGTCAAAGCTAGGGCCTCCGGTGAGAAAAGACCTGGCCATGGCGTCATAGTCCCTGATCATATTTGTGTTCAGGCGGATGGCCGAATCCAGGGCCATCCGGTTGCTTTCGATGTCCAAAACCATGGACCCAAAATAATTTTGCAGCCGCTCTTTTTCCATATGACGTTCCCTGATCTGTTCTGCGAAAAATCCCATGGTCACGGCCAGAAAGATCATGATAAATTCAAGCAGGTATTCCTTCCACCTTTTTCCCTGTGGGGCAGCTTGGGGTGATGGTGTACTTCCATAAATGATTGACAGGGATTTTTTCAGACCGGTCCTGCCCGGGCCATACCAATTTGCCCTTCCCTTCCACAAAAACAGGAACCGCCAGTAAGCCTGGTGGTCCAAAAATAGTACTAATTACCAGCTTTGCGATAAAGAAAATCCTTATATATTAAGCTGCAACAGTCAATGTAAAAAGGCTCCGCATGACGCTATAAAATAAGGTGCTCTGGGCATAATTCAGTATTTTTATTCATAGGTCTCCGGCCTGCCCTTTGTCATGGAGACGCCGGGCCTGAAGCCGCCGGGAGACCTGCCCATACATGCCAATTGTTTGCAAGCGATATGCCTTCTTTTTTCGGGCCCCTCTGGCGGGGGCCCTGGCCATGCTGTTGCTGATTTGCGCCGGGGCTTCTGCCCAGACGGAAGAGGCCCCCGCCCCCCTGTACCGGGACCCGGTAACCGACGGGGCTGCCGATCCGGTTGTCTTCTGGAACCGGTCCGAGCATTGCTGGTGGATGCTCTATACCCAGCGGCGGGCCAACCTGGAAGCCGCCGATGTAGCGTACTGTTATGGAACTTCCATAGGCATTGCCGCTGCCGCGGACCAGGGGAAGCAATGGGTTTACCGGGGAACGCTGCAGCTGCCTGCCCCCCGGGGGGCGCATACTTTCTGGGCACCTGACATTGTATACCAGGACGGGCAGTATCATATGTTCGTGGTGGTGATTGAAGGCGTGTACATACACTGGGGCGGAGTCAAAAAGATGTCGCATTACACCAGCCGCAACGGTTGGGACTGGACTTTCCAGGGCTACCTCAAGCTCTCCAGCGAAAGGGTCATAGATGCCTCCCTGTGCAGGATGCCTGGTGGCACCTGGCGTATGTGGTACAAAGATGAAGCCAGCCAGGATGCCATCCGGATGGCAGAAAGCAGGGACCTGTTTCACTGGAAATTGTTTCCGGTACCAGCCATAAGCGGGAGCAGGCAGGAGGGGCCAAAAATATTCGGTTACCGGGGATATTTCTGGATGCTGACCGATGAATGGGCGGGCATGCGCATATACCGGTCTTCGGATGCCACTCATTGGGATAAACAGGGACTGATCCTGGATAAGCCATCGGCAAGAACCGAAGACGGGCCCAGCGGGGCGCACGGTGATGTGCTGGTGACCGACAGCGGGGTTTATGTTTTTTATTTTACCCATCCGGGAAGAAAAAACCACCTGGAATCGCCGGCCGGTGAAAACGGAATCATACCTTTTGACCTGCGGAGGTCCTCCATTCAGGTGGCCACGCTGGAATGGAGGGAAGGCACTTTGTTTTGCAACAGGGAACATGTTCATCTCAGGCTGCCATCTGATGGCCGCCATTCTTATAAATAAATATCACCTTACACCATGGTTCGTATTGTTTGGTTTTGCTTGATTGGCCTGTGCTGCTGGCTTTGTTCCTGTTCGGTCGGCCTGCCCCCCGATGTGGCTGCAGCCTACCGGGAACTTCCCGACCGGATAGACTACAACCAGCATGTAAAACCGGTGCTTTCCGATAAATGTTTTTCCTGCCATGGTCCGGACAAGGCCAAGCAAAAGGCCGGCCTCCGCCTGGACCAGGCATCTTCGGCCTTTGAGGAACTCCCGGAAAGTCCGGGAAAATATGCCATCGTACGGGGCGACCCCGAAAGCAGTGAGCTCTACCACCGAATCCTCTCTGCCGACCCGCGATATGTCATGCCCACGCCCGGGTCCCATCAAAGCTTATCGGCCAGGGAGAAGGCCATCCTGGTAAAATGGATGGAGCAGGGCGCTGAATACAAACCGCACTGGGCCTTTGTCGCCCCCCGCCTTCCCGAAGTGCCAGTCCCCGACCATCCGCAATGGACCGCCTACAATGCCATTGACAGCTTTATACAGCAGCGCCTGGAAACAGAGAAGATGACGCCGGAGCCGGAGGCCCCCAGGGACCTGCTGCTGCGCAGACTGTCCCTTGATCTGACCGGTCTTCCGCCGACCATGCAGGAGATGGATGATTTCCTCAAGGATTCCTCCCCCCGGGCTTATGAAAAGCAGGTGGACCGTCTGCTTGCCTCTGCCCACTACGGCGAAAAGATGGCCGTCGACTGGCTGGACCTGGCCCGCTTTGCGGACTCCCACGGCTATACCGTGGACCGGCTGCGTGACATGTCTCCCTACCGGGACTGGGTCATAGGCGCCTTCAACCAAAATCTTCCCTATGACCAGTTCGTGCAGTGGCAGCTGGCCGGTGATCTCATGCCCCATCCTTCGCGCGAGATGATCATTGCCACCGCCTTCAACCGAAACCATCCCCAGAATATGGAAGGCGGTGTCATTGAAGAGGAGTTCCAGACGGAGTATGTCATCGACAGGACCAATACCTTTGGAAACGCGTTTTTGGGTCTTTCCCTGGGCTGTGCCCGTTGTCATGACCATAAATATGATCCCGTTTCCCAAAAGAATTATTACGAGCTGTTCAGTTTCTTCAATAATGTAAAGGAGGCGGGTCAGATTTCCTGGGATGACGCCACGCCGACCCCGACCCTGATGCTCCCCACACCCCAGAAGGAAAAACTGATGGCTTATTTTAAGGCGGCCATTGCAGCGCAGGAACAAAAAAAGGTTCAATCCGCCGCTGCCTCTGAACCGGGGTTTCAAAAATGGCTTTCCTCGGGCAGCTACAAAACGCTTGTCACCGAAAACATTCCGCGCAGCGGGCTGCTTGCCCGCTATAACCTGGAAAAGGGGTCTTTGCAAAACGAAGTGGCTCCCAGGCAGACAGCCAGGATGAAAAGGGAAATCGGGGAAATCAAAGAGGCCCTCGTATTTGAAAAAGGGGAACAGGGCCGGGCACTCTCCCTCAACGGGGACGTATGGCTTGACCTCAGCCCGGTGGGGGTATTCCGCAAATCCGATCCCTTCAGTATTTCAGTGCGGGTATATATCCCGGCCTCCCTGAAGGAAGGCGTCATCTTCCATAAGTCGGATGCAGAAAGACTCTATAATTTCCGGGGCTACCAGCTCTATCTCAGAAATGACCGGCTGGAACTGAATATGGCCCATACCGGCCCTTCCAACGCCATCACCCGGATCAGTGCCCCCGGTATACCCCGTGACCGTTGGATACAACTTACGGCAACCTATGACGGGTCGGCCAGGGCGGCAGGCTTCCGTTTATTTTTGGACGGAAGGGAAATGAGTATGGAAACAACCATGGACCAGCTCACCAAAGACATCCTGTTCGCGGGGGTGGACAAGCAACCTGCCCTGCAGGTAGGCGCCTGGTACCGGGGGCTGGGTATGAAAGGGGGAAAGCTAGAAGAGGTGCTTGTCTATGGCAGGGCACTTACTCCCTTTGAGGTCAGGGTACTCAGCCGAAATGCCAGCTGGTCATCCCTTGCTCTTACACCCAGGGACAAGCTCAGCACCGAAGAACTGGATATCTTAAGGCAATACTATTTGTCAGCCCTCAGCCCGGAGATAAGGGAATCTGAAAAGCAGTTGGCACAGCTCCGGCAAACCCTGGCTGATTCCACCGAAAATATAGAGGAACTCATGGTGATGCAGGAAATGCCCGTTCCCAAAAAAGCGCATATCCTGCTGCGTGGTAATTATGACGCCCCAGGCGAGCAGGTCTTCATGGGCACGCCCCCTGCCGTACTGCCCTTCCCGGACAGCCTTCCCAAAAACAGGTATGGACTGGCCCACTGGCTCACCCTGGACAACAATCCGCTGACCTCCCGGGTGGCCGTCAACCGCCTTTGGCAGAATTTCTTCGGACAGGGACTGGTCAAGACCACCGAGGATTTTGGCAACCAGGGAGAGATGCCCAGCCATCCGGAGCTGCTGGACTGGCTGGCCGTTACCTTCCGGCAAAGCGGCTGGAATATCAAGCAGCTCAATAAGCTCATCGTGATGTCCGCCACCTATCGCCAGGATTCCCGTGCCAGCCAGCAGGCCCGGGAAAGGGACCCGGAAAACAGGCTGCTCTCCCATGGCCCCTCCGGACGCCTGACCGCCGAAATGATACGCGACAACGCGCTGCTGGCCAGCGGCCTGCTCAATGAGGCGATCGGAGGCAAAAGCTTTAAGCCCTATCAGCCCGATGGCCTCTGGGAGATCAACAACGCCAGCTACAAGGCGGATTCGGGGGAGGCCCTGTACCGCCGCAGTCTGTATATACTCATCAAAAGGTCCGTGCCCAATCCCACCCTGGCCACCTTTGATGCGGGGTCCCGCAGTTATTGCCTGGCCAGGCGGCAAAAGACCAATACCCCCCTGCAGGCCCTGGTCACCCTCAATGATCCGACTTTTGTGGAAGCGTCCCGCGCCCTGGGCTGCCAGATGGCCAGGACCGCCGATGCCAGGGAGGCGATCAGGGATTGTTACCGCAGGCTGACGGGCCGCAGTCCTTCGGACAAAGAGCTGGAGCTGCTCATTGGACTCAGGGACATGGAATGGAATAAATTTAAGGCCACCCCGGCCAAGGCCAGGGGATGGCTCACCACCGGCCAGTTTAGGGCGGACAGCCACAGCGATTCCCTGCTGGTGGCTGCCAATGCCGTGGTGGCAAGCACCATTATTAATTCCGACGCTACACTGACAAAAAGATAAGATTATGGACGATCATGCAAACAAGGAATTCAGGCTGCCGGGAAGCGAATTTGACGCCCTGCACCGCCAATGGGACAGGCGCCGGTTTCTGACCAGGACCACCCTGGGCCTGGGAGCGCTGGCCCTGGGCGGCCTTTTTGGCAAACAGCTCGGCGGCCGGGGTATGCAGCCTCCGGGTTCATCCGGGCTGGAAGAGGAAATCCTCTCTGCCCTTCCCCATTTTGCCCCGAAGGCAAAACGGGTGGTGTATTTGTTCATGAGCGGGGGCCCCTCCCAGTTTGAAACCTTCGATTATAAGCCCGGTCTCATAAGCCTGGCCGGGCAGAACCTTCCCGATTCGGTCAGGAAGGGCCAGCGTCTTACCGGCATGAGCGCCAACCAGGCCATCCTGCCGGTGGCCCCTTCTGTTTTCCGTTTTGATCAGCATGGTAAATCACAGACATGGATCAGTGAACTACTGCCCCATACCGCCCGGGTCGTTGATGACCTATGCATCGTAAAATCCATTTACTCCGAAGCCATCAACCATGACCCCGCCATTACCTTCCTGCAAACCGGCAACCAGCTGCCTGGCAGGCCTTCCATAGGATCCTGGATCAGCTATGGTCTGGGCTCCGACAACGAAAACCTGCCCACTTTCATCGTACTGGTATCCAAGAACGGTCAGAAGGACCAGCCTCTTTATTCCAGGCTATGGGGCAATGGATTTCTTCCCTCCCGCCATCAGGGTGTCCAGTTCAGGACGGGCAGGGATCCAGTCCTTTACCTCAACAACCCGGATGGCTATGATGGCAGCGACCGAAGGGAAATGCTCGAATACCTTACCCGACTCAACCGGCTGCAGAATGATTCTTACGGGGATCCCGAAGTCGAAGCCCGCATTGCCCAGTATGAAATGTCATTTCGGATGCAGACTTCCGTGCCGGAGGTGATGGACACCAGCCGGGAACCGGAGGAGGTGTTCGAATTATACGGCAAGGACAGCCGGGATCCCGGCACCTTTGCAGCCAATTGCCTGCTTGCCCGTAAACTGCTGGAAAAGGATGTGAAATTCGTCCAGCTTTACCACCAGGGTTGGGACCAGCACGGGGGCCTTCCCAAAGCCATCGCGCAGCAGTGCCTGGCCACCGACCAGGCCACGGCAGCCCTGGTAACCGACCTGAAAAGAAGGGGACTGCTGGAGGATACGCTGGTCATCTGGGGCGGGGAGTTTGGCCGCACCGTCTATTCCCAGGGACGGCTGACAAAGGACGACTACGGACGAGATCATCACCCGCGCTGCTTTACCATGTGGATGGCCGGCGCCGGCGTCAAGGCAGGCCTGAGTTATGGACAAACCGATGACTTCAGCTATAATATTGTAAAGGATCCCGTCCATGTGCATGATTTCCAGGCGACCCTCCTACACCTGATGGGTATCGACCATGAAAGACTCACCTTCCGCTTCCAGGGCAGGAAATTCCGCCTGACGGACGTGGAAGGCAAGGTGGTAAAGGGAATACTTTCCTGAGCTAAAATGAAATTAAATAAAACCACACGCCATATGCATTCAAGAAGACATTTCATCCGCCATTCCGCCATGGCTGCCACGGCCCTGGCCCTGGCCAAGCCCGCCCTTGGCTTTTCCATTAGTCATCCCCTCAGGCCTGACCCGCAGGAGGAGATCATCGGTCATGGTGAATTTCGTTACAAAGTGGACAAGAACTGGGCAAAAATCAGTGTGAACAGCAACCCCCTGTCCAACTGCCATGAAATGGTGCAGGACAGCAAGGGCCGACTCATCATGCTCGGCGATGATACCCACAATAACATCCTCATTTTTGACAAATCGGGGAAACTGTTGGATTACTGGGGAACGGCTTTCCCCGGCGGACACGGGCTGACCATTTCCCGGGAGGGCGGGGAAGATTTCTTGCTGCTGACCGACTGCGGCTGGTACCAGAACAGGGCAGGGGACTGGAATCCGCAGGCCGGGCAGGTGGTAAAGACCACCCTGGACGGGAAGCTGCTGTTTTCCATAGGCCATCCCCGCACCATCGGCATCTACTCCGATGAGGAGCCCTTCATGCCCACCGAAACGGCCGTGGCACCCAACGGGGATATCTATGTGGCGGACGGCTATGGCTCCGATTACATCATCCAGTATAACCACCGGGGACAGTATATCCATCATTTCGGGGGTCACCACAACCAGGACCCGGACCATAACCTGCACAACGCCCATGGGGTGGCCGTGGACCTGCGGGATAAAAACAGGCCGGTACTCATCTGCACTTCCCGGGAAGAAAACTGTTTTAAGATATTTACCCTGGACGGCCGGTTCCTGCGCCGGGTAGACCTTCCGGGGATGTATGTGTGCAGGGCCGTGCCCGACGGGGACCATATTTATGCCGGCATCTGCTGGTCCAAGGATGCTTCCGGGAAAATGCTAGATGATAATTCCGGCTTTGTCACCATCCTGGACAGGGACAACAGGGTCGTCTCCAATCCGGGCGGTGCTGCCCCGCTGTACCGGGACGGTGTGCTGCAGCAGACCCTGCGGGCGGCTAACCCGGTATTTCAGCACGGTCATGACGTCTGTGTCGATGAGGACAAGAACCTGTATGTATGCCAGTGGAATGCCGCTCATACCGCCCCGGTAAAACTCGTGCGCGTATAAGTAGTCGCTCCGCCCTGTGGTATATCTTATTTTTCACTGCATTAAAACCATGGCCGTTTCCATGATATTGCTGGATGTTCTTACTTACCTGGGTCACCTCCATCCCCTCACGGTGCACCTTCCCATCGGCTTTTTGCTGCTGGCTGTGATATTCAACCTGGTATCCTACCTGGGTAAATACGATTACCTGCAACAGGCCGTATCCTTCAGCCTGCTGATGGGATTTATTTCGGCTGTCCTGGCCTGCCTGTTGGGGTACCTGCTTTCCCGAACAGGGGATTATGACCACAAGCTGCTAAGCGGCCATAAGATATCTGCCATCCTGCTGGCCCTTGTTTCAGGAATCCTTTATCTGACCGCCATCCCCCAGGTGAGGCGCTGGTATGCGCTGCCCCCCAGGCCCTTTTCGGTCCTGCTGGTCTGCCTGGTCCTGCTGATGGCCTATAGCGGCCACCAGGGTGCGGGACTGACCCACGGCAGCGGCTACCTGGATTTGGGGATCCTCTCCCAGCATGCCCGCCAGCTTCCAGCCCGGGTGGAAGACGCCCTGGTATATGAAGACGTGGTGCAGCCGGTACTGGAATCCAAATGCGGGTCCTGCCATCAGGGGGGTAAACGCAAAGGAGGCCTTTCCACACAGACGCTGGCCGGCCTGCTCAAAGGGGGCCGCAGTGGTCCCGCCGTTGTGCCAGGCAGGCCCGCGGAGAGCGAGCTGTGCAGAAGGATTTCACTGGACCCGAGGGATGAAAAATTCATGCCTTCGGAAGGCAAGCCTCCCCTTTCCCCCGAGGAAACGGCGGTCCTGCGATGGTGGATTGAAAAAGCGGGGGCGGCGACCGGGAAAAGACTCTCCGGTTTCAGCGACCAGGAGCAGGTAAAGCCCCTCATTGCAGCAGTGCTGGGCATGGGGGATGGCGGGGCTTCGGCCATGGCCTTTTCCGATTTGCCCGGACCTGTCAATCCGGATATACCCGATCAGTTGGATATGACCCTGGTGGAGCGGCTTCGCAAAAAAGGGATGGTTGTGCGCCTAATGGGGCATAAACCCGATAGGCTGGACCTGACCCTTCCTGCCGGCTCCGGCATACCCATCTCGACCTTTGCACAGGATTTTCCAGGCATTGCCAAAAACACCATCTGGCTTAACCTGTCTGCCAACGGGCTGAAGGAAACCGACCTGGGATTTTTAAAAAACTTTACCAACCTGGAAAAACTAAGGCTGGAAAAAAACCCCCTCTCCGATGGCGTCGCCGGCCAGGTCAACGCGTTGAAGAACCTAACGGTCATCAATTTGAATGAAACCGCTATTGGTAAACCCTGCCTGGATAAACTGCAGGCCAGTGCCTCGCTCAAAAGGATCTACTGCTGGCACACGGCGGCGGCCGTATTCACACCGGATTCCTCCGGCCTGATCTACCGCTGATGGGGGATCTTATGATTTTAATCTGAATGGGAGACCAGGACTGCGAAGAACAGTCCCACCAGGACCACCAGGATGGCGACCCCGAGGCCAAAGAAGAAATAGGTCAGTCTTTCCACCTGAATGAACCGCAGGATTTTTTGACGCAGTTCGGGGGATTTGTCGGAACCATAATTGACCCGGAGTTCATCCAGGTTGGCCTGACCCCAGGGGTTCTTCTGAAAGTCTACATTGTGCTCTTCCAGCAGTTTTTGCTTCAGGTAATTCGACCATCTTTTGATCAGTATCACAACCAGTACGGTGAGCAGGAATATCCTTAGAACAATTTTAAAGTAGATGTACATCCTTGTAATTACTAAATGATGATGAATCAGGTCATGGAATCCTGTTCTTCCTTTCAGGAGCCATACCATACCAAGATTGATCAGGGAACTGGTAAAAAATTCTAAAGGCTTTGTCCAGAAGTAATTGCCGGCTATGGAATTAGGTCCTGGGAGTAAATATAAATAAAGTTTAGTTATGTGATAGGGCCGTATGGATGAGCCCCTGCCATCCATACGCGAAGGGGAAAACCTCCTGCCCCGGCCGGTCTTTGTTCCTGGTACTGCCAGCCAGACAGTGATTGATCCGGCGCAAAGATCAGTTTTTTTTTGTATATTTAACTGTCTCCCTCCCGAACCTTTCAATTTGCCAAATATGAAACGAAGACAGTTTCTTCAGATACCCCTGCTGGCAGCTGCCCTCCCTGCCATTGCCCAGGGTCCCGGTAAGCCCCGCGCCGCCAAAGGCATCAAAGTGGAAGCCGGAAAGGACCGTTTTCAGGAAGAGCGTATGATCATGGGCGGCCAGTTCGACTGCAAGGTTTCATCCCGGGACACCGGGGGTGACCTATTGATCTATGATACGCTGCGCCATGAAAAAGGAGGCCCTGCCCTGCATCTCCACCATTACCAGGATGAATGGTTTTATGTCCTGGAGGGGGAATTTATCGTAAAAGTCGGCGAAGACAACCTGCATCTCAAAGCGGGGGATTCCGCCCTGGGGCCCAGAAAGATCCCGCATGCCTTTGCAAAAATCAGCGAAGGTCCCGCCAGGATGCTGGTGCTTTTTCAGCCTGCCGGCTCCATGGAGGATTTCTTCTTGCAGGTAAGTAAACTCTCCCGGACCATCATCCCCGACCAGGAGCATGTGCTAAAAGAACTCTATAAGTCCCATGGACTGGAAGTGGTTGGCCCACCCCTTTCTTTTTGAGGATGCCCTATCTTTCCAACCGCTTTATTTCATCGTACCTGGTTCATCCGGTTAAATGCCTCGCGGAGTTCTTCGGGACCTGCCTTGATCATGTTTTCACTGAAGCCATAGGTCAGTTCCTGTTTTCCTTCCCGGAGTTGGGAGAAGACCGCGTCAATAAAGCCTTCCACGGGCGGGGCCTGGTCATGTATCCCTTTTCCGCCCAGGTCGGTATTGAGGGCAGGGGGGATCACTTCGATCACTTCTATATTTTTTGATTTCAGCAGTTCCCGCATCGATAGGGTGAAGGACCGCAGGAAGGCTTTGGTTGCGCTATAAGTAGGCACTTTGGCCAGTGGCACAAAGGCAAGCCCGGAGGTTACATTCAGGATGGCCCGGAGCGCTGCATGCCGGATGAACAATTGCGTTAGGTGCAGCGGCGCTTCCACGTTAATGGCCAGCTCCTGCTTTGCGCGGGCGAAGAAATCGTCCGTATCCAGGGACATCCATTGCTGTATGCCGGCATTGTTGACCAGCACATTCATATCGGGATGATGCTCGCTGACCCAGGCAAAGAGTCTTTCCCTGTCGGCCGTTGTGGAAAGGTCACCCTGCCAGGTTATGAGGGATGGTTCCTGGGCTTTTGCCTGGTTCAGGGCTTCCGAACGCCTGCCGCAGATGATGACGGTGTTGTTTTCCCGGATGAAACGCCGCGCCAGCCCAAATCCGATACCGGTAGCCCCTCCTGTAATGAGGACCTTGTTGTTGGAAGTTTCCATATTTTTTTGAAGTTATAGTGGATTAATGCTGCAAATGTAGGAATTCGCCGGTCCTTACGGATAGCTTTTTAGAGAGAGCGGACAAGGTTGGTTTATCCTATCGCCACCCCGCCGGGCTATGGGGCCCCTTATGGGAATGCCTTAGGACGGGCTGTTGTTTTTGTGCTTTTTTTCCCGGATCAGGATGTCGGTGATCCGGTTGAGTTCCGCCACTTTTGCCGAGAAGTCCCCCTGCAGGTAGTTGCGGATTTGCTGGAGGTTGTTTAAGGTATTGTCTATGTCATCGGGAAAGCTTTCCTGCAGCATGGCTTTGATCCGCTTGGCGGCGGTAGGGGAAAGCCCGTTGGTTGATATGGCTATTTTAAGATTTCCTTTTTGCACGATGGAGGAAAGGTAAAAATCGCAGAGCTCGGGGGTATCTGCCACATTGCACAACAGTTTCTTTTTTTTGGCCATCGCCTGGATCTCTCGGTTCAATGCTTTGTCATTGGTGGCCACAATGACCAGGTCCCTGTCCTGGAGGTCATCCTCCTTAAAAGCCCGCATCACCAGCTGCAGATTTGGATGGCTCCCAGCCAGGGCGCGGATCTCCTGGCTGATTTCGGGTGCAACCAGCGTAATCCTGGCTTCGGGGGAATTATCCAGCAGCGCGGATATTTTTTCCAACCCGACATATCCCCCTCCGACAACCAGGGTATGAAGGGTTTCTAATTTCAGGAAAATGGGGAACAGTCGGTTCATCTTGTATTTTGGATTACCAGTTTTTTCATGTAAAGGTAGGATTTCCGGCAGGTATGCCAGCGGCCAAAACCAATGGTTCTGATCAATGGGTGCAATGAAATGGGTATTGTTTTTTTCAGGTTTAATGTACCCTAACCATCAGGGAGCTGGGAGAAATATTTTTAGGCTGTAGCCGAGTTGATCTAATTGCGCGTTAATACTGTATACGACCTGTGCATTGACTGTGCCTGAAATATATATTCTGTTCCTGCCACTGTGATTGCATTGACATTTTGGGTATCCCTAATCAATGCCTATTATGTGTTATGATCCTTAGAACCTGGGGCAGAGCACCTGTTTGAGGGCTTCGCTGGTCTGTGAGAGGAAGCCTTTGTAGGCTACCGATATTTCGTATCCCCCCTGTCCGAGGCTGGAGGATTTTAATCTGGAGATATTTACGTCATAGCTGGCGAACACTTCTATATTGTGGTAGGTCAATTTGACCACCGGGATAAAGGCGTCGTTCCAGCGCAAAAATCCGCCCAGGCCGACGGCCATCCGGTTATTAAGGGCCGCCTTTGAGCCGGGTATATAGTCGCTGAGGTCATAGTTGA